>CAYTHI010000020.1:0-2759 GCA_964437555.1 Candidatus Woesearchaeota archaeon | reverse complement strand
GACGAAACGATTGAATCAATGCATTTAATCATAGTTTCTTCGCTCTCTCCAAAATGAAATCTCTCTTGCTTCCGCGAACGTCCTCGATTTTCAAAATTTCAATCTTAGCTTCGGTCGGCCCGATTCGGTCAATCGTCTCCAAAGCCGCGGCAATCAACGTCGTCTCGGACTTGTCCATCGCAGTCGGAACTTTAATTTCCCCGACAGACCTTCCATCAACAACTTCCAACTCGACCTCGATTCGTCCAATTTTTCCTTCTTTCTGCAATTCCCTCATCTCCATATCAGCTCCAAGAAGTCCTTCTGTCTGCCCGAATATAGCTCCGATTACGTCGGGCTTTTCAACAGGGCCTTCTGCCCTGAAATTCGCATAAATCATGTATTTTATTGATACTGGGCTTATTTTTGCCATTTTTACTCCTCCCTTAATTAAGTAGAAAAAACTCGCTATCTTTCCTTACAGTAAATCCCAATCCGCGTAAGCAATGATTATGAAAGTTAAACTACCCCCAAGGGCATAGGGATAATGAATCTGGATGGTATTTAAATTTTGCGGGTGAGGTTCATTGAGGTTAGCGGTTGACAAGGTCGTCAGACACAAAACCACACAGAATAAAGTAAATTGGCGGTTGGAATATAACGCCATTGCAGTATATAAACTTTTTCTGCATGAAATCCGAGGAAAAATAACGCTGAAAACATTTATATATATAAAGAAATGATTACGCGTAACTAAAAAAGATGGTGAACAAAGAGAGCTCTGCGGATCTTCTAGGCGTATCTGAAAAAGATACCCATGCCGACGAAGAATTCGAGCTGAAAGATTTGATAGATGGTTTGGAATCAGCTGACTGCATATAATAATATTTTTTGGCCCCTAATCGGGCCATAATTTCTTTTTAGCTTACATTGTTTTCTTAAGATTGTAATATTCTTTCACAAGCCCAAGCTTCTCATAGAGCTCAAGAAGCTTTCCCTGAATCTGCGCTTTCTCATTTCCGCTTAAGTTTAGTGAAAGCATTTTTTCATAAACTTTTTTTGCCTGATTTCTTTTGTCAATATTAGTGTAATTTTGCGCCTGCTCAGTAAAATATTTCTTGAACTGGTTTTTCATTTCAGCTTTGTCTGGCTCGTTTCCGCACGTCAATGCCTGCTTCAGTACTCTCTCAGCTTCATCAAAATCTCCGCCCTTTATTAATAATTTAACAGATTTCATGTAATCACTCCCTTTAGATTTGAATGTTGTGTTTATATCGGCAGCAGCTCTCATCAATCTCGCAGCTTCAAGGAACATTTTTCTTTCCTCATATATTTTCGTCAATCTTAACAAAACAAACTTTCTTGAATCAAAATCCAATCCTGATTTCAAAGCTCTCTGAAGGTAATCCATTCTTACGTAATCTCCCATGCCCGCAAGCTTTGCCTCAATCTCCTGCCTGTTTCTCTCTTTTATATTCATACTATCTCCTGCTTTCCTCTCTTTTTAATCTTTTTTATTGTTTAGGATATAATATGCAAAGATTTATTTAATGAGGATAAGAGAAATTTAGGATGGAACTTGTTGATTTAGTGACGGATAGCAAAATAGTAGAGGACATAATGATTACAGAATATCCTTCAGAGCTTTATCCAGCTCAATGCGAGAAAATAGAGGATGTTGATTCTGATGGAGTAAATTTTTGTTTTACAGGTTTTCCAAGAAATCAAGTTTTAAAATTCTTAAAAAGAAAGAGAGGCGAGCTTAAAAGAGAGAGTTATATTGTGAAAAATCATAATACAGGAGAGTCTATTCTATTATCAGATAGAGGAAGAATGATAAAAGGCCCCAAGGCAATCTCGGCTTATTTAGCAAAAAGAATACATTCCTATCATGCTAATGCAGAACAGCAAATCATAATTAGAACAAATTCAATCTATAATTAAATTCTAATTAAGGAATTTAAACTGCCTTTGCCTTCAATTCAATGCAGACACCGGCTCCGACTGTAGCTCCTGCGTCTCTTATTGCAAATCTTGCCATGTGAGAATTAGTTGCCTGTGTTTCCAAAACAAGATTTCCTATTGGCTTGATTCTCACTTTTGCAACATCTCCTGTCTTTAGAAAGTCAGGATGTGCTGCCTTTGTTCCGTCAGGGCTTGTCTTTTCTATCAATTCAATGAATTGGCATGGAACCTGTGCTGTGTGAATATGGAATACAGGAGTATATCCTTTAGCAATAACAGTTGGGTGAGAGATTATAGCAACCTGTGCTACAAATTCTTCAGCAATTGTAGCAGGGCTCCCAGCATCGCATATAACATCCCCTCTCGCAACATCTTTCTTACCTATTCCTCTTATGTTTACACCAACATTGTCCCCTGCCTCTGCTTGAGGTAATTGTTCATGATGAGCTTCAACGCTTCTTATTTCTCCTGCAATTCCCCTTCCTGATCTTCCCGGAAGAATAACTATTTTCTGCCCTACTTTCATTATTCCTGTCTCAATTTTTCCAACAGGCACAGTTCCAATTCCTGTTATTTCATATACGTCCTGCAAAGGCATTCTTAATGGAAGATTAGTTGGCTTTTCAGGCTGTGCAAATAAGTCCAATTGCTCAAAAATTGTCGGCCCTTTATACCATGGCATTTTATCAGATTTCTTGAAAACATTATCCCCTTGATATCCTGAAATTGCAAGGAATGTGACTGTATCTGGCTTGTATCCAGCTTGCTTCAATATAACAGAAACATCAGCCTTAACTTTATTGAATGCGTCTTCT
>CAYTHI010000019.1:0-5094 GCA_964437555.1 Candidatus Woesearchaeota archaeon | reverse complement strand
AACAATATGACAAAACCCTATGAAATAAAAAATGAAAGAAAGCCGGAACACAAAGCGGATAACTTGTTTATCAATAGATGGAGCCCGAGAGCCATTAGTAAAAAAGGTTTCAAGGAAGAAGATTTGATGGCTTTGTTTGAAGCAGCGCGTTGGGCTCCAAGCTCATCTAATATTCAGCCATGGAGATTTTTGTATTCTTTAAATGGAGATAAGAATTGGAATGATTTTTTTGGCTTATTGGCAGAATTTAATCAAATGTGGACAAGAGATGCGGGCGCATTGATAGTTATTTTGTCGAAAAAAACTGACGACGAAGGAAAGCCAAATCCCCTTCATAGTTTTGATACCGGTTCTGCCTGGATGTCCTTTGCTTTGCAGGCAAGAATAAAAAACTTGGTTGCTCATGGCATGGCTGGTTTTGATAATGATAAAGCACGAAAAATTCTTGAGGTTCCTGAAGATTACAGTGTTGAAGCAATGATTGCTGTTGGAACACAAGGAGATATTGAGGATTTACATGAAAGAATGCAGAAATCAGAGAAACCGAACGATAGAAGTCCCATTAATAAGTTTGTTATTAAGGGAAAGTTTTTAATTGAGGAAGAGAAATGAATGTAAAACCTAAAAGTCTTATAGAGCTTTTTGAACAAAAAGTGGTGAGACTAGCGAGATTGCCCAAGAAGAATGATTATTTGCTAGTTGATGGTAATGTAGATTTATCTAGGTTAGGAAGCTTAGATGGTTATACTATTCCTTTAACAGACCATGATTATTCTGCTAAAACCCCTTTAATGTGGAACGCCCTTTATGAAAAACTTGGATTAAATATAAGAAATATAATGCTTGTTGCGGACCCCAGAGACTTAGAAATAATTACAAATGCATTTAGACAAGATCCAAAGTATCTTGGTGGGGGATTTGGTTCAGGATTTAAAGACAAAAGTGTTAGATATTTAGACAGAGTTTATCCTGAAGACTTAGAAGCGATTAACATAGTTGTTAAAAGAAATGGTGAGCTTATTGGTTACAATACTGATGCTTTAGGATTTATTAGAAGCTTAGAGGATAAATTCAGGGAGATTGGTAAAAATATGGAGGGAGCAAATTATGTTCTTTTGGGGGCAGGAGGAGTTGCTAGGGAAATTGCAAGATTAATTGCGCAAAGAAATCCAAATAGAGTTGTAATTTTAAATAGGACTATTTTAAAAGCTGTTGACTTAGCTTCAAGGATAAACACTCAATATGGTGGCGAGAGAGGAATTGCTGTTGCGGGAGGGGAAGATATAATCAGAGGTTATGCATTGAACTCATTTACTAGACCAGATGCTATTATTAATTTAACAAATAAAGGATCTGATGGAGCTTTTGAAGATTTTGCTGCCTTTGCAGCTGCTGACGACAGAGGGCATAATGAGACTATTTCTAGAACAATTGCTCGGGAATTATCAATGTTAAGTCCAGCAATTATTATTGCAGATATTGCCTTGCATAAAAGTGGTAAGACAAAAACATTGAGAATAGCTGAAAATGAAGGGCTTAAAAATTTACTTGACGGAATCCCAATGGTTGTTAATCAAGCTGCTCCTGCTTATATTTATGTTCAAGAAGCTCATCCCAAAATGCATGGAAAAATTATTGACGAAGAAGAAGCATTGAGAGTATTTAGAGAAGTTACAAAATCAAAATAATGAAAGATTTTCTTTATTAAGAAATCAGCAAGCCACCACCCTATTCTGGGTTATATACTCATAGGCTGAATGGGCTGCAATGCAACCTTCTGCTACTCCGGTTATAAGCTGTTTGAAAGGTGTATCTGCGACATCTCCCGCGGCAAAAATTCCAGAAATATTTGTTAATGCGGTTTTATCAGTTATTATTTCTCCTTTTTCATTTGTTTTCACACCTAAAGTTTTTGCTAAATCTGAAAGAACAATATGCCCTATTGCGATAAACAATCCATCTAATTTCAATTCTTTTGACTTTTTATAAGGTTTGTCAAGAACAACTTTCTCAAGAAATTTAGAGCCCTTTATTTCTATAACGTTAGTATTGTTTATAATTTCTATTTTTTTATTTGCTTTTACTCTTTCCATATTTATTGGCTCAGGACGAATTTGCTCTCCTCTATAGATAATATAAACTTTCTTTGTATACTCTGATAGAAGCAGAGCATCTTTTACTGCAGAATCACTTCCTCCAACTACTCCGACAACTTTATTTTTGAATAACACCCCATCGCATAAAGCGCAGAATGCTAAACCCTTATTTTCAAACTCTTTTGCTCCAGGGACGTCCAGTTTTCTCCATCTAGTTCCTGTTGCAAAAAGAATTGTTTTCGCAGAATAGACGGCCTTGTTTGTAGTTATCTTAAAGCAGCTTTCATTTTTTTCAACTTTATCGGCTTTTTCTTCTTTTATTGTTACTAACTCATAGCTTCTCGCATGATCTTCTATCTTTTTTGCTAGCTCTACTCCGGTTAATTTGAGGAATCCAGGATAATTCTCAACTATATTTGTTGTTGTTATAACCCCGCCGACTGGAAGCTCTGACCCATGTGATGCTCCAAGAACAAGTGTTTTTAATCCTAACCTGGCAGCATACATCGCAGAAGCCAGACCTGCTCCGCCAGCCCCCAAGATTACATATTCATAACTCTTTTCTTTCATGCTAGAAAATAACTAAAAGAGTTTTTATATCTTTAGTGAACTAAGTGAACAGTTAACCGAGTTCACTCATAATTTAAATATCATATTTAATCTTTTTTCAAATAAATGGATTAAAAAAGCTGAAAGGAGGAGAATAATATGAACTAAAAATCTAAGAATAGTTTATCTTCATATCATAGCAAGAAAACTCCTTTGGTGATAAGTCTCGGAAAACATAAAGGATTGCTTGACTCTGGAAATTTTGTTTTGGCGGGCTTTATTCCTGCATTGCTGAAATCTTTTATTGAAAAAAGAGAAATGCGCAAGCTAAAGCAAAGTTAACTTGGTTTCCTGAAAGTTTATAAATACGATGGTTCTAATCAAATTATGAAAGTAATAATATACGGCACAGACTCATGTCCTTGGTGCCATAAAGCAAGAGAATTTATGAAAGAGCATAAAGTTAAGTTCACTGACAAGAATGTAGGCGAAGATCAGAAAGCTGCTCAAGAAATGATAAAGAAATCAGGTCAGCAGGGAGTCCCTGTTATAGATGTTGATGGTGAAATAATAGTGGGATTTGATGAAGACAGATTAAGAAGCCTTTTAAACATCAAACGCTAATAAGGCCTATGAAAAAGGAGGTAGAAAGTTTGAAGAATTATATTAATGGAAGATGGTTTTCTTTATCCAAGGATAGTCTTGAGGTTATAAATCCGTTTACCGAAGAAGTAATTGCAAAGGTTACTGATTCCGATAAGGAGGATGTTAATTTGGCTGTAAAATCAGCTAAAGAATCTTTTTCTTTATGGAGAAATACAACTCCTGCCGAAAGATCTCTGCTTTTTCTAAAACTTGCTGATCTGATTGAGAAAGATAAAGAAAGACTTGCTGAAATTGAATCAAATAATCAAGGCAAAACATTATCATTAGCCAGAGCAGATATAGAATTCGGAATAGACAATTTGCGATTTTTTGCTGGAGCATGCAGAACCTTAACCACTACCTCGGCAGGAAATTACCTTGATGCACACTCATTAGATGATCAGCATGAGCAATTAGGGACTTCAATACTGAAAAGAGAACCAATTGGGGTTGTGGCCGCAATAACTCCTTGGAATTATCCTATAATGATGGCTTGCTGGAAACTTTCTGCTGTTGCTGTAGGAAATACTATAATCTTGAAGCCTAGCTCTTATACTCCTTTAACAACCTTAGAATTAGCTGCTCTTGCAACAAAGGCAGGTTTTCCTGATGGAGTTATAAATGTTGTCACAGGTTCAGGTGCTAAAACTGGCAGGATACTGGCGACTCATCCGGAAATAGACATGATTGCCCTTACCGGAAGTACTGAGACAGGAATTGAAATAATGAAATTAGCTTCTTCTACACTAAAGAAAACTCATTTTGAGCTCGGTGGCAAAGCTCCCTTTATTGTTTTTGAGGATGCTAACATAGAAAGAGCGGCCAAATTTGCAGTTGATGCTTCTGTTGTTAATTCCGGGCAGGATTGCACAGCCGCGGCCAGAATTTATGTGCAAAATAAAGTTTACGATAAATTTATAGGATTAGCTATTAGGTATGCCAAGGAAATTAAACTAGGAGACCCAAAAGATAAAGATACAAACCTCGGACCCTTGATTTCTTTAAAACAAAAAGAGAGAGTACAGAATTTTTTAGATAATCTGAAAAAAACCGAGAAGGTAGTGTACCAATCAAAGATACCAAAAAAAGGATTTTTCTTTCCAATCACTATTGTAAAGGATTTTGAGCAAAAAAGTAATCTTTGTCAAAGAGAAATATTTGGACCCGTAATTGCTATTACTAAATTTAATACTGAAGAAGAGGTTATTATCAAAGCTAACGATGTTGATTACGGACTTGCTTCCAGCGTATGGACGGGGAATGTGCAAAGAGCATTTAGAGTCGCCAATGCATTGGAATTTGGAGAGGTATGGATAAATGATCATTTACCTTTGGTAAGTGAAATGCCCCATGGCGGTCTTAAGCGCACAGGGCATGGCAGAGACCTTGGTGTGTATGCTTTAGAAGAATATACTTACTTAAAACATATATATGTTGGATTAACTGGTGATGGAAAGTGAAAAAGTATGTTGTTCTAGGCGGATATGGTATAATAGGAAAAGCTGTTGTCAATGATTTATTTAGATTTTCAAAAAACGATGAAATAATCATTGCAGGTAGAGACGAAGACAAGGCAATGAATTTTGCAAAATCTTTTAATTCTAAAAAAATTAAGTATCAAAAAATAGATATAACTAATGAAAAAGAATTAATTAATCTCCTTATTGGTAAGGACATATGTATTAATTGTGTTCAATATTATTTTAATCTTGCCATAATGAAAGCGTGCATAAAGGCTAGAACAAATTATGTTGATTTGGGAGGGATGTTTCACATGACGCGGAAACAACTTGAACTGTGCAAG
>CAYTHI010000018.1:0-8419 GCA_964437555.1 Candidatus Woesearchaeota archaeon | reverse complement strand
TCTGCAAGAAATCCTTGGCTTTCAAGCCAATGAATGAATCGCGGTGAAGTTATTTGGATAGATTTGTTCATTGAGCCATAGAAGGCTGACATTTTCCGGCTCAAGTTCTATACCTATGCTTGAACTGGATGTTCTTCTTATCGCATCTGAAAAGCTTTCGCCTTTTAGAGTAGCCCCTCCAGGAACAAATAAAAATCCTTTAGCAGGCTCATTTTTTCTTACGCCAAGCAAATATCTTCTCTCATTGTCTTCTACTATGAAATCAAAAGAGGTTATAGGTCCAGTCTAATTCTTTGATAAAAATCTTCAGGCGACAATCTTTGAGGTTCTACTTCAGCCATTATTTTTCTATCTTAATACCATTCTTAAATCTTTCTATAATATTTTACAGCTTCAGAAAAAGCAAAATTTATATACCCTGTAAAATCTTAATTTATACTACTTCTTCAGGTATTAGGAGGTAGCGGAGCATAAGCAAGATGATATTTATCATTAAAGTAACAACAAACAAAGAAGACAAGGTATTGGAGATGATTTCAGAGAAAGTCATAAAAAAATCTCTGAATGTTTTTTCTGCTGTCAGGCCTCATGGATTAAGGGGATACTTGATAGTTGAGGCATTGGACAGGGATTCAGTTGAAGAAGCTGTTTTCAATCAGCAGTATGTTAAGGGAATTTTGCCGAGAACAATTTCTTATGATGAAGTTAAGAATATGCTCCAGCCCGCAGTTGAGGATTATAATATAGAGGAAGGAGACATTGTTGAGATGATTGCAGATACATTTAAGAATGAGAAAGGAAAGGTTACAAGAATTGACAAGAAGAAAGGAGAAGTTGTTGTTTCTCTTCTCGGCGCAGCAGTGCCGATTCCAATAACTGTCAAGATAGATAACGTAAGAGTTATAAGGCGCGATAAGGACGAACAGGAAGAGGAAGAATAATAATGCCAACGATAAAGCTAATAGTTGATGGAGGAAATATGAAGCCAGGTCCGGCAATAGCTCAGCAGCTGGGACCTATGGGAATAAATCTTGGAAAGGTTATTCAGGACATAAACAAGGCAACCGAGGGATTTAGCGGAATAAAAGTTCCCATTGAGCTGGATGTCAGCAAGACAACAAAAAATTATACAATTAAAGTTTTTTCTCCTCCTGTTTCCGAATTATTGAAAAAAGAGCTTGGTTTGGAAAAAGGTTCAGGGCAGGCAGGCAAAATAAAAGTCGGAAACGTTTCAATTGAAAGATTAATCTATGTTGCTAAAACAAAAATGCCCAACATGCTTGCCAGAGATTTGAAATCTGCAGTAAAGCTTGTTGTTGGTTCCTGCGTTTCTCTTGGGCTATTAGTTGAATCCAAAGATCCTAAAGAAGTCATGAGAGAAATAGAATCAGGAGTTTATGATAAAGAAATAAAGTCTGAAAAAATAGAATTATCATCTGAAAAGAAGGCAGAGTTAGAAAGCAAGTTTGCGATTGTCAAAGAAAGGCAGGATAAAGAGTTGAAAGCTATTGAGGAAGCTAAAGCTATTGAGGAAGCTGCAAAGGCCGCCACGGCAGCAGCAACAGCTCCGGCGAGGAAAGAAGAAGCCAAGCCAGCCAAAGGCAAAGAAGCAAAGAAGAAGTAAGATTTTTGAAAAATTCCTTCAGCGCAAAGATTAAAATACTATCCAAATTATTTTTATCTAACGGGGCTGTGGTGCAACCTGGTTAACATTCGAGGTTTGGGACTTCGCGATCCCGGTTCAAATCCGGGCAGCCCCATTTAATAAAAATCTGAATAGGTTAAATTATTCTTTCAATAAATTTAAAAACCTTCATTTGTAATTTTGGACATGAGTACAAGGACGAAAAAAGTTAAGGCAGCAGGAAGATTCGGGGCAGGCTACGGAACAAACATTAGGAAGAGATTGAATTCAATTGAATTTCTTCAGAGAAAAAAACAGCTTTGTCCCTTCTGTAACAAGCCTGGAGTCAGCAGAATGGCCATGGGAATATGGAACTGCGAAAAATGCGGAAAGAAATTTTCCGGCCACGCTTATCATCTGGAAAAGCAAGCTTAAATTTAAAAACCACATTAAATAATCATAATCATGGCACAATACAAATGCTTTCATTGCAGCAAAACAATAACCAGCAAGGCTTTAGAAAAGAGATTTGTCTGCCCTTTCTGCAATTCAAAAATCTTCTACAAGCCGAGAAAGCACATAGCAAAGATAAAGGCCATTTAGTTTATGGAAGACAAAGAAAAATCCCAGCAAATTCACGAATTGCAGGTAATAGAAAGAAATTCCCAGATGCTTTTAATGCAAAAACAGTCTTTTGCTCTTGAGATAAATGAGACTGAGACTGCCCTTGAGGAGCTTAAAAAATCTTCCGAAGAAGTCTATAAGCTGTCAGGTTCCATATTTATTAAGGCAGACAAAAACAATGTGTTAAAAGAGCTTGAGGAAAAAGACAAGATACTGAATTTAAGGTTAAAGTCCGTCGAGAAACAGGAAGAATTGCTTGAATCAAGGGCAGAACAAATAAAAGATAAATTCAGGCAAAAACAGGCGTAATTTGCTTAATATCTACAAAATCACGATAATATTTATATACTAACCATTGCAAATTATTTCATGGCATTTGATTTTAAAAGATTGCTGGGAAAAAGGGACGATTCTGAAGAATTTATTTCTATAGATTTTGATGAGTCCAAGTCCAGAAAGCAGAAGATTCTTGTAAGGCCTTTTGTGATTAAGCAGTATGATGATGTCAATGAAGTTTTAAATGCCTTAAGGGAAGGATATACTATCGCTATAATAGATATTAAGCCAATAAAGACCAAAGACGTTATAGAATTAAAGAGAGCAATATCCAAAATAAAGAAAACTATTGAGGCAATGGAAGGCTCCATAGCTGGTTTCGGAGACCATACTATAATTGCTACTCCTGATTTTGCAGATATTTTTAAGGCACCGCCTCAAAAAGAGCAGAAAAAGGACAATCTTTCTTTCTATTAATGGCTAAGGCTGAATATCATCTTTTCCTTTATTGTTGATATATCTATTATCTATCAACATCTTAATTGTTAAGCTACCTGTCAAGCTTTCTTTTTTATTATTTACAAAATTCATATAGTATTATGCTTATAACAAGTTAATATCCATTAGCGATATTTGTTTAACAATGCTTTTCATGCTGATGTCCTATTATATAATAAGTCAATCTGTCTGGCCATAAATACTCTCTGGATTTATATGCTCTTATTGATATCAGGCTCTATAAACTCAATGCTTACCCCTCCTTATTGTTTTTCATATTAATTGTCTTATTATATAATATGAAGTAATATATCTGGCTATAGCATAATAATCGTCTTGTTTATAATAGAGATAATTTATTTTGCTTATTATATATAAGGCATATCTTTCTTTGCTGATTATCACAGATTAACCAAGCTACCAAAAAAAGATGAATCATCTTTTTGCGACTGAAAACAAGCTCTTTATGGCAACAATTATTGTTGCTGGCACAAGCATGACTAATAATGCAGCGAGAATAGATGAAATGTAAGACCAAACCCTGCCTATTAAATCAGTGTTTGCTAAATTTCCAACACCCTGAATTCCTGCCCAGCTGACTATAACAAGAGAAACAGAAGCAAGCAAAAAAGTATTGACTTCTTTGTCAGAGATTCCTATAAAACCAAATCCAACCACTAATCCTATCGCTACGAGAATTCCAAGAATTAATGTATTCAGCTCGCCGAAACTAAGTATTCCCGCGGCGATAGATAATATTACTCCGGCGAGAAAAATTCTGGCGCCCACAATATTTTCTTTCACAGTTATCACCATAATTTACAAAGGCATATTTTTTATATAAAACTATGTTTCCTGAGAAAAGCGAAAAGTTTATAAACAGGTGTAATTGTAAAGTTACATCAAAATGAAAAGTATGAAGTTCGCGTTAAGCATTTTATCTGTATTTATGTTGGTAGCAATGCTTGGTTCTGCAAATGCTGCAGACTTGAGCTTAGTTGACAATAATAGCCCGACAACAGTTCAGGCAGGAACAACATTAACCTTATCTTTCAATTTAACAAATTCTAATTCTTCTTTCAGTTACATAGATCTTTCCTGGGTAGACAGCACAGCAAGCCAGGGAACTTTGACGCCCCCAAATCAAAATTCTATTAATGCAAATCAAACACTGCCTTTAGCGGCAACACTTTCGGTTCCCGGGGGTGCAACAGGTACAATTAATGTTCTTATAAAAGTAAAAAGCACAGGAAATCCTCTGGAGTTTGCTACATTAAATTATTCAATTAATATAGTCCAAGGTCCCGCATTGGATATTATTTTGGATTCAAACTCACAGATAGTTTCCATAGGAGAAAATGCAACAATAACTGTCAAAAACATAGGAAATGTAATATTAGCAGATATTGATTTAACAGAAGTAACTACTTTCGGCGCAACTTTCTCGGCAAATAATCTAAATCTTGGTATTGGGCAGACATCAAATCCAATAACAGTTATACTATCAGCTCTTCAGAATTTAAAGTTCGGCAATAATAATTTAGTTATTCAGGCAAAGGATTCTGGCAATCCAACAGCTGTTTCAACAGAAACAATAACTGTTCAGAAATCATTCTGCAGAAACGGTGCTGCAGGGCAGAACCTTTCTATTTCAAAAGTAAGCATTGACAATGAAGGCGACGGGGAAGATAATGATTGGGAATTGCTTGATGAGATTGATGTTGAAGTAAAGGTTGAAAATCTTGACTTGGATAATGATGTTGATACAGTTATTGAGCTTGGAATCTTTGACTCACAGGGAAGAAACATAGCCGATGACATGGATTATACTTCTGATTCAGATAGCGATGATGAAGGTAAAGTTGACACCATAAATATCGATGATGACGATGATGTCACAGTTCATTTTAGATTCAGGGTTCCTGCAGATACAGATGCGGGGAACTATAAGCTTGCTGTCAAGGCTTTTGACGATGACGAGGGAGAATCAAATTCCTGCGCAGATAGTTCAACAGATTTGGACGAGCTTATTTTTGAGTCGTTCTCAATCAGCACAAAGAGCGACGACGAAGATTTTATCGCAATAGAAAACATACATCTCCCAACTGAAGCAGTATGCGGGGAATCCGCAAGAGGCTCATTTGAAGTATTTAACGTCGGAAAAGATGATCAGGACAGGGTAAAAATAAATATGTTTAATTCCGGCCTGAATTTAAACCAGGAGTTTGAAATAAATGATTTTAATAAAGGAGATTCAGACAGCGTAGATTTCAGCTTTAATGTTCCGGCAGGTATTAATGACGGCTCATATATAATTCAGTTCGTGCCTTCTTATGATTACAGAAGCGGAGACTACAGGCAGGACGGAGTGGAATTCAAATATTCCTTGAATGTTATCGGCTGTTCGGGAACAGGTAATAGCGAAACTCCCGTAATCACAGCTTCTCCTACTTCTGATGTAATAGCAGGACAGGAAATGACAGTCAAGGTAACAATAGTTAACACTGGCTCAACACAGCGGTCTTTTGCCATAGATGCCCTTTCATACAATTCATGGGCAGAATTGTCATCAATAACTCCAAGATATTTGACTTTGGCACCTGACCAGAGCGGAGAAGTGGTAATAACTCTTTCTCTGAATGATGATGCAGAAGGCTCTAACTCATTCGTTATACAGGCAACTTCAGACAGCCAGGTTTATACTCAGACAGTGCAGGTAAATGTAGAAGCAGGAAGTTCATCAGGGGTTTTATCAGGGTTCGCAATATTCGGTGAGGGAAACAGTTCTGTTGTCTGGCTTGTTTTGATAAATGTAATCTTAATAGTGCTGATAATTGTTGTTGCAATAAGATTGTCAAGAAAGTAAAGTTTTTTTAAACCCTGTTTTCCTATTGTTTATATGAATAAAAGAGATTTATACCTTTTAGTGGGAAGATATTCTTTGCTTCTTATCTTTGGATTTTTTATCTCAATTTTTTATTTTATATTCACTCCCCTTACAGTATACTCTTCTTTTTTTATATTGTCTAAGGTAATGGAAGAAGTAAGGCTCGTTCCGGAAGTTATAAGTTTTGTCAATCCTGCAACAGTAATCTTTTTTAAAGGATACTTTGCAAGGATAATTCCTGCCTGTGTGGCCGGGTCAGCTTATTATCTCTTATTAATCCTGAATCTTAGCACTCCAATGTCTTACGGAAAAAGAGCAAAGACGCTGGCTTTTTCCTTAATCCTTTTCTTTTTGCTGAATGTTGCGAGGATAGCTGTTTTCGCAGTTTTAGTTCCCCAAGGTTACGCATATTTTGACCTGGCGCATGAACTAACATGGTATATCGGGAGCACTTTCATGGTTGTTGTCATCTGGTTTTTAAGCGTCTTCATATTTAAAATATCAGAGATACCTTTATATTCTGACCTGAAGATTCTGTATGAAGAAGCAGTTTATCAAAGGAGAAGTAAATGATTGCAGAAATTGTTACAGCATCTGTTGCTTGGCTGTTATCCCTAATTGATTCCCTTGGCTATCTAGGAGTTTTCATTCTAATGGCCATTGAAAGCTCTTTTATCCCTTTTCCGAGCGAAGCTGTTCTCATACCTGCGGGAGCTTTAATTCAGCAGGGAAAAATGTCTTTTATAGCTGTCTTTATTTCAGCGCTTCTCGGAAGCCTGACAGGAGCATTCTTCAATTATTTCATTGCTTTATCTATCGGAAGAAGAGCAGTGCAATCATTGATAAATAAATACGGAAAATTCTTTCTTTTGGACGAGGAAAAGCTGAAAAAAACAGACTTATACTTTGACAGGCACGGAGACATAACTACCTTTATAGGAAGGCTAATACCTGGAGTAAGGCAGCTTATTTCTCTTCCTGCAGGATTTGGAAGAATGAATCTGGCAAAATTTACCATTTACACTTCTTTAGGAGTAGGCATTTGGAGTTCAGTCCTAATTCTTTTAGGAATATTTATTGGAGATAATTCTGCGCTCATTAACGAAAACCTGCGTTCAATAACCCTTATAACTATTTTGATATGCCTTGCAATTATAATATTCTATTTTAAAATTAAGAAAAAATTTTAGCCGAATTTTCTATTTCTTGCATCTAATATTGCTTTAACCTCGAATTTCTCAATTGCCTCAAGCATATTGCATTCATCTCCAACATCTATAGAATAGCAATTTCCATCTATTCTTATTTCTGTCCTATTCTCTCTTTGCAGCGAAATTACAGGATTATTCGGAGTGTTTTCACAGGTTATATAAGGGGTTTTGTACAATATGTATTCATTATAATCATTAGTGCCTGCCTTGACTTTTAACTTGTTATTGGATAAGAAGTCTGTTAACGTAGCTATAGAAACAACGCTTTTATCACAAACTTTCAGCTCTGAAGAGTCCATTGTTATATAAACTGCCTTGTCTATGGGAAAATTAACTTCTCCCTCTCCGACGCTGGCGTTATTAAATCTTGGGTCATTTCTCAAGTATAAATTGTATTTTATTAGTTCTTTGTCCGGAGCTTCAAAATAATAATAGTAATTATAAAAAGTGATTTCCCCATATTTCTGTTCAGTGAAAACCAATCCTTGGTATTCAATTTGGCTCATGCTTTTAAATATATAATTAGCTGCAAGAAAGATTGCAACTAAAACAGCAAAGAAGCCTATTATCTTCAGCAGGTCTTTTTCAACTCTCTTTTCCATTTTAGAGTTTTTACTTCTTATTTTCTTTTTATTCTCTGTTTTCATCTTTAATTTCTGCATAAATCTCTATTTAAATTTTTTTAATCAGCCCAGGTTAAACAAATTGTATATAAAAGCATCTACTGCTTTAATGCTTCCTTGTATAAAAACACAATTATCCTGTGAATATACTCTTTCAGTATCACTTTCTCTGAATACTACTAAGTTATTATCGCAGCCCTTCTCTGGCAGGTCTTCTTCGCAGTGGCCATAGCAGGCTTTTTGCATTCTTCCTGCATATTTTCCTAAATTCAGTGAAAGCTCCTGCAAGGCAAAATCATTCTTAATATCCAAAAATATTTCTTGTCCCTGATAAGACAAATAGTTCTTGTTTAGCTCAACAGGAATATCAGCGAACGTCTCCGGATAGGTAGCGAAATAAAAAGTGTCCTGCCCATTTTTTATTTCTATTAGGCCATACTGGTTGCCTTCAGGGTTTCCTGCTGCCTGCTCCTGGCTGCTTCCCCCGCCATAATATGCAAATCCAAGGCTGCTTAAAACTAAAAGAGCAATAATAAAAATGCTTCCTATTCTCCTGTTTCTTCTTGACCTTGCTTCAATCTCTTCGCTTGTTTCTATCTTTCTCATAAACAGAAGCATACTATTTGATTTAAAAATTTACTCATTTTATGATTTATTTAATTGATATTCTTCTGCA
>CAYTHI010000017.1:0-12161 GCA_964437555.1 Candidatus Woesearchaeota archaeon | reverse complement strand
GGAAAGTTATAGAAGTCATGCAGAGAATCTTGAGAGAGAAGTTAATCCTGATGAAGGAGATGAGGCAAGGAGAAGTGCTGCTGCAATTAGGAATGCGATAAGAGAACTGGAGAGCGAGATTCCGGAAGATGAACGAGAAGATTTTGTTGATGATGTTATTGATAGAGAAGATAAAATAGAAACTGCCGTTGAGATTGCTGGCAAGATAAAAGAGCTTTGCATTGCTTTGTCAGAGTTAGATCCTTTAGAATATTCCAGAGTATGCAAGACAGGGGACGATGCTCCCGAATGGCAAAGAAGTTTGGATAAAGATTTAACAAAAGAGCAGAGAGAAGAAGCTGAAAAGTTTGGGAAAATAATGTCTCAATGTTTTAAAACAGCTGGGCAGGATTGTAAATGTCAGGAAATTCCATTTAAGGATTTTGCAGATATGTGTGCTATTGCAGCTCCATTGGCAACTGCTTGCAATATCGATGGAGATGAAAATGCTTGCGGGAAGTTAGATAGTTTGGAGATGCCTGAGTTGCCAGAGCATTTGCAAGATGTTTTTGACCGGCTTGAAGGAGATGTTGGGGAAGCAAGAATTGAATCGCATTTGCCAAAAGAATGTCAGGAAGCAGGAGCTACGAGCCCCAAGGAATGTGCAAAGATTATGATTCAGACAAATGCTCCTGAAGAATGCAAAGAAGAGTTATTGAGCAGAAATATTCAAAGTGAGAGAGAGGCGAGGGAGATTTGTGGGGAAATTATGTTTAAACAGAATGCTCCTGAAGAATGTGTTAGTGCAGGATTAAAGGATCCTAAAGAATGTGGAAAATTAATGTTTAGGCAAAATGCACCACAAGAATGTGTCGACGCCGGATTGACAGGAGAGAACAGGAATGATCCTAAAAAATGTCAGGAAATTATGGAAGGTTTGAGAGGAGAAGAAAGAGGATTCGAAAATCATGGATTTGGAGGAAATTGCAGAGAAATTAGTGATTCTCAAGAAAGACTTGCTTGTTATGATGGAGCTACTTCTAATGTGGGACAGAAGCAGGAGAGCTTTAGAGAAGATAGAAGAGATTATCAAAGAAAATTTGCAGAAGATTGTAGCGCAAGACAAGGAAGATGGGAATGTTCTAGTGGAGAAGATTGCAGATGTTTTGTAGATGAGTTTGAAAGGAGAGGTGAAGATAGATTTAGAGAAGAAAATAGAGAAGGGGAGTTTAATCCAGATGAGTTTGAGCAAAGAGGATTTGAAGGAGATAGGGGATTAGAACCTGAGAATTTTGATTCTGGTATCAGCAGTTCGGAAAGTGAGAGTAGCAGCACCGGGGGAGAGAGCAACACAGTTGGAGGATTGGATTCAGGAGGCAGCAAGCCAGAAGTAAGTTCTGAGGGAGATGCAGGCATTACGGGAGAAGCAATATTTGATTTTAGTGGAAATGGGTTTTTGGATTATTTCTTTAGATAAGTTTATAGCTTTCTATTTCAGAGTAGACCGGACCAAATGGTTTGAGTTCTGAAGAGAAAAGTTTTTTTAAAGGAATAGAATTAATGTAATCGGTAAACGCTTTTATGTCTTTGTCAATAGTTTTTTGAAGTTTGTTTAATTGAAGAAAATTGATTTTTATCCATGCGATTTTTGGTGATTTTTTATGGGCGAATATGCCTAAAGATTCAATTTTAGAAATCCTCTTTAACAATCTCTTTGTCTTCCGCGTCTTTTAAATAAATAATTTGTGCTTCGCTTAAAGTCATATGTGCATGAGATTTAGAACCTTTTTGGCCAACAATAATATCTGTTAACCAAGGTGGTTCGTTATATTCAATGACTTTTGTAAAATGTGGGCGTGAATTGTTTTCTTTCTTTTTATCCTCTTTTTTGTTTCTTCCATAAAATATCAGAAATATCTTAGCTTAAATCTCTTATGATAACATCTGACAACGCAACAATGCAGCCTGTCCAGTAAATATATAAATTACTAATTTGTTTTCAGTTAATGGATTACGGATATCCCGAGAAGAGAAAGACTAAGAATGACAAAAAAGCGAAGAGGAGATTCAGAGTCTATAAGAAGGGCGGCAAGTACAGAGGAACAGAGCTGAACGAGCCAGAGAACTAAGATGCTTGCTGAATATGGTTTTTTATATGCTTTGGCTTTTATCTGGCTTTTATTTGCCGGCATAATTGATTTTAAAACAACAGAAGTGCCTAACTGGCTTAGCTATTCATTAATTGCATTTGCAGTTGCATACAGAGCTTTTTATTCTCTGGCTTTTAATAATGCGAATTTCTTTTTTTACGGATTTTTAGGATTTATTTTTTTCATGCTAATTGCATTTGCCTTGTATTACGGGGGAGCTTTTGGCGGAGGCGATGCAAAACTGCTTATGGGTCTTGGATTAGTATTGCCTTTTAGCAGCATTGGAAGTATTTTTTATTTGGGAATAGCTTTTGTTGTTCTTCTCTTTTCCATAGGGGCATTGTATACGCTGGTGTATACATTCTTTTTGATTTCAGGAAATAAGAAATTTAAGCACAATTTTAGAAAAAAAATTAAAAGTGATAGAATAAAGATTTTTGTTCCTTTAATATTTGGATTAATTTTAGGAGTTATCTCTTTTTCCAACTCTTTGAATTATTTCGCATTTCTTTTTGTGCTTCTTGGATTGAGTCCTTTAATTTATATTTATGTCAAGGAGGTTGATGAAGCATGCATGATAAAACTTAGTGATTGGAGAAAATTAAGGGAAGGAGACTGGCTTGTTCAGGATGTCAAAATCAATGGAAATTTAATAAGGAAAAGCATTCATGGGCTAACAGAGGAAGATATAACGCTTATTAAAAAATATAAAAAGAAAGTCTTGATAAAGTCAGGATTGCCATTCACATTTATCTTTTTTATAACACTTATGGTATTTTTCGTTTTAGCTTCACGATTTCCGTATCTTTTTTCTTATCTTCCTTAATTATTACTTTATTTTTTGGAGCTTCTATTTTTTGAAACTGCTTTATTTTTTTCAATACCGAATCTAACTCTTCCGGAGAAGCGACTTCCCTGTCTTTGTTTTCGTCAAGTTCTTTTCCATAAAGAGGAATAATATCCATTATTATTTCTCCGAGCTTGTTTTCTGTTAAAATTTTTACATCTTTTGCTTCCATTGCAGATTTAATTTTTTCTGCAACAGAATTCGTGAGATTTTTCATTCCTGCAGGTATTTCTTTTTTATCATTTATTTTTTTCTTTGGGATTATTATTGTGTGACCTTTTGATAAAGGTCTTATCTCAAGCACAGCCATCGCATCTGAATTTTCATCAATAATGCGTGTTTCAATTTCCTTTGAGACAATTTTTCTGAAGATGCCTGCCCTTGCCTTTTGTTCTTCCAGCATTTCCTCCATTGCGTCTACGGACATCGAATCTATCTGCTTTTGTGCTTCTGCTCTTTTATCATGGGGAATGTGCTGTATCTGAGCGGAAAGCTGTTTCTTAAGCTCTGCGATTTGCTCTTGTGTTAATGCCATTTTATCCGAAAGCTCTTCTGTAATCTTCTATCTTTACAGAGGAAACATTTTCTATTTTTGAGATGGTTGATTCTATCAGATCGGTGTCTTTTTCTTCAGGCCATGCGAATTTAATCATTATTGCTTTTAATCCGAAAGCTATAGGTCTTTCTTCAAAAGATAGATTTTTGGCTCCTTTGCTTTCAAGATGTATTTTCACTTCTTTCTCTATCTCTTTTAAATCCGTTTCCGGAGAAGAAGGCATTATTCTCACTATAACCGCCACTATTCCAGCCATCATGGTTTTTAATGAAGATAGTTTTTAAATCTTGCCCGTATAAACTAACTCTAGTCTGTTATAGCAATTCTTTTAAACGGGCAATCATAGGATTTTAAATGGATAATTATGAGCAGCTTCTTGAGAGAATATCAAAGTCTGCAAAACTTGGCAAAGAGGAGATTGAAGGAAAAATTGAGGCAAAGAGAGCAAAGCTTTCAGGATTGATATCAAAGGAGGGGGCTGCGCAGATAGTTGCCGCGGAGCTGGGAATAGTCTTTGACAATGAAAAGCTGAAAGTCTCAGAAATCGTTCAGGGCATGAAGAAGGTAAATGTCACAGGTAAAATAATACAAGTTTTTCCTGTCAGAGAGTTTAAGAAAAATGGAAGAGAAGGCAAGGTTGCAAGCTTTCTGCTTGCCGATGATACCTCAAATATAAGAGTTGTTCTATGGGATACTAATCAGATTTCTTTGATAGAAAAAGGAGAAATTGGAGAGAACAGCACAGTTGAGATAGTTAACGGAGCCATGAGGAACGGCGATTTGCATCTTTCTGCTTTTTCCGACATAAAAATCAGTGATGAAAAGTTTGAGAATGTTAAAACGGAAAAAATATTTTCTGAATCTTATATTAAAGATTTGAAAAATGGGCAGAGTGTTTCCCTGAGGGCAGCTATTGTTCAGATTTTTGAGCCAAGGTATTTTAACGATAAGAAATCAGGAGAGAAGAGAGCATTGCTTAATCTCGTGCTTGATGACGGAAGTGAAACTATAAGAGCAGTTTTGTTCGGGGAGACTATAAACAAGCTCGGATTCAGCGACGAAGATGTTTTCTCGCCCGAGGATTTTGATGGCAAGAAGAAAGATGTGCTTGGTGAAGAGTATTTGTTTTTTGGAAATGCGAAGACAAACCAGTTTTTTAACAGAGTTGAATTTGTTGTAAATGACGTGAAGAAAGTGGACATAGAGCTTTTGATAAAAGATTTGGAAAGCAAGTTGTATAATTAATTTGATGTATAGTATTTATTGCTACAATATTTATAAACTAACCATTGTTCAGGAATTTATGCCGGATAAAGAGGAAAAACAGGACACTTCTGAGGTTAAAGAGGCTAAGCTTACAGATCTTCCGGGAATAGGTTCCGGGATTGCAAGCAAGCTTGAGGCAGCAGGAGTTTATGATTTAATGAGCTTGGCAGTCATGTCGCCTTCAGACTTGGCTGAACTTGCTGGAGTTGGACCAGCTGTCGCAAGGAAAGCAATACAGGCGGCTAGGAGCATGATGAACCTAGGATTCAGCGATGGAGTTGAATTTGACAGGAAGAGGCAGGATATTAATTATATTACAACAGGCTCTAAGAATTTTGATGTTTTACTGGGGGGAAAAGGTGTTGAATCAAAGGCAATTACTGAAGCTTATGGAGCGTTTGGAAGCGGAAAAAGTCAGCTGGGTTTTTGTCTTTCTGTTAATGTACAGCTTCCGAAAGACAAAGGCGGAGCAAACGGGAAAGCGGTGTATATTGACACTGAAGGAACATTCAGGCCTGAAAGAATAAGGCAGATTGCTGAAGGCATAGGAGCAAATCCTGAAAAAGTTTTGAAAAATATATTGGTTGCCAGAGCTTTCAATTCAGATCATCAGATACTGCTTGTTGACAAGATATCTGAAATGATTAAAGAAGGAGAGCCCATAAAGATTGTAATAATTGATTCACTTACTGCGCATTTCAGGGCTGAGTTTTCAGGAAGAGGGCAGCTGGCTGACAGGCAGCAGAAATTGAACAGGTATTTACACACTTTAATGAAACTTGGCGAGAAAAATAATGTTGCAATATATGTCACAAATCAGGTAATGTCAAATCCTGCAATGATGTTTGGGGATCCTACGACACCGATAGGGGGGAACATAGTGGGGCACATGAGCACCTACCGCATATATTTGAGAAGAGGGAAGCAGGGAAGCAGAGTAGCGAAAATGATTGATTCTCCTAACCTTCCCGACAATGAGGCTGTGTTTTTTGTCACACAGCAAGGCCTAAAGGACGAAGCACCGGATTAGCAATATTTACATCTTTTTTTAACGCCCCTACGAGGAATTGAACCTCGCTCACAGCCTCCGCAAGGCCGTATTCTATCCGATAAACTATAGGGGCATAATTAAGAAGGCGGCAGGGGTTTTTTAAGTGTTTGGAATAGTTTGCGCAGCCTTAGGTACATATATGTCATGCATTGGAAGCGCTGGAATTTCATGACCTTCAGATATGCGATATCTTACCTCTTCTTTAACCCTTCTAAGAAGTTTTGCTCCAATATAGCCCGCTATGTCATATCCGATTGGTGCAGCCATTCTATCTGCTAAAGGCATTCTTGCTATTTGCGCAATTCTTAATAAACCTGCCAAAATTGTCCTATCATTCTTGCGGATGTTATCTAAGTTATATCCCACAGCTTGCGGATTATCTCCAGAATAGCCATAAAGAACATAAAGCATGCGCGAAGTTACTATTTCTATTTTATCTTCAAGCCTTGAGCCTTTACGGCCTTTCATTTGTTTTTTTGTTAATCCGAGCTTGCTTCCCACGTTTTCTATTAATTTCCCAGCAGAATTGCGCAATCTACCGCTTCGGTTAATCATTTAATGATTCTTTTGAGATTTGACTTTTTAAGATTATATATGCCCCAATATAGCCTTGTCAAAAATGCCTGTCCATCTCTTTTTTATAAGAATGGATTTCAGCCGGCTTGAACCAAAGAGCTATTTCTCTCTCTACAGATTCTTTTGAGTCTGAAGCGTGAATTAGGTTTCTCAATACTCTGTTATTATTATTAGAAAGTTCGTAAGATTCTATCATTGCTAAGTCTCCTCTTATTGTTCCCGGAGCTGCCTGCCTTGGCTCTGTTGTTCCGACCATTCTTCTTATTAGTTCTATTGCATGAGGACCTTCTAAAATCATTGCAACTACAGGACCTTCACGAAGAAAATTTGAATTGTAGTTTTGTATCATTTGGCCGTATTCCATTGCGTTCTTATATGGAAATTGCTTCTTATCCTCTTCATACTTTTTCTTCGCTTTTTCGTAGACTCCTGTTGCCCATTCTTCATCCATCTTATAGTGCTTTTTAGCTAAGGTTTCATCTGCCCATATCATCTTCATTCCTATTATCTTAAAGCCAGTTCTTTCAAATCTTGTTATAATATCTCCAACTAAAGAACGTGAGACCCCATCGGGCTTTATTATCACTAAAGATTTTTCTATTACCATTTTTGTTTTTAGCGAGCATGGGTTTTAAAGATTGCTGTTCTGAGGGCAGAAATTATTATAAGCTCTTATCATTAAGAGAATCTATGAAAATTATAGCTGATTTGCAGATACACTCGCGATTTGCGAGAGCAACGAGCAAGAACATAACTCTTGAAAGCCTTGAGAAATATGCCAGAATTAAAGGTATTGATTTGCTCGGAGTTGGAGATTTTCAGCATCCTGAATGGAGGAAAGAGATTGATGCTGAATTGAAAGAAGATGATAAAGAGATATTAAGAAGCAAAACAGGATTTCCTTTTTTATGGCAGACAGAAATAAGTTTGATGTTTTCACAGGGAGGAAAAAGAAGGGCAGTCCATTTGCTTATTTTTGCACCCAATAGGAAACTTGCTGATAAAATAACTGAATTTTTAGGCAGTAAAGGCAGATTGGATTATGATGGAAGGCCTATTTTTGGAATGACGTGCAAAGAACTTGTTAAAAGCCTGAAAGAGATTGATGATAAAATTGAGATTATTCCTGCTCACGCCTTTACTCCCTGGTTCGGTGTTTTTGGGTCGGATAGCGGATTTAATTCTTTGCAAGAATGTTTTGAAGAAGAAACAAAGCATATTTTTGCAATTGAATCTGGAATGTCAGCTGACCCTGCGATGGCTTGGAGATTGCCTGAAATAGCATCTGGAAAAGTTAATGTTGTTAGCTTTAGCGATGCACACTCCTTTTGGCCATGGAGATTAGGAAGAGAGGCAAGTATTTTTGATTTTGGAGAAGCAGAATTGTCTTATGAAAATATTATAAAGGCGATAAGAACAGGGCAGGGATTGGCAGGAACAATTGAAACTCCGCCTGAATATGGGAAGTATCATTATGACGGGCATAGAAATTGCGATTTTTCATGCTCTCCTGAAGAAACTAAAAAACTAAATGGAATTTGCCCTGTTTGCGGAAAGCAGATGACAATCGGGGTTGATTACAGAGTTGAGCAGATTGCCTCTGAAAAAAAAGGATTTAAGCCGGCAAATGCCAAAGAATTTTATTCAATAGTACCTTTGCATGAGCTTATAGCTTTTTCTTTGGGAAGCACAATGACAAGCAAAAAGTCATGGGAAGCTTATAATTCATTGATAAAAGAGTTTGGAAGCGAGTTTAATATTCTGCTTAATGCCAAGAAAGAAAGACTGATTTCTTTCCTTTCTAAAAATCCAAGGCTTGTTGAACTTATAATGCTTGGAAGGGAAAATAAACTGAAAATAAAACCGGGATATGACGGTGTTTATGGAGAGGTAATGCTGCAGGAGAAACAGGGGAAGCTTTTTTAAGATAATAATCTTTTTAAAGTAAAGACTTATCTTCTTTCACGGACTTAATAAGAATATTAGATAATCTGAATAATCGCAGAATGGAGCTTGACGGTATGTTTGAGGAAGCATATCTTAGCGGAAGAGGTGCATATGCAACACATTCACAAGTATATGAGAGAGTTCTTGGTGTAATGAGAAAAGTTTATGAAAAAGCAAAGGCTATGTTTCCAAACCATCCTTTAGATAAGAAAATTGTGGGATGAAGATATAGAAGAGACATTTTCTTTAGGTGCAGTTAGTTATGATGGAGGAATGTAATCAGCTTTTTTCTGCGTCCCGAATCTTTATGAACTTATAATGTGCATCTTTAGTGTCTTCGCCGTCAACTTTATCTTTCAGCGTGTAGACTTTCTCGCCTTTTTCACTGATGTAGAATTTTAGTTTTGACGGCATTTTAGTTATTCCTCTCAAGGATTGTTTCTATTATTTTAGTTGTTGAATAATCTTCTATTATTTCAAAATGCGTGAATTTTCCGTTCCACGATTTTAATAATTCCTGCTCTTTTTTTATTCTTTCCGGCTCAAATTTTCCTCCCTTTGCATGGATATCCGGCTTTATTTTCTGGATTAATTTTAAAGGATTGTCCTCATCAAAGATTGTTATGTAATCTACGCATGCCAATCCTGAAAGCATTTTTGTCCTGTCTGATTGGCTCAATATAGGCCTTTTTGGGCCTTTCAGTTTTTTTATTGAATTGTCGCTGTTTAACAAAACTATAAGCAAATCGCCTTCATTTCTTGCTTTTTCAAGTATGGAAAGATGCGCAGGATGAAGGATGTCAAAAGAGCCGTTTGTTGTTACAATTTTTTTATTTTGTTTTCTTGCCTTATCTATTTCTATTAACAATTCTTCTTCGCTTTTTAACTTGTTCATTTTATTGAGAATTGCACATGCAATGCTTTGGATTTTTCATGCATCTTTCTTGTTATTTCTTCCATCATTTTATTCGCCAATTTGAAATCTTTT
The DNA here is from genome assembly GCA_964437555.1 of Candidatus Woesearchaeota archaeon. GTDB lineage: Archaea > Nanobdellota > Nanobdellia > Pacearchaeales > GW2011-AR1 > UBA92. The sequence continues at coordinate 2,801 of CAYTHI010000017.1, read as the reverse complement.
GCCTTTATATAAATAGAGAATTGCGAGGAGCCGTCATATTTAACCTCTGAATCTTTCGTTTCTCCTTCCAAAAGCAATGATCTTATATCATTTATTCCTGATTCTTTATTGCTTGAAACTGTTATAATTTTTCTGATTAACTTTTCCTTGTCTTTCTTTTCAGCGATTATTTTCCTGAAGCTTTCCATATTTTCTTTTCCCAGGAATTTTGAGATTATTGAATGATTATTTCTCGCTTCCTCAAGAAAATCTTTTACTTCGTATTCTTCTTTTATCTTTTTCAGGGCAGATGGTGCTCTTTCCTTCAGGACTGTTTTAAGCATGCTTTCCAGTATTCTTTCTTTTTTGTAAGAATCCATGACGCTGTCTCTTTCCTTTGCGGTAACTCTCCTAAGGCTTAATTCTATATGGCCTTCCCGCATTCTCAAAATCTTGCAAACTATTTTTTTTCCCACCGAAACGAAATCCCTGATATTCCTTATTCTTCCCGGAGAGACTTCGGAGAATATCATGCTTCCCTCTCCATTTCCTTCTATATTAAGAAATACTGTTGTTCCTTCTATCTTTTTTACCGTACAAAGTATTACGTCTTCTTCTTCTAATTTCATGCTAGCACTTCACTGACAAGGGCTTTTATTTTTGTTTTTCCGCCTGTTGTTTCAATCAATCTTTTGCCGCAAGCATCGCATTTTACTCTTGTAGATGCTTTTCCAAAGACTATCTTTGCTTTTCTGCATCTTGGGCAGATTATCTTCAGAAACTTGCTTTCAGCCATAAGGGTTAGTGTTTTAGGTGTTTTTTAAAGATTTTGTTATAGTTTTATGACTTCCAGCTCTAAGATATTCTTTAGAGATTCTGTAAACTCTGCTTCCCTGTCTTTTGGAATAAGGCATCCTGCAGCGCCCGGATGGCCTCCAACTTCTGTAAGTTCCGCAGGCAGTGATGAAGTTGCTCTTGCTAAAATCTCCCGGACGTTTCTTCCTTTCTTCCCTGAAAGCCTGCATGAAACTTTTATTTTGTCTCCCGAGTAAGCCATACCAATAATTACTGTTCCTTCTGCCAATAAGGGAGAATTTGAGATTATTGAAGCTGCTGTTCCTATAATTGTGTCTTTTATTTTATCCTGGGCATTTATTATAACATAATCTTTACCCTTTATTTTTTCTGTTTCGTCTATGAATTTTAAGGCGGAAGAAATGCTCTGCCTGTAATCTAAATATATTTTGTCTGCTGCTTTTCTTGCCTCCTTATTGCCCAGGCAGAAGCCGAGAGACATTTCAGGATATCCCATTCTGCTGCACGCATTGACTAATGCTGACAGCTCTCGTGCATCTTCTAATTTGTTAAAAAATTTGATTAAGTATAAATTGCCTACCAGTTCTTCAACAGCCAGATTTTCAGTCATTCTTCTAAGCATTATGGCTGTTATTAAATTTGACATTTCCACTTCGTTTAATTCTGCGAGAGATTTATGTCCAGCATTTGCTTTTTCCAATCCAGCTTCTTTTAATAAAGACATTGTGCCTGAAAATGAACCTGTCACGCCCGGAATATACATTGAGTATGAATATTGGAGAGCTTTGTCCAAAGGTCTTGTGGCAGGATATAAGTGAAGGCCTTTTTTTACTATTACATCTGCATCCTGAATTATTTCATTGAATGTTTTGCTCATTTCCTTTTCAAATTGGTCGCCTATCATTCCCAAAACAGCCAAACTGGCGAGGTCTTTATTTTGGTCTGAAAGCTGTTTTGCAAAAAGATAGCTTAATGCGGCTCCTGATATGTTTTCATGATTGAAAAGCTCAGGATTAATCAGCATTATATTTTTTGGAATGTGCTCTTGAGGTATTTCATGATGGTCTAAGATGAAAATTTCTGTAGACTTTTTTTCCAAATGAGAGAGACTTCCTGAAGCCAAGTCAAGGAATATAAGAATCTTATTTTCAGGAAGGTTTTCTATGTACTTTTGGTCAAGATTTCTTACTATTTCCAAGTCAAATTTTTTATTCCATCTTTGCAAAGCTCTTGAGAAAATAGCGGCCGCGGTTATTCCATCTGTGTCATGATGAGAAATTACTTTTATAGGCTTGGTTTCTGACAATTTTCCTATTCTTTCTATTGCCTCTTTTATTTTTTCACGCATTGTTTCTCTTAAGAATATTACTTATTAAATTTTCTTAAACGGCTTAATTTTGTGGCCAAAGACCTTTTCGCTGATTGGTCTTTCTTGTTTTTTTCAAAGTGCTTTTTTAGGACTTCTATGTTTTTGAGTATGTTTTCTTTTTCCACATTGCTATCTATCTTGTTTTCCTTAAGAATTTGAGACATCCTTTTTCCGAAGAGCCTGACTTTTGGTATTCCGTGCTGGTCTCTTAAAACCAGGCCGATTTTTTCAGCTGACATGCCCCGATTTACAAGCCCGACTATTATCTTTTCAACTTCAGCAGGCTTGATTTTTACCCATTCTGCCTGTTTTGCTTCTGCCATGAATTATTCTTATTTTGGAGGTTTAAAAGGGTTTTGGTTAGATTTAAAAAATAGGTTGTTTCTTTAATTCCATAGCCTCGTAGTCTAGTGGTCAAGGACGAAGCCCTTTGGCGGCTTAAACCCCGGTTCGAATCCGGGCGGGGCTATGAAATAAAAAGTTAGATAGCCAATAAAACATTATGAAAAATATAGATTATAATGGTGAAGATATTTTAGACCATTAGGGGGTAGCAGCGATAATAAAAAATGAAAATGGCGAAGTATTGATGCAGGAACATACAAAATATGGTTTTTGGACAATCCCGGTAGGCAAA
>CAYTHI010000016.1:0-12762 GCA_964437555.1 Candidatus Woesearchaeota archaeon | reverse complement strand
AGGGAGCAGCAACTTGCTCTCCCTGTTTTATATTTATTCTAGTAGAAATAATTACTGCAATTCATTCATTGGCTTGAAAGCCAAGGATTTCTTGCGGAAGGATTAATGATTAGAAAATATACAGATGTTCAGTTATATACTTGACTTAATATAAATGTGCATTTGAAAAGCTTATTAAGCGCATTAATATTCACTAGAAATGGCATCTTTTTCATTCCAAATAACTGCAAAAGACCCTCGCTCCAGAGCAAGAGCAGGAATAATTCAAACGCGACATGGAAAAATAGAAACTCCCTATTTGATTCCGGTAGCAACAAGAGGAAATATTATAGCGCTATCAAATAAAGACGTCGCTAATCTGAAAATCCAAGTTTTATTAGCGAACACATATCACTTGCACTTCATGCCTCCTGGAGATAAAGCAATAAAAAAACAAGGAGGTTTGCATAAAATAATGCATTTCAATAAACCAATATTTACAGATTCGGGAGGTTTTCAGGCTCTTTCATTAGGAAAAGGAAAATTAAGAAACATAAGAAAAATCGGCTTCTTTCCCGGAAAAAATAAAATCACGAACAATAATAATCAGGAAGTCTTTGCAGAAATAACAAATAAAGGAATTATTTTCACTTCTGTTTACAATAATAAAAAAAGATTCATGGGACCTAAAGAATCCATGCAAATCCAATCAAATTTAGGCGGAGATATAATAATGGCATTTGACCAGTGCAATTGCGCAGGAGACTCAAAAGCAGAAACAAAACAGGCCATGAAACGCTCTCATAAATGGGAATTAGAAAGTTTAAAGCACAAGGACAAATCTCAAGCACTATATGGCATAATTCATGGAGGAACATTCAAAGACCTGCGCTTAAACTCAACAAAATTCATTCTATCGCGAGATTTTGACGGCATTGCAATCGGCGGTTCAATGGGAAAAACAAAGCCGGAAATGTATAAAATTCTAAGCTGGGTAACAAATAAATTAAAAGAAGACAAAAGGCCAAGGCATCTTCTTGGCATTGGATGGATAGATGACATTTTCAATGCGGTTGAGCAGGGCATTGACACATTTGACTGCGTTGAAATGACCCGCATTGCAAGGCACGGCTCTCTTTACATAAGCCCAAAATCACAAGGCAGTATAAATAATAAATTCAGATTAGATATCAACAAAGCAAGGTATTCTAAAGACAACAAAAAAATAGATTTTTCCTGCTCATGCTTTACCTGCATGAATTACAAAAGAAAAGACCTTCATAATATGTACAAATCAAGGAGCAAAGAGTATAACAGATTGGCAACAATCCATAATGTTCATTTCATGCTCTCTTTAATGGAAAAAATCAGGAATTCAATAAGGCAAGGCAATTTCAAAAAGCTAAAGAAAGAATGGCTGAAATTACCAAGGCTGTAATTTTACCCTAATATTTTCAAAATCTTTTTTGTTTCTTGTAATTAAAATAAGATCATTGGTTTTTGCTATTGAAGCAATAATTAAATCAAACTGCCGCGTCATTTTGCCTAATTTCTCCAGCCTGACAAATTCCCTTCCAAAAAATTCGCAAGCTTCCTTGCTAAAGTCCAGAAGGTTAACAGAGGATAAAAATACCTCTATCTCCTGCAGATTTTTTTCAGGCCTGCTTGAAAGAAAAGCCCCTTTATACAGCTCGCACAAAGTTATAGGAGTTATAAAAGTCTCGTTTGGATTAAGCTGAAGAAATTTAGAGCTTATTTCCTTGTCTCCTCTGAAAGCCGCCACTACAATATTTGTATCCAGGCAATACATCACAAATTAACCTCTTTCATTTTTGCCTTTTTTCTATCATTGTAAATCTTTTTCTCAATTGCTTTCCATTCATTTGCATCGTCTTTCCAGATGCCGACAAATTCAGCCATATTTTCATTTTTATTTGCCTTTTTCTCAATAAGCTCCACTACTGCCTCTGAAAAAGATTTCATGCCCTTGAGCACTTTCAGCTTTCTGTATGCCTCTTCAGACAGGGATATTACTTTAACCATGTATGCGTATGCGTATGCGCATATATAAATCTTTCGCTGAAAAATCGCGCTGGAAAAGCGAATGGTTAAATTAGCCAGCTTGCTTGTAAAGATTAGCGCATGAATTCAAGCCTGCGCCATAGCCAAACATAAGTAAATATTCTCCAGAATTTGCAGACTCTAAAAACTGCCTTGAGCGGCTTCCCTGCGAGGCTGTTGAAGTGTTGCAAAAATCAATTATATCATCTTCATTATCCAGCCCGCATTTCTTAAGAAATCCAGGATGCTTTCCTTCAATTAATTGAAAATTTCTAAGATTTGCTAAATGCGGGCTTGCCCAGTTTACTTGCTCAAAATCAACTCCTTCTGGATTAAGTCCCTTATTATCTCTAAATCCTTCAATAATATGTTCCCATTCACGTCCAACATACTTAAAAACCGCCTGCCCATCCAGGTTAATTTTGTGGCCGCGTATTTTGGCAGGCCTTCTTCCTTCATCAACTGCTCTGACTGCTTCAGCAAAAGTCACTTTTTCCTCTTCTCTATTCTCTATCAAACCTCTTTGTAGTCCATTTCCCCTCGCATAATGCCCCATAAATCCTGCTTTGTCATCCGTGCCGCTTAAGACATAAGCAGAAGCTCCATCCCCAAACAAAACACATATCCTCCTATCGCTATAATCATTAACAGAAGATAGCTTATCCGAACCAATAACAAGAATCGTTTTATAAAAATCAGACCTGATAAAGGCGTCTGCCTGAAATAAGGCAAAATTTATGCCGCCGCATCCTGCAATTACATCCTGAAATGAAGCCTTCTCGTCAATGCCTTTCGGATGTCCTCTTCTCACTTCCGCTTGAACAAAGCTGGAGCTATTTGGTATATTTCTTTCACTTGTGTTTGTAGCCAGTATGATGTGTTCTATTGGAGGAATATCAGTTCCTATCCTTTTGATAGCATCTTTAGCCGCCTCAACAGCCATTGTCCCGACTGTTTCTGATTCCGCTGCTATTCTTCTTTTTCTTATTCCTGTTCTCTGAACAATCCAATCATCATTAGTCTCCTCTCCAGAAGCCGCTAAAATTCTTTCCAGCTCCTGATTTGTCAAAATTCTTTCAGGAAAATAAGTTCCTATCGCCCTTATAACCGCACCCATGCTAATTATAAAAACAAACTCCTTAAAAACTTTATCAAGCTCCAACAACCCTCTTAATAATCTCCATCGCCTTCTTCGCATCAATTTTCCCTTTAAACTTCTGCATGACCAATCCCATGTAAGCATTTTCTCTCAAGCCCGGCTTTTCCTTAATAATTTTCCTAATTTCCTCTTCCAATTTATCGTCGCTTTCCTTTTCAATTATTATAGCTTCCTGCAATTCAATTCCCGAAGCTAATTTTTGCATTACTTTTTTAACATCTGCGACATCCAGCTTCTTATCTCTTACTAATTCCAAAATCTCCTCTAATTTTCTTTCATCCAAAAGCCCAGAAATTTCCTGCAATGATTTATTCATCTTCGTAGCAATCTCCTTAGGCCATAAAGCAATCATTTTTGCAATAAGGTTTGCATCTTTATTATAAACTCTCATCAACGTGAAAAACTCATCAGCAACTTCTTCTTCCAAAACAATCTTTATCATTTCATCATTAAGGCCTTTCTTCTTCAACTCATCCCTTATGTCAGCTATTAATTTAGGCAAGGTTTTCTTCAGCCTATTAATTCTATCAAGAGAAATTCTCAATAATTCTAAGTCAGTTTCAGGATACATTCTCGCCTTTCCAGGAAGAGGACGCAGGAATTCCGTAGTTCCGTCCTCTTTTGCATTTCTTACCTCGCCTGTTTTTTTGCCCGATTTAATTTCTTTCAACTGCCGTTCAACCTCCTTGTCAATTGTTACAACAAACATTCTCGGCTCCTGAAATCCTTTTATTTCAACTCTATCATGCCCTTTAATAGAAACATTAACATCCTGCCTAATTGTTCCTATTCCTCTCTTAACCTTGCAGGCTCTTAAAATTTCTCCAATCTTGAGCGCAGCTTCCTTAACTTGCTCTGCATTTTTCATCACAGGCGCAGTCGCAATCTCAATAAGTGGAATTCCCAACCTGTCCAATCTGTAAACAGCAATTCCTTTTTCTTTCTTAACAATGCGCGCAGAATCTTCTTCCAAGGCAACAGATTCAACAGGAACTTTTCCAAATGAAGTTTCTATCTCCCCAGAATGCGCAATTAATACACTTCTCTGAAATCCAGAAGTATTAGAGCCGTCAATAACTGTTTTTCTCATTACCTGTGAAACCTGATATATCTCGCAATCCATTAGCAAGGCAACCTGTAAAGCAATATCAAGTGCTTCTTCATTAATGGCTTCGGCAGGAGATTCATCCAATTCAACAAGCGAAGTTGAATCCTTATATGCTTCATAGTGAAATTCCTTATCAAGAGCAGCCTCATGTGAAACAGCAACATCAATTTCTCCAGTCTCTCCTGCAACAGCGTGCAGTTTTCTTTTCACAATATAATCCGGCTCATCGCTTCTCAAATAGCTCGGAGCATCTGAAAATAATTTATTGGCAGAATTAATCTGCTGGTGTATTTCCAGGCCTGCTTTAAATCCTAATTTAATATAATCATGTTCCATCAAATAAGATAAAGAAAAGAGTTATTAAAAGTTTAGCTAAATAAGGTATCCTGTCTGCCTAAAGTTAGGTAACGCATCATAAAACCCCTGAGCAATATGTTTCCTAATTTCCTCAATTTCTCCTAGAGAAAGTAAATTATTTGTTCTAAGCAAAGCCTTGGGATTTAAAACCGGGATAGGCATGGTTCCTATCTCTTCAACCAAATAGCCTAAATCAACAGCCTTATCTCTGCTAGCTGAAATAACTTTTTTCCCTTCAAGTTTTTTCATAACTCTCTTAAATTCTTTAGCATTTCTAATTTTAAGCCTGTGTGCTAGCCTCAAATGCCCTTCTTTGGCGTGGACAAAACTACAACCCAGATCTAAGTAGGTTAACCTTCTACAACCATTATCATTCTGCTCAAAGGCATAATTTTGTTTCCTACCAACAATGTCGGAAATAAGCAACGCATCTAAATAAGGGATCTCTGAAGTAAGTGCTTCTCTTTCTTTTGGATTCGTCTCTACCTCCTTTGGATGCGGTATAATCTCAGAAACAAAATAAAAATCTCTGCCAGAAGGATCTTTAGCATCATAAGCTTCCCAACCTAAGAATGCAACATCTCTTTCTCTATTAAGCAAAACAAATGTATTGGGTGCATTAAGACCAAGCCTCTTGGCTAATTCAAAAGTCAAGGCCTCATAAATTGGTTGGTTATGCGCATTAAAAGAAGAAACCTCGCTTCTACCTAAATGTGTTCCATAACAATATTTAAAATAAGCACTGAATGGAACGACTCCGTTAAAAATTTCACATCTGCCGCCTGGATTGCTTCCTTTCCTTTGACTAACTACTCTAACATTAATTACCATCAAGATTCATTTTAAAATACCCTTATAAATCTTCCTACCATAACCCCTAATAAGTTACAACATAAAGGCCATACTAATGGAAACGTCATTCAGTAAGCATCTCATTATATTCCCCGACAACATTCTCCAGCATCATTTCCTTTATTTTATTGCTGTTCCAAGCCCTATGCCCTAAAGCCCAGCCAAGCTTCACAAAAGCACACTCACTCAACATATCCTTCAAATAAACAACTCCTGCCTTCTCCAATTCTCTTCCTGAAGAATAAACCTTCGGATTTAATTTCCCGTAAATTGTCTGTGCAGTCGCACAAATTACAATTCCACTTTTAACTAATTGCTTTATTTTGCTAATCCATAAATCTTTCTCGCGAACTGAAACATGTCCTAACCCTGTCATTTCTATAACTAAGCCTTTATACCCTTTGCTTTTATAAAAATCAAGAATATCTGCCTTCTGCCCGGGATAAAACTTTACTAACGCTATTTTGTCATTAAATCTATCATCCAATTCCAATTTTTTCTTCTCACTTTTAGCATTATATTCCTCCAAAAATTCAACTCTATTAACAAAAACCCTGGCAATCGGCTTGCAATTTATTGCCTTGAAAGTGTCCCTTCTTGAAGAATGCATCTTTCTTGCCTTGGTTCCGCGCAAAGCAAAACAATAATTATCATCAGAGCTTGCATGCCCTACAATAACAACCTCCGCACAATTGCTTAAAGCAAACTCAACAGCGCACTCTAAATTTAATTCAGCATCACTGCTTGCCCTGTCAATACTTCTCTGTGAAAATGTAAGAACAACGGGCTTATTCAAATTCCTTAAAAAGAAAGACAAGGCAGATGCAGTATAGTGCAGCGTATCGCTTCCGTGTGTTATTATAATTCCTTTAATGCTGTCATCGTCCAGCATCTTTTTTGCTTCTTTGGCAATTTTGAGCCAGTGCTCTGAATTCATGTTTTCAGAAAGCTCCATGAAAGGATTTTCTATTTTAAGCTCGCATCTTTCAAACAATTTCGGATAAAATCTCGCGAACTCTTTTAGCTCTGTCAGCGCTTTAACTGCTCCTGTTCTTGCATCCAATTTAGAAGCAATTGTTCCGCCTGTAACAATCAGTCCAATGCGCGGCTCACCTTTTCCTAAAAACAATTTAAATTCCTTATCTTCTTTTTCCTCTTTATATTTCCTTAAAACTTTAGCTCCAAGAAGATTAATTTTGGGAATTCCAACATTATACCCAGAATCCAATTTTATCAGGATTACATCTTTATCATAACTCTCTATTGCAATGCCTTTTAGCTCTTTTCTCGCTAATCTTAATTTGACATAATCTCCGGGATTCGCCTTTATCTCTGCCATTGAATTAGTAATTATAGAAAGATTAAAAAGGTTATTGCTTGCATAAAATAATGGAAAAATTCGTCTATTATATAATATAACAAATAGCACTATTAAATGATATTTATGTTGTTAGATATAACTTAATTAAAAACTTGTAAAAATTCTTACAGACAAGAAAATTAGCAAAGTTCCAAACTCTTTTCTTACCAGACAAAAAAGAAATAGCTATAAAAATATTGCTAAAAAAATTACTGCCCTATTCTGACAACCAAAGCTGTGCCGTCATCGCAATGGGCCCAGCCACCCTCAGTTGGATATTGCCATTGAGAATTAAAATATCTTATTCCTTTCCCATTAATTTTGCCATTCCTATTTATGCAATTAATAGCCCTATATTCCGTAGTCCCTACGCCCACATTGGTACTGGCTTCATAGCAGGGCTCCCCAGGATTACCAACATCATCAAAACACAAAACAGCAGAAGGAATAGAGGTTGTATCAAGTGCCTGCTGAAGTGTCATCTCAACATCATTAATATCAACCCAGATAGTATCTCCCCCATGTCCGGGATTTGGTATCGGTTCATCGTAAGCAATAACAAAAATAACACCGGCAAGCAAAATCAAGGATGCAATAATCCCGACAGCCCACTTCTTATCAACACTCACCTCAATTTTCATATAATCCAAAAGCAACAAGTCTATTTAAATATTTTCAGTAGATAACTAATAGCTTCTTCCAATGTAAACCCAATAATGCGCTTTATCCCCGCAGACAGCGCACTTTCCAAAAGATTTAGGCTGTGAATCAGGGATATTCAAAACCTTTGCCCCGCCTGTCTTTTCCTTTAATTCATCTTCGCATCCGGAAGAATTGCACAAAGAAGCAAATGCAATCTTTTTATTATTGACAGCTTTAATCAGTTCATTCATGCTTTTAGCTTCAACAATATTATCATAAAGCAATTTCTTTGCTTTCTTAAATAAATTATCCTGGATATCATCTAATGTTTTCCCAATATACTTGTCCAAATCCTTAATTTTAACACTATTCTTGCTTCCATTATCTCTTCTTACAGCTATTACCTCGTTCTTCTTCAAATCTTTAGGTCCAATTTCAATCTTAATAGGAATTCCTCTTAATTCCCATTCATTAAATTTATGTCCGGGACTATAGCCCTCTCGGTCATCCAAAAGAGCATCATATTTCTTCAGCTTAGTTGCAATTTCTCTTGCCTTCGCCAAAACTTTTTCTTTTGAATCATCAAATAAAATTGGAACAATAACAACTTTATTCGGCGCTATTTTAGGAGGCAAGATTAATCCTTTTGAGTCAGAATGAACAGCAAACATAACACCTAACATTCTTGTTGAAATAGCAAAAGTATTCTGCCAAACATATTTCTTCTTTCCATCTTTGTCTAAAAATTCTATTTCATATGCTTTAGCAAAATGCTGTCCGTCATGATGAAAATCAGGACCTTGTATTGCTCTTCCATTTGGCATGAAAAATTCCATGCTTGTTGAGTATTCTGCTCCTGCAAATTTCTCTTTCTCTGATTTCCTGCCAATCAATGAAGGCAAAGCAAGAAATTCCTCGCAAACATCTTTGTAAATTCCAATTACTTTTTTCTCTTCTGCCTTAGCTTCTTTCTCGCTTGCATAAACAGTGTGCCCTTCATTCCATAAAAATTCTCTCGTCCGCAAAAATGGAACAGGATGCTTAAATTCCCATCTAACAACATTATTCCACTGATTATATTTCAAGGGCAAATCTCTCCAGCTCCTTATCCATTTAGAATAAGATTCATACATTATTGTTTCTGAAGTCGGGCGAATAGCCAATCTCTCGCTTAGCTTGCTGCCTCCTGCTTCAGTAACCCACGCAACCTCTGGTTTAAAACCGGAAGTATGGTTTTCCATCTTAGCAAAAGTTTTTTCAGGAATAAAAAGCGGGAAATAAACATTCTGAATTCCTATTCTCTTAAATCTCTTGTCAACCTCTTCCTTCAGCTTTTCCCATATTGCATAAGCAGTCGGCTTAAAAACAATGCATCCTGAAACAGAACTATAATCGGCTAAGTCCGCCTTAAGCATTATTTGAGTAAACCATTCAGAAAACTCATCCTTGTCAGCAGTAATGCCTTTGCTGCTTTTTTCCTTCTTTGACATGCACTATTTTAGAAAAATTAGTTTATTAAAGTTGCGTAAAATAACTAAGAGCAGGAATTGCCGGAAGCGTCTAAAACATCACCACCGCAGGCTTTATCTGTAGGCACACACATCGCATAAGGAGGTCCATCTGGCTTGCCATCTCCATTATTATCAGGAGGAGTTATCATCCTGCATCTTTTTGGATTCACAGGATCGGTTTCCTTGCATATTTTTGTAGTCCCCCAAGTGCATGTTTCCCAAATCCATCCCCTGCACTGGCACTCTTGAACAGAATTTCCCTTGCATCTAGTTAGCCCTTCTTCAGCAGAAGTGCATTTGTCAGCGCTGCTTAAAATAGTATTAAGTCCTGTATAGCTAGCATCTCCTGTAAATTCATCAGCAGAAACGAGAGAAGCACGAATAGAAACTATAGCAAAAGACGCTAGCAAGAAAGCCAGAACAACACTAAGAGCAACATAACCGTCTCTGTTCATGAAAAACCATATAATAATTTCTATTTAAAGATTTCTATGTTCAGCTTAATTATCGGAATTGCTCCCTGAAGGAGAAAGATATTCATGAAGAGCAGACTCAATCTCTGGTAAATCATAAGCCCTTCCTTGTTGATGCCAGGTCTTTGCATCAGCGTCCCACTTCATAACATAATACCATGGCACTTCGTCTTTTCCATTAACTTTTCCGGCAACCATATCATCCACATCAATAGTTAAGGCGCCTACATGAAAACCGCTATTTCTCGCATTTTCAACTATTGATTTATATTGAGGATCCTGCTCTTGGCATGGAATACACCAAGACGCACTGGTCTTAACTATAATATCATAGCCATTTTTGTATAAATCATTGAAATGCCCAAGATTAGTATAAATCCAGAAAACTTCTTCGTTAGTTTTAGTAACAATGCTGTTATTATTAGGATTAATGCGCTTGTGAACAATATTTCTAGGATTAGGATAACGCTCCTGATAAGCCCTGACAATCACAGGCAAATCTCTATCCAGATTGCTTGCTTCAATAGATTCATGAGGAACAAAAGTCTCCGATTCTCTTTCCTTATTGCAACAAGCTAGTCCTGCGGTTGCAGCTATAGCAGAACCTAAAACAATAGCAGCGAGGCCTTTCCTCATAAAAAACCAACACCAAAGCCCCTTATATATTTAACGAAAGACAAAGAAAAAAGCTAAAACCCGTAAATCTCTCCATATTTATCATTCAAATACTTTATGTAAAAATCCGGGTTTAACCCTTCTCCGCACACTTTTTTTACAATATCTTCTGCAAAATACTCGGAGCCATAATTATGCACTTTCTCTTTTAACCATGCTGAAATTTTCATAAAGTTTCCTTTCTCAATTTCTTTTTCAACATTTTTACGCTCTCTCTTTAAAGCATTATAAATCTGCGCTGAATAAATGCTTCCTATTGCATAAGTCGGAAAATACCCGAAAGACCCCATGCTCCAATGCACATCCTGCAAAACTCCCTCAACATCATTCTTTACATCAACCTTAAACAATCTCTTTATTTTTGCATTCCAGATTCCTGGCAAGTCAGCAACTTTTATTGTCCCGTCTAATAAGCCGAGTTCAATTTCAAATCTTAAGATTATATGAAGGCAATAATGAACTTCATCTGACTCTATCCTTATCTTTTCAGGATAAACTGCATTCAATTCTTTATACCAATCTTCCATATTTCCTTTTAGCTTAAACTCTTTCTTAAATTTAGGATAATAAAATTTCCAGAAATGTTTTCCCTTTCCAATCATGTTCTCCCAAAACCTTGACTGCGATTCATGCATTCCAAGGCTTGGAGCATCTCCTAAAATATTATAAGCATCTTCTTCAGGTAGATTTAATTCATACAATGCATGCCCTGCCTCATGAATAGCGGAAGAAAAAGAAAACATTGGATTTTTCCTAAAATTAGTGGTGATTCTCACATCATTAATCCCTATTTTTGTAGTAAATGGATGCTCTGACAAATCAACTCTTGAAGAATCATCTTTCATCCCAATCCTGGAAAGAAAATCATGTATGAATTTATTCATGGATTCCCTATCATACTTTCCTTTTGAAACTTCTTTTTTCCTTTTCGAATATTTATCAGAACTTTCTATTTTTCTAATTAATTCAACAAGTTCCAATTTTAGCTTATAAAATACCTTCTTCAATTTTTCAGCAGTCATCCCTTCTTCATATTCATCAAGCAGGCCGTTATACAAATGCCCCGGAAGCCCGATATAGTCAGCTTCTTTTCTCTTCAATTCAACAAGCTTTTCAAGATTTTTCTGGAATATCTTAAAATTATTTTTCTTTCTTGCTTCTCTCCACGCGCTTCCAGCAAGAGTTGCCTGCCTTGCCAATTCATGAACAAACTCAGATGGCAGCTTCCTCGCCCTTAAAACATCCTTATGCAGTTTCTCAATCATAATGCCTTCCTTTCCTGCAATCTTCAGTTTTCTAAGTTTTTCAATGGCAAAAAAGAATTTGTCAGAAGTCACTTTAGCATGTGCAATCTTGCTTACCAACGCCACTTGCTCTGCTCTTGAATAAATTCCTTTTTCAGGCATGTAAGTCTCTTCGTCCCATCCAAGAAGAGCACTCGTCTGACCAAGCAACGTAACGTCCTTCTGCACCTGCCTGACAAATTCCATTTCCTTATTCATTTAATTCTTTAAACAAAAGTTATTATAAATCTTAGCATGAGCCTACGAGGAATCGAACCCCGATTAACCGGTCCGAAGCCGATTGTTCTATCCATTAAACTATAGGCCCAAAAAGACTTAAATAAATAAGTTTTTAATATTATTGTATATGCCTAAAACACTTATTGCAATAGCAGTTCTGATAGGTACAATTATTGGCGCCGGAGTATTAGGAATTCCATATGTAGTAATGAAATCCGGGTTCTTAATAGGATTATTTCATCTCGCCCTAGTTGGATTTGTTCTGACTTTAACAATGATTTATCTGGGAGAAATAGCATTAAGAACAAAGACAGATCATCAACTCGCAGGCTATGCAGAAAAATATTTTGGAAAAAAAGGCAAGATAATAATGTTTCTCGCAACTGCTTTCGGAATTTATGCAGCTATTGTTGCGTATCTTGTGGGAGAAGGAGAGTCATTAAGTTTCCTTTTCTTGAACAATACAAATCATGCTTTCACTTTCGGCATTATAACATGGATTATCGTATCCATAATTTCCTACTTTGACTTAAAAGCATTGGAAAGAGGAGAAGAGATCGGTGTAGGGTTAATAGCTGCATTAATAATTTCAATTGCTGTAATCTTTTGGAATAAAATAGATGCATCAAATCTTGTTTACATGAACGCAAACAATTTCTTTGTTCCTTTTGGTGTAATCCTGTTTGCATATTTAGGGTTTACAGCAGTTCCGGAAATAAAGAGATTGATGAATTCTGAAAAACAGAATATGAGAAAATCCATAATAACTGCCCATGCTCTCTGCTTTATTGCATATGTCATATTTGCAGCAGTAGTTCTTGGCGCAAAAGGAGCTCAAACACCTCAACTCTCAACTCTTGCATTGGGAAAAGTCTTTGTCCTGCTTGGAATGCTAACTATGTTCACTTCATACTTGTCATTATCAATTGCTTTAACAGACAGCCTAAGAGCAGATTTTGGAGTTGGAAAAAACAAAGCCTGGCTTGGAACCATAATAATTCCGTTGCTATTGTTTATAATCCTGGAATTAACTAATTCCGCAAACTTTACAACAATTCTTGG
>CAYTHI010000015.1:0-14055 GCA_964437555.1 Candidatus Woesearchaeota archaeon | reverse complement strand
AGAAGGGAAAATAGGAAGAATAGAGGTTGATTTAGAAGTTGTTGATGGAAAATCCATTGGAAAAATCAAATTGCCAAGCGCTCTTGATAAGTCTGAAACAACAATTCTTGCGGCTACTTTAGAAACAATAGACAGAATAGGCCCTACTGAAGCTAAAGTAGAAGTGACTAAGATAGAAGATGTAAGAGGAAACAAAAGAGATTATATAATTGAGAGAGCGAGGAAACTTCTTGAAGGAATTGATTCATCCGGAGAAATTGATGAGATGACAAGAGCATTGAAAACAGAATCAAGAGTATCAAAAATCCAAGAGTATGGAGAGGAAAAAAGCCCTGCAGGGGAAATATCAGGACCTGAATTAATAATTGTTGAAGGAAGGGCTGATGTTGTAAATCTTTTGAAGAACAGAGTTAATAATGTTATAGGAATGAACGGAGTAAAGCTTCCTAAGGAAATAGCAGAATTGAGCAAAGAGAAGGAAGTAACGCTGTTTGTTGATGGAGACAGAGGAGGCATTTTAATTGCTAAGAACGTGATAAAGAATGCGAAAGTAGATTATGTTGCAATCGCTCCTGACGGAAAAGAAGTTGAAGAGCTTACAGGAAAGGAAATTTTGCAGGCATTAAGAAAGAGAATGCCTGTCAGTGAATATTCAAGAAAGATGTCAAATGGGATGGATAATGAGGAAGAAGCTGTAACAATGGATGCTAAAGAGGCAAAGGCAAAGATAAAAGAAATTTATTCTGAACTTAAAGGAACAGGAAAGGCTTTTCTTATAAGTCCGGAATATGAAGTGATAAAAGAAGTTTCAGCTCGTGAAGTTTCTCTGGCAGTAAAAAAATCAAGGGAAAAGCCGGCAATAGTTGTTATTGACGGGCCTGCAACCGGCTCTGTGATAATTGCATGCGATGAAAAAGGGGTTTTGTTCTTGGGAGCAACAAACTTCAGCTCTGCCAAGGATGCTAAAGTTGAATTGGTCAGTGTTTAAAAAACTTTTAAGTTAAAGATGAACAAACTTACGATAATAGAGCGGGTAGGAACTGCTTTTGCGTTAATAGCTCATTACTAAATGCTTTTGTTCTTAAAGAAAGTTATTATCTATGGTTCTTTTCAAATTTAATATTACTTTTTATAGCATATAAGAGCAAGCACTATGGATTAAGTTTGGTTTTCTTAACACAATTTATGCTTACTTTAGTAGGGCTTTACTACTGGTCTTCTTAACATTTAAATACAATGCAGATTATAATTAAAGATGGAGAAGAGAAAGAGGCTGCTTGTTTTTGCCGTGGTGATAGCTTTTATTGTGATTGCTTCTGTCTATCTTAGCTTCTTGCCTGTCAAATGCAAGAGTTATGAATGCTTCAGAGTTAATATGGCCGAGTGCAATCCTGCTACTTTTATTAATGAAGAGAAAGAGGCATCATGGGGATATGAAATAATCGGTCCTAATGTGAATACCTGCAAGGTTGAGGTAACTTTATTGCAGGCGAAGGAAGGGGAGTTAAGCTTATTGGATTTTGAAGGAAATAATATGAATTGCTATTATGACAGAGGACTTGTTGCTTATCCTGAAGAAGACCTGGCGAGCTGCACAGGATTGCTGAAAGAGAATCTGCAGGAGAGAATAATACAAAAGCTGCATGAATATATTGTAGATAATTTAGGCAGCGTTAAGACTGCTTTGAGTGAATGAGATTATTATTGAGACATGACAAAAGATATAAACATAGATTATTGTGGATAACTATGGACCTTATAGAAAGACTTGATTCAAAAAGGATTGAAGAAATATCTGATGCTATAGAGAGATTTATGCCTGAAGGGTGGGGCCAACTGCCCTTTATTCTTTTACATCAAATCCGTGCAAGATTTCCTGATTATGAAATTGATTGGACAGATATGCAATTAGCGTTCAATAAACTGCATAGTGAGGGCAGGATATATCCTGAACAAAACTTCTCTCGAAGCATTATTAGAAGAGCGTATAAGAACTAGCAATTATTAGATTAAGGTAAATATTAAAAGTACAATTTCTTTGTTTTTTCATGAATATAAAAATAGGGCCTGCGGGTATTGGGCCTGTTAAGACAGCGATTGCGGTTTTAGAAGATTATCATAAGAAAGGCTTTAGGGCATGTGAAATTGCATTCACTTATAGCGTGTATATTAAGAACGAGAAAGATGCCAGAACAATAGGAAAGAAGGCGAAGGAGCTTGGAATTAATTTAAGCATTCACGCTCCTTACTTTGTTAATCTTAATTCCAGCGAAAAGGAAAAAATAGAGGCGACTAAGAAAAGAATATTAGATTGCTGTAAAGTAGGGCATTGGCTTGGAGCAAAGACAGTTGTTTTTCATCCCGGCTATTACGGAGATAATAAGGAAGGAGCTTATGAGACCATAAAAAAAGGAATCAAAGAAATCATGGCTGAAGTTGAGAAGAATAATTGGAATATTGAGATAGCTCCTGAAACAATGGGAAAAGTTAATGTTTTTGGAAGTTTAGATGAAGTAAGCAGATTAGTTAAAGAAACAGGATGCAGTTTCTGCATAGATTTTGCCCATCTTCTGGCGAGAAATAAAGAAGTTGATTATGAAAAAATTAAAAAATTATTTCCGGAAAAGAGATGGCACTGCCATTTTTCAGGAATAGTATATGGAGAAAAAGGCGAGAAACATCATAAGACTACAGAAAAAAAAGAGTGGCGGGCGTTGCTTGAAAACCTTTCAAAAGACAAAGAGATAATTATTGTAAACGAAAGTCCAACAATGATTGAAGATTGCTCTGAAGGATTGAAAATACTAAATAAAATCAATTAGAAGATTTTAAATTGTCAAGAGCGCGAAGCTTATTTCTTGCTGCATTTGGGTCTGCCCTACAAATATTAAGTATTGAAAGCATCCTCTTTATTACTTCTTCGTAGCTGTCTCTGTGGTTTATTTTCAGATGGTCTAATCTTGCTTTTGTTTTCAAGGATATCTTCATAGTAGTTATCTTTTTGTCGTCGCTATTTTCTCTCCTTGACTCTTTATCCATGAAAGTATACCAAAGTATATTTTATAAGTATTATGGCGCTCATTTATTACTGAATAATTGTTGATTATTGTTGTCACCGCAAAGTTTATAAAGCCCTTCGGGGTTGCATAACTAATTAAATAAAATGGAGACCAAAATGCAGACCAATAAGTTATTGGTTTCACTTGTGGCAATGTTTGCAGTTGTTGCAGGCATCTTTTTAGCTTCAAGCGTAGCGGCCTTTACATTCGCTCAGATAACTGAAGTGGAAGTAAACGGCATAGTTTACGATGGCGGCACTATTGCAGCTTTCGCAGGAGAAACACTTGATGTGGAAGTTGAAGTAATGGGGCATGACTACAGGCCAGACGTGCGAATTGTTGCGCGTTTGATTGGAGCAGGCGGAGTCTACGAGTCTACTGAAAGATTTGACCTTTTGATGGATAAGTCTTACAGAAGGACACTTAATGTAGAAATGCCATCCAACATAGATCCAAGCGAACAATACGTCTTGGAACTGTCTGTTGAAAGCGAAAGAGCTTTCGGAGACAGCCCTATTGGAGACAGAACTGAAGTAAATCTACAGGTCCAGAGAGGCAGCTATGAAGTTGAAATAATTTCAGTTGCCGCCGCTTCCGAAGTCATGGCAGGAGAAACACTTGCACTTGACGTTGTTCTTAAGAACATAGGAAGACATTTGGCTGAAGACACTTTTGTTGAGGCAGTTATACCGCAGCTTGGAGTGAACTCTAGAGCTTACTTCGGAGACTTGTCTTTTGAGGATCAATCAGATCCGGATAAAGAAGATACAGCAGAGAGAAGGATATACTTGCGTATACCTTCAACGGCACAGGCTGGAGTTTATGAAATCCAGTTGACTGCTTATAACAGCGACTCCGTAGTTTCTACAGTGAAGAGAGTTGTTGTAACTCCTTCCGGCGGAAGCATGATTGTAAGTTCTATGGATTCACAGACATTCGCAGTTGGAGATGAAGCAACATACAGCATGACACTTGTGAATGCAGGAAACGCAATCCAGATTTACCAGATAGTGGTAGACAGCGGCAATGGGCTTAATGTCCGAGCTTCTGAATCTGTTGTTGTAGTTCCGGCAGGATCAAGCAAGACAGTCCAGTTGATGGCAAGTGCACAAAAGGAAGGAGATTACTCTTTCAATGTAAATGTGCACTCTGACGGAAACTTGGTACAGACACAAAGCTTCATGGCTAAGGTTGAAGGAAGCACGCTGGGCGCATCAGGCGCAGCTGTTGTTCTTACAATCGTATTGGCTATAATCTTTGTAGTTCTTGTAGTTGTCTTGATTGTATTGCTTACAAGAAAACCTGACAAGAAGAACGAAGACTTCGGTGAGAGTTACTACTAAATAGCTTTTTTATTTTTTATTTTTTACATTTTATTGTAACTTTCCGAAGCACCTTTTATTAGTTTAAAAGAGATAGGATTTGGAGAGTATTATCGTAGAATACTATTAGGTTATTATATCAAGGTTTATCATTAATAAGATTATTTAATTCAGTCTTTATCAGATAAAGCTAAGATTATTATCTATAAATTATTATGGCTATGATAGGACAGGTGCTTGATATTTATATTATATAGATTAGATTAAATTTTATCGTTGATGCTTAATA
Source organism: Candidatus Woesearchaeota archaeon (assembly GCA_964437555.1). GTDB lineage: Archaea > Nanobdellota > Nanobdellia > Pacearchaeales > GW2011-AR1 > UBA92. The sequence goes on along the minus strand of CAYTHI010000015.1, from coordinate 9,385 downwards.
ATGTATTCTATTTAATTTAAGCTAATATTATTATCTATACCTTAAAAAGAAGAAATTAATATTTACCTGCTAGATTAATACGTATTATTTGGGCTAATCAGATTTTACGTGTCAAGAACCATACACTAAAATGTATGGCATGTTTTGATTTTTGCTTCATCAAGAACTAAAGCAGGGAGTTTACGCAAAAAATAAATCCTGACATATTAACGAATTATAGCTAACTATTAGATTCTATACTCTTTTCTGGAGTTATATTAAAATTATCCTCTGAAGGTGCATTATCTGCAATCTTAAGACTTAATATCTTGGAAATGCCTTCATGCATGGAGACGCCATAAAGGATGTCTGAATTTGTTATTAATGCGTCATTATGGGTTATTACTATGTATTGCCCTTTCTTTATGTATTGCCTTATCAGAGCTGAAAGCCTTTCTGAATTTCTTTTATCTAAGGCAGCATCAATTTCATCTAAAATATAGAAATGATACGGCTTGAACTCCTGGATTGCAAACATCAATGAGACTGCAACCAAAGTCTGCTCTCCACCCGATAGTGATGAAATATCAAAATACTTGCCCTTTGCAAGCTTTATTACAATATTTACCCCGCCCTGGAAAGGGTCTTCCATGTTTTCTGTTTCCAGATATGCAAATCCTTTTGAATATAATTTAGAGAAATTCTGGCTGAATAATTCATTTATGGAATTGAAAGTCTTCATGAAAGTCTTTTTCTTTTTCTTATCTATCTCTTCAACAATCTTGAGAATTTCCAGCTTTTCTTTCTCTATGTTATCTGATTTTTCTTTAACTCTGTCATATTCTACCTTTATTTCATCATAAACTTCTAAAGCGCGCATGTTTATTGAGCCAATCTTTGACGTGTCTTCCTTAGCTTTTGCTAATTTTTCCTGCAGTGCATTTACGGATGCTTTGATTAACTCAATTCCTGCAAATTCTGTAATTTCCATTTCAAGGGCCTCTTTTTCAGCTTCAAGCTTTGCATTTCCTACTTTAAGGTAATTTATCTGCTCATCCAGGTTTCCCCAGCCTGACTGAAGAGATGAAAGATTATAATTTTCTTCCTTTATTTTTTCCTGCAATTCATCTCTTTGCCTGAACAATTGCTTAAACTTATCATTCAACTGCTTTTCCTCTGCTTCTTTAGATTCAAGCATCTCAATCTTTTCATCAAATGAAGATGAAAGCTCCTCAACATCTGATTCTGTTTCTGAATAATCCTGTTTGCTTCTTTTTATGACTTCTTTAATTCTTTCCAACTCTCTTTCCTTGTATAATAATGTTGTGTCAAGATTCTCCTCGTTTCTTGAGGAAATTTCCTCAATCTCCTGCATTTTTTGAGTGTATCTTTCTTCTATCAGAGAGATATCGAAAGTCTTGCTTTCAAGGGAGTTTTTTTTGCCTTCTAATTCATTCAGTTCTTTTTTTATGAAATCCTGATCCTGCAATATTGATTTTACCCTATGCATTTTATCCTCTATTGCCTTATGTTTCACCAATTCTCTTTCAGAATTAAATAAGTCAGATTCAAAAGATGAGATTTCCTTAGAAAGAGCTATTTTATTTCCACTAAATTCTTTAATCAGGCTTTTTGATTTTTCTATTAAATTTCCTGCATTTTCTATTTTATTATCAGAATCCTTATGGACATGAGCTATATGCTCATCTGTAATACTGGTTTGGCAAAGAGGGCAAAGATTAAGCTTTGAAACCTGTGACTTTATTCTTTCTGCTTCCTGTATTTGATTTTCTGAAATTGAAATTATTTTTTCCTGAGCTACATGAAAAGAAGATACTTCTTCTAATTTTAACTTTGCACTTTTTAATTTATTTGAGAGAGAGGCTATTGATTTCTCACACTTTTCTTCTGTATCGTGCTTTAATTCCGAGGAAAGCTCTTCAATCTGCTTCAAGTTTGTTTCTGAATCAGCATTTAACCTTGCTAATTGCCTTTCCTTGTCCTTGAGCCTTTCCTTGATAGCTAAAAGCTGCGTTTTTACAGTGTAAACATTCTTTCTCTCTTCCTGTATTTTATCCAGTTCTTCTTTTTTCTTTGACAATTCAGCCTGCTTTCTTGCCATTAAAGGAGATTTCTGCCTTAATTCTTTTATTTCCAAGTTTAATTCAGGAATGGATTTTTCCATCTGATTAATCCTTTTTTCTATTTCCAATAATTTGTTTTCGTGATTTTCTTTTCTGACTTTAATGCCTTCTATTTCTGCCTTAAGATTCGCAACAGATGTATGAAGTGTTTCCTGCTCAATTCCTGTCGATTTTTGAATATGCTTGTTTATCTGGCTTATTTGCTCATTGTATGAATCTATTTTTGCCTGCAGTTCTTCAGTCTGGGCTCTTAAATCACTTTTTTGATCCAGTTTCTCTGAAATTGATTTTTTTAATGATAATAATTCCTGATTTTTTTCTTCTATTTTTCTGTTAAGTAAAGAAGCCTTGCATCTTTGTATTGTTTTTTCCAGCTCCTTAAACCTCAAGGCTTGTGAACGCTCATTTTCCAGATTCCTTAAGAATGCTGTCCTTTCTCTTAAAATAGTGTTAACTTCTTTGAGCCTTTCTTCTGTTTTTTCCAGTTCGTGCAGGGATTTCTCTTTTCTTGATTCATAGACAGAAATACCTGAGACTTCCTCTATAATTTTTCTTCTTTCTTCAGGATGCATTTTCACAATGCTTTGAATACTGCCCTGAGGAATTGCGTTGAATCCATACGGGTCTATTCCTGCCTGAGCAAGAGTCTCCAAAATTTCTGATCTTGTTTTGACTTCGTCATTTATCCTGTAAATGCTCTGCCCGTTTCTCCTTACTGTTCTTTTTAAGGAAACTTCGTTAGTGTTTATCCCGAAAGTCTTTTGAGCATTGTCAAAAATTATTTCAACTATCGCTTCTTTTGCCGGCTTTGCATATTTTGAGCCCATAAATAAAAGATTGCCTGATTTTGACGCTCTCATTGATTTTGCCGATATTCTCCCCAGAGCAAAGCATAATGCATCTGAAATGTTTGATTTTCCAGAGCCATTAGGGCCAACGAAAAGATTTATTCCGTTATCAAAAATCAGCTCTGTCCGCGGGGCAAATGACTTAAAGCCCTGCATAATCAGCTTTTTTATGTAGGTCATGGCATTTTATTGATAAATAGTTATTTAAAGATTCTCAATATTGTCTTGAATTGCAAGAATGCTTATAAATCGCCAAGACGAAAAATAATATATGTATGGATATCTGGCAAATTTCTGTGATATTGGCTATTATTATGAAGGGGCACGGGAAGGAAATGCCTTTAGCTTTGGACTATTCGCACCTGAAAAGCCATCATTAGATAGCTGGTTTAGGTTTTCTTTCTTAGTGAATGCAGCAGGAAGGCTTGATAGAAGTTATCTAAAAAATCTGGGAGATTTGTCAAAGGAGATAGATTCTTACAGGCAAGAGAATGCTATTTTTAAGACCAGGCATGCTGTCTTGTTTATAGATAGAAGAGAAGATACTCCCGCATTAATCTTAAATGACGAGGGACGAATTCAGGAAGATAAATTTGATGGAAATATTAGTTTTATGAAAGTTGTTGAAATAGGCGATATCCCGAAATCTAATGGGAAAAGGAAAGGATTGAAACATCTGGCTGGAAAGCCGATTGAGATACAAATTCCTCATCCTTTTAGAGTTTACAGATTTAGAAGTTATAGAGATGAATCTAATGTTTTAGCAGAAAGAGTCATGGAATTGATGAATCTGGGATATTAATAATCGCCGAGAGTCTTCTGCCCTTTTTTCTTTAAAGCAGGAGAATCTTCGGGAAACATTTGTTTCCACGTTGCCCATGACTTTCTGAATATTCCACTATTAGCTAATTCTTTTCCGTGCTTCTTTAAGAATTCTTGAGTTATAGGGTCTGAAGGATAGCCGCTTCCTATATTTCCAAGTTTTGCAAATTCTTTTTTTATTTTTGCTACTTCATCTTCTCTTGCGACTTTTGCGAGAATTGAGGCGGCTGAAACAACAGGATGATTAAAGTCAGCTTTATGCTCGCAAAGAATCGTTAAATTTCCAGGATTCTTTATGAAAGAAACCAATTTAGCCTGCCATTTTTTTACATTTATTGACGGGCAGTCAATAATTACTTTTATTGGCTTTTTTCCGTCATTTAATTCATTTATAACTTCTGCCATTTTTTTAGCTTCAAGGGCATTAAGATTTTTTCCTAATAAAACGAAGTCGTCTATTTCAGCAGGACTTGCTAAAACTATTTTTCCTGCAATAATTGATTTTTTTATTAATTTTGAAATTCTTATTCTTTCAGGATGAGAAAGCAATTTTGAATCTCTTGCTCCTATTTTTCTTAAATGGGGTTCGTGTTCTTTTTTTATTAAAATACCTGAAAGAATCATTGGGCCTATTAAGGGGCCTCTGCCGGAATCATCAATGCCTAATAATAACATGAAATAAAGAGAAAGGATTTGTATAAAAGGTTATTGACTATCTACTTTATCAGAATTAGTAAGTCTGTATTTTTAAGTCTTTTATTTTTTCAAAATGCTTTTTATTCCTTGTTATTAAAATTTCACTGTTCTCAACGCATATTGCCGCAATCATTACGTCTTCTATGTCTATTATTTCTCCTTTATTATACAGCTCAGCATCAATTTTTCCAGCTAATATTGCCTCATTCTTCCCTAAATCAAGAGTGGAAAATAAAGACAAGATTCTTCGGGTTTCTTCCTCCTCATCTTCTTTTACATTTTTTAAGTTAGACTTTAGGTAAAGCCCTCTAAATAATTCTGCAATGCTTGAGGAAGCGATAAATAAATTTTCATCTTTGAAATTATTTTTTAAGTATTCTAAGGGAACTCTGCCATTAATGAGGTCAATTAGAAAAGTAGTATCTAAGCAGACCATTTTAATTAAATGCTCTTTTAAGACGATTTATTCTTTCCCTATGCATATTCTCTCTTATTTTTTTTATCTTGACAATATTCCTTTCCAATTCTTCTCCCCTTTCTCCCTTTAATATTCCGCATAATTTTTGCAGATTTTCCAAGTCGCTTTTTTTGGTCACCCTATTAACTACGTCAGAAAAGCTTTCTCTTTCCCTTTTAAGCGCCGCTAATCTTCTATAAGCTTCCAGTGTTATTGATATGTTCTTAGTAGCCATACCCACACATACATGTGGGTATTTATATATTTTTCGCTTTTGCTGCTTTTATGGGCTATTTAGATATCCTTAGTATCTCATTCAATACTGCATGAATCTCCTTTACTCCATCATCTTCTGTGAAATGGCCTTTTTCTTTTTCAATTATTATTTCTGCATTCAGATGTTTTCTGAAGAGCTCCGCTTCAGACGGAGGAACGTAATAATCATTATCTGAAAATATGCAGATGAAATTATCACAATGGCTTTTAACTTTGCTCCATTTTATTGGGGTTTTCATCCAGGGAGCGGCTATTTTTACTGAATCGGGCTCTGATTCTATCCCCCTGAAGATGCATCCAAGGAGCAACTAAAATAACTCCCCCGAGTTTTGAACTAATGTTTTCTAAATACCTTAAGATTGTCTGGCATCCGATGCTATGTCCGATAAAATAAGTATCTTTGTCAGGATTTTTTGCTATTTTACCTAAATGCGTAACCCATTTCTCTATTACAGGATTTTCAGTATCAGGCATCTCGGGAACGAAAACAGAAAATCCTTTTTTTTCTAATGATTTTTTCAGCCAATTATGTATGGCTTCTTCAGGGCTTCCTCCCCAACCATGAATTATGAAAACTCTTTTAGGCATATTATCAAAATACTTTATTTCTATTTAATTATTTGCATAAAATTATTGGCGATTTCCTTCTTTTTGCAATAATCCCTGAATGCCTGCAGGCATTCTTGCGAGCAGCAGCAATTCATTTTTGTTTTGCAATCTTTGCATATTGATATTCTTTTATTGCAAATCTTGTTCTTGCAATTCCTGTATAAATCGCATGAGCTATTGCAGATAGCGCATTTTTCCAATAGCGCTTGCTCCGGATTTATCGGAGATAAAAGCCTGTTGTCAAAAACAAAACATTTTCCTTCCCATAAAGTATCTGGAAATTGCTGGCAGAAATTGATTATGCCTCCCGAAACCTGCGAGACGTCTTTAAACCCTTGCTGGATTAAATATGCTGAAGCTTTTTCGCATCTTATCCCTCCTGTGCAATACATAATTATTTTTTTGTCTTTCTTGTTTTTTAACATTTCCGCAACTTTTGGAAATTCCCTGAAATTTTCTATGTCAGAAGTTATTGCGTTTTTGAACTTTCCTACTTTAGATTCGTAATTATTTCTTGCGTCTAAGACAATTACATCTTCTTTTTTATTATGCATGTCAAAAAATTCTTCCGGAGAAATGTGCTTTCCTGTTTTTGTTAAATCCAAGGTAATATCAAAGCGTATTATCTCCTTTTTTATTCTTATAAGCATTTTTTCAAATGGAATTAGAGAACCGATTTCTTCCTTGAAGATAATATCTACAAATAGCTTTTCTTTTTTCATAAATTCTTTATACCTGTCAACCTGGGCTTTTGTTCCTGAAACAGAGCCGTTTATGCCTTCTTCTGCAAGAAGGATTTTACCTTTTAATCCGATAGAATTACAGAACTGCTTTTGCTTTTCTAATACGTGCTGCAAATTTTCTAATTTAATGAATTTGTAAAATAATAGAGTGTGAACTTCTTCCATTGTTCTGAATAGCGGGGGTGGGATTTGAACCGCACGACCTCGAGGTTATGGGCCTCGCGAGCACTCCAGGCTGCTCTACCCCGCTATGATATTAATGTGACAAAAGGGCTTTTAAAGGTTGGTGTTTATTATATTTCATGTCAGGACCCGGAGAGGGAAAAATACATTTGGGGAAGGCGGATGTTTACATTCATCTTAAAGGAAAATCTAATGCACAGATAACTCATGTAGATATTGAGCTTGACAAGTTAAATGATATAATAAAACCCGGAGAGAATACCTATGTCGGCGGAAAAGAAGGAGGAGTTTTTCTTGGATTGAAAAAGGATATGATTAAACGGGCTGAGAAGAAAGCAGGAAAATGAAGTTTAAATTTCCCATTCTTAATGCAATAATATTGATTTTATTTATTATAGCTGAAATCTACATGTTTATCAAAATTGACTCTAGTTCTCATTCTGTCAGCGATACGCTGATTAATTTTGTTCCTTTTACTATAATTCTTTTCTTAATATTCTTTTCAATGTTTTATTTATTGGGTAAAAAGAGATAATGATAACATACATAGGATGGATTGGGCTTATATTGCTGTTGTTTGCGTGGGCATTGCAGTTAACAAAGTATAGAAAATATTTCTTCCTGATTGCAGGAATAGCGAGCACTATTTTGACAATTCATGCGATAATAATATTGGATTTTCCTTTTATTATTGTTAATGGCTTTATAGCAATTGTTTCTTTTATAAGGGCTTCTTACAAAAATGATAAGCGGGGATAGAAAATGCCGGTATTGAAAAAAGGAGAATGGATTGTTGTCATCTTTAATGCGATTTACATAATTGCATTTGCTGCTTATTATATCTCAATAAAGAATTATGAGTTTTTGTGGTATATCCTTGTTTTAATTTTAATAGGATTAATGATTATTCTGACTTTGAGAAAGTCAAAGATTGATTATATTGCCCTGTGGGGCCTGTCAATTTGGGGATTATTGCATATGCTTGGAGGGGGATTGAGAATTAATGGAGAAACCCTGTATAGATTAAGAATTATTGAGCTTGTAAATAATGGCGGAGACTTTTACATCCTGAAAATGGACCAATTAATCCATTTCTACGGCTTCGCTGTTGCTGCGGTTGTTGTATTCCAGCTTTTATCCTTAAGCTTTGACCTAAGAAAAAGGCCTAAGCTTGCAATATTTCTTGCATGGATTGGCTCTATGGGTCTTGGCGCCCTGAATGAAATTGTTGAATTCCTTGCTTTTGTTGTTATTGCTAATACAGGAGTAGGAGATGTTTATAATACTGGCTTGGATTTGATATTCAATATGTTTGGTGCCTTGGTTGGAGCATTTATAGGCCTTTATCATTATAGGAAAAATCATAAGTTTTAAAAGAGAGTTTTTGTATTTAATAAGATGATAGAGATTCTAAGCGATTATGTTGTAAACCCTTACTTGAGAGCCTTAATAGTTCTAGTTGGAGTTTTCTTAGTGTTGAAGATAACTGCCTTTATAATAGAGAAAGTTGTTTTGAGGACAACAGCGAAGACAAAAACAAACATTGATGACCTTTTTGTTAAGAAAGCGTCAAGACCTATTACTATATTGATTTTGCTTATAGGATTGCGTGTTGCTTTAGAAGAAATTCCCTTAGCTCCCGGAGTGGATGTAATCTTTACAAGAATTGTCAGTTCTATAATAATATTAATGGTCGCTTATATCGTCTACCTTTTTGTTGATATAGTTCTATTTGTTGTTTTAAGAGGAAAAATAAAAAATTCAAATTCTTCAACAAGAGAAAGTTTGCTTTCTCTAGTGAATAGTGTGCTTAGGGTTGCATGGGTTGTTCTGGCTGCCCTATATATACTAAACTTGTGGGGAATTGAGATAGGACCGTTACTTGCAGGACTTGGAATTGCCGGATTGGCTGTAGCGCTTGCACTTCAGCCGACGCTTGCTAATGTTTTCTCTGGAATTTCTATCCTATTGGATAAATCTGTTAAAGTAGGGGATTTGATTTACCTAGATTCAGAAACAAAAGGAAGGGTATTGCAAGTTGGATTGAGAAGCACGAGAATATTGACTTTTGATAATGAACTTGTAATTGTGCCAAATACAAAACTGGCTGACAGCAAGATACAAAATGTTGCTCTTCCTGAAAAGAAATCCAGGGCTGTGATTCCATTTGGAGTTGCTTACGGCAGTGATATTGAAAAAGTTAAGAAACTTATTCTAGGAGAGGTGAAGAAAGTTAATCATTTTATTCCAGAACCAGAACCAAATGTGAGGTTTGTTGAGATGGCTAACTCTTCTTTGAATTTTAAAGCTTACTTTTACGTTGACGATTATGACAATAGGTTTTCTGCAATTGATGAGGCAAATACGAGAATTTATAATGCTTTGAATAAAGCAGGAATAGGAATACCTTTCCCTCAGATGGATGTATATATTAAAGAAGAAAAAAGAAAGACGAATAAGAAAAAGTCGAACAAATAGCTTTAAAACCTGTTTATCCTAAAGGTTTCTAAGCCCGGATGGCCCAGCGGTTACGGCGCGAGATTGCTAATCTCGTTTCACGCAAGTGATTCCCAGGTTCAAATCCTGGTCCGGGCGCTTATTAAAAAAGGAAAAAACTAAGAAAGATAA
>CAYTHI010000014.1:0-15403 GCA_964437555.1 Candidatus Woesearchaeota archaeon | reverse complement strand
TACCGCAATTCATTCATTGGCTTGAAAGCCAAGGATTTCTTGCGGAAGGATTAATAAACAATCTAATTCTTTAAATCTAATTATGAGGACTGATGTGACATCATCCGTGCCCTAAAGGGCAAGGCGTCCAGATAAGTGAACTATATTCAATACAAAAGATCCCTGCAGTCATAGCAAAGATAGCGCCCTTCAAACTTAAGAAGCTCTTCCGAGGAACCGCATTCATCGCATATTCCTTCCCTTGTTGACAGCCCCTTGGCAGCTGTTTTAAGCTTTCTTTCTTCTTCTCTTATCTCAAACAAATCAGTAGATTCGCTGTAAAATAACGGCTCTATTGTCAGAATGTCTTTTAGGGTCAGCAGGCCGACCACTATTCCCTTTGAAATAACAGGGAGCCTTCTGAATCCATAGTGCTTCATTTTCTTGAATGCATGAGTAATGTCTGCAGATGGCTTTATCACAGCTACTTTTCTTGTAGCAACATCTATTGCCTTTATCTTTGATAAATCAATACTGGGATTTTTTGTTAAAGTCCATAAAATATTCCTTTCTGTAAGTATTCCAAAAAGCCGGTTTTTGTCGGTAACAAGAAGGCTTGTGACTTTTTGCCTGACAAACTCTTTTGCACATCTTAAAAGGCTGTCATTAGGTCTTACAGAAACAAAATTTCGAGTCATTATATCGCCGACAGCGATTCTTTTGAACATCTTAGATACATAGTGCAGAAGGTTATAAGCATTTATGTTGTCCAGAGAATATTTAGGCAAAAATCATCTTGAATTCCATCCCATAAATCTTTAAATAATTGGCTTGGGGGGTTTTTTTATGAGCTTAGATGATGAAGGAGTTTTATTAATAAAAAGTGTAAGAAGCAGAGGATGGAATTTGTACGATTTTACCGGTTCAGGTGGAGATTCGAGAAGAGGAAAAGAATGCTTAGCAAGAGGTCCTGCAGAAAGTTATGCTGATTATAAAAAGGCAGTTGAGGCTGCAGGAACACTCTTTGATACAAAATCACTGAGCTACGACTAAAATGACAGATAAATCCTCTGTATATATACTTCCTGAAAATGTGCAGAGAACTATTGGCAAAGATGCGCAGAGAAATAATATTATTGCGGCAAGAATAGTTGCTGAAGTTGTTAAGACTACGTTAGGGCCAAAGGGAATGGATAAAATGCTGGTAGATTCTTCAGGAGCAATTATTATAACCAATGACGGGGTTACTATTCTTGAAGAGATGGAAATAGACCATCCTGCGGCAAAAATGATTGTTGAAATAGCCAAGACGCAGGAACAGGAAGTTGGAGATGGGACAACGACAGTCGCAATGCTTGCGGGAAAATTGCTGGAAAACGCAGAGAGATTGCTGGATAAAAAAATACATCCTACTGTTATTACAAAAGGATACAGAATTGCCGCTGAAAAAGCTAAGGAAATCCTTGCTGAAATAGGAATTAATGTTGATAATAGGGAAATCCTGAGAAGAATAGCAATGACTGCCATGACAGGAAAAGGAGCTGAAGGCAACAGGGAAAAACTTGCAGACATAATTGTAAGTGCAGTTGATAAAGTTGCATCAGGGAAAGAAGTCGACCTTAATGATATAAAAATAGAAAAAATAAAGGGAGAGGAAATAGCTAACAGCGAGCTGATAAACGGGATTGTGCTTGATAAGGAAGTTGCGCATGATGATATGCCGAAAAGAGTGGAAAATGGGTTAATAGCTCTTATAGATTTTCCAATTGAGCTAAGAAGCCCTGAAAGAGAAGCAAAAATATCTATTTCAAGCCCTGAGCAGCTTCAGAATTTCATAACTGCTGAAGAAATATCATTAAAGGAAATTACGCAGAAAATTATTTCAACAGGTACAAAAGTTGTTTTCTGCCAGAAAGGAATAGACGATGTTGCCCAATACTATTTATCCAAGGCAGGGGTTATGGCTTGCAGAAGAGTTTCAAGGTCTGACATGGAAAGGCTTTCTCGCGCAACATCAGGAAAGATAATTGCAAGCATCAATGAATTAAGCAGGGAGAGCTTTGGGAGGGCAAGAAGTGTAGAAGAAGTTAAGAGAGGAGATAATAAAATGATTTATGTAAGGGATTGCGAGAATCCAAAAAGCGTTACAATATTAGTCAAGGCAAACAGCAGCCATGTTGTGGATGAGATAGAGAGAGCTGTAAAAGATGGAGTAGGCGATGTTGTAGCTTCAGTTAAAAGCGGGAAAGTTGTTGCGGGCGGCGGGGCTGTTGAAGTTGAGCTTTCTCGAAGATTGAAACAATTTTCAAGAACATTAGGAGGAAGAGAGCAATTGGCTGTTGAAGAATTTGCAAATGCCCTTGAGTTTATACCTGAAACTCTTGCTGAAAATGCAGGGCTTGACCCTATAGAAATATTAACAGAATTAAAGAGAAGGCATGAATCAAATCTTGTAAGAGACGGAATTAATTTGTTCAATAACAAGATTGAAGATTGTTTTGCCGCTGGAATTATAGAGCCCTTAAAAGTAAAAACGCAGGCAATTTCCTCTGCTTCTGAAGTTGCAATAATGATTTTAAGAATTGACGACGTTCTTGTTTCTTCAGGATCTAATGCGGGAAAGATGAAGATGCCTGATTATTCGGGGATGGAATAATGAATGATGATAAATTAGAAAAAAGAATGAATAATATATTTTTGCTGCTTGGAATTGCCTGCTTATTAATATTATCAATGGATTTGACAAGCTCCAGAGAAATAACTATCAACTCAACCAACAGCTTATTTGAAAATGTCTTTTCAATTAATAACGGAACAAATGTTTTTTATCTCCTAAACGTTTCAAAAGAAAGAACAACGAACGAATTAATTTCCAAAGTATCACCAAATCTGGAAACCGGAAATTTGAACAGCACAGCTATGATAAATTTAGCAAACCAGAATATAACTTTTGAAACAATATCTGTAAGGCAGAAGAAAAACATCAGGCTTGAGACAAGCGGGCTTGGAAACACATATATAGAAACTCCTTTTTCTGCGGAAAACAATTTTGATTTGCTTACAGGAAAAACTTTTTCTGCTTACTTATTGCTGACAAATGACAGTGCAGTTAATACTGTAATGTCAAAGGGAGGAGGGCTTGCTAATAACGGATATATCCTGAAAATAGATAACAACAGGAGAATCAGCTGGAAAAGCAATGGCACTACAAATACTGCCGGGGCGGCTAATAGTTTTAAGAATAATGTGTGGCAATACGTAACTTGGACTTTCAATGCAACTCATGGCAGAGGTTACATCAATGGGGTTCTGATAGGAACATCAGGATATAATGAAACCGGAGGCAACACCCAGTTGTTTGACATTGGTGTTCAGAGCAATTCCAGAATAACTGCACCTTTAAATGGGAGCATAAGAATGATTTCTGTAGTTAATCAAACTTTGAGCGACCAGCAGGCTAAAGCTCTTTACTGGAATGAAGGCAAGCCAACAAAATGGACAAACTTAACTGAAATAAGCCATGCAGGCAGCGTAGCTGTCAAGTCAAACGGAGATATAATAATTGTTGACGGCAATAAGGTTTATACAAGCTCTGACAAAGGAAAAACGGCTGCTTTAAATCATAGTTTTGGTGCTGACAGAAACGGAACTACAGGAATATTCATTGACAGTTTTAGTAATATCTACATTAACTGGCAGAATATTAATGCTTTGTTTAAGTATGAAAACTTTGACTTCACAAATGAAAAAAGAGTTTTGAATATAACCTGTGATAATTCAACGAGCGTCAGATTGGTAATGCCAGACACTTTTACACAGGCGCCCAACGGCAATATTTTTGTAGGAACTTATGATGCTTCAGCCGGCGGAGTGCAGTATAGCGAGCAGTGCGGGCATATTTATATGTCAATCAATCAGGGGGAAGATTGGACTTTAGTTTTTAATGACACTGCTGAAGAAGATTTGAGTTACAGAGTCGCCAGGCACACTCATTCGGTTCAGTGCGACCCTTATTCAACTAACTGCTATGCAAGCATGGGAGACGGTGTTGAGAGAAAAAAGCTGATTAAATTCAATAATGACGGAACCGGATTTACTGTTATTCAACGAGGGTATGCAAGAGGAATATCATGGCAGCCAACTACTTTAGCTTTCACAAGAAATTACATGTTCATCGGCGAAGATTTTACTCCTTACGATGAATATAGCAGGATAGCAAGAAGCAAAGATAACGGAGCTACATGGGAAATTGTTTTTAATGACGATAAAGTGTTTCAGGGATTTATATGGGGGCAGGTTATGATAAACCAAACAACTTTGTGTATGAATTACAGAAACCAGGACGGCACAACAGACGGAATCGGTGTGTGCAGCGACGATGATTTTAACACAACATTTAATTATTACAGAGTTCCTGCGGGCGCAGCCAACGGAACTAATACTGCCAGGCTGCCGAGCAATGTCGGGCCTAATGGAGAATTTTATGTCCTGCTTTCAGGATATAAAAATTATACAAGAGTTGAGATTAATCCGAAGCCGCAGGTAATTGCCCTCTATCCTATGCATGAAAATTCAGGAAATATTAGCCATGATATTTCAGAAAATGGATTTCACGGCAACGTATATGGTCCTGTATGGAATTATTCAGCCGGATATAATTACCTGAATAAATATGCTGATTTTGTATTGAACAGCACGCTTGGAAATGTGGCTTTAGCTAATAGCCTGTTTAATTGGGCTGAAGTTGAAGTTGACTATGATTATTTCACAGGAGATTCTATCTATAGCAACTTAAAGATTTATTATAATTTTGATGCTGACAATTCTTCAACATCTTTTGACTTGAGCGGAAACCGCAACAATTCAAGATTTCAGGGAACTGCCGCGCCAAATGCAACGGGAGGAATGTTCGGAACTTCCGGAATGACAACTAACGGGAACAGGGCAAATTATTTAAGAGTTCCTGCAAGCCAAATTTTGAATTTTAGCAATAAAAATATTACGATGTCTATGTGGGTCAGGCCGCACCGGGGAGCAATTATGGGAGGATTATTCTCATCTACTATTGGAGGAACAGGTCCAAGAATAACAGTAGGAACACAGATATTAGAAAGCAAATTGCAGTTGAGGATAGAGTCTCATACAGGCGAATCTAAAGTCTCATTTGTTTCTGATACTTTCTTTAACCAGCCGGAATGGAGGCACATAGCGCTGATATTTAAAAATAACGGGACTGGAACCGAAATTAAAGTTTTTGTTAATGGCGACCTTGAAGAGATTACGCACTATAATGTAACCGGAGATATCTATAATTTAACTGATGCAAGCATAGGAAAAATCCATAGCACATCAAGCATTAATGGCTCAATGGACGAATTCATGCTTTTTGACACAGCATTATTAGACAGTCAGATAAAAGCGATATACGATAATCAATCAGAAAGATTTTTCAAGGAAGGAAGAATTCAGAGCAATGGAGGACTGGCAATAAATTCCGGCAATAACAGATTAAAAATAAGCTTTAATCCAATTCGTGCAATTTCTTTAACGAACATAAGTTCTGTAATCTCTTATTTTAATGGAGCATGGATTGATGCACCTGCACAACTAATAACTGACAATTCTTTCCATACTTACAATATTTCAGATTCATCTACTGCAGTAAGATTTAACTTGAGCCTTGCAGGGCAGTCTGGATTTTATAGCCCTCTTATCGGAAACAACTTTTCATACTTTGAATTTTTCCAAGAAGGAGGGGGAGGCGGAGCTGGTCCCAGAAAGACAGCTAGGAGATAGCAAAAAGATTGAGCAAAACAACAGCACAATAATCTATTTATATCTGATTTTAGTTATTGATTAATGAAAAAGATTCTCTTTTTCCTGCTTGTTTTGGGATTTCTATTAGTAAACATTAATGGCGTTTTTGCAACAAATGGCTGTCGGTCAAGTGATCCGATATGCGGTCCTGCCCCAACTGACAACTGCGATGTACGGGCAAATACCATATTCAATCCCGGGACTTACAATCTTCCTAATGGAATTGATATTTGCGCTAATAATATTATTTTAGACTGCGATGGAGCTTTATTAAGTGGGTCTGCGTCCAACAAACAACTCTTAGGAATATATCTTGAATCTCTGCAAGGAATAACAATAAGAAATTGCAATGTTCAGGGTTATTTCTCTGGCTTTTCCCTTAATTCTCCTAGCTACAGTAATTTTACCTCAAATACCGCTTATAATAATTCTTACGTAGGTTTTGCTTCAGCTGGAACTCAAAATACTTTTACCTCAAATACCGCTTATAATAATTTCTATGACGGTTTCTTTTCTTCGCAGGGAACTCAAAATACTTTTACCTCAAATACCGCTTATGCCAATAGTAACGGCGGGGGCATTAGTTTAGAAGACGGGTATGGCAACACAGTCGCTAACAACCTCGCTTATGATAATGACTTTGGATTTAGAATCTTCGGCTCTTCTAATACTATCAGGAATAATACGGCTTATAACAATATTGCTCATGGCTTTGAAGCTGGTAATAATAACACGCTTACAAATAATACAGCCCATAATAATGGCTATAACGGTTTTTATTCATTTGGAAATCAAAATACTTTTACCTCAAATACAGCAAATTACAATAATAATACTGGCTTCGTGATAGGTTTGGTAGGTTTGGCATCTTCCTATAACGACCTTGCCTCTAACACAGCCAAGAATAATCTCAATGGCTTTCAGTTAATTGGGGGCAGTGATAACCTGCTTATCAATAATCTTGCTGATAATAATAGTTACGCAGGATTTGCAATTTTATCGTCCTCTAAATCTAATAATCTTGACTCTAACATAGCCAGCAATACTGGTGCAAATGGCTTCTATGTGTATGACTCGTCAAATAATAGTTTTACTTCAAATATAGCTGAAGATAACAGGAACGGCTTCCAATTATGGTACTCGTCAAATAATAGTTTTACTTCAAATATAGCTGAAGATAGTTCATTTGTTGGCTTCAGCTTAACCCATTACTCTAATTCTAATACTTTTTATAATAATACTGCAAGAAATGATGGTTTTGGTTTCTCTTTGGGTTATGCCACTTTTAGCAATAACTTTCTCTTAAACAAAGCTGAAAATAATGGCCAGGGTTTTTCTTTGGGTGATGCACAATACAACAATATTACTGATAATTTAATTAATAACAATGACTACGGTGTTACTTTGGGCGGATCGAGAGGTGGTTTTGACACATCATTTAACATCATAAAGTCCAATATCATCACAAATAACAGCGTTTATGGTATATTTTTAGGCACTTGGGGTCTTAAAAATTTAATTTATAATAACTTCTTTAATAACACTATTAATGTGCTGGACACAGAGCGGAATTCCTGGAACATAACTAAAACTACCGGCACAAATATTATCGGAGGTCCCTTCTTAGGAGGAAACTTCTGGAGTGATTATAATGGAATGGACGTCAATGGAGATGGTTTGGGAGATACAATGCTTCCTTATAATTCCAATGGCAATATTTTGGGGGGAGATTATTTGCCTCTTACCACTCCGCAAATGCTGATTAAAACACATGTTACGAGAAATAGTTGCACGCAACTTCCTTCAAATGCATTGTCATGGTGGCCGGGAGACGGGAACACAAATGACATTATTTTAGGAAATAATTTAACATTATTAAACGGCGCAGGATTTGCCCAAGGCAAAGTCAATATGGCATTCGGATTTGACGGCATTGATGATTTTGCAACTACATCAGGGAATGTTCTTATCACAGGTAGCAGAATAACAATTGACGCATGGGTTTTTCCTAATAATGTGCAGGGAGCATTCCAGAAAATATTCAAAGTCCATACTGCTGATTACAGGGATGTCTGGATGGGAATAACCAATACAGGGGAATTGGAATTTTACATATATGACATAAATGGCGCGGCTCATGGTATTACAGCCCCAATTAGCGCGAATAGATGGCATCATGTTGCAGGAACTTATGACGGCTCTGTTCAAAAGCTGTATATTGATGGAGTGCGTGTCCGCAGCAGCTCATGGTCGGGAAACTTTTTGTTTAATGACATTTTATACATGGGAAGAGATAATATTCCCGGCCATCCTTACAATGGAAAGATTGATGAAGCTGATATCTTTAACCGTGCCTTGTCAGAGGCAGAAATACAGGCAATATTCAATGCAGGAAGCAACGGCAAGTGCAGGCCGTAAGTGGATTAGAGATAGTAATCCGAACTTAACAAATAATATATAGTGATGACTTTTTTATATGCCAGAAAGATGACTCCTATGGCAAGATATTAAGCAACATGGAAATGGAAAAAGTAAGAGATTATGTCTTAAAGAGATTCACACAAAGTCCTGAAGGAAGAAATAAAGAGAGATAATGTGATGCCAAAATTATGACTTAAGGGCAACAAATTTATATAAGACAAATCTTTTTACTTTTTAAGCGGTCTGCTGCTCAAAAATGAAAAGAGGAAGAAGTAGAAAAATAGGCTTAGGAAATCGTTTTCTTATATTGCTCTTTGCTTTAATCATTCTGATTAATTTTTTTCTTCACGAAGCCAGCGCCGGCACAATTACAATAAATTCAACCAACAGCTTCTTTGATAATGTTTTTTCAATTAATAACGGAACTGCCAATTTTTATTCGCTCAATATCTCAAAGGGTACAACAACAAATGAATTAATTTCTAAAATAGCTGTTGCGGGTTTGGAAACGAAAAATCTGAACAGCTCATCAACTTTAAACTTAACAAATCAGAACATTACTTTTGAAACAATAAGTTTAAGGCAAAAGAAGGAAATTAATTTGAACATGAGCGGAAATGCAGGAAACATATTTGCAGAAGCGTCATCTTCTTCGGAGAATAATTTTGATTTGGTTGCCGGAAAAACTTTTACCTCCTGCCTCTACCTTCCAAATAATGGAGCAGTAAATGTCATCATGTCCAAAGGAGGGGGTCTTGCAGGAAATGGATATATACTGAGAATAGACAATAACAGGAGAATCAGTTTTAAGATTAACGGAACAACTACTACTATTGGGGCAGCCAACATTGTTAAGAATGATGTCTGGGAATGCGTTTATTGGACTTTCAATTCAACTACAGCTAAAGCGTATATTAACGGGACTTTAATCGGCTCAGCATTGAATAACGAAACAGGAGGAAATAATCAACAGTTTACTGTAGGCGCCCAGAGTAATTCCAAAACTACCACTCCTTTAAATGGGAGCATAAGAATGGTGTCTGTTATTAATCAAACTTTGAGCGACCAGCAGGCGGAAACATTGTATTGGAATGACGGATTTCCAACGCAATGGACGAACAGGACAGAAATAAGCCGATTTGGGTATATTGCAGTAAAGCCGAACGGAGAATTAATACTCTCTAACGAGGGAAATGTTTCCATAAGCACAGACAAAGGAGCTACCGTAACTTTAAACCATACTTTTGCGGCAACAAGAAACGGCAGCACAAGCATTTTCATAGATGAAGATAATAATACTTATATCAATTGGCATAATATCAATGCCCTGTTCAGATACCAAAATTTTGATTTTACAAGCGAGCAGAGGGTTGTGAATATAAGCTGTGACAATTCAACAAGTTCCAGAGTAGTGATGCCGGACTTATTCACTCAGGCACAGAACGGAAATCTTTTTATCGGGACTTATGACGCTACTTCTTCCGGTGTTAATTATGATGAGCAGTGCGGGCATATTTATATGTCAACTGATAAAGGAGCAACCTGGAGCTTAATTTATAATGACACCGCCGAAGAAAGCTTGCTGTATAGAGTAGGAAGGCACACTCATTCGGTTCAGTGCGACCCTTACTCTTCAAATTGTTATGCAAGCATAGGAGATGGGGCGATAAGGAATAAATTTATGAGGTTTAATCAGGACGGAACAGGATTTACTATACTTAAAAGAGGATATGAAGATGGGATATCATGGCAGCCAACAACAATCGCTTTGACAGAAGATTATTTGTTTGTTGGAGAAGATTTGACTCCCACTGATGAATACAGCAGAATACTAAGAAGCAATGATAATGGAACAACATGGGAAGTTGTTTTTAATGACGATAAAGTGTTTCAGGGATTTATATGGGGGCAGGTTATGATAAACCAAACAACTTTGTGCATGAATTATAGGTCGCAGGATGGCACAACAGACGGAATCGGTGTGTGCAGCAACGACAATTTTAATACCCATTTTATTTATTATAGAATAGACTCGGGCAGTGTAACCAATGCTGTAAGATTTCCAAGCAATGCCGGACCTAATGGAGAATTTTATGTGCTAGCGCAGGGTAATTCAAACTTCACAAGAGTTGAGATTAATCCGAAGCCGCAGGTAATTGCCCTCTATCCTATGCATGAAAATTCAGGAAATATTAGCCATGATATTTCAGAAAATGGATTTCACGGGGACATTAACGGCACCCTATGGAATTTTACTTCGTCAGAATATAATTACCTGAATAAATATGCTGATTTTGAATTAAACGGCACTCATGGAAATATAACTCTTCTTAATCCCAGGTTTAATTGGTCTGAAGTTGAAGTTGACTATGATTATTTCACAGGGCAGTCTATTTATCAAAATCTTAAAATTTACCATAACTTTGACATTGATAATTCTTCCACTTCTTTTGATTTAAGCAAGATACTAAATTTTTCAAAGTATCAGGGAACTGCCGCGCCAAATGCAACGGGCGGGGTTTTGGGAACCGCAGGAATGACTTCCAACGGCAATGTAGCCAACTACCTTAGAGTTTCTGCGAGCGATATTCTAAATTTCACAAATAAAAATATAACCATCACGATGTGGGTTAAGCCAAATCCCGGAATGGCTATGGGCGGATTGTTTTCAACTACTATCGGCGGAACAGGTCCAAGAGTCATGTTCGGGACCCAAACATCTGAAAGCCAATTATCATTGAGAATAGAATCTCATACAGGAGAGGCAAAGGTGTCTTTTGTTTCTGACACTTTCCTAAACCAGCCGGAATGGAGGCACATAGCTCTTAAATTTGAAGGCAATAGTACCGGAACAAAAATTGGAACTTTTGTGAATGGGGCTATTGAAGATATAGCCCATTACAACGTAACAGGCGATATCTATAATTTAACCGATGCAAGCATAGGAAAAATCCATAGCACATCAAGCATTAATGGCTCAATGGACGAATTCATGCTTTTTGACACAGCATTATTAGACAGTCAGATAAAAGCGATATACGATAATCAATCAGAAAGATTTTTCAAGGAAGGAAGAATTCAGAGCAATGGAAATTTATCTATAACTACCGGAAACAACAGGCTGAATATAAGCATTAACCCGGTAAATGTGACATCTTTAGTAAATATCAGTGCAGTCATCCATTATTTCAATACATCATGGTCTGATACGCCTGCCCAATTAATCACTGATAATTCCACTTATAATTACAGTATCTCAAGTTCCTCCAGCGCAGTAAGATTTAACTTTAGCCTTGCGGGAGAAAATGGATTTTATAGTTCATTTATCGGAGACAACTTTTCATATCATGAAGAATTCTTTGAGAATTCTGAATCTGCGGGGGGCGGAGGAAATGGATGCTCTACTGACTGGAGTTGCTCTGGCTGGGGAACATGCGCTAATGGAGTTCAGGCAAGAAACTGCACTAAAATAAGAGAGTCCTGCTCTGTCAATAAAGTAAAGCCAAATGAAACGCAGGCATGCACAGCAGCATCTTTATCTTCAGGAACAAAAGGAAGAGAAGTTTGTGACAATGGAATCTGCGAAGAAGGCGAGAATGAAAATAGCTGCCCGCAGGATTGCGCTACAGAAAAAATTGGCACTAGGGAAGAAACTGCTGAAAAAGAAGAAGGAGGCATATTTGGCATTCTCGGAACAGAAAAATCATTGATTGCCATTGTTACAATTACAACAATTATTGCCGCAATAATAGTATTTTTACTATTCAGAAGATTAAGAAACAAAAACTGATTTGGCGCTGCTGTTCGCGAATGCGACCGCCGGTTGAAAAAACAGGAAATTTTTAGTACCGTCAGTCTATGCGACCGCCGGGAATCGGACCCGGGTCTCGAAATTATTGCGCATTTTTGCATGTTGGCAATCTCGCGTTCTGCCACTAAACTACGGTCGCATTAATTTCTTAGAGAGAACGGTTATTTAAAAGTTATTGATTTGCTGTTTGAAAAGATTTAAAAGATAAGGTTTGATTTAAGTTCAGAGGCCCGTTAGGCTAATGGTAGACCCGCTCGCTTACACCGAGCTGGCGGAGGTTCGATTCCTCCACGGGCCATTCTCATTATATAAATTATTAAATATTCGTGAGGCAGAGGAAAATAAAGATGATAAAAAGTTTTGAGAAAAATAATTGGGTTGCGTGGCTAATTGCTGTTGCGATAATGATATTTATTTTTTACATGTCTGCACAAGAAGCTGACCCTGTTCCATCAATCAGTTTTCCTTTGAAGGCGATAGCATATCATATGGGAATATTTTTTCTTCTTGCCTTGTCCTGCATGATTGCGATGTCTAAAGGCAGAAATTATGATTTTGTATTCTTTGCTTTCCTATTCTCAATTTTTTATGCATTAACAGATGAACTGCATCAATACTTCGTGCCTGGAAGATACCTGTCTCTTGCGGATGTCTTATTGGATTGGATTGGAATTGTATTTGCCCTGATTATTTATTCTATTTTTATAGAAGGCAGCAGGCTAAAACAAATCAGAGCAAGACCTAAAATAGCAGTATCTATTGCAAGTTAATTTGCATTTGCTTGGCTATAAAATAAATCCGCACGACTTGCAGATGTAATTATCTTCTTCATCTGTTTCGCCTGATTTATCTTCCATTATCTGCCGAATAAAGTTGTCCTGAAGGTATATTTAATGTTCATAACATAATTCCACAAGCCGACAAAAATTGCTGTGAGCGCCCTGGCAATCAAATAATGGAAATTGAAGTATTCAACAAATAAGGCAAATAAGAGCGTTGTCAATATCAGGCCTATAATTCCGAAGGTAAAAAAGAAGCTGTATCCCCGGGCAAACTCCCTTCTTGTTTCCTTAAATCCCCAGAAGTGATTTATCTGATAATTTACAGATACTGATATAATGAAAGAAAATGCGCCGGCGATTAAATAATACAAGCCTATGATATCTATGAAAAACCATAGCAAGGCGAAGTCAACAAGAGTGGAAGTCCCTCCGGAAAAAGCATATCTTAGTAATCTTCTCAAAGACGGATGGGCGCGACCTCCCAAAGAGGTTACCCAGTCTGCAAAAGAAAATATGTGCCTGTACATTAGATAAAATCACTTATTTTATGCTTAACTTCAAGATAGATTATCCATAAGACTAAGAGGATTCCATCCAGAGTTGCCATCAACAGCCCCCAATCGTAAGGGAGCCCGGAAAGGATATTTATCCCAAAATCTTTTATATAAAATGGATAGAAAAGGAATGCTTTGTTTCCGAAAATCATATCCAACCCTATATGAGCCAGAGATCCTAAGGATATCATTAAGAAGATTATGCTTAATTTCAATTTGTGCCTTCCAAGATTACATATTTTTGTGTTTGCTTTGAACGGAATAAGTATGAAAAATAAGATTAGGAAAATTAAGGGAAAGAATAATGAATGAGTGAATGTTTTATGTATCCACCAATTTTGAGCTCCAATAAAGCTTAGTACTAATGATATCGGAATGTCTATGTCAGGAAGAACGCCGCCAAGACCTGCAAACAAGACATAATGCAATGGAAAATGCTTCCTGTCTTTGTTTCTAAGATAAAAATCCCTGAATATTGCAACCACTAAAATCGGAACTAAAATATGTGTTACTGCCTGCGGCATTTTTTCAACTCTTTTTATTTAAAGAAGAGAGGAGTTTATAACTTTATTCTTTAAACCTGTATGCTTCTCTGGTTTCGAATGGTTTTTTTATTCCTAATTTAGAAAGACCAATTATAGCAATTAAATCAACTATATGATCCATTGCTCCGATAATTCCAACTAATTTATTAGCTTTTGATGTTAGAACAGAAGCGCAACGTACAGATTCTCTCAGGGTATTCGCAAGTGCTTCTGAATCCCCGATATTGGGAAGAGTAATGTGAGTATATGCTCTGCCAATTTCATAGAATGAATGCCCGTCTGATGAAACAACATTTCCTAAATGCGGCCAGCTTGTTCTTGTTCTCTGATAGAATTCAATTGCCTTGGAATTTGCGTCAACAGGAAGTGGAGTGAATGGCAATCCAAAATAAGCCTCTCCATTTACAACTTCCAATGCATCTATATCTCTCATCAACTCTGGATGTCTCACAAGATAGTTTCCAATACCCTCAATATGAAAAGGATGATCTGCAATTATTGTTCCGTCATTATCTTTTGCTTCTTTTATTGTGTCTTCTATTGGTCTGCCTGATTTAAGGTGCTTATTCTGTTCAATACCCAAAACTAACAGATGACCTTGTTGAGTTGGAATCTCCTGGCCTTTTACAATCAATACTTCTTTATCAGGAACATAAACTGCATTTCCTATGTTCTGCCTTTCATAACCGGGTCTTGAAACTAAATCCTCGTATCTATCATCTGCAAAATTTATCATACCTAATACTGCGCCTGAACCTAATTTTTTCCTTGTTAGATCTACCGCTCTGTTGAAATCTGCATCTCTGAAACTGCTGCTTGTCCTTAAATGATTGTGAAGGTCTGCCTTTACCATAAGAAAGTTTCAAAAGTAAGATATTCAAATTTATGCCAATCCCTGAAGAATATATCCGACTGCGAAAGCCAAAGATGCTGCAATTCCGCCGATGATGAGAGTTTCAAGAGCAGAGCGGAAGGGATGCTTCTTTACTATTTTTCCTTTTACAGCTCCGACGAACAAAAAGGCAAGACCTGCCAAAATCAATGAAAGATTCAATTTATATGCTTCCATTTCCGGAATGAAAAGAGCAAGAACAAAAGACAACAGAGGTATGAATCCTATTATCATGAAAGAAAGGAATGTTGCAAAACCTGTTTTCAATGGGTGTCTTGCCTCTTTTTTATATTCCGGAAAATCCGTGTGATACCTGTGCAAATCAACCTGGGATTTTACTGACAAATAATTGGAAACTGCCATTGAAAAGCCATCAGCAAGAAGGTTTGCAAATCCCAAAATGATAACAACCCCTGCTGATAAAGATGCTCCGACTGCCCCTGCAATTACTGCCAGAGTAGTTACAGAGCCGTCTATCCCCCCATAGACAAATTCAGGGAGATATTTTCTCTCAAGGTTTTCCTTCACATAGTATTGAATATGCAAGATTATGTGATACTCCTTGCCTTGAAAGGCAAGGCTTCTATGCGTGATGCACATCC
>CAYTHI010000013.1:0-17871 GCA_964437555.1 Candidatus Woesearchaeota archaeon | reverse complement strand
AAATTCATCAACAAAATAAAATGCACTATCGGGAGTTATTCCTGCTTTCACCTGTAACTCTGCATCTCCAAATTCATCATTTCCATCATCAAATATCTCCGAATCAACAGCGACATCAACAGAATCAACATGACCTTCTTCGTGATTTGCAATAACACTAACTGAAAAAATTCCAAATATTAAAACTATAAAAATTAATAAAAATAAAATACCCCTCTTTTGCATATATCTATTAATTTCCCTTTATATATAAACCTAATCATGTTAATGCATTGTTGCGTTGTCGGATGCCAAGCAAATTTAAATCTCCTTCAGGGTTTCACAATTGTTTTAACTAAGAACAACACAGCACTTGGAACTATCTGACAAAGCTATTTCTGTTGCTCCTTCAGAGCATGTTCCAGCTGATACGGTTCCGCCCAGCTCTGTGCAAGTATAGGTATTGCAAACCTTGCCATTAACTTTCACATTGTCCCATTGAGAAGGATTTGTTAATGTCTTGCATTGAGCTATAGATGCGCTCGCTACAAGAGTTTCAGTGCAAGAATATGCTTCAACCCCTTCCTTTCTCAATTCATCAAGAATTCTCAAATCTCTGCAATTAACAAACTCATTGTTGCCAACATCTTTTAATTCATAACAAAATCCGGAAACAGAACCCAACTGCACGGAAGTTTTACATCCTAATGCTGCAGCTGCAAGCTTTTCAGGCACGGCTTCACTTAATCCTCGAAGTTTATCAAACGCGCCACTATTGTAAAGAATAATCAAAATAGCCACTACAACAGCCACTGCAATAAAGATAACCCACTCTCTGGTCTGCCCCCTTTTATTCATAAATCTCTTTTCCATATTAGCACTCTTTCTAAACTTCAGATATTTATAAACCTTATGCGTTATCTTACTGCCTTAGTAGCATTAAAAGTCCATGTTACTTCGTTCTTTTCCATATTAGTCTTAACAAAAACATCCTTTATCTCAAAGTAATAACTGCCATTATTAACAACATTATACTCATTTGAAAGTATCTTCAAAAATAAATTGCTCCCTATATCTGTTCTCCTTCTTTCAGCAATGGCTCTCATGCTATTTTTGAACTTTTCTTCAAACTCTCCCTCTCCGCTATAACTTGCGTTTGCCTCCTTAATCATGGAATTCAATAATTCTGAAACATATTTTTGCCTGAACAATAATTCTTCATCAAGAGTTTTGTATTGCTCAAGATTTGCAGAAGCATTATTCTTAAATCCTATTTGGACAAATATTGCCAAAAGCATTAATCCTATGGCTCCTATAAAAAGTATAAAAAATGCAATACTGCTTCCCTTCCTGTTCAGCATTTTACATCTCCTTTAATTGTAAGCCTAAGCCCATCAAAAACTTCAATTTCCTTAGTATAGCAATCCCTTGTTCTAATAACATAATTATCTTCACTGATATATGAGCAATCTCCTCTGTCCTCTCCTGTATATAAGTTATAAGATAATAAAGGAAAATTTTCCTTATCTAAAGCCAAAGCAGGATAATTGATGTAAATGCCTAATGCAGGATTCTCTCCTGCCACAGATTCCCCTGGAGAAAAATATTGCAATACATTTGTCCCATCGCATGAATAGTCTTCGGCAAACTTCTTCTCAATAGCCTGAACAGCCTCAAAGTTATAATCTAAATCTGTATTAAAATCTTTGAACTTTAAAGCATCAGCAACAAGCATTCTCGTGCCATCAATCTCCGCTTCATCTCTCAAAAATAGTTCCATTAAGACCCTTGAATCAGCAGCTTCAACGTCTAACCTATTTGTTTCGCTCTTGCCGCCAGAGAATAAATTTATTCCTGATGAAATATAAATAAAAATCATCATCAATAAGAAAATTGCAATTAAAACAAACCAGCTTACAAAGGAAACATCCACAATACCTTTTTTATCCATCTGCCCTCCTCTTCGGAGAAGCAATGCTTCCGATAAAAACATTATATTCCTTTCCGCTTTTGGTAATTTTTTCATTCAGGCAGAAAGGGGATTTATCATTTACTAATTTTAGCCCGCATCTGTTTCTCAAATCTCCTGTTCCAAAAATTATCTCTCTCCCGCCTTCACTGATAACAATACCATATCCCTCATCAATAAAATTTCTATTCAAACCGCAGGAAGAATAAAGCTCAAATCCTTCTGCGAAAAAATCATTATCCTTAAGGCATTCTCCAACCTTGCCCATCAATAAATTAGTTTGCGCTTCTCTTATGTTATAATCCTGATTAAAAAATAAAGCCATTCCTCCTGCAATTCCTCCTGCTAATACTAATACGACTAAAATAAATACAAGAAAAAACAATCTCTCCGCCCCTTTTTTATTCATCATTTTACAAAAAAGTGAAGCCTGTCAGTCTTCCCACCTCCTGAAAGCTCTTTAATCTCATCATCAGCAATTATTTTATCGCTAAAATAATTAAAATAGCTGTATCCATTTTTTCTAAGCTTTACTATTACTCTATGGTTTTCATTGTCAAAACTAATGCTTTCATCAATATCAACTCCGTTATCAAAAGCAATTTTTGTTACAGGGGTTACATCAAAATAAACTTCACTTCCTTTTTCAGTGCCGTCAATCAATAAAGCAATTTCCTGCGAATAAATTTTCTCGTAATAAGCAGCTCCATTCTTTCCTGAATTTATAAAAGCGGCTATTGTAAGAATTACAGCAATAGCCAATAAAGAAAAAACAATTACCTCCATCAATCCTCCTATCTGCCCTTTTTTATCCATCTTGCTCATATTCATAACAATATGCTTTTAAAGAGTCCGGAACACTTAATATGAAATCCGCGCTTTTCCCGGATGGCCTATCCTCATAAGTCCCGTAATCATGATAAATAACTAAAGAGCTCTCTCCCTTTTCAATTTCTAAATCTATTAAATTATCAGGAAGAAAAATACATTGTGCATATAAAAAGCCAGGCTGGAAACTCCCTACAGGATTGAAATTATAAGCTATGTATGAAGAAACACTTATGCTTCTGAACTCTGTCTCCGAACATACCCCGCTGCTCTGGCACGAATCAATATTCCCTTCAGGACAAATGCAAAGGCAGCTGCTAAAAAAACATTTTTCAGGCCTTTCTCCGGTTTTATTCCATCCAACCAAATACCAATCCTCAACTCCCTGAAGAAGAAAATCATTGCTTTCTCCGGCTTCTAAATTATCTATCTTTCCTGTAATGCTGTCAAGCAGTTTTTTAGCATTTTTCTCATCCTGAGAAGTAGAATAATAATCAGCAATCTTGTAAAAAGCAAATATTATCCCAAGTATGATTACTGCAGCAAAAATAAGCTTCCCACTTTGCAATACAGACTCTCCTAGTTCAATGCCTCTCTTATTCATAAATATCCTTCAATACCCCCATAGCATAATTCATTGATACTTGTTTTCTCCCAATCTATTGCTTTAACAAAAGAACATCCGACTTTCGCTTCCTCTTCGCCATCTTTGAAATCTTTGCAAAGCCCTGCTGAAATAATCTCGCTGCTATGCGCTTTATACGCGGCAAATCCCGCTGTCCCTCCGATGCCAATAGCAGTCAATACTATAACCCATGGGCTTTTTGCAGCACCTGCAACAACTCTTTTCCCAAATGGAACTTTTGTCACTCCGATAATTCCTCCTGCACCGGCAACAAAGCTCCCAAGAGCAACATCTTTAGCAGCTTCTGAAGGGCTTATATCAGATTTAATCTGCATAAAAATGATTGCTAACTGCCTGCTGCCCCCTGTTCCGGAAAACTTTGCCTTAGCTTCTTCAGATTCAAAATCAAAAATGCTAAGATTTCTCTGGTCAATACCGGCATAATCTCTTATTCCTTTTATGCCTGCAAAAGTCTCAATATAGCTCCAGTCAGAATTTGGAACAGCATGGCTTGCCATGTACTCATTAACATTTATTTTATTGCTTACATTTTCCCACTTGCTGTTATTCAATATGCTTTCTGAAACAGCAATCCTGTTGCATACAACGCATTGCGGCTCTGAAACTTCAAAGCTTTTAAGCCCTGCCAAGCCAAGCCAACCCGAAGCCTGCCCTACAAAACTTCCTCTTGTCAAAACATCAACCTTCCCTTGCCCCATCATATTCCAGCAATCAAACATTGCATTTGCTGTTTCTCTCTCAACAATCGTAGCAGCATCTTCTGGATTATCAAGATTGATTTTAACAGGTATTATTGACTCTTCTCCTGCAAATTGCTTGCATTTTTCTCCTGACTTAGAAATGATGCATGTTTTTTGAGTCGTGCAATCAAGAGGCGTAAGGCCTTCACCGGCAGGCAGGCTTGCTCTCTTCAAAACAGAAAGATGGCATCTTTCTTTATCTAAAAGGCTTCCTTCATTAAAAAAAGAGCCATAAAAAAGTGCAATAATAATTAATACTCCAACAGCAAGGACAATGCCTATTATCTGTGACGAAGTCAGCTCTCCCCTTTTATTCATATTAATAAAACAAAAAGCGACTTTATAACAATTGCGTCACTCTCATTTTTTCAAAGCAAAATACACTGCTGCTGATGCAATTATAAAAAATATTACCCATAGTACAATATCTGTTATTGTCCATCCTACAAGTCCTTTTTTATTCGGCTGCGCATATCTCATTTGCTTCTACCTCTTGGCTTAATCTTACAAATAAATATCCAGAATTATCTTCAGCACAATAAAACTTTCCTTTAATTTCCACAGGCTTAATAAAAATGCTGTCTCTCCATGCAATAGCTAATTCAACAAGCGTCTGTTCATTTGCACTAGAGCTTTTAATATAAGAATCTGAATTTACTGCCCCGGCATAAATTCCCCTGACGCTTCCTGCTTTTTCAGTCACATAGGCATCCAGCTTTCTTTCATTGAAATATATCCAATTAATCCCATCTTCATTTTTCAAATAAAAACCGCTTTCTTCATCTGCAATAAATCCTAATTCATCAGGAATATAAAAAATGTTATTCTCTAAAATAAGCCCTAATAAGCTGTCTAATTTAGAAGCTGTAAAAGAATCATAAAGCTCATCCGGCTTTGATATTGATGTGATTCTCCAAACAAAAGTAATTGCTCCTTCTTCACCTTTAATAAAACTATTTTCTTCTATTTTGCCTGATAAAATAAAATTATCTTCGCTTCCAGTCCTGTAAAAATCTCCTTCAAATGTAACAAGAAAAAGCCTTTTGAAATATTCAAATCCGTTTTCTGACTGCTCAAGTCTTTCAAATTCCCCATAAATAACTCCCTTCTCCTGCGCCACTTCTTCAGGATATCTTTCGCCTAATGAAGGCTTTATTCCCCTTATAGCGATATTTTTAAGATTCGCGGGATCTTCCCTGTTTATCAATGCACTCCTAAAAAACTCGCTTCTTATTCCGCTATATTTAGAAAACCCGTAAAAATAATTGTAAAATTCATTCTTGAATTCTTCCTGCTTGTAAATCTCATTGCCGCTTCTTATGCTGCTTCCTGGATTAATTGTGTTCCATTCTGCCCCTCCATAATAATAAACTTGATTATCAAAAACATTATATCCGACAATTGCTTCTGTGTCTCCAAGTTCAATAGTGCTGTTCAAAGGTGTAAATATATTTTTTAATTTAGTAGGAAAATCTAACCCGAAAGTAAATCCCACTACAGTAAGAAGAACAATTATAGCTAGAACAAGATAAATCGGATTCTCTGTAATCATGCTGCCCTTTTTATTCATCTTCCAAACCTCAGAAAATCCTTTATGTATTGAATAAAACCCTGCCCTCTGTCAGAGAAAATACCGAAAATCATAAATCCCAGGATTAAAACAGCTATCGCAATAATCCATGCAATAGGAGTATCCCACCATATCATCCCTTTTCTTTTCATCTTTAAAAGAACAAACTCTGAATTATAAACCTAACCCTTATCTTTATAATATATAATACACTATAATGAAAGAGGCCATAGTATGCCAACAACTGATGAAATTTTAAAAAAGTATAAAGGAAAGATAGAACAGCAGATAGGAAATTCTTCAGCAGGGTATTCAAGGGAATACTCGCAGTTCAAGAGCGAGATGCTTCCTGAAATAAGCCGCTATAAAAGCTGGGCAGAAACCCTCGGAAATATAATTTCTCTAAAAGTATCAGAAAGAGAAAGGGCAAAGCTTCAGAAATTTCTTGACACTGCGCATATTGAGGTTTCTCCTTCACAGGCAGCAACTCTCGCGGTGATGTCTTTATTAGGAATTATTTTATTCACAATTCTTTCTGTGGCTGCGATTTTGTTCATAACAAAATCCTTCAGCCTTTTATTCTTAGTCCTGGGATTCATAGCTTCAATATTCGTCTATTATTACACGTATTCAATGCCGAAAAGGCTTGCAAATGCATGGAGACTAAAAGCTTCGTCCCAGATGGTTCCTGCTATTTTGTACGTAGTAGTTTATATGAAACACACAGCAAATTTGGAAAGAGCAATAGAATTTGCCTCTCAGAACCTTGAGCCTCCTCTCGCTCTTGATTTCAAAAAAGTAATCTACGACGTAGAAATAGGAAAATACTCTAATGTAAAGCAGTCCCTTGATGCTTATTTAGAAACATGGAGAGAATATTCTCCTGAATTCATTGAATCATTCCATCTTATAGAATCATCTTTATTTGACCCTTCTGAATTCACAAGAATACAAACTCTTGAAAAGGGCCTTCAGGTAATTCTTGATGGCGTTTATGAAAAAATGCTAAGGTATTCAAGGGAAATACGCTCTCCTCTTACTAATCTATACATGTTAGGAATAATTCTTCCTACTTTAGGATTGGCTCTCCTTCCTTTAGCTTCAACTCTTTTGCAGGGAGCAATAAAATGGCCCCATATAATGATAATATTCAACATCCTCGTGCCTTTTTTCGTATTTTATATGACTTCTGAAGTATTATTCAAACGTCCGGGAGGCCATGGAGATTCTTCCTCTCTCGAACTAAATCCCGACTATGGCAAATTTATTTCAAAAAAGCCGTGGATAAAAGCAGGGATAATTGCAATTCCATTCATTATTCTGGGAATCCTTCCGTTTTTATTTCAATTTGCGCCATTAACAAATGCTCTTGGATTGCAGTCAGATTACACTTTCAAAGAAATAGGAATTCCTTTTGCAGAAGATATAAAAATATTTGACTTCAAAACAATTAACAATGAAAAAGTCGGTCCGTTTGGGCCCGCAGGAGTATTGCTCAGCCTGTTTATTCCGTTGGGCATTGCCTTATTTTTCTCAACAACATATAAAGAGAAAACCTCAGAGCTAATAAAAGCAAAAAAACAAACAGAAGAGCTTGAAAACGAATTTACAAATTCATTGTTCCAATTGGGAAATAGATTGGGAGACGGTCTGCCGGCAGAAATTGCTTTTGCAAAAGTGGCAGAATCGACCCAGGGCCAAAAAACACATAATTTCTTTGCAATAGTCAATCAGAACATAACACAATTAGGAATGTCAATAGAAAATGCAATCTTTGACAGAAGAAGAGGAGCAATAATTTACTATCCTTCATCATTGATTGCAACAAGCATGAAAATACTTATAGAGTCTGTGAAAAAAAGCCTGCAGGTTGCAGCTAAATCACTAATGTCTATATCACAGTATGTGAAAAATATCCAAAAGATTAATGAAAGATTGAGAGATTTGCTCGCAGAAATAGTCTCCGACATGAAATCTAACATGACTTTTCTTGCTCCTCTTCTCGCAGGAATTGTAATCGGATTGGCAACAATGATAACAAACATACTGAACAGGCTGCAGAACTTAAGCGCCATAAGCGGGGGAGATACCAATCTTGGATTCAGCTTGGGAGGGATTACAAATATATTTGACGTCACTGCAATGATTCCTCCTTATTTCCTTCAGCTTACAATAGGAATCTACATTGTTGAGATAATATTCATATTAACAACAACATTAGTGACTGTAGATTCAGGCAAAGACCAATTAAAAGAAAAATATGAATTATCCAGGAATCTTAGAAGAGGCATTGCATTATACATTATAACTGCATTATTCTCAATAATTGCATTATTCATCCTTGCGGCAATCTCTCTCGGAGGAATTGCTTAATGGCTAAAAATTCCTTGCATTGTCAATAAGCCATTTCTGCCAGAGAGGAAAAACTCTTTCAGAAACAGGCAATCCGACTTCCTTTGTCACTTTGTCGCTTGCTTCATAAAATGCCTGATTAGACAAAGAATTGAATTTTGCCTCTAACAGCATCGGCTTCCCGGTTTTCTTCGCATAATCAACAAGTTCTTTTTTTATTCTCGCTCTTAAAAGAATATTATCATAAACCGCATCCCAGTTTCCCGCCCATCCTTTAACATTTGATGCAATGGATTTTATTATTTCAGACTCCCCATTGATAAGCTCGTCTGTCGGCTCTAATTCATCTGTCTCAACATTATATTTTAACAAGTCAACAAAACCTTTTTCTTCCAGCGGGTCTTTTGTCCAGTGCTTTCTTACTTCGGTCAGCTGAACAACTCTTTTCTTTGAATATAATCCGTCTGGAGTTTTAATTGGGTTTGCAATTAAAACCAAATCAGTGGCCTTGAAGCTTGTAACAGGAACTTCTAAGTCATTAACAATCCTGTCAAAAACTCCGTATGCGCTCGCCCCATGAATTGTTCCTGCGACAACATTCGCCAAAGCTCCTACTCTCATGGCTTCATACAAGGCTTTCGCTTCTGTGCTTCTTACTTCTCCTAAAATCAATGCGCTGTCTCCCAATCTTAAACTTGCCCTTATTCCTTCCGCAGCATCAACCTCTGTAGTTGTCTCAATCAATGCGCTTCTGACCTTCATTCTCTGAATATTGTAATTTATTCTTCTCAATGCATCAACAGGAAGTTCCAATGTGTCCTCAACAACAAGAGTTCGTATTGATGGAGCTATCTCAAGCATTAAACTTCCAAGAAGACTTGTTTTTCCGGAGCTTCTTGTTCCTGCAATCAGCAATGTTCTGCTCCCATCAATCAAAAAGCTCAGCAATCCCGCTGCAAGAGGATTAATCATCTTATTCTCTATAAATAAAGGCAAAGTCCAGGGTGAATCTCTGTGCCTTCTGAAAGCATAAGCAAGCCCATAAGGCGACAACGGCCTCTGAATAACAGAAACTCTTGACCTTGCAGTATCAAAACTCAAATCACTATCCAAGATAGGATGCGCTTCATCTAAAGGCCTTCCGGATTGAAGCCTTAATTTTGCAGCCCACGAATCAGAGTCTTCATAGCTTGGAATAATATTTGTAGTGCACTCTCCGTATTCAGAATGCCTGACAAAAACAGGATTTTGAGGTATGGGCGCATTTAAATAAACATCCTGAAGCTTTTCATCAAGCATCAAAACTTCTATCAGTCCAAAGCCTATAGTTTGCCTGACAAGAATAGTGGCAAGCCTGTTCAATTCCCTGTAATTTAAATTAATAGACTTGCTTTGCGCAAGTTCGTTAACTAAATCTCTGGCAATATTGAAAAAAATAGACCTTGTTCTTTCAGGGTCTGTAAATTCCTCTGCTTTTGGCTGATGCTCAACTAAAACATTCTTGGCAAGATTAAGCAAAAGATGATGCTCCTCGCTTAAGCTGTATTCAGGAGGCAATACGTGATAAGCATATTTAGAATCATTATTTTTCTTAAGTATAGTTACTGTGATAGTTTCATAATCTCCGGCTATTTCATACTGGTCAATCAGCTCTGCCTTCTCAGGCATATCGGCCACAAGGCGCGTAAAAGTAAAATTAGGCATCACATCTGCCCTGAACAATTCTTTGTAAATGCCTCGGTCTCCGGCAATAGCTGCATCCAATACATCGCTTACTTTTTCTATTAGCTTTGTTTTTTCAAGAAAAGAATGAAATCTCTCAAGCAGTCTTATGTAATTCAAAAGGCCGGATTCATCGCTTACTCTGGAATTATTCAGCAAACTTTTATAATTTCC
This sequence comes from Candidatus Woesearchaeota archaeon, assembly GCA_964437555.1. Classification (GTDB taxonomy): domain Archaea; phylum Nanobdellota; class Nanobdellia; order Pacearchaeales; family GW2011-AR1; genus UBA92. Next base: position 7,891 of record CAYTHI010000013.1, on the reverse strand, counting down.
TATTTTTCTGTTAATTTCTATAAAACAGCTTATCGGGTCCTGCCTTAGCAGACTTAGAAGATAGCTTACTTCCCCATGAATTGAAGCAATATCCTGGCGAATCATGCTCAATCTTTCAGCAGATAAAAATCTCTCCTGCTTAATCAGATAATTATAAAGTCTGGCTATTTCCGAGAGCAATAGAACTTCCTCTGAATCATAGTTATAATTCTTTTGCTGTACAAAAACAACCCTTGAAACATTTGGATTTTCAATCAAAGCGTCTACGACTCTTCCCATAACCTCTGCGCTGTCTGAAATTGAAGGCACAAAAGGAGCTCCAAGAAAATTGATGTAGAGAACATCTTCTCCTTCTCTTCTCACAACTTCTGTGGAATAAAGTTGCGCTCCCTCTTTGAATAACATACAAATATCTGAAAGAGAATGATTAAATAGATTTCTATTTTTAGGATATGCTAAATAAAAGATAATATAATCCCATTAAAGAAAGATTTCATAAGGGCATGCTATTAATTCCCAGATTCATAATCAAATGTCAAGAAAATAATCAATTATTTGTTTCTATTAATTTCATAATTTCTGTACTCCTACATATTTAATTGCTTCTTTTAATATCCTTCAGGAAGCCCAACATTTCTGGTTATATCTGTTGTTTTTTCTGCCCGTTTGGAAGCGTAAATTTATAAGTGTTTTCTCCCACTTTGATTGCTGCCTTAAAATTTTTCGTTAAATAAGACATTTTTTTCATCGCATCAGCGGCTCCCTGCCTAAGATTGCCATCCCCATCAATCAACGCAGGATTGTTATAATTCTCAACCCAGTTCGGAAGGCTTCTGAAATGGCTCCAGATTATTGCGTCAAAGCCAAATAATAATTAAATTTCTTCTTAGCTTTTCTCTTTTCATGCGTAATGAACAAAAAGCAGGTATTTAATAATTATGCCAAGCAAACTATTTTAAACTCAATACGCTTCTTTGAATTATGGAAGAATATCAGCCATATCCACAGGCGCAGCCGGGAAATCAGATTTTTTCCGATGTGTCTTTAAGATTAAAGGACATTGAAGAGAAGCAAAGATTGTTAAAAGACAGGGTTTTGCTAATAGGCAGGAATCTCGTGGAGGAAAGAGAAAAAACTTTTGAAGAGCTCCAGCTCCTAAAAAAAGAAGTTTTCATAATGAAAGAAGAGACAGTAAGAATGCGGGGCTTGATGCAAAAAATTGCAGACCAATTTGCGAATCTGGCAAAAAAAGAAGAGCTTTTAATATTGCAAAGGCAGTTTGATATGATAAAGGAATTAAAATAAAATGGCATTTGAAGAAAAAATAAAAAAGGTGAATCAGCAGGAAATAAGCAGCAATTCTTATATAGCTCGGGACGAGCCGCAAACACAGGAAGAAGAAAACTCTGACCAAATGCAGCAGTCAATAATGCCTGCCGAAACAATGAATTCCAAGCCGATGTTCGAAGGAATGCCTCAAAACCCGCTGGACAGAGAAAATCAGAGGCAAAGCAAAGAATATAATTATTCTCCTGAATATCCGCAGGCGCAGGCAGAAAATCAAGAATTTTCCCAAAGCCCTGCGCAAAGAAATCCAGGAGTGCAAGAATATGAGCCGCAGGCGCAGGCAGCGGGTTACGAAGACTATCAACCATACCAGTCCTATTCTTCAGGCACGAGCCCCGACATAATAACAGAAATAGCAGAGCAAATAATCTCTGAAAAGCTTTCAACAATAAGGAAGAACATAGAAAAAGCAATAGATGCCAGGAATTCGCTTGGAACAAAAATAGACTATATTGAGGAAAGGCTAAAAAGAATTGAAAAAATAATAGATACCCTTCAATCCTCTGTCTTAAGAAGAGTGGGAGATTATGTCAATGATGTTCAGGACATTAAAAAGGAATTAATAGAAACAGAAAAAACCCTCGCCAAAGTCATGCCTTCCTTAAGGCAAAAAAAGCATGAAAAATAAAAATTATTTTTTATCAAAAAAAGAGAGAACATCCCGCCTGACTATTGTCATATTTTACAGATAGCATTTAGGCAACAGCTATTTGCACATTAAATATTTAGCTGGCAATAAAGCCTACTTTGTTTTCACTAAAACCCAGCTGACAATCGCTGATAAAATAATAAGAATTAGCGCTCCAAAAATAGGCCCTGAGAAAAACCAGTCTGAAATAAACAATGCATCCGGATCTACGCCGGCGGCGTAAGAATAGCTTCCTGGAATATAAGGAGCAAAAGAATGATAAAACACTTTTATTCCTGAAACAACAAAAATAACTATTGAAATAATTACAACAACTATTCCAATCCCTTTATGCATCCATGTCATTTCCTTGCCTATGAACCCGATTAGTAAAAGGATGAAAAAGATAGAGATAATCAAAATAGCCATCCACGGAATAATAGTGGAAATGTATTGCTGTATGCTTCCGGCAGAAACAAAGATAGTCGCTATTACAAAAGAAATGAAAAGATTCAGCCACCATTCGCCTCCAAGAACATCAGTTTTGGCAAGCAGGGCATATATAATAATAAAAACCGCAAGGAAAACCCAGACAGGGGCAAGGAAAGCAAAAACAGACAGGTCGGCAGCCATCTTAGCCCTCGCCGATTATATTTCTCAATGGGCCAAGAGGTATGGTAACCTCTCCCGGTGCTGGCCGCGGCTTGGCGGTTGTAAATATAGCTATAATCATTATAATAACAATTATTGCTCCCACAATCAATCCCCAATTCTCCTGCCAGAAGAAAGTGTCAAACCAATAAAATGTGTTGAAAGACATGATAGCAGCTATAATTCCAATAACCAGTCCTGTAATTCCGAACCCTATAAACCATCCTTTCAGGGAAGATTTATCATAAATAAACAGCCCTACTAAAATAACTCCGGTCATCAAAATAACAAGCCCTATTGCAAACCTTGGGAAATATTCCGCAAAAAATAATGAGACATACTCAAGTCTCAAAGACATCAAAGCAATTACAATTGAGATTATAAGATTAACTCCTCTGTGCCCTCCAAGGATTCTCGTAGAGGCAAGAACACCGAAAATTATCGCAAAAATCAGCAAAAACGGCAACAGATAGTCAAAAACTCCCACATTAGACCATTGGTAAAACAATTCATAAAGTGTAAACGCCATGCTTAAAATCAGGCAGAGTTATTTAAATATGTTTCTACCTCAAAAGGCCATCCAGCTTCCTAAAAAGATTACCAAGACTTGTTTTTCTCTCGTTCCTAATAGTAAAATCGCACTTAAATTTTTTGTCAAACTCTGCAAATTCTCTTTTCCATCTTCCCAATTCTCTAAAATAATTAATGGCTTTGTGTTTTTCCCTTTTCTTAATCCTCTTAACAATTTCATCTTCAGAAATGTATAATTTAATGACAAAAATTCTATAGTTCTTCTGCCTTCCTGCTTCAAAAATAGCAGGATATTTTCTTTCTATGCCGCTGTCTAAGATAATTAAATTATTTTTAAATGGCTTATGCTTTAAAAGCCATATTTGGTATTCATTCTGAAGCCCGTGTGCATCACTATTTTTTTCTATTGCTCCTTCTTCAATAAGCTCTTTTATCATTCTCCCTATATCATGAGTATTGACTCTTGCTCCCTTATACTCTTCTCCAAAACTTTAGCTATGCGGGTCTTGCCGCTTCCGGGAACTCCTGCAAAACAAATAATTAATCTCTTATTTTTTGAAAAATCAAGATTGCGTAAAAACTTCAGGTGCTTGTGATAAATCTGCTTGAAGATTTTATTCTTATCCATTAAAAATTAATTATTCCTTGCTCTTTCCGCTCTTTCCCGGAAATACAACAACAGCAATCGCTGCAATGATAATTATAATGAAAACAGCATTCGTCAAAACTGCATTCCCTTCTCCGCCTGTAATCCATGTATCAGCAATATAATCCCATGCGCCTGTTGAAATCAGGACAGCAATCAAAACTGCAATTCCTGCAAGAGCTCCAAGCCCTTTTCTTAATCCTCCTTCCATCTTGAATTCTTCTCCGTGAAATACCATTCCATAAAGTATAAGAAAAACAAATATTATAACAACTGCAACAGCAAGAAAAGGGATAAGAGAAATAATAATATTTGTTGCATAGCCAAATGAAACAACTATCAGGCCTATTACAAGCGAAACAATTGCATCAATCTGCTTCTTCCCTTCTCCCAGAACTTTAGTCTTCTGAAGTATGGCAAACACCACTACAAAAACAAGAAGAAAAGGCAAAGCAAGCTCAACAAAAAACGGGCTTTGTAATATTGTTGCCATGCTTTGAAAAAAGGAATTATCTATTTAAACATTACTGAACTTTGCGCATGGCTTTATTATTGCTGGAATTCCGAATATGTAACAACCAAGCCATAAACTTCGCCTCTATCTAAAGAAATCAGCCCATTAGATCCTATGTAAAAATATAGCAAAAGAGATATCTATAATTGACGATGTTTTTAATCCGCAATTAATCACATTGAACTGCTTTCATTATCTTCAGAAAGGCTCATTTCCATTGGCTCGTCTTTTATAGGCAATGAAGATTTGTTAACAATAAAAACATCCCCAATAGCTTTTACAAACTGTTGAGGTATGATCACACCCTTAGCTCCCCCCAGAAGACTCATGAATCCGCTGCCAACTCTTATTTTCCAGCCATCAACCTTATTATCAATCAGATTAACCTCTTCAATCTGCCCAAAGTAATCCCCTTCAGAGGTATAAACGTTCTTTCCCAAAACTTCGCCAAGTCTCTTTACTCTTAACATAATCAGAATCTGTAATGCCGACTATTTATATTTTGCGATTATGCAAAGAAGATGTTAAAAAGCAAGGTTCATAAAGATGATAATAAACTTTATAATCAACCCTCTGTTAAAAGAAATATGAAAGAAAAGGAATTGATGCACATTATCATCGCGATACTGGTTCTTAGCATTGTTATAAGTTTTTCACGATTGCTTAGATCAGACTGGGGTTACTTTGGCACAGCAATTCTTTTCGCACTGATAATAATAGGAGTGAATATACTGGCTAAAAAAGTTGTTGCAAACTTACTGGATACCGATGTGGAGCATGCAATATGGTTCTGGTCAAGATACGGTGTAAAGCCCGGCTATCACATTGGCTACCCTAAAGAAATACCTGTTCCAGCCGGCGTGCTGCTTCCATTAATCCTTGCTGCCTTCTCAGCAGGTTATGTTAAATTTGCTACAATCCTTACTTATGAAACTTCTGCATTAAAAAGAAGAGTTGCAAAGAAAACAGGATTTTACAGCTTCGCTGAAGTGACTGACTGGCACATAGCAGTAATAGGAGGAGCAGGCGTTGTTGCAGTACTGCTCCTTTCCTTCATTTGTTATTGGATTCCTTCCCTGGAAGAATTAGCAAGAATCTCCGCCTTCTATGCCTTCTTCAATCTCATACCTTTCTCAAAGCTTGATGGCGCCCAGATATATTTCGGCTCAAGAGTGCTCTGGACAGCTCTCGCAATTATCAGCGCAATCTTTGCCGGATATGCCCTATTACTAATATAAAGGCTTATATCTTCATAACTTATAGAAAAATTATGGTAATTAACATTCTTCCTAGAGAATATCAAAAAGTAATCTTTGAAACAGCAAAAGAAAAAAATACTCTTGTTGTTTTGCCCACAGGAATGGGAAAAACTCTTATTGCCCTGATGCTTTCTATAGACAGATTAAAAAAATATCCCGGGGAAAAAGTTCTTATGCTTGCTCCGACAAAGCCATTGGTAGAGCAGCACCTGGCTTCATTCAGAAAAGCTCTTCCTGAATTGTTCGCGCAGCTTGAATTTTTCACAGGAGCAATTCATCCAAGCCAACGAAAAAAATTATGGGACACTGCGGATATAATTTTCTCAACGCCCCAATGCATAGCAAATGATATAGAAAAAGAGCTTTATTCCCTTCATAATGTCGCATTATTAGTAATGGATGAAGCTCATCGCTGCCTAAAAAATTATGATTATACAAAAGTTGTAAGCAGGTACAGGCAGCAGGCAGAAAATCCCAGGATTCTGGGCTTGACAGCTTCTCCGGGCTCTGATTCAGATAAAGTTAAGCAGATATGCGCTCATTTAGACATAGAAAAAATAGAATCAAGAACTCGTGATTCCAAAGACGTAAAGCCCTACATGCAGGATTTGGAATTTGAAAAACACATTGTTCCCTTTCCTAAAGAATTTATAGAAATCCAAGTCCTCCTGAAAAGAATTTACGAGGATAAAATAAATCAGCTAAGAGAACGCTCATTATTATTCGGTCCTGCAAACAAAATCATTCTGCTTAAATTGCAAACCCTGCTTGCCATGCAGGCTTCTCAAAGAAACGGAAATGCAATGTATGGCATGCTCCTCACAGCGCAGGCAATAAAAATCTCTCATGCTCTCGAGCTTTTAGAAACCCAAACTCTCTCAGGATTGAACGATTACATGAAAAGAATAATTTGCGATGCCGAGCAGAAAAAAAGCAGGGGCGTACAAATGCTGGTAAAGTCGCCTGAATTCAATGCTGTCATGCTGTCTCTGACACAGCTGCTCTCAAAAAAAATAGAGCATCCAAAGATAGAAGAGCTTAAAGTTCTCATAGAATCCGAATTTTCAGAAAACAAAAATGCAAAGATAATAATCTTTACCCAATTCCGTGACACAGCTTCTACAATTAAGTCAAGAATAAAAGAAATTCCTGAAGTTATTCCGGAAATATTTGTCGGGCAGGCAAAAAAAACAGGCTCTGCAGGAAGCACAGGATTAAGCCAGAAAGAGCAAAGGCAGATAATAGACAAATTCAGAAGCGGAGAGATAAATGTCCTTATTGCAACTTCAATCGGCGAAGAAGGCCTGGATATACCAGAAGTCAATGCTGTCTATTTCTATGAGCCTATCCCTTCCGCAATAAGAAAAATCCAGAGGGCAGGAAGAACAGCCCGCCTCACTCCCGGGAAACTGGCAATACTGATAACGAAAGGCACGAGAGACGAAGCACACCATTATGCTTCCTCGGCGAATGAAAGAAGAATGCAGAAAATAATAGAAAACGTCAAGGAAGATTTATCGAAAAAGTCAAAAACCCTCAAGGATTTTGTATAAAATGCCTTTCCTAAACATCTTCTCAAAAAAAGAAAAGAAAAACCAACAATCGGAAATAAAGATAATAATAGATAACCGAGAAAAAAACTCTCTTGTCGCTTCTGAATTAGCAAAACTTGGATTTCAAATACAATTTGTCCAGCTCCCTGTGGCAGATTACATAATAAATGATGTCGCAATAGAGAGAAAAACCCTTTCAGATTTCAAAAGCTCCATAATAAATAAGAGAATAATCTCGCAATTGCTGGAAATAAAGCAATATCCTAAAAACCTGCTGATTTTAGAAGGATTTGAAAATTACCCGTATGAAGGCATTATACACGAAAATGCTTTTCGCGGTCTCGTTCTTTCCATTTCTCTTGAATACAAAGTTCCTATAATCTGCACATTAAACGAGAAAGATACGGCAAAATACATTTCTATCCTCGCGAACAAAAAACAGGACAAAGAATTTTCTCTAAGGGCTTCAAAAATCTTTCTGTCAGATAAAGAGCAATTGCAATTTATCTTGGAAGGATTTCAGGGAATAGGACCCATAACTGCAAAAAAGCTTCTTTCACATTTCAGAACATTAAAAAGAATAGTAAATGCATCAAAAGAAGAATTAGAGAAAATTATAGGCAAAAAAGCAGATTTTTTAGATAAAATAATTAATGAAGAATATTAAAGGCAAAGACTAATAGATTAAGAGTATTAACTTTGCATTTATTATGTGATACTCCTTGCCTTGAAAGGCAAGGCTTCTATGCGTGATGCACATCC
>CAYTHI010000012.1:0-26871 GCA_964437555.1 Candidatus Woesearchaeota archaeon | reverse complement strand
GCTTCTGATTCATTTGCAACTGCCTTCGCTAATAGCGTCTTTCCTGTTCCCGGAGGACCGTGGAGAAGAACGCCTTTTGGCGGCTCTATTCCAAGCCTGTCAAAGACTTCAGGATGCTTTAAAGGAAGCTCAACCATTTCTCTTATTTTCTTGATTTCTTCCTGCAATCCTCCTATGTCTTCATAAGTTACATCAGGAACAGACTCATCTGACATGTCTACTGCTTTTGAATTAAGAGTTATCTCTGTATCTTCAGTTATAATAGAAGGCATAAGCGGGTTTGTTGATACTACAATAAATTTAATCTGCTGGAATCCTCCGAATCTCATATTTGCGCCGAATAATTCCTGCAAATCCCCGAAAATGTCAGGCATGTCTTCTCCCATCAAGTCATGCCTTCTTCTTGTTCCGCCAATTGAAATTATATCTCCTTTTACAACTGCTCTTCCTAATAATCCGTTCTTGAAAATCTCAGGATCTCCCTGAACCATTATTCCCTGCTGTGCGGGCGCTATTGTTATTTTTTTGGCAGGCCTGACATTTGCTTTTGCAACTGCAACCATTTCCCCGATACCTGTTCTTCCATTTCTTCTTATCAATCCGTCAATTCTTATTATTCCTTCCCCCACATCTGCAGGATATGAACGGTCAACAACAGCAACTGTTTCTCTTTCTCCTTTTATTGAAATTATATCTCCTCTTTTCAATCCGAGAACTTTCATTATTTCAGCGTCTATTCTTGCGATGCCTTTGTAAGCGTCTTCCTGTAATGCTTCCATTACTTTAAGTTTTATCTGCTTAATTTGCTCATTCATTTTTTATTTTTTATAGTTTAAAGATTAATTTGTAATCCTTCAACTTAGATGCTACCTCCATTATTATCTTGAATTATATTGGTATAAAAATTTGATAGTTCAACTCCAGCTATAAAATATTTACTTTGAAAATTATTCATTTTTTCATATAACCTTTTCATTTGTTTTATTTTTCTTTCATTCATCGTGGCCTCCGAATTCCAAACGCAACTTGCGCATGTCTTCAAAGCATAAGCTTACCATGTCATCCATTATTTTATCCTGTTCTCTCATGAATTCAACAATTTCTTTCGGAATGCTGATTGCGTGGCTGTTTCCGATGACCCGCAATTTTACATTAAAAGTTTTATCTCTAATGTTATTGAATTGCTTAAATCTTTCTAAATCTGATGGATGATAAATAATTTCTTTGCATTTCTGGCATTGAACTGCCCTAAAGACAGCCCCGTCTTTTACAATTTCTGTTGGATACATTTCTTTGTGACAATTCTTGCACATTATTAACGCATCAAATATATCTTTTGCCATGTTAGTGTTTTTGGTATATACGAATAGGGATATACTAAGTATTTAAATATTTCTGTTTTTTGAACATAATAATTCTTGACAGAAAGCTTTTTAAATTGAGAATAAGAAAAGATTTCATGCCAAATTATTATTCTGGATTTAAGGGCCTTAGCTCTTTTGGGCATCTTGCACAAATTGCTGATTTAGGTGGAGGAGAAGCTGTCTATTTGTCTGAATATTCCGGAGAATTGAGTAAGCAGGAAGGTAAATTTATTGGAATTGCTTTAACGTCTTTAAAAAATGGAGGAGGTGTGCGGTGTTTTGCAAGCTTTTCGGCTCAAGTCCAGGATATTGTAAGAAGACATATTCCTGCAGAAGAGCCTGGAGATTCTGCAAGAAAACCTATAACCCCTTCAATTCTAAGTAAATTGGATAGTCAGCCTGCCTATAGAACAGAACAAGAAGAAGCTTTGAAATATCTTCGAGATTTACTTGAAAGAAGTGGAAAAAGAGTTTAAAAAGCAGTTTTACTTTGCTGATAGATGATAAATACAAATAGTTACATGAAGAGATTTTGGAAGTTTTTGAATGAAGACAGCTGGCAGAGCTGGCTTGTTTCTTTGATTTTGGCTTTTATTTTTATTAAGTTTATATTTTTTCCTGTTTTGGGATTTGCAACAGGGGCCGGATTGCCTTTAGTTGTCGTTGAGTCATGCTCAATGTATCATAATCCTTCTGATTTTGATAAATGGTTTATACAGAACAGCGCATGGTATGAAAGCAAGAATATAACAAAAGAAGATTTCAAGGATTTTTATTTTCATAATGGATTGAATAAAGGAGATATCATTCTTGTCTATGGAAGAGGAGATTATAATGTCGGAGATATTGTTATATTTAATTCTGATTTCAGAAATCCTATTATACACAGGCTTGTTGGCCAGGAGCCTTTTCAAACAAGAGGAGATAATAATTTTGGTCAGCTATCTCAGGAAAAAAATATACCTGAAAGCGCGATAGTTGGCAAGGCTGTTGCCAGAATTCCCGGGCTTGGCTGGATTAAATTAGTATTTTTTGAAGGAATAAGACCTGAGGGAGAGAGAGGATTCTGTAAGTAGCGAAAGATTAATAAACTTTAAGGTATCATGGATAAACATTCTTTTAATATGGAATTTTGTCATAAATGCGGCGGGCTTATCGTTGTTAACGAAAGCGGAAGTGTGTCTTGTGCCAGTTGCGGATATAGGCATAAGGGAAAGCTAAAGATTCAGTCTTCCGAGGATATAAAGAAAACAAGCTCTGTTGCTGTCATTGATGAAAAGAAGCTTAATACATATCCTTTAGTTGAGATAAAATGCCCTGAATGCAAGAATAAAGAAGCTTATTTCTGGACAATGCAGACAAGGTCTTCAGACGAGTCGGAGACGAAATTTTACAAATGCACGAAGTGCGAGCATACTTGGAGAGTTTATAAATAATTTTTTTGTGAATTATTTTATATTCGGCAATTCTTCTTCAATTGCTTCTTTTAGGCATTGGCTGTAAACTTCTGTATATCTTTGATTCATAGGCATATATCCAAAAAGCGTATATCCAAGATAGTTTATTTCTGAGTCTTTTTTTGCCTGCTCGCAGGTTATTAATTCGCCTATGCTGGGGTCTGCTTCTTCATCATAATCAAAACTAATCCCTCTTTTATCTAAGGCATCAATTATTTCCTGATAAACTCTTAAGGCTAATTTATTTTTTTTATCTATACATCTTAGAACTATTTGGCAGCGCGCCAATTCTCTTATGTCAATGAAATCTTCATAATTAATTCCGGGTATTGACCTTCCGAACATGTCAAAGGGAAAAAGCCCAATCTTTAAAAAGACATATGTTTTTTCTGGAGTACGGCTCCGTAGCTCAGCCTGGTCAGAGCACTGGACTCTTAATACGAAAGTAAAAGTAATCCAGGTGTCGGGGGTTCAAATCCCCTCGGGGCCATTTTTCAGAAGATTGAAATACTTGTTTTTGCTGTCATGAAAATGAGAAATTTGGGAAACTATAATGGGAAAAATATTTATTTTTTAGCAGGGATTTTTTTTCTCATTCTTCAGGCAATAGTAGTTTTTATGAATCTTGATGCAGGAAGGCCAGGGGTTTTATTTTGGTTCTGCAACCACACCCCTTTGTTTATTGGCGTTGCTTTCTTAAGCAGGAATATAGACATTATCAAGGGATTTATCTCCGTGGGTTTCATAGCCCATGGCTTGTGGACTTTTGATTTCTTAGGCAAATTGCTTTTTAATAAATTTATCTTCGGATATTCTGAATACATATTTGGAGCCGATGGGCTTGAATTATTAGTGCCTGTTCTTATCCATATGTTCTCCATAACTACTGCCTTTTTACTAACTTTAAGAGAAAAAACGAATAAGAAAGTTTTGCTGTATGCCCTAGCGTATCTTGTGCTGCTTCACGGAATAACGATTGCATACACCATTCCCGAAGATAACATAAACTGCATACAGGAGATATGCGGCTTTGAAAATATAACCCTTCCATATTACTCTTTGTTTTGGTCACCTCTCGTCTTTATAATTATGGTGCTGCCGGTTTATCTATTGCAGGTTTTAATATATAACAAGTTTTATAAGAAATCCCGAAGAAGATAATATATGAAATATAATCCAAGACTTAAGCACGAGATGATGAAGTACCTTGATTACATAATAATAGTTGAGGGAAAGAAAGATGTGTCTTCTTTGCAGAATCTTGGCTTCGTAAGAGTTTATGCAATTCATGAAACCGGGAAAACATTAAGAGAGAGGGCAGAGACAATAGTCAAAGAGTTATCAAAGAAAGACAGGGTTTGCATTCTTACAGATTTTGATAAAAAAGGAAAAATGCTTTATTTAAAATTAAAGCCGATATTTCAGGAGCTTGGAGTAAGATTAGATTCCACTTTAAGGGGAGTGATTATTAAGTCAGGAGTTTCGCATATTGAAGGATTGGATAGTTTTATGAAGAAAGTGGGCGAGATTTAGAAGTTATTTAAGATTTAATCAACCTATATTGTTTAAAAAGCACGTTTTTTTGTCAAACTTAATATCTATATGCATATTTATCTTTTATTGTTAATAATTATGCTTATGAAATATTTTTATAGAACTCTTATCCATGTGCGGTCTTAATCAATAAGTTTTTTTATATTCTCTATGCTGTTTGCAACTTCAGTTCCCTTTTTTGTAAGCTTTATTAATTTTATCCTGCCTTTCTTTTCAAAGACAACAAGACTTAATCTCTCCAAAGTCTGAAGAATCTTTACAGCATGGCTGTAAGTGCAGTCAACTTCCTTCGCCAGAATAGAACCATATCTTGCCCTGCTTAATTTTTTAAGAGCAACGAGCATTAATGCCGGTTTTCTTCTGAAGAATACATCAAAGTTGTCTTTCATTTTATTATGTTGCAACCTATATATTTGAATAAGTATATTGCTTTTAAACTTTTCTGCGGAAGTGTTATCTAAATTAGTAGTTAATTCTAAATTATTAGTAATTTGAAAATTACAAACTCTAACTGCTTTTAAGTAAAGTATATAAAATGCCTGTTCGTTTTTTTATCATGGCAGGAAGAAATAAGTTCAGGATATTGGCTGCGGCAGACATACATGGGGATTCGCAGGCAACAAAAAAACTGGCTGACAGGGCTGTTAAAGAGAAGGCAGATTTAGTTGTTTTATGCGGGGATATTACAGGAATTCGTGAGTCAAGAGATTTATTGAAGCCCTTTAAGGATAAAAATAAAAAAGTTTTGATACTTCCCGGAAATTGGGATTCTTTTGCCACAATTGACTTTCTTGCCCAGTTTTATGGAGTTAGAAACATTCATGGCTATTCTGCGCAATATGAGAATGTCGGATTTTTTGGAGCAGGAGGAGCTACTGATATAGGGCAGAGATTTATGATTAATGAAAAGGAGATGATGAATGCATTGGAGAAAGCACACGCAGGATTAAAAGGCATAGAGAAAAAGGTTATGCTTACTCATATGCATCCTGCAGGAAGCATGTCTGAATTTTCCGGCTTTAGAGGAAGCGAAGCAATAAGAAAAGCAATAAAAAAATTCAAGCCTGATATTTTGCTTCATGGGCATATTCATGAAGCAGGCGGGTTTGAAGACATCATAGATGGAACGAGAGTAATAAATGTCGGAAGAAAGGGAATAATAATTGATATTTGAACTCTATAATATAACTCTTTAATTAATTTTAACACGCGGGATTTTATGCTATTGGGCAGGAAAATTTTGCTCGGTAGTAAAGAGAAGTCGTTAATCGTTTTAGAGAAACATGGCGCTGATTTATCTAAATTTAATCTTGATTTTGTTAAATCTGAACTAACTAAATACATCTCGCAGAATTCAGGGAGGGCAATTTCTTATAATTCTTAGGTTACACGCTTGGTGTACAAGGATCTTTTGATTATAATTTTAAAATAGCTTCATTTGCTTTGAGGTGTTTATTATTTCATCAAAATCTTTGCTGAAGAAGTAAAGAATTGTATTTGCTATTGGCTTGAGCTGTTTTTCTATGTAATGTTCGTAATCTATTTTATGCTTTAATTTTTGCATTGGCTCCGGACCTGCTTCAGTCAGTACATATTCAACTATATTGGATTCAAAATTGTCCAGCTTTCTCGCTGCCTTGACATGGGGAGGAGTTGTCTTGGTATATTCGCTGAGAGGCTTCCTTATTGATTTTCTGTAAACGAGTTTTTCATCAAATTTTCCTGATTTGAGGTCTTTTACATATTTTCTGATAAAATTAACAAATTCTTCTTTGCGAAATATCCTGTTTAACAATTCAATCTGGAAATCTTTTGCTGCCTCTGTCCAGTCTCCCCTGATTGCTTCAAGACCGACTATTTCAACATGCTCTTTTCCGTTTTCTTCTGTTAATCCTGCATATCTTTTCTTTGAGCCCGCTTCAGAGCCGCGCATTTTCGGTATTAAGAAGGAAAGGTATTGCTTTTTGAATTCAAGTTCAAGAAAAGAACGCCTATTATAATTTTTTTCTGTGTATTCTTTGTAAAATTTGTTTATATATTCTTCAATATGTTTCCCGATTGCATTTGCCTTTTGTTTTTCTAGGTTTGATTCTATGAAGACGGAATCTGTATCCGAATAAATAACTTTGTAGCCAAGCTTTTCTATCTCCTTCGCGGTTAGCTTTATTATAAATTGCGCGAAATTTGTTATTGCGCTTGCCATTTTAAAATCAAAATATCTGCAGTTTGGGCTTGCAAGAACTCCCCAGAAAGAGTTCATAATTATTTTTATTGCGAAGGAGGATAATTCTCTTTTTTCTTTTTTTGCTTTTTCCCTTGCTTCATGCAATTTGTGAATTATTCCAGGCAATACGCCTTCCTGATTTTTGAAATAAGCTTTGTTTGGAGATTCTATAATATCTTTCTTGTCTTTTGTTTTTGGTTTTTCCACATAAGATGCAGGGTCTATGTTAAATGTTTTTAGTATTGAGGGATACAGGGATTTGAAATCCAAAACCAATATGTTATGGTAAATTCCTGAAACAGATTCTTTTACATAGCCTCCAAGGATTTTTTCCTCTTTTTGAATGAATTTCATTGTTGGAGATACGAGACCTTTTTTATGCGCTTCTCTTATATAGAGTGAATCAAAAGCAGCGATGGATGCTGTTAGTCTGTCAAATGGCAGCCCTGTGAGCTGTGACCTTTCAATGGCAAGCTCTATGAATTTTGCTTTTTCAATTATATCATAGACAAGCTTGCAGTCTTTTAAATTATAATCAGCAAGCTTTTGATGTGATTCGCCTGTGCCTTTTTCATACAAAGAAGTTATTTCTTCATTCCGCCCTTTTCCTTTAATCAGTTTGCCTTCTCCAAGAACTACCTGTGCGACACTTTCTAAAGTGTATGTTTCAAAATCTGCATATTTTATTGAAGGAGCTTCTTTAATGAAAGGGTCTCTTATCATGTTTAATCCGTCCAGAACCTGCCTGCCTGTTATTTCGGCTGATGATGACCTGAAGAAGTTTGATTCTATTCTTAATCTCAGAGAGTCTTTGCTTCTGCCCCAATCTAATGATACGCCATTCTTTTTCGCCAATTCCTGCAGCTCTTTTAAGTCAAAATCAATAAGATTCCAGCCGGTAATAATATCCGGGTCAAATTTTATAAGTTCTGCCTTAAACTTTTCAAGAACTTCTGATTCTGATTTGCATGAGACAACATTTTTTAAATTGTGTTTTGTAACCATAAATGTTTTGTTTATATTTTTTCCATAAATTCCTATGCAATACAAATTTCCTTTTTTATCCCATTCGGTGTCTATTGATGCAATTTTCAGAGATGGCTTGAAATCTGAAGATGAAATTTTTGGCTCTTTATATATGCGTTCAACTCTTTCTGATAATTCATAATCTCCTTCTATCTCCACGCTTCCAAGAAGGTTGTTGTTCATCATGAATCTGTAATGCGGCTTTATGTCCGCTTCATATGTCTCAATTTTTTTATGCAAAGCCTGAAAAAGCTTGTTCAGTTCTGTTTGAGTATTGGAAGAAATCTTAGCAACTTTGTTTCCGGAAAAATTAGCGAGGGATGTTTTCTCAACTTTATATTTTTTAAGAAGTTTTTCAACCTTTTTTAAGTCAGATTCTTTTATGAAGAAATATGGCTCTATTTCATTTATTGCGACAAAAGACTGATTATTTTCCAGTCTTCCGTAAAGATAAACAATCGTTTTGTTATCAAGATTTTCATATGTGGGATGAACAATGAATCCTTTCATTTTCTTATCAATGGAAGGCTGTTTTTAGATTTTCCCTTTGTAAGAAGATTTAAGTAGGGATGTTGGAGAGCAGTTGCTTATGCGGATGGGTTGTCTAATGAGGGCGTTAGGCAAGCTTTAGAACATGTTAAAACAGCGGCCCATATGACGAAGAAGAATAGAGAGAAATTAGCTGCTCAATTCGTATAAGTTGTGTTATTAATAAGTAATAACAAATAGAAAGATTTAAATATTCTGATTTGGCTTTTTGTCTATGGCAAGAACAACGAGTGATGAGGGAGAATTTGTTGGCTGGGTTTTTGCTGCAGCTTCCATGATAAGGCATCAGAGAAACGGGCTTGATTTTGTGGATATTGATTGCGAGCTTGTGCATAAAGGAAGCACTCCGACAGGGCAGAAATATGAATTTAATGCATCATTTGATTTGAGAGGAAGAGGATTTGAACAGGATAAAAGAAAATATGTTTTGCCCATTTATATTGATAGAGGTGATGCAGAACAACCGAGTCTTGAAAATTATGTGAATTCTCTGGCGGCAAGCTTTCTAATGTCCAGGCATTATTCCGGAAGCAGAGCAGGTATCGGGCGCAATAAAATCAGTGTTCCTTCAATGTTTGCCCTTTGTTCTGAGAAAAAAGCCAGCGCCTAAACCAGCATCTTTTTATAGATTATTATCATTTTTTATTTATGGGTTTGCAGATAGGAGATATTGTTTCAAGAAGAGCAATAGAATTTGAAGAATTGAAAGGAAAGGTAATTGCGATTGATGCTTTTAATGCAATTTATCAGTTTCTAAGCAGTATAAGGCAGCAGGACGGTACACCATTAATGGATTCTGAAGGCAGAGTAACTTCGCATTTATCAGGACTTTTTTATAGGAATATAGCTTTGCTTTCTGAAGGCATAAAGTTAATTTATGTTTTTGATGGTACTTCTCCTGAATTAAAAAGCGGCACGAAAGAAAAAAGAGCTGAAGCAAAAGATATTGCGAGAGAGAAATATGATAGCGCAATGATTAAGGGAGATTTTGTTGAGGCGGGGAAATATGCAAGGCAGAATGTAAGATTTGAAGAAGGAATGATTGAAGAAAGCATGGAATTATTGGAAGCAATGGGGATTGCTGTTGTCCAAGCGCCTTCTGAAGGGGAAATGCAATGCGCTGAATTAGTAAGGTCAGGAGAAGCGTATGCTGTCGGAAGCCAGGATTATGATGCTTTAGCTGTGGGAGGAAGGAGACTGATTCAGAATCTGACTTTGGCAAGAAAAAGAAAGACAAGAATGGGTGTTGTAGATATTTCTCCTGAAATAATTGAATACGAGAGAGTTCTTAACACACTTGGAATTGATGGGGACCAATTAATATGCCTTGCTATTCTTGTTGGAAGTGATTTTAATCCCGGAGGTGTTAAAGGATTAGGTCCTAAGAAAGCACTTTCTTTAGTAAGGGAGAAAAAATATCCTGTTGAAATATTCAAGGCAGTTGAGGAAAGACTGGATTTCAACTGGCAGGAAGTTTTTGAGATTTTTAAGAGGCCGAATGTGAAGAAATTGAAAGTTGAATTTCCCAAGCTGGACAGGGAAAAAATTATTGAGCTTTTGGTTAAAAGGCATGATTTTTCAATTGAAAGGGTTGAGAAACAGCTTGAAAAGTTGCAGGAAAGAAAGAGAAAAGCTTCGCAGAAAACGTTGTTTTAGAAAGTAATTTAAAGTTGTTTTTCTCTTAAGGAAGATGGATAAGAATATTAAAGGTTTTATGAAAAAACTTAAGAAAATGCCTGATTTTAATAAAGTGAAGTTTGTTATTTTATATGGCTCGCAGGCTTCCGGAATGGCAAATAAAATGTCGGACTACGACTTTGCTATTTATTATGATGGAGACAAGAAAGAGAGATTTAGATTTTTAATCAAGGCAAATTCTGATAAAAAATTTGATGCCAAAATATTCCAGGACTTGCCTTTATATATAAGAAAAGACGTCCTGAAAGGAAAAGTCCTTTATGCAAAGGATTTGGCCTTTGTTTATAATATGGCATATGAAACAATAAAAGAATTTGAGAGGTTTAAAAAATATTATTATGATTATATTGGTCTGGAGAAAATGAAATGACAAGACCTTTGCGATTAGATTTGATATATTCCAAGGTAAGGGAGCTAAAAGATTCTCTTTCTTATGTTGAAGAATACCTGCCTTCTGAATTTAGATTTTTAAACAGCAGGAAGGACAAAAATGCGTTGTATAAAGAGACTGAATTTGCCATCCAATTAATGATTGACATTTGCTCTATAATTAATGCTGATATTGGCAGATTGACTCCTTCAGACGAAGACAGCATAATTGATTCTGTTGTCAAAGAAAAAGTTCTTTCTGAAAGGCTTGGAAAGGTTTTGCATGAGATGAAAGGTTTTCGCAATGTATTAGTTCATAAATATGACACAATAGATGACAGCAAGGCATATGAAAGCATTTATTCAGGATTGAAGGATTTTGATATTTTTATCATAGAAATTGAGAAATTTTTAGAAAAACATAAGAAAAGAAATGAAAAATCCAGTTAAAATAGGGCATTTGGTAAATTGGTATTACGGGAATTTAGCTTATAAATATGAGAATTGCGATATTGATGTTTATTATGTTAAAAAGTCTCCTCAAAAACTCCATACTTTAGTATGGAGTCGACTTCTTGAACATCCAAAAAACTAACAACTTAAAGTTTTTTTGATAGAATAAAGAGGATAGCATCTAAACTGAAGGTTGATGTGACTCATAAGGAATTTGCTGCGATTATGAAGGAGAATCTGGGTTTTAAAGGACTAAAGAGAAATAAGCAGGAGTGTGAGATTTGCAGACGCTTTGGTATTAATGGAGGAAAAGAGCGGATTCTAAACAAAAGTGGAATTGCCTTAAATAGATAAGAATAAAATCAAGGAGATTTTGGTTAAAAGGCATGATTTTTCAATTGAAAGGGTTGAGAAACAGCTTGAAAAGTTGCAGGAAGGAAAGAGAAAAGCAGGGCAGCAAATGCTGTTTTAATGTTGTTACAGCTAAATTGTCAGCAAGGGTTTTATAGTCTCAAATCTTAATTGGTGCATGAAATATGATTCTAAAAAAGGAGAGATTTATTCAAGTAAGATTATTAATGAGCTTGATAAATTTACTATCGATTTTATAAACCTCCTTGAAAAATATACAAGTTATGTTATTGTTTCCGGATATGTTTCAATTGTTCTTGGAAGGACAAGAGCTAGTGAAGATGTTGATTTGTTAATTCCTCGGATGGATTTTGAAAAATTTAAGAACGTATTTGAAGATTTAGATAAAAATAACTTTGAATGCGCCAATACATCTGATATAAAGGAAGCTTTTGAGATGTGGCATGAACATGCAATTAGGTTTTATAGAAAGGGAATGCCTCTTCCTACTATGGAGGTTAAAATGATAACTAACAAGATACAAGAAGATGCCCTTAAAGACAGGATAAAACTTATATTAAAAAATAAAACTCTTTATATCTCTCCATTGGAATTGCAGATTGCTTACAAATTATCTCTTATAAGCCAAGGTGATTTTGAAGAGGTTAGTTCTGATAAGGATTTTGAAGATGCTAAACATATATATGAGTATTTCAAAGATAATCTTAATAAAGAAAAACTTTCTTATTATATTGAACTTTTTAAAGTTCAGGGCATGTGGAAATGGTTGCAAAAGTAAACCCCAAGGATATAAGTGTTGATTTTGGAGAATTGAAAAATGATAGAATGAGAAATTTTAAGGATAGAATCTGGTATGTAAAATATTGGGTTGAGTTTATGAAAAAAAACTCAGATGAGGACTGGAGCGAAGGACAGAAAGAGTTGATTGATAGCCAGTTTCAGAAAGCAGATGAATTTTATAAGAAGCTTGAAAAAACTGAAAAAGGCAGGGAAATTCTAAAGAGATTGAAGAAAGAAAGGATTAAGGTTAAGAAATGAACCTTTAATGGGGGAAAGCTTCGCAGAAGAAGCTGTTTCAGTTTGTTTAAGAATAAGAGCCAACTTACAACATGAGAAAGTTTATAAATAAAATGTTCTTAACTTTCGGATGATGAATAAGAAGGGAGAGATGTATTTTCCACTTAAGTTGTTTATGTGGATTGCAGGAATTTTCGCAGTTATTTCGCTTGTTGGGTTATTTTTCTTTGGCGAGTTTGGAATTCCTCAACAAATCACTGAAGGTGCCAAAGCGAGGATATCAGAGGCTACTTCTCAAACTACAAGCAATAATGAAATATTAGGTCCGAGGGCTGCTTTCTTGGATTTTGTATATGGGCAGATTCCTTCTTTTTTAATTGAATGGACTAATGAAACAAGTGCGTTGATTATTATTATTGGAATTTGGGTTTTGCTGTTTTTGAGTTTTGGCGATATCCTTTCTCTATTCGGGACTTTCTCTCCAGCCATTAGCTGGATTATTGGAGGAGTTTTAGCGATTATTGCGGCAAATTTTAAAATTTTATCTTTCATCTCTGTTGTTGGTCTTGTTTTAGCTTCTGGGTTAGGGACTATTGCTGTGTTTGTCAATATAATAGCAATTTTTATTATATTTATCCTCTTCAATTACGGGAAACAAGAGGTTAGAGAATGGGTTTGGAAGAGAAAAGTTGCCGAATTGAAGCTAAGAGCGGCAATGGGAAGTGCAAAGGCTGAAGCAGGATTAACAACAATGGCAGAGATTGGCAAAACTTCTTACGAATTAGGCAGATAATAATTTTCTAAAGTTATTTAAACTTTGTTTTATACTCATACATTATGAGTAAAAAAGTAGTATGCTATTTTATTTTGTTCTTGTTTTTCTTTAATTTAATTTTTGCCTTTAACGTTTTTGCCCAAAGCCCTTTAGATTCAACGGGATTTGAAGATGCAGCTAATAATATTATTGATAATGCAAAAGACATACAGGGTTATACAGAAGCGGATAAATGGGCTTATTTAGCGGAGCAGTGGAAAGAGCAATTTCTAAAGAATGAGAAGATTGCTAATCTTAATCAGGGACTAAAGAATATTAATCCCCTTTTGTTCTTCTTATTTGGAGAAGATTATAATTTTTCATTAATATTTTTATTCGCAGTCATGTTATGGGTTATTTTCCTGTTTTCTTTGGCTGAAATTATTAATCTTTATGGAACATTTAGCGAGGCTATAGGTTGGGCTATTGCATCTATTCTTGCTATTTTGTTTGGACATCTTGGTATTTATTCTTTAATTTCTTTACTAATATTTAAAATTATATTCTTCAGGGAAGGTGCTTGGCAGTGGGCTGGATTTATAATCTTTATTTTGATTTATGGCTTCCTTATTTTGAATGTAAGAAAATTCTTTAAGAAACTGAAAGAAAATATAGAGAAAAGAAAAGAAAGAGAAGCAAAGATGAAAGAAGAATTAGACAGAGAATTATTGCATGATACTGTTGAAGGAATAGCAGGAGCCTTCAGGAAGAAGAAATAATGGCTTTTGACTCTTATTTGCTTGAGAGTATGTTTTACAATCCAGATGTTGTGCTTATAGCCTTGTTTTTATTGTTCTTTCTTGTTATTTTCAGCGTCCTGACAAGAAAAGGCATGCTTGGAGGAAGCAGGGGAACTGCTTTAATTATTTCCCTTGCGATTTCAGGCATTGCAGTTTATTACATAAATAATGCTTATTACTGGCTTTTATCTTTTAATATTTTGTTAGGATTGATAGTTGTGGTGATTGCTTTTTTTATAATATGGGCTTTTATAAAGTTCTCAAGAAGGACTTTTAGAAGATAGAGCTAAACTCTTCTATAACCCACAATCTCCTTGCCGTGATAGATAGGAACTTCCATTGCTCTTTGCTTATGCTTGCCGCCTTTTCCTGATTTGAGAACAAATAGGACGCCGACTGCAAGAACTACAAGACTTATTATCATCAATGTTGTTTCGCTCAATGCTTGAGGAAGAGTAAGATTTAAGGCAGTCCGCACTTCTTTGTAGGAGAGAGCAAGACCTATAATTCCTACTGCAGATAATAAATAACCTAAAATTTTTGCTACCATCTTCTATCTTATAAGAATAGTTTGTATTTAAAGATTTTGAAAAGGGTTTTAAATATAGATTTGCTTCTGTCTGGATGAAACTGGGAATTGACATTTTGGGCAATATAGCAATACTGAAGTTTGACAGAAAAATTAGAAATAGTAAAAAGAAAAGGATTGCTTTGAAGTTTTTGCGCGAAAATAAATCTGTCAGAACTATTTTGGAAAAGACTGCTGGATTTTCAGGCCGGCTTCGGACGCAAAAAACCAAGTGGCTTGCAGGCGAGAAGACCAAAGAGGCATTGCATAAGGAAAATGGATGCGTCTTCAGATTTAATGTTGACACATGCTACTTTTCTCCGCGTTTGTCTTCTGAAAGACTGGAAATTGCTCAAGGCGTGAAAAAAAAGGAGAATGTTTTAGTTATGTTTTCTGGAGTTGCTCCTTTTGCCATTGCGATTGCTAAATTGAGCAAGGCAGCGAGGGTTGTTGGTGTTGAGCTTAATAGAGAATGCAGCAAATATGCTTTGATTAATGTTAAGAGAAATAAGCTGGATAATGTTGAGATTATGCAGGGAGATGTTCGGAGAGTTATCGGAAGGAATAAGAAAATTAATTCCAAATTTGACAGGATTGTCATGCCACGCCCGAACTTATCAGATAGCTTTTTGGATGTTGCTTTTTCTGTATCCAAAAGAAAAACAATTATTCATTATTATGGGTTTTATCCGGAAAGCGAGAGAGATAAAATTAGGGAGCTTGTTTTATCTGAAGCGAAGAAAGCAGGGAAGAGAATTAAAATTCTTAGAATTAAGAAAGCAGGGAATATCGCGGTTAGAAAATACAGATTAAGGGCCGACTTTGAGATTTCATAAAAGCTCTTTCATCAACTTCATCATCGGTTACTATGAATGATTTAATTCTTCCTAATAAGTTTCTTTGTTGCGCGCACTGGGCTGAGAAAGAATAAACGTACTTATTCCCGGCCCTTCCATGGCTTGGCTTTGAACTTTTTATATAAAATCTTCCTGTATGAGGCACTTCCTGTGAAAAATCAACACTCATTCGGGCATTATAGCCCAAATTAGTAATTTTTCTTTTTGATGCATGCTGTAAGATGGCTGAAGTTACAAACGAGGGAAAGAGCATACTTGGCACGTAATCTAATTTCATTCCTACTGAATTCCCTAAATCTTCTATATCTTCTCTGGAGAGGGCATATCTGCGAGATAGAAAATGTTCTTTAAGAGGGCTCAAAGGGTTTGTCTCTTCTTCCCTCAATTTCAATCCTGCCCTAAATTCTATTATTTTTTTAGTTCCGTTTTCCCTAAATGCATACGAATTAGTTAATCTTACTATTCCTCCTGTCTGAATAGTAACCTCGCTCGCAGAAGGCTCAAGATTCTCTCTTGCATAAGCTATATCATTCATCCTAAAGCTAAAATGATTAAGCCAAAAATCTAATCCTTTCATCTCTAATAAAAACAGGCAATTTCTTAATAGTGCTTCATAAGCTATGGAGATTTGGTTTGCAGGCACAATTATTCCAGAGTAGCCGTGATTTACAGCTTCACGAGTGTGGAGAAAAGTGGTATCTTGGGTTATTCTTACGAATTGCTCTATTTGGCCTTCAGAAAAAGATAATGAAACTTGAGAAAGCGGCTCTAATGCTTTAATAACCTTAACAGGATCCAATGCACCTGATTTTAATATTCTTTTAGTCATTTTTATACGCACCAAAGGGCTTCGTACTCTTCATCCGGAGATTCTGGAGAAGGTCTATCTGTTGGCTCCTGCATTTCAAGATGTTCTTCCAATTCTCGAATATCAGCATTTGTATCATATGCTGTTTTCCTTTCGCCATGAGTCTGGTCTCTACACATTTCTGATATCCAATAAAAATGCTCGCCACCAATTGTTCCCCAATATCCGGCTTGTGCAAATAGACCGCCTCCAGGAAGAGATTTATAAAAAGATATTCTAGCCGGAACTCTTTGGCCGTTGTCGGCTAAAACGCTCTGTTTTGAAGGTCTCCATCCCATTCTAAGCGAATTATTCAATCCCCTCGGCTTTCTTGCAGGAGTTTTCATTATTTGGCTACTAAATATTGACTTTTAAACCTTTCTAAAATTGTCGTTTTCCTAAATTGTTATTAAATGTTCTTTTTTAGGCTGGATTTTTCTCAGCTAAATTCTCACAGCTATCAGGACTGTCCTGTTTGTAAGAGGAAGGTAGTCTCCCCCATTAGTTATATTGCCGCTTGACTTATGAGGAACATAAGTGTCTCCTATTTTATCGCCATTCCGGTCAAGTCCCCTGTAGTCTTTCCAGTAATTTCCTGCTATGAATGGACCCCCGATTATGTTTGTGCCCGGAGTTTTTGTGGTGTTCCAGAAGTTTGTTGATGTGTCCTGGGCATTTATTATATTGCTGAAATAATTGTTGAATATCAGATTATCTCTGGATGAAACCAGCTTTATCCCGAATTCAGTATTATCAAGGAAAAAATTGTCTTTAACTATGTTTTTATTAGATTCTGTTGAGGAAATGCCTATCCTGTTCATTGATATCCTGTTGCCTGATATTTCATTGTCAATGCCGGAAGTATACATTTGATATATCTCAAATCCCTGATTATTGCCTTCTATAAGGTTGGAAACAAATTTGTTCTTTGCAGGATACCAGTTTCCGCTGATTATTCTAAGAGAGATGCCTGCATTTCTGTTATTCTTTATAATATTGTCCTTTATTGTTGAATTGAAGAAATCTCCGTCAAGCGATATTCCTACGCTATTTCCTTCAATTGTGTTGTTTATGATTTCTTCTTCGTAAAATCTTGGCCTTGAGCTTGACTGCGTAACAAACTTTATTCCATCAGCGGTGTTATTTTTTATGATATTGTTGATTATTCTGTCATACTTTGGGGAATGAGACTCAACTATAAATGCCATGCCTGCTGTATTGCTTTCAAGAAGGTTTGAATCAATCAGGTTGTTTCCTTTTGACTGCACAGAGTATATCGCCGGCTGTTGTGTATTTTTTATTGTGTTTCCTATGAGCTTTATTCTGTCAGACCCAGAAATAAGAATGCCATAATTAGTCATGTTATCAATCAGATTATTTTTTAAAGTAGCATTCTGCAAGTTCTCAAGCTGTATCCCTCTTCCTGAATTTGGAGATTCCCTATTATCTTTTATAATGTTGTTTTGGACAAAAATATCTGAAGTCTGCCCATTAATGAAAACTCCTGTTGAATAGCTTCTGTATATTTCGTTGTTCTCTATAGTTACATTCTGCGAAGTGTACCAGACTGTTATTCCATTTCCTCCTGACTGGTTTAGGATATTATCCCTTATTGTAAAATTTTTCCCTGTGATTGATATGCTACCCCCAGTATCGTGCAAGTAGTTGTTTTCTATAAGCACATTGTTTGCTATTACATTTATCCCTGTAGAAGTTGTGTGTGATACAGTATTGTTCAGTATTTTCATGCGGTTTCCCGGCCCGTTTCCTATAGTTATGCCCCCCACTCCTGATGTTATATTGCAGTTTGTTATAGTTACATCTGAACTGTAATCTACCACCTTGACCGAGCCCCAATAGTATCCGCCTGAAATTGTATGGCCGTTGCAGTCAAGAGTTATAGGATACGATGGGCCGCTTGCCTGTATATATAACGCTGCGGTGTAATCAGGGCATTCTAAATCATACCACATTGTTTGGCTCATGTTAAGAACATTACCACATTCGCACCTTTCAGCTCCTCCGCACCCGGCAGATGAGGAAAAAGGAACAAGAAGAACAGGAATAAACAGCAGGAATAGAAGCAAATAAAATCTCTTGCCAGCCATTGCTTTGATTACGTGCATGGATTTAAATATATTTCTGTGCTTTGTAGCAATTTTTATTCTTTACTTATATCTCGGTTTCCGCTCTTACTGATGTCGGGGCTTCTCCGCCGTGCCAGGTAAATCTTGGGCGCATTCTCATCGGATAGATTCTTTCTGAGTTGTCATCAAGAATAATTGCAGAGCCTTTCAATCTTGGCAATTCATCCATTTTCTGTTTAATGCTTTCTAATAGATAAGTCTGCATTATTTGATTTAATGCCTCTATGTCCGGCTTTGCTGTAACCCTATGCGACAAAACAATGTCTGCCTGCGTCATTACATCTTTATGAATTTGCCCTGGCTGCTGCGTTGCAAGAACGATAGAAATTCCCGGCTGACGGCCTTCCCTTAATACTTGGATTAGCGAGTCTGTTGCGGGAGTTTTGTAATCCTGCGGCAAAAATTCATGAGCTTCATCAATAAATAGCCACACTAAAGGAGTTTCCCTGCTTTGCTTGTATGATAAATAGTCTATGCCGTGCTGGATAGATTGGATTTCTTCTTTTTTTCTTGAGTCGGTTCTTTGCTCAAAAAGTTTTCTCGATATTAATCCGATTACTAATCCTCTTACATTAAATGAGCCGATAGAGCTGTAAACTGATAAATCTAAGATGGTTGTCTGCCCGGCCTTTACTAAGTCTGAAATCTCTGTTCCCTTTTGGCTTTCTGATGCAAATATGCCCCAGCTTTCAGCTGCATTGAATAAAGCGTAAGCAACATTTTTTGTTTCTCTTGAGGAATTCTTGTCTTCTTCTATTTTCTGCTTTATTTCTTTTATATGAAAATCATTATACCCTTCCTTTAGCTTTTTTATTGCGTTTTGAATCAGAGTTCCTTCCTGAGAAGTCATTGATAAATCAAAGGTTATAATCCAGTCTTCCGCTTCCAATTCAGAAGGCTTGAGGGCAAGAACATTATCAATGGGAATGTTCCTTTCCTTGTATTCTTCTTTTTTTCCGGCTGGAGCAAAGATTTTCATGGAAAGTTTTTTTGGCTCAAGTTTCCATTCTCTTAGCAAGTCTGCATCTTTTTCATTTTTGAACTTCATTGTCCAGAAAATTCCCATTGTGTCAAATATTAATGAGGCAACATTTTGGGAGACTTCTGAATCAAGGTTTGCTAATTCCTCAGCTATCACTCCTAAACTATAGCTCTTTCCCGATCCTCTTTTTCCTGCTACTAGGACGACATGGCTTCTTGCCACATCCATATAAAGATTATTTGAGAGGGAAGTGTAATTTCCCATTGTAACAAATGTTTTTCCAAGGTAAATCAATCCTTTTTTTCCAAATTTAGCTTTGTCATAATTGTCTCTTCCTAAGATTATGTCGTATGGCATTATTTAGTTTGCAGTTTTAAATATATAAATTGTCTGATTAGAAATTCAAAAGGTTTTTATATGGTCATTTATTAAACCGAGAATGGTCAAGGTGAGTGGGAAAGATTCTGAAGTTCCTTCAAAAGAGGAGGTTGAAGAAGTTTTAGGCAAGAATAATAAGGATAAAAAGAAAGTTGGTTCTGAACTCAAGGAGGATATTAGCATGAGAGCAAAGCAGGCAGATGATAAATTTAAAGACACTATAGAAATTCCTGTTGGAAAATGGTTCATTAAATCCAGGGAAAACCCATGGATTATGGCGAGCATTGTGCTTGGGCTTCTTTTTATTGGCGTTCTTATTTTTGGAAGAGGAAACATAGGAACTAATGTAGCAAGTGAGAGTAGTGTTTCAGCAGGAGTTCTTGCTTTTCTCAATTCTCAAGTTGATGGGGGCGGAGTCACTCTCAATTCTATTGAAAATAAAGGAACTTATTATGAACTTCTTGTGACTTATCAAGGCAATGAAATACCTATTTATGTTACCTTGGATGGAAAAAATATAATTGCAGACCTTGTTCCTTTATCAGGAGACGCAACTAATTCCGGCAGTTCTGGCACTGGTAATACTGGCGGAGCAAGCGATAGAGTTGATGGCATTAGTATTCCTAAAGATGCTCCTGTTCTTGGAAATGCAAATGCTCCAATCACAATTGTTGAATTCTCTGATTTTCAATGTCCTTTCTGCAGGCAATTCTATACTGAAACTCTTGAGCAGATAAAACAGAATTATATTGGTACAGATAAAGCAAAGCTTGTTTACATGGACTTTCCATTGAGCTTCCATCCTTCCTCTATTCCTGCTGCGCGGGCTGCGAGATGCGCCAGAGAGATTGGAGGAAATGCAGCTTATTGGAAAATGCATGATAAAATGTTTGATGAGCAAAATATTCGTGATGGAGGAACAGTTCAATCAACTGTAACTTTCACTGTTGATGATATAAAGAAATGGGCTAAAGAGATAGGATATAATATTGATTTGTGCCTTGATTCCAATAAATATGCTGATGAAGTTAATGCGGATCTTAACTATGGAACAACTCTTGGGGTTTCAGGGACGCCTGGGTTCTTTATCGGAAACAATGATAACGGGTTTGCTGTTGTTTCAGGAGCCCAACCTTATAGTGCATTCCAGCAGGTTATTGAGGCGGAATTAGCGAGATAAAATGAACATTTCTGATTTAAAATCCGGACAGGGGAAAGTTGATATTCAAGGAGTAATAAAAAGCAAGGATGTTCCTAAGACAATGGTTAAGTTTGGAAGGGAATTGAATTTGTGCAACGCAGTTATTTCTGATGCTTCTGGAGAGATTGCTTTGACTTTATGGAATGATGATATCACAAAAGTAAAAGTCGGGGATAAAATCAAGATAACCAATGGCTATGTGAATGAGTTTAACGGCAAACTGCAATTAACTGCAGGGAAATTCGGGAAAATGGAAGTTGTTGAGAAAGCTGAGCAGGGTGATTCAGTAGCTGAAGAAGATATTGAAGAGTGAAGAATTTGAGTAAGTTTTATATATTCTTTTGATAAATGTTATTCGTGAAACACGAATTGCCTAAACTGCCTTACGCATATAATGCCCTTGAGCCGCATATTGATGCAAGGACAATGGAAATACATTATACAAAACATCATCAGGCGTATGTTGATAAATTAAATGCGGCATTAGAGAAACATCCCGAGTTATTTGATAAGAAAGTTGAGGAATTACTAGCCGATAACTTAAAGAGCGTTCCTGAAGATATTAAAACAGCTGTAAGGAATCACGGAGGAGGACATGTAAATCACTCATTATTTTGGGAATGGATGACAGGAAATAAAAAAGATAACGAATTCAAGGGGAAAATAGCTGATGCTATTAAGAAAGAATTTGGCTCATTTGATGAATTTAAAACTAAATTTAGTGATGCTGCGCTCGGAAGATTTGGGAGCGGATGGGCTTGGCTTGCTTTGCATAATGGAAAATTGGAGATTTATAGTACTGCTAATCAGGATTCGCCTTTGATGGAAGGAAAACAGCCTTTGCTCGGCTTGGATGTCTGGGAACATGCTTATTATCTGAAATATCAGAATAAAAGGGCAGATTATATTTCTGCTTTTTGGAACGTCGTAAATTGGAAGAAAGTTAATGAATTGTTTGAGAAGGCGAGATAAATTTTCGAATGGTAATCAAAAAAAGAATTGCCCCGATGTATAGAATAATTAACGGCAAGCGAGTTCCTATTTGCGATTATCATGGAAAGTGTTTTAACAAAGTTTATAGAGAGGTATATCCTTCTATGTTGGGGAGAAAAGATGATGGCGGATGGAGTTATTTATGCAGAAAGCATTTTGAACATGAAAGAAAACGCTTTAAAAATAAGCTTCCTTATTGCACTCTTTGAGCTTAATTATTTCCCTAGAAAATCAATCTCTTCCTGTGAAAACTTAAGCTGATTCTGGATTTTTGGGCTGTTTTTTATTATATCTCTTATCAAAGTGAAGTCTCTCATTGCCCGTTTTACAGAACAATGAACATGTTTTGCATATTTTTGGGCGATTGTTTTCTTCTTTTCATTTTTTTGCCTGTTAATCCATATTTTCAGAATTCTTTTGGGGCTTTCGTATTTTGTGAATCTGTTTATGTTTGCTGGCTTTGCGTAGGAGATTCCTGCGCTTTGAAAGGCATTTTGGTAAATGAGAAAGCGCCAGAATTGCTGCCTGTATATTCTTCCCCGAAATTTATCTGCACTGCTTAATGCATGGAAAGCTTTTGCCAATGCCTCTCCCTTATATTCCCTTGGGATATTTTCTTCAATCCAGAGAAAGATTTCGTCCAGAGATAATGAAGAGTTATCAAACAACTCTAAAAAGGGCTGTCTTTCCTGGAATAATAATTTGAGAAGATTGAAAATATTATCTTCCTTATGCCTTTTATCAAGGTATTCTATGTCTGCTCCGCCATCCTGGGAATGAGCCTGCAAATCATTCAATGCAGCTCTCATATCTCCCTGAGATTTGATAGAAATCTGCTTTAGAAACTGCATGTTTTCTTTAATACTTTCTTTTTCACAGACTTTTTCAAGAAAAGAGGATATTAACAGATAGCTTAGAGGTTTCATCTCAACAAGCTTGCATTTTGGCCTTAATTTTGAGAATTTTGAATCCCAAATGTCGTTTCCTGTCAGAATCAGAGGATGTGCTGAAACTTCAATTATTCTGATTAATTCTGGAACGCCGCCAATATCACTTCCTGTGACTCCGTCCACTTCATCCATCAGCAGGATCTTTCCTTTTTTGAATAAACTGCTCTGCTCTGAAGCGGGTTTTAATATTTCTTCTAATTTTGCCCGGTTCCTTAAGTCTGAAGAATTTAGTTCAAACAACTCCATATTATTTTCCTTTGCTGCAGCCAATGCGAGAGTTGTTTTTCCTGTTCCTGCTGGGCCATAAAGAAGAATTGCTTTTTTATTTGGAAATTCTTTTAGGAATTTTTGTATTTCTGCAATCGCTTTATCCTGCCCGATTATCTCTTTATATTTTGTTGCGCGGTATTTTTCTGCTAAAGATCCTTGTATCATTTTACTTCTCTTTTTTTAAGCAAGCGCGCTTATGATTTTCCTAATCCTGCGAGCACAAAGCTTGCGAGCAATGATTCCAATTGCACAAACTCATCAGAGCCTTCAACAATTCTAAATTCAATTTCTCCTGTTTTTTCTGTGAGCTTGACTTTTACTTCAGGCTCTATTTCCATATTCCAGACTTCTTTTTGTATTGCTTTGATGATTTCTGTTCCTGAAATTGATTCTGTAAGCATGGTGTCTAATAATTTTTCCCTTGCTTTAGCAAAGTCTCCGGACAATGCATAATCAAGAACTACTCTTATGTCTTTAGGCTTTGACTTTGAGCCTATTATGTTTATCATCTCTGAATTTATGTCCAATGCGATTGATGCTGTTGCCTGTAATAAGTTGATGGCTTTTCTGCAGTCGCCCTCTGATGCTTCATAGAGAGTTTCATATGCGTCATCTTTTATTGTCAATTTCTCTTTTTCTGCAATTCTTTTGATTATTGAAGCAATGTCTTTTTTTTCAAGCAATTTGAATCGGAAAACGACGCATCTGCTCTGGATTGGGTCAATTATTTTTGATGAATAGTTGCATGACATTATGAACCTGCATGTATTAGTGTAGTTTTCCATTGTTCTTCTTAATGCCTGCTGGGCTTCTCTTGTTAAGGCATCTGCTTCATCAAGGAAGATAACTTTGAATGGAACAGGCCCAAGGGATTTTGTTCTTGCGAAATCTTTTACTTTTTGCCTTACTACATCTATTCCCCTTTCATCTGATGCGTTTAATTCAAGGTAATTTTCCTTCCATTTATCGCCAAAAAGAGATTTTACTATAATTAGTGCGAGAGTGGACTTTCCTGTTCCTGCAGGACCGGCAAAAAGCAAGTGAGGTATATTTACTGAGTTAACAAGAGAGTGAACTCTTTTAATTATCTCCTGCTGCCCGACAACATCCTCAAATTTTGATGGCCTGTATCTTTCTGTCCAGATATCGCTTTGGCTCATAGCGCTTTTTATCATTATTGCTATTTAAGGATTATTGTCTTAGCGAAATGTGATTGAGATTTTATTTTTTCTTAGATTGATAATCATCAAATGCGGCCCACACCATTAGACTTACGGCTGTTGCAGCAAGACCCCCAACAGCAATAGAAATTGCCTGACCGCTATACCTGTTATTAGCATACCTATCAAATAGGCTATAAACAGTAGCACTAACAAAAGTTGTGGCTGCTAAACCTAATGTCCCCATGATAGCTCCGGCAACGATTTTTTCAAGAGATTTCATAATTACGCGCTTCTTTCTCTATGCAAGCGCCTTTTTCTCTTCTCTTTCTTTAAGCGTTTTCTTTGCCATTTCCACCGCATCTGGCGTTTTTTCTTCCATCTTCTTGAAGAGCGTTTCATCTTTAGGATAGAAAATCGCACTTTTTAAAGATTGCTAAGCAATTTATCAATAGAATTAAAAGGGCATCTGTTTTATTTTAGTTATGAGATTCTGGAGAAATGTTGCTCATGTTGTTGATGAATCAGATGTTATTTTGGAGATAGTGGATGCCAGAATGCCTTTTCTTGCAAGAAATGATAAGCTCGCTGAAATGATAAAGAAGTCAGGAAAGGAGCATTTGATTGTGTTTAACAAGTCAGACCTTGTTTCTGACAGCTTTAAGAAGAATATTGAGAACGACTTTAAAGGATTTAAGGGAGGAGTATTCTTTGTATCTGCTAAGAGAGGAAATGGAATGCCTAAGTTAAGAGTTTATCTTAAAATTCTGGCTAAAAAATTCGGATTTGAGAGACTAAGAGTAGGTTTTGTTGGTTATCCTAATGTAGGAAAGTCTGCTTTAATCAATGCATTAGCCAGAAGAGCGAAAACTAAAGTTGGGACAAAGGCAGGAACCACAAGGGGAGTTCATTGGGTTTCTTACTCATCCTTAAAGATATTAGATAGCCCTGGAGTTATACCCAATGATGAATGGGATGAAGTAAAACTTGGAATTTTAGGAGCAAAGAACCCTGACAAGATTAAAGATATAGAGAAAGTTGCGCTTGCAATCGTAGACCTTTTCATAAAAGGGAATCTTCAGGCATTGTGCAAGGTTTACAGGCTGGATTTTATTAAGATTAAAGAGATGGCCGATTGGGAGATTATTGAAGCTATAGCAGAGAGCAAGAACCTTTTGCTTAAGGGTGGAATCAGTGATGAGAAAAGGGCGTCTTATATGATAGTTAAAGACTGGCAATCAGGAAAATTAAATCTCACTGGCTGAGTTTTATTTTTTGTATCTCTTCTTTGAATGCCTGTGCTTTATCTGCTTCCAGAAAGCTGGTAACTTCGTTTATATTGGAATGCAGCGCTTTTCCGAGGGTTTCAGCTTTTTTTATGAGGTTTGCTAAATCAGGCTCGGGAAGAGAAGTCTTTGAGAGGATGCGCCAGCCTTTTATTGATGCATTTTGATTTATTGATTCATATGCAAGCGAGCCCAGAATGTTTTTTTCATCAGTTAATTCATCATAAGAAAGACTTTCAAGAAGAATGCGTGATTTTCTAACGTCTAATTTTGTATAATCTTTTATAACCAGATTTGTTTCTTTTTCAACGCCATTGACCAGTTCTTTAAGCCTTGTTTTTAATAATGCGCCTTCATTGCCTATCTCAATTATTTGCCTTCTAAGACCGCCGCTTATTTTTTCTATCAATATCCCTCTTTGTATCACATTTATTGCCTGGCTCAAGCTTGGATAATTTCTCACTTCAAGCCTGTTTAATCTTTCAGTATGCTTATCAAATAATTCCCTGTGCTTTTCTAAAAGCTGTATGTTTTCATTGACTTTTCTTAAAATTTCATCTGTTGTTTTCAGTATATGCCTTATATTCTTATAATAGACAGTTGTTTCATTTCTTCTTTCCGAGATAGCGATGACTAATCCTCCTATGCTTTTTGCTGTTCTTTCAGCTGCTTTATGTCTTGTTCCTGTCTCATTTGATGAAATTTTGCTTTCAGGAACAAGAAGGACATTGGCATAGTTTATTTTTTTCATATCTTTAGAGAGTATAATTGCTCCGTCCATTTTTGATAATTCTATGAGCTTTTGCGAGGTAAATCTGCAATTTACTTTGAATCCGCCGTCAATTATAGGATGCAGATTTTCGTTCTCTACAACAATCAAGGCTCCTCTTCCTGATTTTAATGCTCCGTCTATTCCCGCCCTTAGATGAGTTCCCGGAGAAATTGACCTCAAGATATTAAGAAATTCTTCTTCTGTTGATTTATTGTTATTTTGAACGGGATTTATTATTGTTGCCTGCACCTCTTTTTTTTCTTCCATGATTTGTAAAATAATTGCTTGTATTTATACTTTTATGAAAAAGCTGAAGTTTATTGAAAAAAGAGAAAGGATTATTTGGGCCTCGGCCACTTCTCTTCAACCTCTTTTATGGTCTGCTCAATAGGAATGCAGTTTTCTTCGGACATAAGAAACTCACGCAATTGAACTTTAACAGCAAAGTCATAAATTCTTTTCAGAATCTGCTCATAGCTTTCTCCTTTATTTCCAAATGAGGAAAGTTTCTTTTTCATTTTATCGCTTAGCTGAATTGTTGTTATTTTCATTTTAATCTATAGTGACTATAGGAGCTATAGTAATATAATTGCTTTTTGCCTCTGGAGATAGTTAAGCATAGTCAAGATAAAAAATGCTCCTGCCGAGTAGGCATAGTCTTGTAATTTTTAGTGGGCGTGCTTCACTTCTGTTAATATTCATACACTCATATTAGGGCGAATAACAGAGTAATGGAAAACATTAGTATTCTTCATCAATATCATTTACTTATAAATACTTGTTAACTGGCAAAGAAAGCTTTATAAAGTCCATAATCTAACAG
>CAYTHI010000011.1:0-27161 GCA_964437555.1 Candidatus Woesearchaeota archaeon | reverse complement strand
CACTGAAGCAGGAAGCTTATTCCAAAATCCTAAGATTTTGGTGTAAGTAGTTCACTGAAGGTTAATCATGATATTAATCAAGAAAATAGGAGTTTTATCCTTTGCTAAATTTTATGCAGCAACTATGGCAATTGTTGGAGTGTTTTTAGGTTTAATGGTTTTATTTTTTTCTTTATTTGCAGGACAGAACCAAGATTTAAGGTTTTTTGGCAATATTTTAGACTATTTTGCAATTATTATTTTTCCTGTCTCTTATGGAATTTTCGGATTTATTATAGGAGCGATTACAGCATTTTTTTACAATCTTGTTGCAAAATTTGGTTGTGGTGTTGAGATAGAGATAAAGAAATAATATTGACTTCGTGAGCTGTTAAGTAAACGTCACCAAAACTTTACTTTTTTGCAGTCAAATAAAAAAGTTCCCACCCAATTTGTTTCCTTCCACCAATTTCAGTATATGTAAGATGTTGTTTTGCGATCTCCAAAGATTCTTCAGGAGAACATTTTGCATTATGAATTGTATGTAAAAATTCTTTAGCTTGTTCTTCATCATCAAATATCCATGGAACTCTTTCAGTCTTGAAATTAACATCTTTGAAACCAGCTTTCTCACATAGTTCTCTTGCTATATTCTCATCCAAGAAATCATGTGGATGTCCTCTCGGATGGCAGTAAAGTGGATTATCAATAGCATCAAAATATCTCTGAGGAGATGTTCCATGTGCAACATCGCCAATTACTAAAGTTCCACCTTCTCTAAGAACCCTATAAAATTCATTTAAGGCACGCTGTCTTCCAGTAGTTCCAGTATTCATAGATCTATCATCATAATGGTGTAATGTGGCAATTGTAGAAATTCTATCTACACTATTTTCAGGAATTTCAAGTCTATAATCTAAGCTTTGATGGACAGTAGTTATTGGAAATCTACCCCTATTTACTTTTTCTACAAAATTAATGTTAGATTTTTGATAATCATAAGTTATAATTCTACCATCTTTACCTACTGCTTTAGCTAGCTCAAAAGTTAGGTATCCATTCCCTGTTCCTACCTCAACAATAGTCTCTCCTTCTTGAGGATTAGTTAGCTCCAGCTGTTTCAATAATTCTATTTGCCTTACATGTGGGAATCTGCTATTGGCTAAACGATAGTTTTCCCATCTTTCATTCTCATTCTGTTCAACTTGTCTTTCCATAGTGGTAATGTATTGGAGAAACTATTAAAGAAGTGTCCACCAAAATGGATGACAATTAGAAAGATTTTTAAAGGAAAAAAATTTGAAAATTATATGGATATTGAACTAGCACTAAAGGAATATGGGTTAAGTGAAAAGGAAATTAAAGTCTATCTGACATTACTTCCTTTAGGAAATATAAATTTACAAGAAATAGCTAAAAGAATTGATTTGCCAAGAACAACTGTATATAATACCTTAAGCTATTTACATCAAAAAGGATTAGTTTCTAAAATAATTAAGAAGAGTGTTACTTATTTTGAAGCTACAGATCCAAAAAAGCTAGTTGATAACCTAGAACAAAGGAAAAAATTAATTGAAAAAGTTCTACCAAAACTAGAGGGAATGAAGCAAATAATTAAGGAATCATCAAGCGTTGAAATTTATGAAGGAAGTAAAGGATTATTTACAATCCTATCGGATGTCTTTAAAGTAAAACAACAAACCTATTACTTTGGTTCATATTCCATGTCTGTTGCAGTATTA
The DNA here is from genome assembly GCA_964437555.1 of Candidatus Woesearchaeota archaeon. Lineage (GTDB taxonomy): Archaea > Nanobdellota > Nanobdellia > Pacearchaeales > GW2011-AR1 > UBA92. The sequence continues at coordinate 25,440 of CAYTHI010000011.1, read as the reverse complement.
AAACATCAACCAGAACATTTTAGAACTATTAGATTAGAGAAAAAAATACCAGCAAAGATAGTCATCGATACATATGACGAAGAAACTTTCCACAAAGAAAGTTATAAGAAAATAACCCAAATGAGATTTTTAGACAGCTTAAAAGATTTTCCCTGCATGATTTTTATTTATGGGGAAAAAGTAGCATTATATACCTTAGAAGGAGATTTAGTTGGTATAATAATAAAAAATTCGCAAGTAGCAAACACTATGAAATTTGTTTTTGATACTTATTGGAAGATGGGTAAACCAGCAAGATTATGATATAGCCGAGAGTTTGATTAAGTAGTAAGAATATTGAATCTTCGGAGAGTTAGTATGCTTCGCAGAAATGTTATAGAAACAATGAGGCGTCTTAGATCTTTTTCCCAAATTGTAACCTTGTTTTTTTATAAACTTGTGAACTTTTAGTGTGTATTTTCTTACCCAATCTAAAACAGAAACATGGCTAATTTTATGGCTAAGATGTCTCTTTAATTGGTTTCTCATTTTCCTACTTGATAAATTAGAAACATACATATCAATTGACATTGTAATAATTTCTGGTTTGTTTCTCATTCTGTAAAACCCATCATCATGTGTAAAGAATTTGTGACAATCTTTACAATAGTATTTTTGTATCTTTCCCCTATTTTCGGTTTTTCTTATCCCTTCTCGTCGGAAATTCTTACTTTTGCAATGCTTACATTTAATCTCAAGTTTCATACATATATTAGGTACCTATTGTTTATATACCTTTCGGTACCTAATTAACTACTCTCTAGTTGGTACCTAAAGTTTTAAATACAACTTAGTCTTACTTTAAAATATGAAATTACAAAAGCAGTTATCTAGGAAAGTTGGAGATGTAGAATATGCTAAATGGGTTTTAGTCATACCCCCAAGTATCATTGATGAACTAAAATGGAAAGAGGGACAGGAATTAGGAGTTGAGATTAAAGAAGGCAAGATTCTAATAAAGAGAAAATAATGGCAGATGACTTTATAATTTATAATGAAGAGGACTATCCAAGTGCTCAATTAGAGGAAGATAAAAAAGATTTCCAGAGAGTACAGATATTAAGGGGCAGATTTATTCACTATATGTCTTTATTAGAGATTGTAATGAAAGAGTATTGTGATATGGAAGGCTCTATGCTCACTATTAGAGAGATTTTACCCATGTTTATCGATGATTTAAAAGAAAAATTAAACATTAATGAAACAGAATTAAAGAAGTTTAAGAAGGATATTGAGAAAATTAGCCATCAAAGAGATAAATGGGCTCATGCTATTGTTTGGTATAAGAAAAGGAAAAATAAGGATACTTCAAATAATTTTATAGGGGCAGATACACCCTTAACTAAATATTTTGATGCTATCAACCAAAGATTTAAAGAAATTTTTGATTTCTTGAAAAAATACGACCTGATAAAATTAAAAAACGATAAGAAAATATCTCCATATCAAATAGATGATAGCAAGTATAATCCAATCATAAATTAATTTTTTTAATTAAATTTCCAGACGTTTACTTTACAGCTTGTAATTTAGATAGTTTTATAAGCCAACTAAAATCAAAAAATATATGGTTAAGGCAATAGACTGCACAAAAGACAGAAGCTTATCAGGATTAGACGCTTCTTCAGGATGTTTAGTTGCTTTTGACAACGTAGACTATAAATTCCCTCATCCATTTATTATTGCCTTAGTAGACCAACTCGTTCCAGTTACTAAAGTCGAGGGTCGTCCTCCCAAAGGAATACATCTGTTGTACACTCCGAATGATGCGCAGATAGGGCAGGAGCACTGGATATTAGTTCCGCAGGGCAGAGCAATAGAATTCCTTGGCCAAAAACTTGCCGGGAACGGGAGCAGAGTTCCAGATGTTCATCAGATTGATTACAGAAGGTATACTAAGGATAGGGCTTATGTAGTAGAAAGAGCATATTCAGGATTCAAAGCGGTTCATCATGCTTTAAGAACTCATCCGGACGGTTTAGGTTTCTATGCTCCTTTGCTTGAATCAGGTAAATTAATTGCAGAACTGATTCCAAAAAGCAGATTAGTTTTCAGTTCTGTTCTTAGAGAACAGCCATTTAGAACTCGCACATAAGCAAATAAACATTTCACATCTTTGCAATAACATTAATTCCAAGCAAATGCAATGCATTCTTTAATACTTGAGCAAAGCTCTCAACTAATTTTAATCTGAACTGCTCCTGTTCAGAGCCAATCACAATACAATTATGATAAAATTCATTGAAAGTTTTTGCCAAATCATAGGAATAATTCGCAATCCCGCTCGGGTCTAAATCATTATATGCCTTCTCAACAATCTCTTTAAACCAGTTTAATTCTGAAATCAATCTTTTTTCTTGTTCTTCCAGCTCCATGACTTCAAACTCTTTTCCTTTTTTATACTCTGCCTTCCCTAAAATGCTCAAGGCTCTTGCGTAACTATAAAGCAAGTAAGGCCCTGTATCTCCTTCAAACCTCATTGCTTCCTCTTTGTTAAAAATAATATTCTTTTTTGCATCCTGCTTTAATATTGAATATTTTAATGCAGAAATCGCAATAGCCAAAGCCCTGTCTGACAGTTCTGGAGCCTCCAATTTATATCTTTTTTCCAATTCTTTGATAGCAAGCTCAACAAGCTCTTTCTTGAAGCTTGAGTAAAGAATGTTATCTCCTGTCCTTGAAGACATTTTTCCCCATGGAAATCTTACCATGCCGTAAGATAAATGCCTGTAGTCCTCCTTGTGCTTGAATTTCATTAAATGCAAAGTTTTTATCAATTGCCTGAAATGCAAATCCTGCTCCATTGCAGTTACAACTATCCCTTTGTTTATCTTGTATTCTTTAAACTTCTTCTCTGCAAGAGCAAGGTCTTTTGCAGAATACAACACAGTTCCATCAGACCTAAGCAAAACCCATATTCCCAAGCCATATTTATTCAAATCAACTATAACTGCTCCATCAGAAACTTCAGCAACTTTCATTTTCTCAAGTGCTTTTATAACTTTCTTGCCTTCTTTCTCCATCTCACTTTCAAAGAAATACTCATCAAACCCTGTGTTAAGCTCATGATAAATTTTCTCAAAAGAATCCAAAGATAATTTCCTGCTTTCTTTCCATAATTTCACAAGCTTTTTGTCTTTGCGTGATTCCAACTTCTTATTTATTTCCTTAACATCATACTCAAATGCTTCCGTTTCAGCAAGCCTTCTCGTAGCATCAACATAAATATATGCAATCCATTCTTCATTTTCCTGCAGCTTATGCTTCTTATGATAATTAAGATAGCACCATAGCCATTTCGCAACATGCATTCCTGTATCTCCCTGATAATTTGCCCTAATAACTTTGTCCCCGTTGAATTCCATGATTCTCGCAATGCTCTCCCCTAAACTAGTGCCTCTGACATGCCCTATATGAAATGCCTTATGAGTGTTCGCCTGCGAAAATTCAATCATAGTTTTATTCTTATTCGCTTTTTTCTTTCCATAGTCATTTCCTTCTTTTCCTATTTTTTCCAGTAACTCATAAGCAACTTTTCCTTTATCAATATAAAAATTAATGTAAGGTCCTTTTACCTCTGCTCTATCAAAGGCTTTGTCTAATTTTATCTTAGAGTAAACTTCCTGGGCGATAGCAGCAGGATTTTTTTTATAAACTTTGGATAAAGAAAAGCACGGAAATGCATAATCTCCCATCTCTGGATTTTTCGGGATTTCAATAACATCTAACAGCTCGCTCTTTCTCATCCCTCTAATCATCGGAAGGCTTTCAACAACCTTTTCTTTCATAAAATAAAAAACAAAAATGAATTAATAAAACTATTGAAGAAGCTTAGAATCTTCTTCTTTCTCTGTTCATTGGTCTTCTTTCCCTGTTTTCTTCAGGCGCCTTTGCAATGCTTACTCTTATCTGCCTGCCTTCTACATCTTTGCCGTCCATTTCTGAAACGGCCTTGTCTGCTGAAGACTGATCTGCAAAGGTTACAAAACCAAATCCTTTGGATCTGCCTGAAAATTTATCTGTAATAACCACTGCCTCAGTCACTTCTCCGCAAGCAGAGAATAGCTCAGACAAGTCTTTATTAGTAAATTTAAACGGCAAATTTCCTACATAGACTTTCTCGTTCATCTTGTTCCTCCTATCAATTATTCCTTCGACCCAAGCAATGTTGTTCGAATGTAAGCGTGTTGTTAAAAATATCTAAAGTCAAATTATTTATCTCCAAATTAAGGTGTAATATGCATCATACCTCTAAGCCTGTTTGAGAAAATCTGTCTTCCAGAACCTTCTCCTGCATAAACTATAAATTGACCGTCATAATCTCCAACTCCATATAATCCAGAATCAAAATTAAGCTGGTATCCGAAATCACCTGTAACTCCATTACCTTCTCCGAAATCATATGTTACATTATTGAAAGTAGCATATCCATGTCCAAACGAAACATTAACCCCTCTAGGAACTACATTTAAAACTCCATAACATCCGTCAATCACATTGCCTTCAACATCAAATACACAATCCAAGTCGCCATGTCCATTATAGCTTCCGACAGGAATAACTCTGAAATCTATCTTTTTAACAGGAATATATTGGTCTCCTTCTCTTAAATCCATACCAATTTTGACTTTAACATTCTCTCCAACCTGAGCAAAATTATCTCCAACCACTTTCAATCCAAGATGGAAAGCGCTCGCAGGACCTGCAGCGATAAGTCCGACTAAAACAACAATTGACAACAACGCTCCTAAAAACACAGGGCTTTTCACAAAGCTCAAACCCTTTCGGTTCATATCTCTCTCTATTTTTTTGTCTATATAAATATTGCTGTTATAAATGAGACAAATAAGAAACTATAAATAAGCTTTATTTCTGAACTCTCAATGCCAACACCAGCCATCATATTCCCCAAGTCAGAAGAATTTAGAGACAGGTGCAGGCACACAGATGCTTTAAGGGAGAGGCTTTACAATTATATTGCAACGCAATTGGGAGGAGGCAGGGAAGCCCCAACAGAAGACGAAGTCATAGGTTTTATACAATCTCGCAGAGTTCCATACGATTTGCTCTCAGGTTTAGTATCAATTGGAAGAGAGCGATTTGAAGGCACTCCGGGCATGCGATTTATTTCTGAAATCTTTCCTCCAAAAGTCGCTGATCTCATACTCAATTATGGCATTTCTCTCAGAAATCCCATCTATGTAGGAAATGCCGAAGGTGCTGATTAATTCCTAATAATAATCTTTTAAGTCGTATATTCAGATATATTCTTATGAAGAAAAAGCCGACGAAGAAAGATAGATTTATAAACCAATGAAAAATAAGTATGTTATGTCTAGAAGCAAAACGTACCGTCCTAGAGCATTGCATTTAAACTTATCAACTTCAAATTTAGCAGCAGAAAGCAGTTATAATTCTATTGATGCCGAAGATCAAGGTCCGTTTGCTCACGTCCCATCAGGCAGAAATCGTGCTCTCGCCTTGGACGAAGCTGTTGTTGCAGGGGAAAGTAGAGCTTCCAGATTGTACGACGCAATTTTACAGCATGCTGAAGTGCATGATAATAATACAATCAGAGTGGGAAGATTTCCTTTAGCTGACCCAAGAAATTCTTATGGTGTAAGGCAAGCCATAGTAAAAGAAGCCATATATGCAGGCGCAGTTCCCCAAGGATTATTAATAGAAGTTAAGGGACTTGTAGAGACAGAAGGACGAGATGCTTTGGATTCTCATATTCCGGAAGGGATTGTCGATGCAATTGTTCTTCACTTAGCTCAATCGCGACAGCCGAACTGATTTTCCTCATACTCTAATGAAATAAAGCTTAAATACAGAGATATTTGTTTTTATTCATGGCGGAGGCAAATGCATCTTATCGTATTCATGCAGTAAGATGCTATAGCGAAGATGAGTTCAAGAAAATTACCTCTGATCCTGTAAACGCTATTTTTACCGGGCAGGTAGCTCTTCATGAACTTAGCGGAAGTCTAGTCGTTAAATTTCTTTCCAGCAACGCTTATATTAGAGATGGTTCTTTTTATTCTGATAATATGCCTGAAGTTGGGGAATGGAGCAGGTTTATAATTCGTCACCCTCCTAAAACAGGATTCTATGAACCATTATTCTTTAAATGCGTTCCTTTCAGACCATTGGAAGAAGACGAAGACGCAGATCCAAATATAATCCTAGGCATAGACTTTTGTAGATTGAGGCACGTCGCATGGAAGAGGGTGGAAATTCCTGTGCATGATAGGACTGCTCAATACGATCTTAGCTGGCTCATAGATAATGAAATGGCAATAAAAAGAAGAATGGCAGAACATGACATTAAGGTTAGAACGGGTTATTAAAGAGCAGCACAATCCATTTCAAGATAAATAGCAAAACCTTTAATCCTCTGATTCCTGCATGTTAAATGAAAAATATAAAGGCATGAAAATATATTGCAATGATAAAAAAGCACGCCTCTGTAGCTCAGTGGTAGAGCATTTGCTTCGTATCAATTGAAAAAGCAAAGGGTCGGGGGTTCAATCCCCTCCAGAGGCTTTTAACTAAAAGTTTAAAAACAACATCTCTATGGATTTTTATGACTTTTAGAATACTTGACGATAAAGCAATTCAGGCAGAGCTCAAATCTTTGCCAGGATGGAGGCACGAGAATAATAGTCTAAAAAGAACTTTCAAGTTTAATAGTTTTGAAAGCGCCATTGCATTTATGGCTCAATGCGTTCCAATAATATCAAAAGCAAATCATCATCCTGAATGGGCAAATGTTTACAATAGAATTGACGTAACTCTTCGCACGCACGATGCTGGCAATGTTATTACCGATAAAGATATTGCCATTGCCAAACTGCTTGAACACGAATACCATAACGGATATTCAAAGTAGTTTCTTAGATTACAATAATCCTTAAATATGCATCCTATTAATGTGCAATATGGAAAACGAGGAAAAAAGATTGAAAATGGCTGTAATTGCAGGAGCTGCCGAAGCAGCTAAATTTAAGGAAAAAAACTGGAAGGCAACAGAAGAGCAGGTTGTTAAGCACGTGACAGACAAAGTAGGCGAGATTCTTAAGCAGATAGACAATCCCTTTGACTAATCCTGCTTAAGCTGTGTTCTTTTTTTGCTTTTTTCTTATGTTCTTTCTGCCTGCGTGAAATATTGCCGGGCTTTTTATCAAGAGATTTCAGAATATACTTCACGCCTCTTCCTTCTAACACCGGCCTTAATTTATCCTTTGCTTCATTTAGGATTTGGCGCACTCTTTCTCTGGTAATGCCGCCAAATTGCTTTCCTGTTTCTTCAAGCGTATGCGGCTCTCCTCCATTGAGCCCAAATCTATATCTCACTATACCGGCATGGCGAATACTTATCCTGCTCAAAGCATCTTTAATCTCTCCGGGAAGCAAAGCCCTTTCCCTATCTATCATAAAAGTATCTTCCGGAGTTAAATCTGTTCTTGGCATTATCTGACATACCTGTTCGTCTTCCCTGTGCGCAAGTCCAGTATTCAAAGAGATGCTTCTGCTCATCCTTCTTTCTGCCGAGTAATCTCTCCTCATCCTTTGCCATTCTCTCCGCATTACTTTGTAAGCATAAGTTGTAAACCTATACCCTGTAGCAAAGTCAAAAAGGTCTATGGCTTTTGCAAATGCTCCATTCATGCAGTCTTCAATGTCTTCCTGTGATATTCCATATGAATTACGGCTATAATCATCTACTCTGTTAAAGTATGCAGCATGATTCCCTTCAGCAAATGCATCTTGAATGGCAGAAAGCTGCCCTTCCAAAGCCCCTAATTCTTTTCTTGCTTGTGCTGCATTTCCGTTTGCTCTTTCCAGCCCTGTTTTAATCCCTCTGATATAGGCTTTGCCAACTGCTATTTTTATTTTCCCTGTATCAGGAATATCTACCGCCGCATAATCAGGAATCCCTTCCCTAATTCGCCTCTCAAATTCAGCGGCGTCGGTTAGAAATCTTTTCAATCTTAACCCGATTGCTGCCTGCTCGTCTGCGCTAAGAACAGGATAATGTACCCTATAGCGATTAAACCTGCTTAGTCTTCCATCAACTATCATTTACAATAATAGCATCCAGGCTATAAATAATTATTTGCCTTGCATAATATTGGAGCGACTTTGCCTGATAACTCGCTCCTGCCCGAATAGTCAGGAAAAAAATTAAGTCTTAAAATATTGAAAATAAAGAGTTAATCCAGATAAAGTAAGAGTTCCGACAGCCAAAGCTAAATAATGAATCTGTTGTTGTTCTGATAAAAAAGGTCTTGAAGCCGTTAATATGTCAGGATTTATTTTTTGCGTAAACTCCCTGCTTTAGTTCGTGATGAAGCAAAATCAAAACACGCCTGACAAAGACAAATCTTCAAAGCGGTGAACTATCCATAGCAAGCGATGGGGCATCAGAAAAAACCATAACGCCTTGAAAATTATTGTCCCTTAAAACTATGGCATTAGCATATTAGAGATTATTTGCTTTGTGCTCAGTTTAACCCAGCAGCAAGCTGCGGTTGTATTACGAAGAATAAATTTTCCCGTGTTGTAAAATAATCAATCTGCTATAATCTCCGTTAAATAACTTTAAATATTATTTATGAAAAAATCAGATAAGATAATTATTACATTACTATTTGTCCTTGGTAATTTGGTATATATTTATCTTTATCACATTATAAGGCTATTTTTTATTTAAAACTTTCAAGTGGACTATGTAATACTATAATTATAAAGTTCCTTTAAATCTTCTGCCCGATAAATCTTACTTTTCAGATACTATTCGGGCAAAGTCTATTGGAGCAAAACCCTTAAAAACATAATTCTATCAGATTAATCATGCGGGGGTTCCGGAGCGGTCAAACGGGCAAGACTTAAGATGTCGCTCTTTCATTAGAAAGAGTGCTAGCAAGATGTAAGAAATCTTGTGGCTTAGTGCCTTCGGAGGTTCGAGTCCTCCCTCCCGCATTTTCCCAATCTTCAGATTGGGTAGGATTCAAAGTGCTGTGCAAAGGTTTGAATCGCTTCATATTACAACTTGTGAAAGTTGTAATGCTTGAGAACTTTGTTCTCATTGACTTTGTGAATTTGAAGAATCCGAGAACTTTGTTCTCGTAAGCTCACTTTCGCATAACGTAACTCCATAGCAAGAAAGCTCGCAATGAAGTGAGGAGCTTCACAGCAAGAAGCGGGCGCTCACGAATTATAGTCTGCTACGCCTAATCATGCCTATATAATTAAAAAGTAGTAACACTACAAAGGTTTAAATACTCAATTAATCAAAAGAAATTATGGAAATTTCATTGAGAGCAGTTCCGAAAACAGCCAAGGACAAAACAAACGGCTTAGATTTGGCGCTTATAGGCAAAACAGAAAAAGTAAGAGGTGCTCAGATTGGATTAGGTAATTATGCTGAAGATTCAAGTTATGGTGCTCAGATTGGAGGAATTAATTATGCTGAAGATTCAAGTTATGGTGCTCAGATTGGATTATTACTTAACATTTGTAGAAGGGGCAGCGTGCTTCAGGCAGGGCTGATAAACTATAGAATAGGCGCTCCTTGGTATGCAAAAATAATTCCGTTAGTTGCAATAAGAAGCTCAAAAGAACAAAAAGGTCTTGAAAACAAACTAAGACAATAGATTAAGCTATAGAAAGCTGTAAATTAGACTGATTCTTTCAACTTAGGCAGAATCTTATCGAGAAAATCAAAGACTTTCTTAGCATAATCCGTGTCCAAAATCTTTCCATAATACATTATTGAATTTCTGAAATATCTTAATTCATTTAGGAATGATATTTCGCTGTCTGGAAATCCTATCTTTTTGAGATATGAAATCTCACCTTCATGTGCGAAACTTCCAGAGGCGGAATACCCTGCTAATAGAATTTTTGCTCTTATCTGCTCCATAATGATATCATAGCAATCTTTTATTATGGAATTTGCATTGAATTCGTCTATCGGTATTTTTCTAATCCTCTCTTTTAGTCCCCTCAAAGACTTTTCTGTTTCTTTAAGCAAGAACTCCGCTCTTGGCTTATCTGGAGCCCGCTTCTTTATTATTCCTTTTTCTAAGTAATATCCAAACTCTTTTGGCAATTTCATAGATCAACGCTTCCTGACAACGCAATGCCGTTTAAAATGTTATCTCTTAAATGTTTGTGTATCTCTTTAAAAGAAGAATAAAAATTAATATTAATTGTTCTTTCTAACTTTTTATCAAACTCGGTTAGTTTTACTTGCTTTCCCTTTGAGCCAATTACAGCAATGTCAATATCAGATATATGTTCTTCTGTTGCGTTAGTCCAAACATCTTCGCCTCTAGAATAACTCCCAAAAAGAATAACCGTGCATCCAGGGAAACTTTCTTCTAAGAATCTTGCCAAACCTGACTCATAAATCAATTTGAGATTTTCAACACGTTTTAATTCAATTGCTCTTTGGTTATCTCTGTTAAACTCAATTGAAAGTAAATTCATCTTTTCAGCTTTTTTTATTTTTATAAGCCCTTCCCTCTCCAACTCGGTTAGCGCATGAGAAACCGCGCTAGGCGATCTCTTTAATGGTCTAGCTATGCCTCTCAAGTTTAAGCTCTGACCTGCTTTAATAGAGAGAAATCTAAAAATCTCTGCTTGCAATCGTGTCCACTTTATAGCATACATGTCCATTTTATCTAACACGTGTCTACTTTAACTTATAAAGCTTTCTAGTCATCCTTTAAATATACTTATAGTAGGATTACGTCCACAGAAAGCTTTTTAAACTTTGTAGACGTACAATAATTATGGTGTATACAGAAGTAAAAGAAAGAAACGGGAATAAGTATTATTATAGAGTCATCTCTGTCAGAAAAGACAAAAAAGTATCAAAAAAGAGGAAATACTTGGGTGTGAATCTTGATAATAGCCTGCTTGAAAAGAAAGAAAAAGAGGCAGATGAAGAGCTCTTGGCTGATAAAAGAAAAAAGATAAACAGGCAAATAAATGAAATTAAGGCAAAGATAATTCCTATTTTAAAGAAAAACAAAATTAAGAAGGCAGGCATATTCGGAAGTTATGTCAGGGGAGAGCAGAAGAAAAACAGCGATGTTGATATCATAATTGAGCCACCCCAAAGAAGGAAATTTAGTCTTCTTGACCTTGTTGCTCTTCAAATGGCGCTTGAGAAGAAGCTCGGAATTAAAGTTGATTTACTTACCTATAATGGAATTTATCACTTGCTTAAAGATATAATTCTTAAAGAGGAGGTAAGGATAACATGAAAAAAGACCCTCTAATATTTATTAATCACATTCTTGAAAGCATTGCCAATATAGAAAATTTTTCTAAGGGCATTACGAAAGATGAATTGCCCAAGAGCGTATTAAAGCAGTATGCTATTGTAAGGGCTATTGAAATTATTGGCGAAGCTGTGAAGAATATACCGAAGGATTTTACTTCTAAATATTCTGAAATACCATGGAAAAAGATTGCGGGAATGAGGGATAAAATAATACATCAATATTTTGATATAGACTTCAATCTTGTGTGGTTAGTTTTGGAGGACGACCTTCCCGATTTAAAGAAGAAAATAAAGAGAATTCTAGAAAAAGAGAAGCAGAAAGATAAGAAGGATTAATTTTCAAATAGCTTCTTAAAATTCTCTTCAATTTTCTTTTCAGCCTCTTTCAGGCTTATGCCTTTTATCTTTGCAATCATCTTGTAGCTTTCAATTACATTGTCTGGAGTATTAGGAAATTTCCTGTCAGGATGCAGGTAAGGCGAGTCAGTCTCGCACAAAAGATTTTCTATAGGAGCTATCTCAATGACTTTCTGAAAATGCTCTGCGTGTTTCACAGAAGCAGGAATGCTTAGCATCCATTTATTATTAATAATCTTTTGTACTAATCTCATATTTCCTGAAAAGCAATGCATCACAACTTTTTCTGCTTTCATTTTCTCAAGGATTTCAATGCATTCTTTCTCTGCTTTTCTTGAATGCACAATTACTGGCTTATCAAGCTCAATTGCAAGATTGATAAACTCCCTGAAATATTCTTCCTGTTTGTCTTTTCCATCCTGCTTGACAAAATCAATTCCGACTTCGCCGATTCCAAGTATTTTGTCCTTATTTTTTCTTATAAAATCAATCTCTATCTTTATTTCATTATCCGATAATTCAATTATATGCTCCGGATAAACACCTAAGCATGTTTTAACATTTTCATATTTTTCAGCATATTCCAGCATTTTTCTGTTAGTTTTAATGTCAACTCCATCTGCAACAATGAGAACCTTGTTTTCCCTACACTTTTTTATGATAGAATCAATATCTATCTCTTTCTCTATTAAATCTAAATGGCAATGTACATCTATAAACATGAAAATAGAAGAAAATAGCCCTTTATATTTTATTCTCCCTAATACCTTATCAAAACATTTAAATATATTAATTTCTAAAAGCTTTCATGAAGAAGAAATTGGTTATAACTATAATCATTATAGCCCTTATACTTTTGGCAGGATTTTACTTAAATAAATCAGGCAATGATACCGGTTCGGGAGCACAAAGCGGCTCTTCGTCTTCAAATTCTCTTGATTCCGAGATTACAGATTCTCTCTCAGCTCTTGATGATTCTGCTAATATAGACTCAAATCTTGGACTAGACCAGGATTTTGATTTCGACGTTGGGTGAATATTTTTATATGCATCTATCCTTCAGTCTGAATGCAAAAATTACTATCTGATGTGATTTCTATTCCGGATGAGAAAAAAGTATTGATTGAAAAAAGGCTGTCCGAATTTTCTTCATTCAAAAACAAGCCGGGCGAAGAATGGTTTTCTGAATTATGCTTCTGTATTCTTACTGCAAATTCCAGAGCGACAACGGGCATTAAAATCCAGCAGGAGCTTGGACATTCAGGATTCATGGAAAGCCCGCAGGAAGAAATAAAGGATAAAATAATAAAAAACAAGCACAGGTTTCACAATAATAAGTCTAAATACATTGTAGAAGCAAGAAAATTTTCTAATATTAAAGAAATTATTGAAAATATAATAAAGGATAACGGGCTTTTAAAGGCAAGAGAATGGCTTGCCGAGAATATCAAAGGTCTTGGCTATAAAGAAGCATCTCATTTTCTAAGAAATACAGGACATGAGTCTCTGGCAATCTTGGACAGGCATATTCTTAATTTAATGCACGAACATGGCTTAATTGTAAGGCCAAAAACATTGACAAAAAGCTCTTATCTGGAAATAGAACAAAAATTCAATTCTTTGGCAAAAAGTCTAAATATGTCGCCTTCCAAGCTGGATTTGCACATGTGGTATCTTAAGACAGGAGAAGTATTGAAATGAAAAATAAAGAAATTAAGGCAGTAATATTTGACTCGGGAGGGGTTTACTTCAATAAAGGCATGTGGGTGGCAATGGAGACCTTATCTCAAAAGTATAATATTCCATTTCAAAAAATTAGGGAAACCCTTTTGCTAAAATACTACAATGACTTATTTTCAGGAAAAGTTAATTCTAAGGAATATTGGGAAGAATGTATGCAGGAATTGGGATTTACCGAATCGGTTAGTGAGTTAAATGATTTAATGATAAATTCCTTTAAGATAAACGAGGGAATGGATACTCTTGTCAAGGAATTAAGAGCTAAGGGTTATAAGACTATTTTGCTGTCTGACCAGATTTTGGAATTTTGGAAAAGGTTGGATAAAAAATTTAACTTAAGCAAAAGTTTTGATTTATGCATTATTTCTGCGGAAATAGGATTAGCAAAGCCAGACCCCGCCATATACAAATTTGTACTAAAGAAAATCGAATTTAGCCCAAAGGAATGTATTTTCATAGACGACCGCGAGGATAATCTTGAAAGTGCTGAAAGAATTGGAATTAATACGATTTTATATGAAAATACTGATAAATTAAAGGAAGATTTAAAACAATTAAGTATAAAATGGCAATGAATTTTAATGACAAATGTTATGCCTTGTTGAGAAAAGTCCCCAGAGGAAAAGTCACAACCTATAAAGCCATTGCTCATGCTTTAGGAACTAATGCATACAGGGCTGTCGGCAACGCGATGAACAAAAATCCCTATGCCCCTCTTATTCCTTGCCATCGTGTAATAGCGAGCAATGGGTCTCTGGGTGGGTTCGCTTCAGGCATAAAAAATAAGATAAAGCTTCTCAAGCAGGAAAGCGTGGAAATAAAAAATAACAGGATTGACCTTAAGAAGCACGCATTTACATCCTATGGATAATCCTGTGACTTGTATGGTCTTTTTCAGAATTATTCATTAGAGAATTCTGGACAAAATATAATATATCTAAAGGATTTCTCATAGTATAACTATAAAGTTATTATAAAGATATTTATATAAGTTAATCTTATAAGGGTTCCTTTCAAAAAAATGACACAAGAAATTCAAAAAACTGAAGAATATGCCCGGAAAGTTCATTTATTAGGCGGGCAGCTTATTTTACCAAATGGAAGAAGAATAAGGCATGAGCTTAAAGTCAGAGGCCTGGTATTTTTGGTAGCAGCAGTGGCAATTCCTCTTGGAATGAAAGCCTTAGAAGGCGCGGCCAATTATTTTGTCAGTGCATATCACGGAGAATCAGCAATTCCTATTCCAGCTCTTCAGGCAACTAAATATATTGCTGAATATTTTACAAGCTCCGGCGAAGCCTTAAGCGAGCCAGAAGAGCAGCCAAGGGAGCCAATCAGGTTTCCTCCATGGACTTATTTTGCAGCACCGGTTCTCGGGGGCTTGGGAGCATTATCCAAAGTTCGTAATGATATTGACACAGAGAATCTTTCTCTAAAAAGAATAAGATTTGGAAGCTTATTCTCTTATCTTCCTCCGGGTTCATCTAATTAGAGAAGTTTGACAGCAATTTCCCAATTATCTCTAAGATATTCTGGCTGTCAGAATATTTGGGGATTAATATAGCTGTGATTATTATGAAAGCAAGGATGAGCAATAAAGCAGAAATCAGAAGCAGTATTTTCTTGTATTTCTCCATATAAATCCATAATTTTTTCAATTATAAATTTATGCAAAAATTAATTAAGCATTCTATTTGTCTACTTTCAGCTTGCTTAACGGGGTAAAATCGTCCCAATTCTTTTGAAACATGATATGTATTGATTTAGCAAGGTAATCGCTTGAAAGCCAGACAGCGCTGTCATAAGTCGGATGAACAGTTTTGTCATCCAGAAGCATGAACATTAATTCTTTGCCGTCAATTAAAGCAAATCTCCCGCGGCTGTCCTTTAATGCCCTGACATCAGCGAATTTTGATAATTCCTTTGCAATCTTGTAATTATCAGCTGTTATTGGTGCAGCTATTTTAAGGTTTATTCCTCTCTTCTTTGCCTTTTCAAACGCAGGGAGCAATGCTTCCATCTTCCTGTTAAGGCCTTCAGCTGAAGTCACAATAACTGCTTCCTTTTGGGCATTCCTCACCATCATGTCTAAATGATTATACATATTCTGCCTTCCCTTTATGCTTCCTGAGAGGTCAGATGGCTCAATATATTTGACTCCATTGCTGTAAAGATTTGATAATTCTTCCATTACCTCTTCTTCTTTCATTTTATCAAGCCTCTTTGATTTCTCCTGCGCCTCAACAACAAGGTTTTTCTTGACTCTCTCTACAACTTCTTCTGGCTTCAAAGCAACAAACTTAATCGGCTTGCCAATTTTCATGACTATGAATCCCTTCTTCTGGAGAGCTTCAAGGATGTCATAAGTCCTGCTTCTTGGAACATCAGAAATATTGCTTAATTCCCCCGCAGTAGAAACGCCTCTGGATAGCAACGCTGCCCAAACTTTTACTTCATACAAATTCAAATCAAAAATCTTTCTCAATCTGCTTAAAAATTCTTCATTTACTATCATACTTTTCCTCTACCTCCCTGATAAAACTATTTAGTATTTAAATGTTTTCTACACACTACCCCTTTTTAATTACATATTTATTAAGAAAAATCAAAACTAATTTTTTTGCTTCTCACTTCAATGTCGATGGACTTTTCAGGCTTTTTACTTTCAAACTTTATATTTTTGGAGCCAGTTCTGTCTTTAAGCACAGAAAGAAAATTTTTCATGCTTCCTTCCATTTTTTTATCAACAAAAAGCCGGAGTGTTATCCTGTTTTCTTTTCTTAATCCTCTTTTTTTTCTCTCGGCCTGCACTCTTCTTGATATTTCTCTGACAAATCCTTCCGCTTCCAGCTCATCAGTCATTTCAGTATCTAATTTGACTGAAAGCCCCTCACCTTTCTTAACTAATATTTTCTTAACATTAAGCTGTCTCGCAATTACTTCTGTCAATTCATTATCAAGTTTTTCTTCAGATGCAACTTCCGCCTTCGCAAAAGGCCATCTTAATCCGATTTTCTCTTTATCCCTTTCAGCCAATCCTATCTCTATGATTTTTATTGCCGTATTAAAACTATTTTCAAGCTTATTGTCTATTTTCTTTCCATCAGCTTTCGGCCAATCGCTAAGGTGAACTGATTCTTCAGTTACTATTTTTCCAGGTCTTAGTGACTGCCATATTTTCTCTGTAATAAAAGGAATTATAGGAGCAGACAATTTGAGAATATTCAGATAAATCTCCCTGACAGTTGATTGCGCAGATAAGTCCTCTGAGGCAATCCTGTCTCTTACAATCTGTATGTATCCTCTGCTAAAGTCATTCAGCCAAAAATTTTGCAGTTCTCTTGTTGCACTATGCAAATGCATATTTTCAAGCTCTTCACTCATTTTTTTTATCAGGTTATTTAATTTGCTTATTATCCATCTGTCTTCAATAGCTTTTGCCTTCGCGTTATTCGAATTTATAACCAGTTTGCTTATGTTGTATAATATTCCAATACTATTTGTTGGCTCTTTGAGCGCATTGTATCCAAATCTTAATTCCTGCGCAGGATCCTGAAGGCAGAAAAGAAGCCTCATAGAATCGGCTCCAGCTTTATTAACAGCATCGTTAAACCATATTGCATTTCCCTTGCTTTTATGCATTTCTTCTCCTTTTTCATCTTTAAATGTTTCATATCCGAATAATGCCTTGAAAGGGGCCTTGCCTGTGATAGCGACACCGGACCAGTACAATGCGTTAAACCATCCCCTAAATTGTCCCGGAATGCTTTCACTTATAAGGTCAGCAGGAAACCACTTTTCCCATTCTTTTTTATCCGTAAGATATCCAAGTGTAGAAAAAGGAACTATTCCCGCATCAAGCCACGCGTCCCCGACGTCCTTTACTCTTTCTGCTTCTTCTCCGCATTTTCTGCATTTTATCAGTATCTCGTCAATCCATGGCCGATGTATCTCAGGTAATTTATCAACTTTCTTTTTATCAACGGCCTTCTCTCTTAATTCTGTAAGGCTTCCTATAACCTCTGTCTTCCCGCATTTGCAAACCCATATAGGCAGCGGAAGGCCCCAATACCTTTCCCTGGAAATAAGCCAATCGCCCATATTCTTAAACCATTCTTCTTGCCTCGCTTTTCCGTATTCAGGATACCATTTTACTTTTCTATTTTCAGATATAAGTTTTTCTCTCATTCCGTCCGCTTTAATATACCACTCATCAACAAGTCTGAAAACTAATTCTTCTCCGCATCTCCAGCAATGAGGATACCTATGCCTTACATTAGTTATTTTATAAACAAATTTCCTTTCCTTCAAATCTTCTGAAACTATTTTACTGACCTCAGAATATTTTTTTGAGCTTAATTCTCCATATCCTTCCTGATAAATTCCGGATTCATCAAGGGGAGAAATAGCAGGAAGATTTTCTTTTTTTCCGAGAGAAAAATCTTCGGAGCCGCATCCAGGGGCAATATGAACTATTCCTGTTCCTTCTTCTGCGGAGGCCGAATCCCAGAGTACGACTTTATGAGGAGATTTATTTTGCGCATCAAGTTCAGAATAAGGCATCTGGTATTCTAAATTCTTAAGTTGTTCTCCCTTCTTTTTTTCAAGAACTTTGTAATCTCCTTCCAATTCAGATAATCTTGCCTCTGCAATCCAATACTTACTTCCAGCATTTTCTACTTTAACATAATCAAGGTTTTCATTTACTGCAATGGCCACATTTGCAGGAACAGTCCATGGGGTAGTTGTGAATATCAGAAAATATTCATCTCTTTTGCCTTTAACCGGAAATCTCATGAAAAGCCCTTTATGATTTACCTCTTTGTATCCTTCAGTCGCGATATCATGCTTTGAGCTTGCTGTCCCGCATCTCCAGCACCATGGAACCGCATCCTTCCCCTGATAAAGCCAGCCCTTTTCAAAATATTTTTTTAGAAGAAACCAATTGTGCAGATTATTGGCATCGCTCATAGTATAATAAGAATTTTCCCAATCCATCCATTGTCCAAGTCTGATACTCTGTTCTGTCTGGATTTTAGAAAATTTTTCAACTCTTTTTTTACAGGAATTAACAAAATTTAATATGCCGAATTTCTCAATATCTCTCTTGTCTTTCAGGCCTAAATCCTTTTCTTCTTCCCTTTCAACCCAAAGCCCCTGGCAGTCAAATCCGTTCTGGAATCTTTGGTCATACCCTTGCATCGCTTTAAGTCTTTGGAAAAAATCTTTATAAGTTCTGCCCCATGCGTGATGCACTCCCATTGGATTATTTGCAGTTATAGGACCATCAAGAAAGCTCCATCTTTTCTTGCTCTTATTCTTTTTTCTTAGCTTATCAAATATTTTGCTTTTCTTCCAAAAATCCAGCATTTCCTTTTCAATTTCCTGTATTGGATACATATTATTTCCTCACGTTATTATCTTCGAGCTCTTTTTTAAACTCTGCTGTCTAATCCCTGCCCATTTCTTATCATTGCTTTTTATCACTGAGATTAAGGCAACAACAAAAGCGAAGGCGAAAGTCCATGAAATATATCCGAATCCTGTTATCCAGCCGAATAGCATTCCAATTATTGAAACAATAATCACTATCCTAAACCATCTCCTGCCTTGAACAAGCTCGTCCCCTGCCAGCCACGCCACAAGGAAGCCTGCCGGAATTGACAATGAGAAAATTATAATTTCAACTTTCATCATTTTTCTTTTTTCTCTCCTTTCTTTTTTTCCTTGCCCTCATCTAGCTTCTTTAATTTATGTAAAAGTACTACTGCAATTCCTGCAATTATCAGCACTATCCCAGATAAGAATATTGCCAGATAAATTGAATGCATGTTAAAAAGCAAATCTCCAATCTTTCCGTTAAGCCGAGTTATATTAGGCAGAAAGCTTAAGCTCATCGAAGTATTTTCAACACTTTTTTTTATAAAAGATTCAACAAATGATAAAAGCAAAAACGGGGCGCCGCTTATTACTGCTACAATTCCAAGATTCATGAAAGATTTTGTCCTTGCGAGCAAGATTATAGCCGCAGTTAGAATAAAAATAAGTATAATATTCCACTTAATTATCATTTTTAGCAGCCCAAAATCAAATTCAAAATTTATTTTATCAGAAATTGTATCTTCAACTGCCTCTTCTATTTTTGAGTTAAATAAAGTCTTGAAGCCTTCCTTTCCCGAACCTCTGATTTCATCACACTTAATCACAATATTTCTGTTATTAATTCCGGAAAAATCAATTTCTTCTTTTGATTGGCATTCAAATATTGCAGTTTCATAAAGTGAGTTCCATTGCTCTTCTGTCAATAAGTTCAGGGAGTCTATTATTCCTCCATCTGATGCGCTATTTGAATCATTCTTCGTATCCCGCACAGAGAGATCTACAGAATAAAGGAAAACAAAAAAGATGATTAATCCAATAAGAATAATGCTTAAAAAAGTTCTAACGCTAAAATTTATCTTTCCCATGTTAACAAATGAAAATAAAAAGGCAAGGCTTTAATCCCTTACACTCCTCAGATTTTGTCCTGTTGTTTCTTAAGCTTATTTAATTCTTCCATGTCTTTCTGAAGCTTTCTCTCCGCAAATTTTATTTTTTCATCTTCTTTTATTTTCCTCAATTCACTTTGTGCTTCCTTTATCCTGCTTTCAGCGTCTGATATTCTTTTTTCTAATTCATTTGAGCTTTTTTCCTGTGCTGTTTGCTGAGAGACAACAGGCTTTGAAGGGTCCACACTTCTCTGTATGGTTTTTGGCGGGACAAAATTTCCTTTGTTTATTCCCTGGCTTGCATAAATTTTTCGTTTAGCCAAAAATCCTAAAACTCCCAGCGCTAAAACTCCGGCAGCAATAAAATACCAGTAATTTCCTATGCTTTTGGAATCTCCGCCCACAACCGCTGCTCCGCTTACCGCATTCTGGGTATTGCCGCCTTCATCAGCAGTTACCGCCTGGTCTGTAGTTTCAGTAGAATCTTCAGTTGTTCCTTCTTCAGAACTATCAGCCCCAAGCGTTAAATCAATTGGATTGCCGGCACTATGCCCTTCTTTCTTTTCCGAAGCTATCTCATCATCTCCAAACTTTACAACAACTTCGTAATCAAAAGTGCTTTGGATGGAATAAAACTTAAACTCTACAACCCCTTCCGTATATGATTTCTCATCAAATCTTTGGATAACAGTTTCTGTGCCTTTTTCATAAAAAACAACTTCAACACTTCTCAAAGGTTCAGTAGTTATTTTAACATTTGTTATCTTTACTTCAAGAGCAGAAACACGCATTAAAGGCACAATACCCATTACCACAAGCAGGCACATAGCCAGAACAACCAGTTTCTTTACATTCATCTTATCACTCTATGAATAAGAATACACTATCTTTATAAATTTTATTAGCTTCTCCGATTAGGCATTCTACTCCCATTTTCTTGCCTTTTTCTCAAGATAAAGGGCTGCCGCAAAGAGTATTGCTATTGCCAGCACATAAAAAATGAGAAAATTCATCACGCCATAACCAATTTCTTTTGTGAACGTAAGGATTAATATCCCATACCATGAGGCGATAGAAATGCTTCCGGACAATGCAGAAATCAAAAGAGTTTTTCTTGAACAATTTATTCTTCCTCCTTTTAGAACACAGCTGTTCAGATGAGGAGAAACATAAGAGTGCAATAGCCATCCGTTAGCAATCACTACGAGAAATAGCCACATCTTTAGCCTAAACAGGCTGTTGCTCAATAATTCAGGCTCATTCATCACTAAAATTATTCCTGTTAAAATTATTCCTGCAAGCAGGTAAATAATCATCCTGCCAAGAAGAGGATAGACAAAAAGCAGTTTTTTCTCCCTTATTTTATTTTTAAGCCCGGTAAGATGAAGGTAATCAGTAACAGTGACTGCCCCGATTGCAGCGACTGCAAATAGTATATGCAAAATCAAAATAATATTATGCCAGATTCCGTTAAACATGTTTTCTGCATTTGATATCAATTAGAATATAAAAATGTTTATCTTTATTATATTAGCTATTTTTAAATCATTTAATCATTAGTTCCAATCAGGATATAAGATAAATAGACTATGCAGGAGAATACCAAAGCGTTTTAGGGATAACAATCTCTCAAAAACCAATTTATATTTAAGAATGCATATCTCAAATAGGTTTAAATATTTCCAAGTTTAGATTGATAGATAAGAGGAATAAATGGATTCAATTATACTTGCGGCATTGCTCGGAGGTGCAGGTGGCTTGACGAGAGGGGTTGTCGGCCTGCTGAAAGCATTATCTCTTAGAAGAAGAATTTTATGGGGCTACTACCTGATAACTGTTATCATAGCTTTAATAATCGGGGCATTTGTTGGCATAGTCTTTAACTTTGACCCTCGTCTTTCTTTGCTTTCTGGCTATGCAGGAACAGATATTCTTGAAGGAATCTACAAAAGCTTTGCTGTGCAGAAAGTTTATGTTTCATCCACTCCTGCTAAAACAGCAAAGAAAAAATAATGCCAAACAAACAGCTTGTTAAGTTCATAAAAGAATCCAGAAAAAGGGGATTTGACGATTTTCAGATAAAAAAACCCTTGCTTGAAAGTAATTGGCCAATAGAAGAGATAGAAAATGCTTTCGCTGCCTTAAAGAAAAGGCCGAAATTCAAGAATAAAATCTGCATTTACCTTGATTCTGGCATAATAAAAATACTTGAAAAAAGAGCAGGTAAAAACTTATTCACCTTAACAGAGCAGATAGAAGATATATTAAGAAGAAGCACAATAAACCTGAAAAAAGCGAGAACAATTCCCGAGAAGCTTGATGATTCTCTTGTGCCTCTATTTTCCAGAAGAAAAAGATAAGATAAAAATAAAAAAATAAAATTTATATCAGATGATGTTTAGTAACTGTCTTTTTTTCTTCTCTTAGACCAGCAATCTCCGCAAAAAACAGGTCTGCCTTCAGTTGGTTTAAACGGAACTTCACATTCCTGTTTACACTCTGAGCAGGTTGCTTTGTGCTTATCTTGTAATCCGAAACTCTGTGGTCTTCTGAATCCGCCGCCTTCAAATCTTCCCATGGTACGCTTTATCCTCCATTGTATGCTCTTTTTCAAATATCTGACTATTTAAATCCGACTGACGCTTAATTTTTCACAATTATTTTCCTGTCATCAAGGAATATCAAATCTGGTCGTAACACCTTTCCATTCCTTCCTGACATTTCTTGTGCCGATATACACTTCTATCCCATTTCCGTCAGGGTCTTTGAAGTAGATAGATTTACTTATTCCATGGTCTGCCGTAACAAAATCTATTTTATTTTTCTTCAGCTTTTTAGCAAGAATTTTCGGGACTCTTAACCATAAAACACAACAATCACACTAAAAAGATAAGTTAAACTAAAGTAATTTTATTCATTGCTTCTTTAATTTTTGGAAGATCATCTTTAAAAACTTTCCAGACTTTATGCACGCTAACTTCAAAATAGCCATGGGAAATTAGATCTCAGAATTGTGACATATCAAACCACGGAACACGTTTGTTTTTCTCTTTCAATGCTCTGGGAATATTCCTGCTCGCTTCACCAATAATTTCAAACCTTCTTATAACTGCGTCTTGAAGCAGTTTATTTTTACCAAATTCCAGCTCAGAAATTCCGTTCATGTATCCTTCAATAGACTTTATACAATCTTTTATGTCGTTTATATATAATTTATAATCTCTTTTCATCGCATTATAGGGATTTCATCATTTAAAATTCTCTCCCTTAATTCTCTTCTTATCAGGCTATATTCTACCAGATCAATCTTCTTATCTAAGGCTTTTTCAATCAGATTTTTTAATCTAATAAAACCTAATAAGCTCATATCGTCATTATCTATCTCAACTAATATGTCCACATCGCTCTTTTTCTTCTGCTCGCCTCTGGCATAGCTACCAAATATGCCTGCTTTTATTACTTTGTGCTCTTTTATGATAGGCAATATCTTTTCCTTTATGGTCTCTATTTCGTTTTTCTTTGACATATCTTACTACACCTTATTAAGTTTTTAAGGCTTGTGGAGCAAGGGCCTTTTTTTTGCGCTTTATTTCCTCTTTCAGAAACTTGACTTCCTTGCTCTTAAGTTCGACTAGATGAAAAGTTTATAAAAACATGAAATCCGCAGGATTTATAATTCTCTAATTATTTTATTTTTTATGAGGGATTATACTTTCGGAACAATTGCTCGTCAGGCTGCACCATATGCCACATGCCTCATCGTAGCAGCTGGCTGTGCTGTATTGTTCCCCTCTTGTTTGCCAGCACCAAATTCATTAGAGCAAGTAGTAGGGCAACACTTTTCTTCGGAGGCAGTATATGCAACGGAAGCGTTGGTTGGATTTTCACTCGGACTGGCAGAATCCGCGTTTCCTATGGCTTGTACTATGAATTATCTGGAAAAGAGAGCAAGAAAAAGGAACAATTCTGACGCTAAAGAATCTACTGAAGAGACAAGCAGGATAGATTTAAATATCTCTAAATTCTAAACGCCTTATGAATTTCAGAAACAGGAAGCTTGTGAGGACTGTTCAGATTATTTTGGGTCTTTATCTTATTCTTATTGCAGTAAGCGGATTTTTTCAGTTACTTCCTCCCCCAGAATTTAATGAACCAGCAACTGCTTTCATGACGGCCCTTTTCAATACCGGATACATGTTCTACTTTATGTCCATAATATTTATCATAGTCGGCTTAACATTCTTATTTGACAAATGGTCTGCATTTGGAGCTGTTTTATTGGCTCCAATAACTGCTAACATTTTATTATTCCACATTTTCCTTGACTTTACAGGATTCTGGATGGCTCTTGTTGTGATTATTCTTCATGTTTACCTGTTATGGGTGCACTGGCCAAGATATAAGATGATGTTTTCTAAGAAGTAATCATTTGAATCTTTTCTTATGAACAGCCAAATATCTCCTTATGTAATATTTAACAAATTCATCCTCGCCTTTTGTAAATGCCTTATAATATGAAGCTCTTTTCTTATATTCTATAATAAGCATAGGATATCCTTTGTGCCATAAAATATGGTTCATCAAAAGCCTGCCTATTCTTCCATTCCCGTCCCCAAAAGGATGTATAGATTCAAATTTATAATGTGCTCTGGCTGAAAGCTCAACAGGATTCATCTTTTTATTTTTATTGATAAATTCTATTAAATCATTCATCATCTTTTTCACATCTTGCCAATCTGGAGCAAGATAAGGACCAACTCTTACAAGATAATCGCGATATTTTCCTGCGATATCTGGTTTGGTTTCTCCAAATATGTCTTTATGCCAGCTCAAAAGCAGATTATTAGTTATTTTTTCTTTTTCCCCAAGCATTTTAAGAAAAACATTGCTATGAGCTTCAGCTTCTCTAACATCTCTTAAAGGCTTATTAGGAGAGATTTTATCATGGATTATTTCTCTTGCTTCTTCTAAAGTTATTGTTGAGCCTTCAATAGCATTAGTATTGTAAGTAAAGGCAATAGAAATTTCTTCCAGTTCTTTCTTTTTAGCGCTTTCCGGAATTCTTTTCCATTCATGTTGAAAGCTCGTTTTTATAGATTCTAACTTTTTATTCAGGTATTTTTTAAACTCTTTCCTAAATTCTTCCTTTATTTTTTCTATGTTGTCAGATATTTCTAAGCCCAGATATTTTTCTTTTGTTATTACTTTATTTTCTTTCCTAAAAGAATGCTGCAGATAATAATATTCTTTCTTTCCTTTTTTTCGTTTAAATAGTCTCATGTATTACTTACCATTACAAACTATTTAAACATTACCATTTTAACTAAGATGTAATGTAAGAAACAATGCCAGATTATTTTCAATTGATTAAATAAACTTTGCATCGTTCTTTTTCATCCGCGCCTCCTCAATCTTATCCTGGCTTCCGGATAAATAAGATATTCACGCATGAAATTATTCTTCTTGACGATATATAAACACTATTATGCTTTGGTAGAAGCAAAATTTAATGACTAG
>CAYTHI010000010.1:0-29254 GCA_964437555.1 Candidatus Woesearchaeota archaeon | reverse complement strand
CTGGACTCCCTCTTTGGCTGCAACTGTCAAGAAAGCTGCGTCAGCTTGTGAAGCTCCTGTAATCATGTTCTTGACAAAGTCTCTGTGCCCCGGCGCGTCAATTATAGTAACTTCTCTCTTAGGCGTGATTATTTTCTGGTATGCAAGGTCAATTGTAACTCCTCTTTCCCTTTCTTCCTTGAATTTGTCCATAACGTAAGCGAACTCAAATCCTACTTTTCCTTTTTCTTTTGCAAGAGCCTTCAATTTATCTAATTCCTGCTGTGGAACTGCTCCGCTGTCAAACATCAATCTTCCTATTGTAGTTGATTTTCCGTGGTCAACGTGCCCTACAAAAGCGATATTAATTCCTGGTTTTGTCTTAGCCATGTTTCACTATTATTTTGGATGGTATTTAAATCTTGCGGTAATGTTTAGCAAGATTTAAGCCTGAAAATCATAATAAGCTCAATCAGTAAATTCATCTCCGGAAATTTCAGTTTGCTTTATTATGTCAAGAAGTTTCCTCGACTTCTTGAACATCCCCAAAACTATCAACTTAAAGTTTTTTTGATATACTGCAATACAAATCCGGTTACTTCTTCCCCATGCGGAACCCAGGTAGTTAAAATTCTGCCGTCAGGTAAGATTTTTTTAAAAGTAATGTGCTTCCTTGACCTTATCTTTTGAAATCCATCCTTTTCAAGAATCCTTATCACTCTTTCCGTGCTAAGCGGCTTGAGTTTTCCAATCTGTCAGCCTCTTCTTTGGGATTCTGCCAATTATGAAAGAAAGATTTGTTATTGTTTGCTTTTCCGGCTTTAGTGTATTTTCTTTAACTTCTTGCTCTGTTTTTCCCTGTGTTGCTATGTCTAGTGTTGAGCATGAGGCAACGAACCATCTGCCTTCTTTCATTATCACAACAGGAATGGTATTTCTATATCTTCCATAAAAATCCTAGTTGCTTAATATTCATAAAACTATTTAACAATACTTCCCCATTGGATGCTCGTCTTCTGGTTTTTGAGGCGAAGGCAGCTCTTTTTTTATTTTCGTGTCTTTTTCAACTTCCAGCTTAAAATCAAGATTGCTTAATCTTCCCGCATTTCTTCTTATCTCACCAAAGCTGTTAATCCTTTCCATCTCTCCCCTGATAAAATTCTCAACTTTTCTGCTCATGCTTATGCCATGCTTCTTGCAATGCTTTGAAAATTCCTTATAAACTGCCTCATCCAGATTAAATGTCTTGATAGTCATTTTTCCTCTTTTTTATTAGTTATATAATGTTATTTAAAGTTAATAAATGTTTTCCCATCAAAAATTAATAGTCATTCAATTATATAATTTTATATAAAATTAATCAACATCTTACGTCTGCAAATTCCAATAGAAACCTTTAAATACATGCATGCATGTATACATGCATGACAAAAGTAATATCAATTTCAGATGATGCGTATAATGCTCTTAAGAAGCTCAAGGCAGAAAAGTCTTTTTCCAAGATTATAATAGAGATAACTAAAGAAAAAAGAAAAAATATTTTGATGGAATCTGCAGGAAGCTGGAGTCCTGAATTTGCAGATAAAGTAAAGAAGCGCGTATATGAAGAAAGAAAGCTTCCTTCAAGGAGATTTAGCTGATGGTTTGCCTTGATACAGATATAATAATTGATTTTTTAAGAAACGACAAGACAATTATTAGTAAAGTCAATTTTCTCAAAAATAAGGACATTTCGCTTTTTACAACTTCTATAAATTCTTTTGAGCTGTTTAAAGGGGTTGTAAATCAGGAAAACAGGGAAAAGGAGAAGCTGGGCGTCCTGACTTTTCTTTCAGGCGTTTCTTTGCTCAATTTTAATTTTTCTTCTTCAAAGAAAGCAGCCGAAATCTTTAATCTCTTAGTCTCTAAGGGAGAGATAATTGAATTGCCGGACATAATGATTGCAGCCATTTGCATAGAAAACCAAGAGCCGCTTTTGACAAGAAACACAAAGCACTTTTCAAAAATTCCGGAATTGAAATTAGAGAAGATTTAATTACTGATTTTCTGCCAATCCTTTTCTCTGCCTTATCTTTCTGATAACTTCGTCCTGCAATTCTCTTGGCATTTTCTTGAAATGCTGATCCATTAAGCTTGAAACTCCTCTTCCTTCCGTGGAGCTTCTTAAGTCAGAGCTCCATCCAATCATTTCAGATACGGGAAGCTGTGCCTCAATTATTACTTGTCCTGCTTCCTGCTTTACATCAATAAGTATTCCTCTCTTGCTTCCTACTAAATTAGTAACTCTTCCCATAAAATCAATAGGAGCTTCAATCAAATGCGTCTGGATAGGCTCAAGCATTGAAGGCCCTGCCTGTTTCATTGATTCAAACATTCCGTTTCTTACCGCAGGATAAATCTGCGCAGGTCCTCTGTGCATGTGGTCAACGTGAATTTTTGCATCGTGAAGTATAAATTTAGATTTCATCAGCGGTTCTTTAGCCAAAGGTCCGGCATCAACAACAAGTCTCCATCCATCCATTATTGATTCAATTATTTCTCCTAAAAGAACAAGGCCTCTTGTTCTGTCCTCAAAAATATTTCCTTTGTATATATCTCTGACCTGTCTCGCTTCATCGCTGCTCATTCCTGCGTTTTCAAGATGCTTCCAAACTTCTTCAGCCCTCTTCCTGACTCTTCCTTCGGGTATCTTATCCATCTCTATTGCTCCATAAACTTCTTCTTCCAATGGCTCTATGCCGACATCAAAAATGTTATGCCCGTTAGGAGTTCTTGTTTCAACTTCAGGGCTTGCTTTTGAAACGCCTTCCCTGTAAACAACTATCGGCTGGCCCGTTTTTACTTCAAGGCCCTTCTCACTCTTTATTCTGCCCTCTATGATTTCAAGATGCAATTCACCCATCCCTGAAATTAAATTCTCTCCTGTCTCTTCATTTATCTCTATATGAATGCTTGGGTCTTCTTTTCCGACTTTTCTCAAAACATCAATAAGTTTAGGAAGATCAGAAGGCCTCATAACTTCAATAGACTTAGTAATAACTGGCTGGAAAATATGTTTTATCTCTTCAAAAGGATGTTCTGGCTCTGTTGTTATTGTATCTCCCACATCTGCATTTAATCCGACGACAGCAATTACATTTCCGGCAGGAACGCTTTCAAGCTGTTTTGCCTTTACTCCTTCATAAACTAAAACTTGCTGGATTCTTGATTTTTTCTTTGCATTGTTAGCATAAACTTCCATTCCATTAGTCATTGTTCCTGAAAATAATCTGCCTGCGGAAATTTCTTTTCCTGATTTAGGATCTATAATAATTCTTGTAATGACGAAAGCAAGTTTTCCATTCTTGTTGCATGAAATAAGGTCTTTTCCAAATTCACTTTCAGGGTCTCCGCTCCATATTTTTGGAATCCTGTATTTTTGGGCTTCAAGCGGGTTAGGAAGATGCTTTACAACCATATCCAAAATTACTTCATACAACGGCGCTTTATCCCATATCCACTTATTTCTTTCTTCCTCGGTCTTTGTTTCATCATAAATAGTATATATGTCCTTGAAACTGATTTTTTTCTTTTTCATGTAAGGCACTGATAGAGCCCAGTTTTCTCTCGCCGAGCCGAAAGCAACAGTTCCGTCAGCAACATTTACCTGCCACTTTTCAGCAAGAGCAGGCTCTGCAATCTGCATAACCAAATGATTGAACTCTCTTATTATTTTCATAAATCTTTCCTGCATTTGATCAGGCGTAACTTTAAGCTCTCTGATTAATCTGTCAACTTTATTTATGAATAATACTGGTTTTACTCTTTCTTTCAATGCTTGCCTTAATACTGTTTCTGTCTGTGGCATTATTCCTTCAACAGCGCAGACAAGAACAACTGTTCCGTCAATAGCTCTCATGGCTCTTGTAACATTTCCTCCGAAGTCAATATGTCCAGGAGTATCTATCAGATTAATCAGGTATTCTTGTCCGCCAAATTCGTGTGGCATTGAAACGTTTGCAGAGTCAACAGTCATTAATCTTTCCTGCTCGTCAGAATGCTGCCATGTTGCCATTCCTTCTTCCAAGTCTCCGGCAGATTTTTCAGCCATCAATCCTGCGGCTGCAAGAAGATTGTCTGTAAATGCCGTTTTTCCGTGGTGAATGTGCGCAGACGTGGCTATGTTTCTTATGTTCTTTTGATTGCTTGTCAATCTGTCTATTTTCTCTAAATTTGTTTCTTTATCAGCCATTTTAAGTCAAGTAATCTGGGATAATAAAGAAGGTTTTTAAAACTTTACCTGTGAAATAATTAATCTTTAACCTTAATTAATACATAACTAATAGTTCCGATTATCCACAAAAATATAAAGAGAGGAGTAATGATACTATCTACGTTAGTGACGTCTTGAATTAACTGATATAATTTATATGAATCAGGATATTCAATAATACTCTTCTTAATTGTCTCATCTATCATAAGTCCAAAAATATAAGAAAAAAGCAAAGACAGTCCTTCAATAATTATAGGATTTCTTATCTTTTCCATTTTGTATATTATTTTATTAGGAAACTTTAGATTTATCTCGCAGCATCTGCCTGTTTTTCAGCTTCATTTTTCTTGCCCATTGCGTAGCTTTCCATGTTCTTATCAGAGGCAAGAATTATCTCATTTGCCAAAGCTTCATGCATTTTTCTCTTTTTTCCGAATGATTTTTGATAAGAGCCCTGAACAATCCATCTCAATGCAAGGCTGATTCTTCTCATAGGGCTTGTATCAACTGCCTGCGGGTATCTTGCTCCTCCATATTCAATTGTTGTGATTTCATCTCTTGGAGAGGCATTTTCTACTGCATTAACTAAAATCTGTACAGGATTCTGATTTTTCTTCTTGTGTATTATTTCCATTGTATCAAGCACAATTTTGATGCTGTTTGCATATGCGCCTGTTGACCAGTTTGTTATAATCTTATGCTTCTTTCCAACATGTCCCGGAACACTAATTCTGTTTGCCAGCCTTTCAAGAATGTGAACATTTGCCACACTGAATCTTTTTCTGTTTCTTCCCTGTGATTTTGTTATTGCTCTTGGCTCTATATTAATATAGGGTTTTAATGCAGCATCATTCACATTGATTTCACTCATGTCATACAATCCGAATGTCTTGAAATTCTCGCTCATTTTATGCAGCCTCCCTTTGGTAAAACTTTTTCTCAATTCTCTCAAATATTTTTCTCCATATTCTATTAGTTGCTTCCTCGCTTTCTGAACAAACCAGTAAGTCTGTTCTTGGACTAATCACTTTTAATGATTTATCTTCGTATAAGCTGCGATTATCAACTCTGACATGCACGTCACCTTCTTCTTCTCTGAAGACAAAAGCATGCTTGCCATCAAAATATTTAGAATTGATTTCATCATCTTTAGTCATTTTATATAAAAGGTTCAAAACTCTTGTAGGAGCTTCTTCCAATCCTAAACCATTATAAAATACCATTTTATCTTCTTCCTTTCTCTATCTTGCCTTTGACTAAAAGTCTTAGTGGCTGGTCATTTACTTTTATGATTTGGAATCTTATTCCGGGAATATCTCCTTTTGTTCTGCCCTGCTTTCCGCCTATTCTTTCTATAATAACTTCGTCGTGCTCATCAACGAATTTCTGTGCCAAATTACCAGGTATGAATGCTCCAACTTGTATTCCGTTCTTTATCAATTGAACTTTGCAGCACTTTCTCATGGCAGAATTTGGCTGTTTCGCTTCTTTTTGGAATTTTGAAATAATAATCCCTTTTGCCTGTGAAGAGCCCTTAAGAGGGTCATACTTATTGCCTAAAAATCTCTTATTATGAGCAGCATCGCTCCATCTAAACTTCCTTCTTGCCTTCTTCATTTTCAATGCACTCATTAATCCCATTCTCTTCATAGAGAAAAATCGCTTTTTAAATCTTTACTATGGATAATCTCCTGACCAGATAGTTTTCTAAGAATTTCTATAATCTGCAAGAGCAGGAGAAGAGCATCTGGCTAAAGCAGCGCTACTTTATTTTTAATTTCACTCATGGCTACTTAACATTGCTCGCGCTTGCCACAATAGAACATTCAGTTGGAGCAGGCTGGTTGCCGTAAAAGTCCCTGCACTTTATGTAATAAACAAAGCTTGGAGTCCATTCAGCAAAATGCACGTTCTTTATTCCTGGATTGCTGTAAATCATCTTTATGCCTTCATCAAAATTATAATCGCAGCTGTTCAAAGAGTAAGAGCATTCAGCTTCTTCATCAGTAACTATCTTCAATCCATCTGCCCTGTAAGCTCTTGTAACAGCAGGAGCTTCCTTGTCTATTTCAATATTAAACCTCGTTGAATTAGTATCTGAATTTCCGCCGGCATCAACACATCTGAAGAAGTATTGATAGGCTCCTTCCTCCAGAGTCAGTGTCTGGGAGTGAAGGTAATTATTAGTGTTGAACATTGCAACATAGCTACCTTCATCTCCCGATGGGCTGAAATAGCAAATTGACTTTCCTTCCTCTGCTCCGTTTCTTGTTTCACTCTCCAATTCAATCTCAACTGTTTCTGTGCTCCCGAATATTGTTCCGTTTGGCCCGACTTTCAGTACATTTAGAGGTTCGCTTCCTAATAAGCTGAACTGATAGCTTTGCGTATTTTCATTTCTTTCATTATCCGGCTTTGTCGGCTGGTCTTTGCATCTGAAGTAAAAGTCATTTGTTTCCCTGTCCTTTATTCCTGTAAGTGCTGTTGAGCATGTATAAAGCTGCTGCGCATTCAGCTCATAAATATTTGTTGAACAGCTCATTTGATTTTCCATGTCATCGTAAGCTTTGCTTTCAACACTCCATTTGCAATCACTTGGCTCATTAACATAAATATCTAAATTAGTACTATCTGTTCCGAACGAAACATAACTTCCGGATTTTATAGAAGTGTCAGCTATTACAGGAGGAGTTGTGTCCGGGCTTGGGTCAACACATAACTGGAATACGAAGTCCTGCTCGTTTTCATTTCCATTGGCATCCCTGCATCTTACAAAGAAGTTATAATTTCCATCTATAGGTATTTCAGGAGCTTCTGTTCCGTTCAATGCATCCTGCAAAGAGTCAGGAGAAGGAAGATTTAGCTTTTCAGTATGATTGTATTTGAACAGGCTATCACCGAAATAATAAGTCATGTTATCAAATCCTCCCATTCTGGATATATCTATCTTACATTGTGCAGGCTCGTTTGTGACAACACCGAATTCCAAAGGCGTGAATGCCTGTATGCAATTATTAGGAAGCTTTACAATTTTGGCTCCAAGGCTTGGAGGCAAAGTATCATGATTAGTGTATCCGTGCCCCTCTGTTAATGCATCTGGCCAGGGAGTTATTGTAGGAGCAGAAACATCTTTTGGATTTACCCAGACGCATTTTTCTTCCCTCGTTCCTTTATTGACTAAATCGCACGCCTGCCCAAGACTCTTGCATCTGTATTCAGAGCATGGCATCAAATCATTATTATTGCATTCCTCGCACTTATTTCCTCCGATAGGTGCTTCCCAGGGAAGGCATTCAAACGTAACGACTTTAGTTTCAGTTTTTTTGTATGTAAGCAACAATACAGCAACGCCTACTCCGACTCCAATCAGTCCAGCATTTTGCACAAAGAAGCTTTTATCCCCGAGCAGTCTAAATCCGCTTGACCCTAATGATTTAAGCCCTTGAAATGTCATTATTCCAGCTGTTGCAGATATGCTCAATGCACTGGTAACTTGGGCATCAAGTCCTGCTAAGCCGCCAATAAGCTGTGTTGCTCCCACAACAGCCAACGACCATGATAATCCCTTAAGTAAATGGGCAAAGCCGCCGCTTGCAATTTGTGTTCCAAAAACATCAAAAGTTTCAGTTTGTGTAAATTCTATTCCTTGTCCGCTTGCTCCACTAAGGAAATTTTTGGCATCTCCTGCTCCGATATTGAATAATGTTTCTTCGTTTTGATTAAAAAAGCGCAATCCTCCATCAGCTAATTTTTCATAACCTCCAATATCTTTAATCAAATAATCTGCACCCTCAAAATTTATAGAAGAAGCATCTGTAAAAACCTTATCCAAAGGCGTATTATAAAAACTCCCGCTTCTTCCTCCTAAAATCAGAGTTGATTTTCCACTCGATGCAGTATTATCCACTTTCTCAGTATTAAATGACCATCTTTGGGTGTCATCAGCGCTAACATTGGAAGAATTAATAATAAATGCGAAAGAAAATATCGCCAAAATGAATATTGTTGATTCAGTCAATGCAAGAATCTTATTAACGCTTACTGCCTCTTTTCGCATAGCTTACATAGAGAATCTTAATTTATAAATATTCTTGATATGAATTCAATATCTCTTACTACTTATTGCCTAGTAATCCTCTTGGAAATGAAGCATCTGTATAAACCCTCATGGTTCTTCCGCTACTTGGGGTTTTTTCTCCATCCACATATATGTGCAAGGCTAATTCTTGTATTGGATGCTCCCAAATCGTTCCATTCTGTTCATCTTCTTTAATCACACTTTCAACATCAAATGTACTAACAATATCATACCCTGAAACAGCATTCGGGCCTAATGGTTTAATCCTTTTTTCAACACTTCCCCAAATTTCATCTCTATCTCCAAGCTTAATAAGCTCTAATCTGACTGTCTTTCCTCCGTATCTTCTCTGATTTATACTTATTATTCCGGTGCTGTCTCTAAAAAAATCTCCCGCATCATTAAAGTTTACATAATCTTCCCTGCTTCCAATACTTATTACTCCATCATTGTTCCCATCCACAAACTGGCACAATTCTATATCCACATTCGCAGAAAGCCCAGCATTCACTCTCTCATATGCCAAAGACCTTTCGTCTGTCGCTCTGCGGCTATCAGTGCTCTGATTTGTTCCGTTATTGTAAATTACTTTCTGATTTATTTGGCTTTTTCCAGCATTAGATGAGACGATACCTATCATTGATTGCCCTGTAGTTGCCTGAACAGGATTATTCGTCTGTATGCCGTGTGCCTGAAGAGCCATTCCTCCAATACCCAATAGTAAATTTCCATAATCAATTTCCGGGTCGGGCTCTCTTTGTGCTTCCAACGCTCTCCTTTCCTCAGTTGTAAGACTAGAATTATAATAAACATTTGAGCCGCTTTCACATCCAGCTAAACCTGCTATAAACCCTGCAACCGCTAAATTACTTACTTTTCTCATAACAAATATACTTATGAACGATATTTAAACCTTTCGGTTTGTTGTTACTATTAAGAAATAACTAACTAAACAATCCTTAATCCTTTTCCAAAACAATCTTCTATTATCTGATTCAATTCTATCCATCTTCTCTTGTTCCTTCCTATAAGGGCAGCTTTGCTCTGGTTTCCCGCAGTCAGCACAAAAGAATCCTCTCTTTCTTCAAGAGACTTAAATTGCAGCGGCTCAACAACAGCCCTAACAAATCTTTCGGCATCTCTCCTGCCTTCAGGCTCAACAATAATTCTTACTCTCTTGTCAAAAACATTCTGCATAGACCTTATATTTTTGGCGCTTGCTCCTATTGCCTGCGAAACCATGCTTCTTGGAACAGCAAAAATTATCGTATTATTATAGGTAAAACAATTGCTTGTTCTCACTCTTGAAACACTGCTTAGGAGATTGATATATCTCATCTTTTGCATTGTTATTACTGATGACATTTTTTACTTTCCTAAACCAAAAACCTCGCAGAGAAAGTCAAGCTCTAATTTTTGTGAAGCTTCTTTTCTGGAAATCTCTAAAAAATCAATATTCATTTCTTTTTCTTTTAACATCCTTATTGTTTCCTCTCTTGCATCTGACGGCAGCACTATTCTTTGGATATTCTTAAGATTTTTTATATTTTCTTTGGCCCCAAAAAATACATTTCCTTCCCGAATTGATTTTTTCAACTCGTCAATCATTACTAGATGCATTCTTATTTAGTTTATAAATCTATTCCTGATTTTGTTACTATTATTTTTGGATTTATTGTCTTGACTTATTTATTTTAACCATAACCGCATCTGATATTGCCTTATTTTCTCTGATAAAACATCAGGTTTATTTTGCACAATATTATTAGTTATATTTTTTATAATACTCTTGCCAATGTTAGCCTTTCAACAAATCACTTAATTAATTTTACGAAAGCTTTATGCAGCTTTCTTTTCTATCTTTTTGTCGGACAAAGGTCCTGTGACTTTCACAAGCAATCCGGGCAATCCGGTTCCGACGGGAACTGGCTGGTTCAGTATTATGTTTTCAATAACAGAAGCAAGCTCATCCCTGCCTCCCTGTATAGTTGCATTGATGAATTGCTTGTCAGGAGTCTCGAATGCTGCTCTTGCAAAAATACTTGATTTGCTGGAAATAATTCCCATTCTTGTGACTCCCCTTACAACTCCTGTTGATGTCATCGCATCAGCAATTAAATCCAGGTGCCTGTAATTAATGTCAAGACCCTGAGTTTCAAGAACTTTTTGTATTTCTTTTACTATTGTCTGTCTTGCAGCTTCAATTCCAAGAACATCAGCAGTCTCATATATGTCATTTGTATAAATCTTATCCCTGTTCACCCCATTTACTTCCATGACTTCCTTCAAATTACTTCCGGAAGTAAGAATAACATAATCTCTTTCTCTCTTGGCAACAAGAACCTGTGAAATTCCTTTTATTCCGGAAATTATTGTTTTCTTTAATTTTTCTTTTATCTTATACAGCCCTTTAAAATCAGCATCCTTAATGCTGACGATTATTCTCAAGTCATTGGCCTTTGCTTCATAACCTTTCTCATTAAGCCTTTCAACAATTTTTTGTATTCCTGCATGAACTCCCTTGAGCAGATTGCTGTCAACTTCAACTTCTATTCTCTTGCCTGTAAAGTCTATTTTTATCTTTCTTGCGATTTCTTCAATCTGCACTTCCCTTATTTTTTCTGCAATGGTTCTTGCATCCTTCTCATTATTTGCATTTCTTTCTAAATATAGTTCCATAAGAGGTGTTGAAGGCTTCTTTCTCGCATCAAAGATTTCAATTAATCTTGCAAGTCCCTGCGTAACCTGCATTTCTGCAATTCCGGCAGAGTGGAATACGCTCAGGACCATTTGCGTTGAAGCTTCTCCGAACGATTGGGATGTGACAACTCCGATAGCTTCACCCGGAGAGATTTTTTTATTAAGATGAAGGCTTGCGACATCAAGCCCGTCTCCTCCTGCTTCAAATTGGACAACATTTCCGGAAGCGTCTCTGACAGTTCCGTCATATTCTACTTTCAAATCCTGCAATGCGCTTACAAGCCTTCTGTATAAATATCCGGATTTGGGAGTTCTCAATGCAGTGTCCATCAAAGAATCCCTTCCTGTTATTGCCGCAAAGAAAAATTCACTTGGTCTGAGCCCTTTAATAAAAGGTGACTTGATGAAACCTCTTGAATCCGCACCAAGGTCTCCTTTTTTGAAGAACGACAAGGTTCTGTCATTATAGCCAAAACTAATACGCTTGTCACCCAATGACTGCTGCCCAACACAGCATCCTATTTGAGTTATATTAAGAATGCTCCCCTTAGAGCCGGATGTAATCATCCTTCCAACATTGCTGTCAATGCTGAAGTTTGTTTTTACTATCTTTCCGGTTTCAGAACGGACCTCATTCAACACCTGCGATATTTTTATTTCCCTTGATTCTTCGGCATTTTTTCCCGGAAGAAGCTCAAGCGTTTCATTTTTATAGTCATTCAATATATTGGCTGTTTTTTTCTCAGCCTGGCTGATTAATTCTTCAGTCAGCTGCTTCACCTTTGGAGAAACATCTAAATCCCTTAGCCCGAGAGTATACCCTGCTCTTGACAGGTATGTTGTTCCAAGCGCAAAAGCTTTTGTGATTGCATTTACCGTTGCTTCTCTTCCGTAATGCTTGTCTATTACTTTTACGAGCTCTCCTCCCTCTTCACCAAAAGTATTATCACTAAGGATTTCCTTAGGCATCTTTACCTTCTCATCTTTGGGAACAATCTGCTCAAATATTTCTATCCCGCTAATCTTCTTTGTCTTTACTTTGTTTTCAATTCCGCAGTTAAATAGTATCTGATCTGCTTCAGGCTTATCAAATTCATTGCTGCCTAAAATATATCCTCCGGTTATGGCATCCATCATGCATCCTACCAAGTTCGTGTTATTTTTTGAGGACATTATGTTCTGGTTTACCTCTAATAAAATTTTGGCTTCTGCTTTAGCTTCTTCAGTCTGGGGAGAGTGTATGTTCATCTCATCACCATCGAAGTCTGCGTTATAAGGAGTTGTTGTTCCAGGATGCAGTCTGAATGTTTTGTTAGGCAAAACTTTTACATAGTGTGCCATCAGGCTCTGCTTATGAAGGGAAGGGTGTCTGTTGAACAAAACAATGTCGCCATCTTGAAGGTGCCTCTCGACTTTATATCCTGACTGAAGCTCATTGCATATCTCCTTCTTAAGGTCATTTGTAATCCTCTTCTTTTTTCCATCTGGCCTTATGATATAATTTGCCCCTGGGTGAATCTCACTTCCTCTCATCACCATTTCTTTCATTTTCTCCAGATTTTCAGTAGTGGCTGATTCAGGGACAGTAATAATCATGGCAACTTCAAGCGGAACTCCAACTTCATTAATTTTTAGGTATGGGTCAGGAGAAACAACTGTTCTTCCGGAGAAGTTGACTCTCTTTCCGGCAAGATTTTTTCTTATTCTTCCCTCTTTTCCTTTAATCCTTTCTGTAATTGTTTTGAGCGGCTGCCCGCTTCTGTGCCTTGCAGGCGGGATTCTTGAGATATTATTGTCAAAGAAAGTTGTCACGTGGTATTGCAATAAATCCCATAAATCTTCTATAATGACTTCCGGCGCTCCCGCATTAAGATTCTCCCATAATCTTTGGTTTGCCCTTATAATGTCTGAAAGTTTATGAGTTAAATCATCCTCGCTTCTCTCTCCGGATTCTAAAGTTATGGATGTTCTTACAGTAACGCTTGGAACAAGAAGCTGGCTTAAAACACCCCACTCAGGCCTGCACGTTCTCGGATTAACTCCAAGTTTCTTAAGCTCGCTGTCCTGTATCTTTGTCATAACATCTCTTATTTCAGTAGGGAACATTCTTCTCTTTCCTATCATGAAAGTGCTTGGCTTTTCGAGCTTCACTCTTTCTTTATCATACCCGCAATGAGGGCATTTCTTCTTGTCTCTTGCTTTCTTAGACCTGTCAGCTATAGGCATAGTTTTTAATTTATCATCAGGAAGCATTATTTTTCCGCAATTGAAACAAAAGCTTCTCAGGAATAATTCTATCAATGGCATATATTTTATGTGCATCACAGGTCTGGCAAGCTCTATATGGCCGGGATGCCCAGGGCATTCCTTGACTCTCTTTCCGCAGGTTCTGCATCTTACTCCGGGGTCAATAGCTCCTAATCTTAAATCCATCAGCCCGCCATCAACAGGGAAGCCGTCTATATCATACAATTCCGGAGTTACTATTTTTGCAGTGCTTATCTTCTTTATGACTTCAGGGCTGACTAAGCTGAAGCTCAATGCCCTGACTTGTTTTCTAAAATGCTGTTCTTTCATCTACTTCTACCCTTTCTATCTGGAATTATATCCGCCTTTCCTTCATCTAATTGAACTATTGTGTATCCGATATCTGAAAATCTATGATTCATTCTTTCATCTAACAAAACAAAACTATCGTCATAATCTACTATTACATTGCCTCCGATTAGACCTATCTTGGCAAATCCATAAGTGCTCTTATATGCAATTCTAATTAACTGTTCATTTTCTTCCACATATTTTCTGGTTTGTTCTTCTAATGTCATTTTTCAAATTTATTCTTTAATTCAAATGTTGTTGCTATATGCAGCCCTAAAAGCTCGTCAACGAGAAGCTTGAATGCATATGAAACTTCCACAGGGTCAACTTCATTTCCTCCGCAGACAGAGCATATTATTTTATTTCTTATGGTATCTTCATATCCTGCGCCTCCGCATCTTGCACAAACCTGCATAATTGTTTTGTCTGAATCATATCTTTCTTTCAAGAGCAATGAAGCTCCATGCCCTACTAGTGCCTGCTGCTCCATTTCTCCAAGCCTTAATGCTCCTCCCTTTGCCCTTCCTTCTATCGGCTGTCTTGTCAATAATGTGACTTTTCCGGAAGCTCTTGCATGAAGAAGATTGCTTACCATATATCTAAGCTTGAGATAATACATATTTCCTACGTAAATCTTAACGTCCATTTTCTTTCCTGTGATTCCGTTATACATGGTTTCTTTTCCTGTGTAGCTCAACCCGGATTTTTTCAATTGCTCTTCAAGGTCCTCAACACTCTCCCCGCTGAATGCTGTTCCATCAATTATTCTTCCTGTCACAGCCCCGACTTTTCCGGCAAGCAATTCAATCATATACCCCATTGTCATTCTGCTCGGTATACCATGTGGATTGAACATCAAATCCGGCTTTATTCCGTTGGAAGTAAACGGCACATCCTGGGCATTGGCGACAAGGCCGACAACTCCTTTTTGCCCGTGGGGAGTGGAGAACTTATCTCCTGGCTCAGGTATTCTTATATCTCTTACCCTTACCTGCGCAATTTTATTGCCTTCTCCGTCGGCAGTGATGAAAACCGCATCTACAATTCCTCTTTCTTCCTGCCTTATTGCAGTGCTTCCCTCTTTTTTGGTCTGTATGCTTAAATCTTTTGCTTCAGAAAGGAATTTCGGAGGAGTCACCCTTCCAATAACAACATCTCCAGCATCAACCTGCGCTTCCGGATAAGCAATCCCGTCATCCTCAAGGAATTTATATGACTCTTCAGTTCTGTATCCTGCAATATCTTTGTCAGGAATCACTATCTCATCCTTCAATCCGCCCGCATAATTAAGCTCAGTTGCCTTATATGGCCTGAAATAAGTGCTTCTTGCCAATCCCCTATCAACACTTCCTTTATTTAGAACAATAGCATCTGCAAGATTATATCCGTCAAACGGCATGACCGCAACGACAAGATTCTGCCCTGAAGGATAAATATTAAGAGTGTCATAAATAAAACTTCTTACAACAGGCTTTTGCGGATAATGAAGTATAGAAACATTGGTGTCTATTCTCGTCAGATAATTTGCGGCATAAATTCCGAGGCCCTGTTTCAAAGTCTTGCTTCCTCTCAATACTCTCGGAGTTTGGTCATGATTGACATAAGGGACAAGAGCAGTGATGATTCCAAATATATCTGCAGGGTCAACTTCAAGATGCGTATGCTCTAAACTTATCTCGCTTGAATTTAAAGCAACAAGCGCGTCTTCTTCCTCGCTTGCGTCAATATATTCAATTACTCCCCTTTCAATCAAATCGCTCCATTTAATCTGATTTTCCTCAAGCATTGAAAGCAATTCATCAGTCAGTCTGGACTTGCCTTCTTCCGCAATTATTAATGGTCTCAAAACTCTTCCGACTTCAGTAGAAATCATAATTTCCCCTGTCAGTCCCTTGGATCTTACACTTAGGTCTCCCGGAAGCTCTCCTTTTCTTCTTAATTCTCTGACCTTTTTCGCGAAATCCATTCCGTCATCCGCAGCCCCAATAAATCTTCCGTTCATAAAAACATCATGCTTTCCTTCCTCAATCAGCCCAAGAGCTGCAAATTTCTTTATTCCTTTTTCTTCATCAAAGATAATTGCCGTCGATATTCTTGCAAGGATGGCAAGATTCTTCCTAAGCCCGATTTCAGTTCCTTCCGGAGTTTCAGTAGGGCAGAATCTTCCGTAATGTGTAGGATGCAAAGTTCTTGCAAGAAAGTTCCCCTGTTCTGAAGGCAGTGTGCTCGCAACTCTTTGCAGCTGGGATAGGATTGCAAGATAATTTGTCTTATCCATATTCTGGGTGACGCCTGTTTTTTCTCCGATCCATGAGCCGGTCGCAACAGCGCTTTCAATCCTGTGGCTGAACAATGTGCTTTTTGCTATCGTCTTAATAGAATAAAATTTCTTTCTCTTCATAATCTTCTGAAGAGAATACTGAATATCCTTCACAAGGATGTTCAAATGCACCCGAAACAAATCAGCCATTAAATCTCCGGATAATTTCACTCTTTTGTTTGCATAGTGGTCTTTGTCAGTCCTTATTCCATCATCAGTCTTTGAAAATAAATATTGCTTAATCATCTTGCACAGGTTTTTTGCCTTATCAGTTCTGACATTTCTGTCAAAGCCTATATGAGGCAGAAGAAAAGAATCTATCTTTTGTTTTACCCTGTCTAATATTTCTTTTTTTGTTCCCTGAATTCCTGATTTTTCAGCAATAAATATCATTGCATCTTCGGGGCTTTGTATTTTTGCGAATTCATATAAGTTAACTATAACACAGTCATCTTCTATTCCTATATTTTTAGCTATGTCAGATTCTTTTGTCATTCCAAGCGCTTTAATCAGCACAATTGCAGGAATATTTCTGAGCCTGCTGAAGGTAACTTCAAGGATTCCCTCATTAGTCTCGGTAATAGTTGTTGGAATCCTGTAAGGCCCTCTCTGTGAAAATAATCTCAAAGACAGTCCCTGCCTTCCTTCTTCTATAAATGGCTGATTAGGAGCAAGGTCTTCTGTCATGACCATTACTCTTTCATTTCCGTTTATTATGAAATATCCCCCGGGGTCTTTTGGGTCAATATAATTCTTTGTCATTTCGTCCTTCGTCATCCCGTTTGTATTGCACACAGAACTCTTGACGATTATTGGTATTCTTCCGACTTCAACTTCTGCGCTGTCTGACTGGTCTCCATACACAGCGCTTACTTCAATAAAAACAGGAGCAGAATAAGTCAAATTCCTTAGTCTCGCTTCAGTCGGAGTTATCACACTTATGCTTCCATCCGCTTCTATAATGTTGGGCCTGTCAACTCTTATCTTGCCTAATTTTATCTGAACGTCTTCGTTGCTGATGTTATTGCTTATTTCCTCAACTATATGCTGTATCTTATTCTGGATAAAATCATTAAAAGAACGGACGTTTGACTCAACCAAAGAATACTGCTCCAGATACTTGTGAACTAATAGGTGTTTTCTTTTGTCCATTATGCCACAACCCTATAATAAGACCTTGCTTTTCCCTCAACTTCTCTCACAATTTTTACAACCTGCCCTCTTTCACATCCTTCAGGAAGTGCAGGGTCATCTGATTTTATCTTCGGCAACTGGGACGGAGAAATATTAAGTTTTCTGGACAATTCCTCGATTTCGTTAGGTTTAAGCTTTATGTGTTTGGGTTGTAAATCATGCATGTGGGCCTTTTTTTCGCGCAAATTTAATTAATAACTTGACGATAACAAAAGAAGATTGTAAATGTGGCTTTATAAAACTTGCTGTTTTTGAATGTAAGTTTTATGCTCAAAAATCTATGATTTTTGCTGTTTAAATGTTTCTTAGAAAAAACTATAAGTGCATTGGTATTTCTCTCCAGGAGTAAGCTCTCACAACTCCTTCTGGTAACTTAGGTTTTTGATTCCAAGGGCAATCAAGGAGAACAACTCTTACTCCATCTTGAGCACATTCACATGCATAATCAGCATTATCTTCAACTAATGCCTTAATTCCTTCTCTCCTGCATACTTCTCTTTTAGTTTCCTTTTTGCCATCCAGACCCCACTCATTTGTAAAATAAGCATCTCTAAATTTATTTGGAAAATTATCTTTTAGCCAATCTAAGGTAATTTGAATAAGTTTTGCGGATCTTGAGGTTAAAACAACTGCCTCATGTCCTGCTTCTCTTATTTCATCTATGCCATCTTGCGCGCCCTCTATAATAGGCATTTTATAGGAAGGAGAATTAGCATAAAGTTCAACTCTGCGAATAGCTTCAGGCAAATCACAGCCTAAAAAAGAAGATAATTCAAACATGTTCATTTCCACTCTGGATAAATTTGTGCCATAATGCTTATTATGCCATGCCAGAAAAGGATTCACAAATTCAGCCAAAACACCATCATAATCAACACCAACAAGCATTCTTTTTTCTTATTAGCTCAATTAATAAACATTTGCATAATTTCAAGATAAAAAATGGCCCCGAGGGGATTTGAACCCCCGACACCTGGATTACTTCATGTTCTGCTGTAAAAGTCCAGTGCTCTGACCAGGCTGAGCTACGGAGCCGTAGCTCAAGAAGATTTTTCTTGTTTTTAAACCTTAATGTTAATAGTTATTAGAATTATTCAAATGCCTTTTCAATCTCTCATTTAATTCATCAAAATCCAATGCACCAGTATGCCTGTCAACCTGCTCTCCATTTTTGAAGAATATTGTAGTAGGAATGCTCATAACGCCAAATTTTTTAGCCAAATTCTGATTTTCTTCAACATCAACTTTGCCAAAATGCACATTTTTTATTTTCTCTGCAGCTTTCTCAAAATGCGGCTTCATTATCTTGCAAGGATTGCACCAATCAGCATAAAAGTCCACAACAGCATTTCCTTTTTTTATGAATGAATCAAAGCTCTTGGAATCAAGTTTTTTTATAACCATACACCACCTTAAGAAAAACCATTA
Source organism: Candidatus Woesearchaeota archaeon (assembly GCA_964437555.1). Taxonomy (GTDB): domain Archaea; phylum Nanobdellota; class Nanobdellia; order Pacearchaeales; family GW2011-AR1; genus UBA92. The sequence continues at coordinate 10,705 of CAYTHI010000010.1, read as the reverse complement.
ATAAACTTTATGGAAATTATTTAAATATAAATAGTAGCTTAGCATAATTACTAAGTGAATAAAAATCAGCTAATCTTGCATTTAAAAAATCAGAATTTTTCAGGCAGCATAGTGAATGCCTTCAAAAAAGTAAAAAGAGAGGATTTTATTTCAAAAGAGCATATAGCAAACGCCTATGAAGATGCTGCTTTGCCTATAGGCTATGGAGCAACAATCTCCCAGCCCTCTACAATTGCCTTCATGCTTTCTATCCTTGAGCTTAATAAAAAGCTGAAAAAAATTCTTGAAATCGGCTCCGGCTCCGGATATGTGCTTGCCCTTCTTTCAGAAATAACAGGCGCAGAAATTTATGGCGTCGAAATAATACCTGAATTAGCAGAAAGCTCAAGAAGAATTTTAAAAGATTGTAAAAATATAATTATAATTGACAAATCAGGAAAAAGCGGCTTGCCTGAACATTATCCTTACGATAGGATTTTGATTAGTGCATCGTGCAGTGAAATCCCAAGTAATCTTTTAAGCCAGTTAAAAGATAATGGGATAATTGTCGCGTCTGTCAAAAATTCAATTTTAAAAATCAAAAAAACAAATGGCAAAGTAAAAATTGATGAATATCCTGGATTTGTTTTTGTCCCTCTTGTTGATTAGGCTAATCATTTATCTCTTTCACTATAGCTAAAATCTCACATATCTTAATCCAAAAGAAGCTATCAGTGTAGCAATGCCCGTTATATCTCCTACTTCAGTCCACGTGTCTATTGCATTTGAATTATTGAACATTTGCATAAGATAATCCAGCCCCGTAGAATAAGTTCTTGCTGCCAAATACATCGCAGAAGCGCCAAGCATCAGGTTTCTGGGTTTGAGCATGCTTCCTCTATAAATCATTCCAACTGGTCTCGCTTCTTCTGAAACAGCAGCAGCTCTTGCAACTGCTCTCGCTCTTTTTTTCACACAATAAAAATGTTGAAGGTGTATTTAAATAAATAGCATCAAGAGAAAGTAATAAAATATAAAAAATTTGCATTAGTTATTCAACGCCATCAATATCCTTCGGGCACGGCCTTTCTTTCTTCACATGTTTCAGGCATTTGGAACAATAGAAAATATCATACATCAAGCCATTAATATCAATAGATGCCTGATGCAGAAAAGAATGCGAGCATTTCTTATTATCCGATAATAGAGCGCTATCTTTCATATTAATATTTAAATTCATTGTCTTCTAAATAATCTATAAATACTTTATTCCCCGCAGCCATTTCTTGTCGTCTGATTGCACGAAGTGCAGACCATTGCGCAGTTTCCTAACCTCTTTGCAGGTCCTCCGCAGATGGGGCAGACAAGGCCTTCATTTGTGTCTCCTTGTTCTTCATTTTCTTCTTTTCCGTTAAAATGAGCAAGCTCAAGTTGCGCTTCATTGTTGCTGTCTTCCAGCACTTTAATATCGTTATCAATAGTTTCTGTGGCTGTGCCTTGCCCGAAAGCTGTCAGCATGAATTGCGCAACATAATCAACTATTGAAGAAGCTGTTCTTATTGCAGGTCTTTTTTTATCAAGAACTCCATCGCTTGTATTCTTCACAAAACCAGCAGGCTCAAATTTCTGATGCCTGAATTTGCTGAATAATTCATTTGCAGTTACTCCATACTGAAGATTGTAAGATACAGACCTTGCCCATGCGTCCATTAATCCCCTTATAGTTGAGCCCTGCTTTGCCATATTGACAAATATCTCTCCGGGGTTGCCATTATCATACAAACCAACAGTCAGATATCCTTTATGGCCGGCAATATCAAACTTATGCGTGATTGACCTTCTTGTCTGGGGCAGCTCCTGCTGCTTCCTGACAACTTCTGCCTTCTTCTTCACAACTTCTCCTTCAGTCTTTCTTGTATTCAATGGCTGGCTTCTTTTACTATTCTCTCTGTAAATCGCAACTGCCTTCAATCCCTGCTCCCATGCAAAAAGATAAGCATCAGCAATTTCATCTACCGTTGACTCTTCAGGCATATTTACTGTCTTGCTTATTGCCCCCGAAATAAATGGCTGGCAAACTCCCATCATTTTCACATGCCCTTTGTAATGTATCGCTCTCTTTCCGTTTGCTGGCTTGAATGCGCAATCAAAAATCGGCAAGTCTTCTTCTTTTAAGTCAGGAGCTCCTTCAATCATGTCGTTTTTATCTATATAAGAAATAATTCTTCTTACTTGCTCTTCGGGATAGCTAAGTCTTTGAAGAGCAAGAGCAACACTTCTATTAACAATTTTAAGCATTCCTCCTCCCGCAAGAATTTTATATTTTACCAAAGCAATATCAGGCTCAATTCCTGTTGTATCGCAATCAAGCATAAATGCTATAGTCCCGGTTGGAGCCAAAACTGTGGTCTGCGCATTTCTATATCCGTATTTTTCCCCAATCTCCAAAGCTTCACTCCAGGAATCCCAGGCATCGTTCACAAGATATCTCAAATCCGCAGGCATTTTATTTACATCTATATCTTTAACATGGTCTCTTTGCATCTTTATCACTTCAAGCATTGATTGCTCATTTTCTTTATACCTCGGAAAAGGCCCTACTAAGGCAGATAATTCAGCGGAAGTCTTATATGACTCTCCGCACATTATTGCAGTAATTGCCGCTGCAACAGCTCTTCCGGCATCAGAATCATAAGGCAGTCCCATGCTCATAAGCAAAGCGCCCAAATTCGCATATCCAAGCCCAAGAGTTCTAAAATCGTGAGACATTTCAGTTATCCTTGCAGTAGGATAGCTTGCACCGTCAACAAAAATTTCCATAGCAGTTATGAAATTCCTGACTGTCTTCCTGAATTTTTCAACATCAAATGTTCCTTCATCGCTGAGAAACTTCATTAGGTTTATAGAAGCTAGGTTGCATGCAGTATCATCCAAAAACATGTACTCGCTGCACGGATTGCTTGCATTTATTCTTCCTGAACTCTTGCATGTATGATATTTGTTTATTATTGTATCGCACTGAATTCCTGGGTCTCCGCACACCCATGTTCCTTCAGCAATCTTCTTCATCATTTCCTTTGCCTTGAAAGTCTCGCAAAATTCTCCGGTTTTTACAAATCTTGTTTTCCACTCTTCATCATTCTTAACTGCCTGCATAAAATCATCTGTAACTCTTGCAGACATATTTGAATTTTGGAAGAAAATACTTTTGTAGGCTTCTCCATTCATTCCCCCGTCATAGCCCGCCTCAATCAATGCCCATGCTTTTTTCTCTTCTTTTTGCTTTGCTTCTATAAACTCTATTATGTCAGGATGGTCTATGTTTAAAATTTCCATTTTTGCAGCCCTTCTTGTCTTTCCTCCAGACTTTATAGCTCCTGCATAAGAATCATAGCCTTTCATGAAGCTTACAGGCCCTGATGCCCATCCTCCGCCTGTTAATCTCTCTTTAGAGCTTCTAAGATTAGACCTGTTTGAGCCTGCTCCAGAGCCGCCCTTAAACAGCATTGCTTCTGCTTTCTGCAATTCCATAATTGATTCCATATCATCACCTGCGCTAAGTATGAAGCATGCAGAACATTGCGGCCTATCCTCATTTTTTTCAGAAGGCAGAACTTTTCCTAAAACTGACTCCCACTTATATGGGGAAACTCCTCCCGCTATTGGGCTATATTTCTGGATTCCTGAATTAAACCATACAGGTGAATTAAACACGCACAATTGATTCAAGGTAATTGCTGCAATTTCATCTCTCAATATCTTAGATTGCTCTTCATCAAAATAACCCAGCTGAAATCCTTTTCTTCCGACAAAATCAGCAATTCTGGAAATTAGCTGCTTCACAGAATTCTCTCTTTCTCCTTTTTGCAGATTTCCCCAGAAGTATTTGCTCGCAACAACTTTTAATGCCAGATCGCTCCAGCTTTCCGGCTTTTCAACCTCCGGCTGCACATAAATAACTTTTCCGGAATCATCTGTTATTTTAACTTCGCTCTTAACCCACTTAATCTGATTTCCATAAATATCAACTTTAAAAGGATCTCCATTCTTAGAAAAATACCTGTCAAGAATCATATCTTTTTGCTTCAAGCTTCCCATAATTCCTTTCGGCTCTATTGAATTCACGCTTATTTCATTCATATCAAATTTCTTAACTTCTTCCATTTTATTTAACCATTAACTCCTTTATCTCTTTCTTAAAATCTTCCAAATCTGCAAAATCCCTGTAAACACTCGCAAATCTTATATAAGCCACTTTGTCAGCCCTTTTTAGCTCTTTAGAAACAAGCTCTCCTATAAGGGAAGTTTTTATTTCATCTTCTTTTCTTCTTAATTTTTCTTCTATTCTGCTTATCATTTTTTCAATCATCTCCGCGCTTACAGGCCTTTTCTCGCATGCCTTTAATATTCCCATCTTTACTTTTTCCCTGTCAAAATCTTCACGGCTTCCGTTCTTTTTAATAACTTTAAAGCCGCCAAGTTCCACAGTTTCGTGAGTGCTGAACCTTTTCTGGCACTTCAGGCACTCTCTTCTTCTTCTGGTCAGCTTTTCCACATCTCTCTTATCTGTAACTTTAGTTTCCTGATGTGAGCAGTATGGACATTGCATTATTCCTCTTTTTGTAACCTTTGAATTACTACAACCCCTTGTGTTTCCCTATGCCTTAAAACACAACAAATTGTATTAACCTGTTCAATTTATTCTGCTGGATATTTAAGCTTTTATGTTTCACAGAATATATTTTTTTCTTATTTATAAATCAAAGTTCGTATTTATTAATCATTTCTGTCCATCATATTTTTCTAATTCATCATTTAGGACTTCGACTCGAACACCAGTTTCTTCAAGCATTTCTCTTGATTCTTTTGACGCGTGATATTTTTTTTCGCAAACTATTCTTTTTATTCCAGAGCTGATTAGAAGTTTTGTGCAGTCTAAGCACGGTTCCATTTTACAATATAATGTTGTTTTGTCTATGTTTATCCCGTGCTTTGCTGCTTGGGCAATTGCATTTGCCTCTGCGTGAACAGTTCTTATGCAGTGCTGAGTTATGTTTCCATCTTCATGAATTGTTCTTTTAAACCAATGTCCAACCTCATCACAATGAGCCAAGCCCGGAGGAGCTCCGGCATACCCAGTAGTCATTATTCTTTTATCTTTTACAATCAAACAGCCCGCTCTGCCTCTCTCGCAAGTTCCTCTTCTGCCTACTGCTCTGGCCAATTCCATAAAGTATTCATCCCATTCAGGCCTAGTAAATGAAGCCATCTCCTCTATCTTTTGAAAGCTTTCTTCAATATTTTTATAAAACTCTTCTATTCCTCTATGATTTTGCAGAGTTAATCTGGACATTTCGATGCAATCTAAAATTTTTTGGGCATTGTTATTACTTGAAGTCAATTCTCTCTCTTCATTTGCCTTAAATTCTTCAAGGGTATTGGCATCTTTTTCTCCTCTCCCTCTGGCAATTAGCCTTCTAAATCTCACTTCAAGAGGAGATTCTATATTAACCAAGACAAAGTTTTTAGAAGAAGCTAAGTATTTTACTTCCAGAGGATTTCTTATGCTAGTTATAACATAGTTTTTTGTAGGATTCATTCTTTGAACAGCTATTTTAGCCAAAACGTTCGGACCTTGCTTTTCACGAAGTTCATTTCCTAACGTAAACAGGTTATCTCTGGTTGATTCAATTCCTCTTATATCAGCTTCTTCTCTAATAATATCTGAAAGAGATATGTGCTCAAAACCCTTTTTTTCAATAAGATAATTTGCAAATGTATCCTTCCCAGCACAAAACAACCCAGTAACCCCTATTTTTACCACAAACTTTAAGATAAAATTTAGTTTATATAAATTCTCGTTGTGTATTAGTAAGATTAATATAATTAGTATCTATGTAATTAGATGCAGACAAAATTCAAAAGGCATCAGCCGGTTAGAATTCTTGTGGCTCCTCTGGGAAGCGATGTAGAGCCATATGCAGGCCCCCCGGCCAAGATAAAAGCAGGAATGAAGGGCAAGATAAACATAATCCTTCCAAACGGGCAGTATCATGTTGCGATAACAAATGATAAAGGAGAGATTATCGCTTACATTGCCCTTGATGAAGACCAGATAGAAGCAATATAATTTAGGTTCTCTTTTTAGTTCTTGCTTTGAGCCTTCGCACTCTTCTTGACTTTCGCACTGTTTTTCTCATGCTATTTACACATTATACTTGTTTTTAAAACTTAACATCCAAGAATAAACCTATTATCATCAGAATTAGTCAGGAATGAGCTAATATTTGATAATAAAGGATAACATGCCTAAATACGCAGTTATGATATAAATTATTTATCGGATAATCGGATAGCCAGGTAATAACTATCAAATATTTATTTACACTTAATAATCACAATATAAATCATATCATAGGGTTAGCTTATATTAGTAATAATCCTCTTTATAAAAGATAGTCCGTAAGCACATCTTATCAGATAATCAAAAACTTTTATTAGCGATAATAACTTAAGAGATGTTAACTTATTATAATTTATCTTTCAATAATCTTTTCATTATCTCCGGTTAGGTCAACAACTTTACTCGGATTATTATCAAGAAATCCATCATCAATAATATAATCGATTTCCTCGCTTATCTTTTCATCCAGCTCTTTTAGAGATTTCATATGCGGCTCTCCTGAAAAATTAACAGAAGTTGTAACAAAAGGTATTCTTGACTTTTTTACAATATCTGAAAACCAATGAGCAGGCATTCTCACACCAAGATGTTTATTGCCCTGATTAACAGCAGGATTTATGCATTCATTATTTTTTATAGCAAGAATAAACGTATAAGGCCCGGGAAGCTTTTCAATCCATTTTTCAGCATTCTTATTAATAAGGCAATTATCAGTTATCCATTTTATTGAGGGAGCAATCACAGAAAACGGCCTTTCTTCTCTTTTCTTTATTATCCTGATTTTCATGACAGAATCATAAATTTTTGCGTTACATCCTATTCCGTATATAGTATCTGTCGGATATATGAAAAGCTTCCCGCCTTTGATTGCATCTAAAATCTCCTTTTTGTTGCCTTCACAATATTTTTTATCAATAATTTTTACCATTTTTATTATATATTATTCAATCTTAATCCATTTATAGAACTTTTAATTACTTTAATAACAGAATTGATATCTTTTTCCTTAAGCCCTTCTCCCATAGTTATTCTTACACTGCCTTGAATTTCTTTCTCGTTTAATCCAATGGCTTTCAGGACATGGTCCTCTTTTTCCCTTTTGCTGTCGCATGCAGATCCCGCAGAGACATAAATTCCTTTTTCTGACAAGAATGCAACTAATAATTCATTACTAATGCCAGGAAAAGAAACATGAATATTATTGTAAATTCTCTCTTGTTTTTTCATGCTTCCGTTAATTTTTCCTCCAATCTCCTCTAATTCAGCAATCATTTTATCTCTTAATTTTCTAATCTTCTCTTTATTATATTTTTTATGAATCTCTAATGCCTTGACAAAGCCTGTAATTGCAGGAACATTTTCCGTTCCGCTTCTAATATTTTTTTCCTGTCCCCCGCCAAAAATCATCGGCTCAATTTTAATTCCGTCTCTAACATACAAAAATCCTATTCCTTTAGGCCCTCCAATCTTATGTGCAGAAGCTGAAAGCATATCAATTCTCATTTTTTTAACATCTATATTCAGCCTGCCAAAACTTTGCGTAGCATCCGTATGAAATAAAACTCCTTTTTTCTTGCAAATATCTCCAATTTCCTCTAAATCCTGTATAACTCCTATGATGTTATTAACATGAATTACAGAAACAAGATTAATATCAGAATCAATATTTCTTTCAAGAAAATTAATATCTACTATGCCTTCCCCATCTATTGGGACCTTAACTATTTTATATCCTTCTTTTTCTAAATATCTGGCACATTCTATAACAGAAGGATGCTCAATAGCAGAAATAATTATCTTGCTTTTTCCATTATTTAATAATCCTTTCAAAGCCATGTTATTGCTTTCTGTAGCTCCAGAGGTAAAATAAATCTCCCACGGCTTTGCATTAATCTCTTTGGCAATCTTTTTTCTTGCCTCATCCATTGCCTTTCTTGCCTTCTCGCCTAATTTATGCATAGAGCTTGGATTTCCATAATCTTTTAGAAAATATTTTTCCATTTCTTTTACAACTTCAGGATAAACGCGAGTTGTCGCTGCATCATCCAGATATATTTCTCTCATGAAAGATAAACAAAAATTGTGCTTAAAAAACTATCTTCTGGTATAGTGTAATCTCGGTTTTACCTTTGTCATTTGGTGTGCTGTTCTATTCTCTACTTTAACTTTCTCAATTATATAATATTTAGACCAAGCATTCACCTCTATCGTCAAGTCTCTCATCTCTCTAACTGGCCTTTACCAGCCACTTTCATGTGCGATAGTATCTAAATCAACGGGCTGCCCAACATGGCTTAATAACTCAGCCAGAATTTTTCCAATACAGCATTTCTGTGTATCAACAAACCCATTCCCCTTCCTCCAACCTTATAGAATTTATCATCTTCTATAATATCTCCCGGTGCCATTTATCATCTGATTATTCCTAAGTTAAATACTTTACGTTTAAGAGCCATATGCTTGAAATACCAAAAATCTTTAATACCCTTATTTATAGGTATTTCATGCAAAAATACAGGGCAATAGTCATTTTCGGTCCTCCGGGAAGCGGAAAGGGAACGCAGGCAAAGCTTCTTGTATCATCAGAAAAATATGTTCATTTTTCAACAGGAGATATGTGCCGCTCTGTTGATGCAGGAACAGAGCTTGGAAAGCAAATAAGAAGCCTTACTGATAAAGGAAATCTAATTCCTGATAAAATGATTATTGATTTGTTGAACCAGCATCTTAAGCAGGCTATCCAAACTAATAGGTATAATCCAATAAAGCAAACAATTCTGATTGATGGAGTGCCAAGAAATCCAGCTCAAGTGGATATGCTTAATGAATTAATAATTTTAAAAAAAATAATAGTTTTGGAAGGATTTCCCGATGATGAATTAGTAGACCGATTGCATAGGAGAGCAATAGAAGAAGGCAGGGCTGATGACGCAAGCCCAGAAATAATGCGCAAGAGATTAAGCCTTTACAGGAAACACGTGGAAAGCATTATTAGCAAATATTCCGGAGAATTAGTTGCAAGAATTAATGGAGTCGGCCCTGTCAAAGAGGTATATCAAAGAATTCTGAAATCACTGCAAAACTAATATATTTCCCCTGCCCTTCTTTATCTTTCTTATAAATTCTCTGGATTCTAAGTCAGCAATCATTAAGCTGACTTTTGCTTCAGAGTAAGGAAGCTGCTTTCTTAATTCAAGCTGATTTATTCTTCCTCCGCTTTTTTCAATTATCTTCAGGACTTCCTTTAGCTCTTTAGGAAGCTCTTCTTTTGATGCTTTTTGCTTAGGCAGCTTTAACTTTCCGCTTTTATAAAAGTAGTATATAGCGATAAGAATAATAATCATAACAAAAACCCAGGCATAATTATTTCCGCTATCAATTTCCGTATTCAGGTCAAAAGAATCAAATAATTCATCAGAAATAGGCAAAAGTATAAGGTCTATAAAATAACTGCCTTGTTCAATTTTTATCGTTTCTCTTTCAATAAGTGCTATTTTACCATCTTCAAGAGTAGAGCCCTCTATTACATACTCTCCTGGCCCAATTTCAACAGAATAACTTCCATTTTTTGTCAAAACAGACTGCACAACCCTCTCATTTTCATATATTTTAATTTGTGATTCATTTATCTTTTCAAAATCAGGGCCATATATTTCTCCGCTTATCACCGATGCGCTTGCAAAATTTACTAAAATAAAGAAAAATAATGCACTCCAAGCCAATATTTTCATAAAACCAATAGCAAAATATTCTTAATAAACCTTCTTTTTTCGTTAGCTTTATATATCATCTTTGATACAAAGAAATATGGTATTCGGATGGATTATTCTGATAATTATTATATTAATTGTAATTTTGTTTATTTCTTACTATAATAGATTTACTATTTTATCTAACAGGATAGACAACTCTCTTTCACAAATAGATGTTCAGCTAAGAAAACGGGGAGATTTAGTTCCCAATCTTATAAATACAGTCAAGGGATATGCAAGGCACGAAAGCAGAATAATGAAAGAAGTAACAGAGGCCAGAAAAGCACTGGTGTCTGCAAAAACTCTGGAAAAAAGAATGAAGGCAGGAGCAGAATTGCAATCAGCCTTGAAATCAGTCTTCGCTATTGCAGAGAACTATCCTCAATTAAGGGCAAATGAAAACTTCCTGCAGTTACAACAGGAATTAGCATCAATAGAAGACCGAATTGCATATTCAAGGCAATACTACAATGATTCAATACTTTCTTATAATAATGCATGCCAGACTTTCCCAGGAACATTTTTTGCAAATCTCTATGGAAGAAAGGCAAAGCAGTTCCTGCAAATCCCGCAGGAATCAAGGGCTGTTCCTAAAGTTGAATTCTAGATTATGAAAGATACGAAGGCAGTAATAATCTCCCTGTTAGCTTTATTCTTCCTTGTTTTGTCATTCTTGTTTGACTGGCTATTCATAATTCCCGCAACTATTCTGTCTTATTTCGGATGGAAAAGGATGTTAATCCTTCCGCAAGAAATCCTTGGCTTTCAAGCCAATGAATGAATTGCGGTA
>CAYTHI010000009.1:0-29937 GCA_964437555.1 Candidatus Woesearchaeota archaeon | reverse complement strand
ATCAGGATGTGCATCACGCATAGAAGCCTTGCCTTTCAAGGCAAGGAGTATCACAATAGCAATTAGAACCGCAGTTAAAACTTATGAGAAATTCAAATAATTTATATATCTTATTTACAAAATAATTATATGGCAGAAAGGCTATCGTTTGAGGATCAGATAACAAAAAACAAAATTAAATCATTCGTTTTAATCGGAATAATATTTATTTTTTTTATAGTTTTAGGATATGTCATCTCAATTGCCCTTGACCCTTCATATTTTTTTATAATAATGGTATTCTCAATAATTTTCTCCCTTTCGTATGTCTTAATCAGTTATTATAATTCAGATAAAATAGCTCTTGCATCTGTCAGAGCAAAACCTGCCTTAAAAGTAGAGTATCCAACGCTATACAATGCAGCAGAAAACATGTCTTTGGCTTCTGGCTTGCCAATGCCAAAACTTTACATAATGCAGTCAGAAGAAATTAATGCATTTGCTTCAGGCAGGAATCCAGGCAATGCTGTAATTTGCGTTACCTCTGGCTCTCTAAAAAAATTAAGCAAGCAGGAATTAGAAGGAGTTATAGCACATGAAATGTCGCACATAGCCAATTATGATATAAGATTCATGACTCTTACAGCAGTTCTTATAGGAATGATTTCTATTATAGCACAAATGTTTCTAAGGAGTTTATGGTTATCGAATATTGGAGGAGACAGAAGAGACAATAAAATGCAGTTATTCCTTATTCTGATAGGAATAATCTTTGCAATACTTGCTCCTATAGCAGCGCAGCTTGTTTCCTTAGCTATTTCAAGAAAAAGAGAATTCCTTGCAGATTCAACAGGCGTCAAATTCACAAGGTATCCTCCCGGATTATCAAATGCTCTTAAAAAAATAAAGAAAGAACAAGTTTCTTCAAATGAGAAGCATAAGTTTGCAAAAGCTCTCGCGCCGCTATTCATCTCAGATCCATTTAAGAAAAAAGTTCAAGGTCTATTTTCCAGCCATCCGAGCATAGATGAGAGGATAAGAAGATTGGAAGCGATGTAGTCTGAATTTCATCTGAAATACATAAAATTTATAAACTCGCCATGTCTTAAAAAATCATGAAGAGTCATAGTCAGGCTAAGTTTTCTTTGAGCGTATTTGCTAATTTCTCTAAAATTAAGAATAAGTGATCCTCTCTAAATTCTTTTCTGAGGAGCACACCATTGACGATGACCACCCTACACAAATTTGCTTATCCTGTGAATATACCGAAAACGACAGCAGGGCAGAGCTGTGTTCAGGCAGTATTAAGCTCTTCTCTTCCTGCAAAAATGAAGCAGGAAGCAGCTAGATTCATCTCGCGCAACGTTATACCAGATTGCGGAAGAGTTGCCCCAAACTGCCTGAAAGCGCATTTGATAAGCACAGCAAAGAAGATGGGAATGAATGACAAAATACAATACTTAAACAGCTTATTCAGGGCAAAGATAGGTTTTAATGGATATTATCTCGATGAAAACAGATTAAAGAAAGTCTAATCTTTTTTTTGTCCAAAATTCTTTTCAGTAAATTTATCAACGAATTCCTTGTAATTTTCATTCCCTTTTATTCTTTCAGCTTTCCAGGCATTTTTTTCAGCATCTTTCTTAAATTCTGCATTTTGCACAAGCCCTCTATGCGCGCTTTCAGAGAAAAGAAGCTCGCATTTAGCTTCTTTTGATATTCTTTTTGCCTCTCTTATTAAATTGCCTTTTGAAATAAAGCCAAGTCCTTCGGGTTTTTTCTCAGCAATTATTTCTCCGTTATTAACTCCAATGCCGAAATCTATTTTATCTCTATTTCTTCTGTTATGCTCTTGAAGAGTATTTTCAATTTCCTTTCCTGTCTTTAGAGCAAGCTGCAGATTATCATTGCTCTTTGTGACTATAGGAGCAAAGACCATTACTCTCTGCTCTCCATTAACATGCACGCTTGCTCCCCTGCTATTTGCTGCCTCTATTGCTTTTTCAATGCTATCTAATCCATTCTTATTCTGATTCCTGACATCCAGGCATACTACTGCGGCCTGTTGAGATACTCCATGCCCAACTATTGAGCTTGGCTCAACATAATCCTCACTCATGCTGCTTGGGAAGCTATTGTTTTTTCTATTTAATATGAATCCGTTTCTGTAAGCAAACACAGCGGCAAATAATCCTAAAATAAGTACAATAAAAATAATAAGGATTCCATTTACTTCAAAAATGCCTTTCAATCCTTTTATTTCTCCTAAATTTATGCTTTTTCCTGTCAATGGAACAGAACCGAAGCTTGTGCTACTTTCCCCATCATCTATTTCAATCTGATAATCTCCATCCGGGGCAGATAATTCATATCTCTTAGTTTCCCCGACTTTAAGGCTGACTTCTTTTACAACTTCATTATCTCCTATCTTAAATCGCACAACCTTATTATATTTCACATTTCCTATGTTTTCTACTGTAATAGTTGCATTAGCGACTTCAAAACTCGCTTCCTCTAATTCTTCAATATACAAAAGTTTTTTCCCGCTTATATCTCCTGAAGACACTTCAATCTTCCAATATCCAGGAAGATAATTTTTGCTTGTAACAAATTCATTAGAGTTATTAGCAGAAATAGCATTCCTATAATGCTCTGTCCCGTCAGGATTTACAATTGAGACAATTACATCGCTTGAAATCACCTTGCTTTCTTGGTCAAGAGTTTCCACATCATAGCTTATGCTTGAGCCGGGAATTATAGAATCCTGGCTTAAGCTGACCTCTATCTTGCTTAGCACAGGGCGGATTTCAACTTCCAGATTATAATCTCCGTAATTAGTTACTTCATTATCTATATTCTTTTCATAAACATAAACATTAAGATTTTTTACTCCTGAAACTTCTCTAGTTGCACTGTAATTAAACTGGAAGTTTCCTTCGGACACTATCACCCTGACTGGATTTAGAATGAAATTTCCCGTTAGCTCAGCAAATCCATCAACATTTGCTCCATCAGTCTTCTTTGCTTGCCCTGTGATTGTTATTTCCTCTCCAGGATCGTAAGTTCTTTTTGGCAGATTAGCACTAACTAGTACTTCATTGCTTGCTTTGAACCTTGCACTTTCTGAATTCTCATCACCAAATGAAACAGAGATATAGCACAAGTCTTCAGTTCCTGAAATATTAACAATCGGAAATATTGTATCAATCCTTTTCTCCTCATTTGCGTTCAAAACATAGTAATTTCTGAATATTTCTGTTAATTGAGAATCACAAATCAGCTTTACAGAAAGGTAATCTTCAGTCTGCATAGCGGGCTTTACTGTTGCTTGGACGGAAACCCTGTTTCCAACATTATAAATTGCATTTGGCTGGCTCAAAAGGATTTCTGCAGATGCAAAATGTACTAAATTAACAGCTATGATTAAGGCAAATACTAAAAATATCCCCTTTGTCAGTTCCATGCATTTTTCATGATGATTTTATATATAAATATGGCGGTTATTGATGCAATCTATTGAAACGCCTTCTGCTTGCATAATTAGCAATCGCATCTCTTCTTCTTAATCTGTGTGTCAAAGGCCTTTTCCATGCTTCATATACTATTGTTCCATCTGTTAATGCTTCTGCTGGTATTTCTTCTTTCATAGGACTTTCTAAAACTTCTTCCATTCTTTGTGGGCTATATCTATTAGAATCTTCTTTCATAATCTAAGATTTTATTCTGATTATTTAAACAAATCTGTGCTGAAACCAATCTTTTATAAATCTCTCAAACTATACAATTAAATGAAAAAAGAATCTGATAACTTTCTTGTCAATCCCTGGGAAGTTTCAGGAAACATTGACTATGAAAAGCTGATAAAGCATTTCGGCACAGAAAAAATATCTTTTTCAGGTATAAAAAGCATGAAGAAAATGCATCCTCTTTTGAGGCGCGGGCTATATTTTTCCCAAAGGAATTTTAATTCATGGATTAATGCAGCTGAATCAGGAAAAAAAGTTTCAATACTTACAGGCCGGGGTCCATCAGAAAAAATGCATCTTGGCCATTTAATTCCGTTTTTAGTTGCAAAATCTCTCCAGGACATTTATGATTGCAACGTTTATATTCCAATATCAGAGGATGAAAAATTCTTTGTAAAACAAAAGCTTTCATTTGAAGATGCAGAAAAATTCGCAGATGAAAATATTTTGGATATTATTGCTCTCGGATTTAAGCCAGGAAAGACTTTCATCTTCAGGGATTTCTCATATGCTAAAATCTATCCTCTATCAGCAAGAATAGCGAAACTCATCTCTTACTCAACTGCAAAAGCTGCCTTTGGATTAAAGCCGGAAAATAATATTGGCTGGTCATTTTATCCTGCTGTTCAGGCAGCGCACATTTTAATGCCCCAATTCTTACAAGGCAGGCATCATACATTAGTTCCTGTCGGAATAGACCAGGACCCTTTCATAAGGCTTACAAGAGACATTGCCCAGCATTCTACAATAAGTTTTCTCAAGCCTTCAGCAATCCATTCTAAATTTCTTCCGGGGTTAAAAGGAACAGCAAAAATGTCTTCTTCTGACAGCGAAGAAACAAATCTAATTTACTTATCTGATGATGAAAAAACAATAAAAAATAAAATCAATAAATACGCTTTTTCAGGAGGCAAGGACACTTTAGAAGAGCACAGGACGCAAGGCGGAAATCCGGACATTGACATTTCTTTCCAATACCTAAAATATTTGTTTGAAGATGATGACGAGAAGCTTGCAAAAATAGAATCCGGGTATAGAAAAGGAAAAATGCTTTCAGGAGAGTTAAAAGCATACACCATCAGCAAAATCAATGCATTCCTAAAAAAGCATCAAATCGCAAGGGAAAAAGCCAAGAAAGATGTTAAGAAGTTTCTGCTTGGAGAATTAAATTAACAGCGGTTAGTTTACTTTAATTCTTTTTCTTTCTATAAAAAAATTTATTCGCAATTTTCTTATTAATGAAAACGCATCTATCTACTTCATTAATCAAATTTCTTGATGCAAGTTCATCAAATGAAACCATTTCCACTTCTTTTTTCTTATCTTTAACATATTTTGCTAATTGGGCAAAATCACCACCACCTGAGAATAATATGGCTTTATCATACTTATCTTCCCAAGCATGATTTAGCATATCCAAGGCTAAATGAATATCATCTCCTTTTATTGTGTAATATTCTTCATCGTCTTTGCCGAATCTTTTTTTGCCTTTTACATAATATAATCTTACATTTAGGCATTTTTCTTAATCTCGCAAGAAGTTTTTGTTGTTCTTTAAATCTTCTTGGATTAACATCTTGTTTTAATGAAGCATTATAATAAAAAATATCCACTAATTGGTTTTTGCCTACAATCATCTTGACATAGTTCTCAAAATCGAAATGGTAGTCTGAATATTTAGGATGTAAAGATTTCAAACCATAAACAAAGTTGGCTCCATCAATATAAATAGAAATTCTTTTTTCCATATTAATAAAGTCCAGTATTACCGAAGTAATAGCCGGGAACACGCTTGCGGGATGTCCGAAGACTTGAGGCATTCCTTGACACCTTAATATACTTAAAATATTAAATTATTTAAGCTTTTTGCAAGCTTAGTTTTTTCAGATAAAAAACCTTCGTTTTTACCCTTCTCAAAGAAGAGTGCTGGAAAGTTTATGCTAAAGTGAAAAGACTCGCAAAGCTCTCCCAAATTTTTCTTAAGGTTAGAGCTCTAAAAAGAAACGGAAAAGCTTTATTCTAATCCAGAAAGCTCTGTTCTGTATTCTTTTACTCTTTCTCCAGAATGTCTAATTATAAGTTATTACTAATCTCACCATCTAAATCTTTAAAAACTTTATCGATGGATTGAAAGCATGAAAATTGCTGTTTATGGCTCTGCAGTTGGCTCTGAAGATATCACTCAAGTAAAAGCAAGAGAGATTGGCATGGAAATTGCCAGATTAGGACATACTCTAATTACAGGCGCATGCGATGGATTTCCGTAGGCAGCTGTTCTTGGAGCTTATGAATTACGTGGAGAAGTCCATGGATATTCTCCCGGAGTAGACTTTCAAGACCACATGGGTCGTTTTAAATCCCCAACTATAGGATTTACAAAAATCTTTTACGTTCCCCAAACCTTTGAGCATGTTAATGATATCGCTGTGTGCAGAAAATATAGGAATGTTTCCTCATCTGCAGCAGCCGATGCTGGCATAGTCATTGGCGGAAGAATAGGGACAATGAATGAATTTACACTTCTTTATGATTTAGGAAAGATTATAGGAGTTTTTGATGGAAGCGGAGGCATAACTGAAAGAGTTATCTGGGATTTATTGGCAGATGCTAAGAAAGCCAGCAAGGCAGTAATCATCAGGGATTCTGATCCGTATCTCTTGTGAGAAAAGTTGCAGACCAATATTCGCGTTCTCCTGTGAATTAATATCTTACCACAATCATATTTTTATACTCCCTCAAATAATACTCCCTTGATGAAGCTGTCTCATTTTATAGAATCACAGCAGTTGGATGCTGAAACTATTCTTTCTCTTTTCAGGAAAGCTGATGAATTAAAAATCCAGAGTAAAGAGCCATTGCGGGGAAAGATTTTAGCTACTCTTTTTTATGAGCCAAGCACAAGAACGAGATTTAGCTTTGAATCAGCAATGTTAAGATTAGGCGGAAATATTATCACTTCTGAAAACGCAAAGGAATTTTCTTCTGCAGTAAAAGGGGAATCTCTGGAAGATACAATAAGAGTTGTTTCATCTTACGCAGATGTTATTGTTATAAGGCATTTTGAAGAAGGAGCAGCCAAAGCAGCAGCTTCAGTGAGCCCTGTTACTATAATTAATGCAGGCGATGGGGCAGGGCAGCATCCAACCCAGGCGCTTTTAGACCTTTATACTATCTGGAAAGAAATCGGAAGAATAGAGAATTTCACTCTGGCTTTTGTAGGAGACTTAAAATACGGCAGGACAGCAAGATCCCTTTGCTATCTGCTTGGAAAATTCAAAAATATAAAGATAATTTTTATTTCTCCGAAGAATCTTTCTATTAAGGAAGATATAAAGGATTACCTAAAAGAAAAGAATATTCAATTTGAGGAAGAAACTGATTTAAACAAATCTCTTCCTTTCGTTGATGTTTTATACATGACAAGAATCCAAAAAGAGAGAATGTCTCACGAAGAATATGAAAGTTCAAAAGAATTGTACAAAATCACTGAAGAAAATCTAAGATTATTAAAGCATAGCTCAAGAATCATGCATCCTTTGCCCCGTGTCGGAGAGATTGTACTACCTCTAAAAATTGAGCAAACAGACCCAAGGATTGCATATTTCAGGCAGGCAGAAAACGGAGTTTATATCAGGATGGCTTTATTGTGTCATTTACTGGAATAGATTACCTGAAATATTCTTCAATTGGCTTGCCGTCAACCTCAACTGGAATTTTACGTCCATCAATTTCATAAAACTTGTCTAAGGTTTGGTTTTCATTAAAATTACCAGTTTTTATTTCTAATCTTGCATGAACTCTCGCTTTTTGAAATAAATACTTATCACGGTTAGAAAATATGTTATTAATGCAATCTCCAACTACTATCAACGCAGCTAATCCTAATAGTGCTCCAAAAGAATTATCCTCTATTGCTCTTAAAGTCCTATAAATAAATCCTTCATCGTTGACCATAAGTGATAGACAAGGGTCGTATTTATAAGATTATCTGTTCAGAATTTTAATTCCTAAATTCATTATTAAGTTGCCTGACATTATTTTCCCAATTATTATTTAAATTATTAGGGTCATTAGCAACATTAATCGGAGCATATTTTTCTGCTAAATAAGAAATAAAATCTTCATGCCCTTCTGGGTCTTGCTTAAATCTTTCCAAATTTCTTTTTATAGTCCATCCAGCCCAGCATAATTGCTTCTCCTTTTCGTCCTTGTATTGATGAAATTCTCCATCTGATTTGTAACCTTTATCCTTATCATATCTTTCTTTTGCCTTTCCCTGCGGCAAAATTCCATAAGCTATTTCATCTCTGCCGTCTTCTGCATCTCTTATAGCCATTAGCAATTCAGGCTCAACTCCAATTCTTTTTGCGTGCTTAAGTATATCCGGAATTTCTGTCTGATAAGTAAATTCATCATATTTTCCTTCACTATCAACTCTATCATCAAGAAAATCTAAATTATATTCAGTATTAGTTCTGTTACTAAATCTTATTTGAGTAGCTCCTGCATTTTGAGAAAGTAATGCTTTGCTAACAGCCATAGGCAATCCTAATCCTAAAACAGCCAGTAAAGTTCTTGCAAATTGCCTGTAATTAAGCCTTCTGTTCATGTTGTCCTCTCTCGTAAGCTTTAATTCTCAGTGCATCTTGCGCCATCGCCCTGTTAGCTTCATAATGGTCGCGTGCTGTAACTGCATAATCTCCTTCGCCTTCAATATTAATATCAGCATCAGTTCCTATTAAAGCTAAAATTGCTTCTATATTGGCTTTCCTGTTTCCTTCTCCAACAATTATCCTTCTTGTTCTTCCGCCAGAAGGGTCAATAATGCCTCCATTTTGAATAAGAGTTGCTCTAAGGGTTCTCGCTGTAAAGTTTCCAAAATATCTCCCAATAGGCCAGAACTCTTCTCTTAGGTCTTCAATTCTGTACACTTTTCTCGGATACTGTGTTTTCATATATTTTGCATCAAACGCCCATTTATAAACCTTTCCCTTGTATTGCCTATTAAGGAGTGATAAAATACAAAGGTTTAACATCTCAAGCAATCCAAAATCCTTTTATACCTTGCATTCTTAAATCAAGCATGAAAATTCAGTTTAAAAATCAGTATATGCTGAATAACGTTCTTTCTAGTTCTATCTATATTTATTATTAAGCTAATACATTTCTCCCCATAGCTTAATGGCAAAGCAATCGGCCGTAGCCCGATGTATGTTGGTTCGATTCCGACTGGGGAGATTCTCAAATAAACCTTTAAATACTCTTAGTCTAATCAATAATTATGACAACCTTTAATGTAGTGATAGAAAAAGATGAAGACGGATATTTTGTTTCGGAAGTAGTTGAATTGCCTGGATGCCATACTCAAGCTAAAAGTATGGACGAGCTTATCGCACGCACTAAAGAGGCCATTTCTTTATACCTTAAAGTTATACCGCGAAGAAAGCTTAGTCTAAAATAATCTTTAAATACACTCTTCTCCTTTATTAGTCATGAAAATCATAACACTGCATTGCAATTATATCCGCTATAAGCCATTAAGAAAGGCATTCAAGAATGCAGAGAAATTAAAAGACAAAGAAGAGAAAGAAATCAAAGAGCCCCTCGTGGTATTGATCGCTGTTGAAAAAGGAGACAACGATAAAACAGTATCTGAATTAGTAGAGGCAGTAAAGAAAACAGCAGGAGAGGTAAAAGCGAAGAATATTGTGTTATATCCTTATGCACATCTTTCCTCGAATCTTGCAAGCCCCGATACAGCCTTAGAGCATTTAGTTGAAGCAGAACATGTATTATCAAAGTTTTTCAATGTGACAAGAGCTCCATTCGGCCATTACAAAACATTTGAATTAAGAGTCAAAGGCCATCCTTTATCAGAATTAAGCAAGGAATTCATGGGAAAAGCGGAAGATGTAAAAGAAGAGCATAAAATAATAGATGTAAAAGAAGAGAAAGACATCTCAAAGCTTTTAAGAGAAATATCAAAAACAAAATTAGACACATCAAAACTAAGGGAAAACGATCACAGAATTTTAGGCCAAAGATTGGATTTATTCAGCTTCAACGAAGCTTCTCCGGGCCAGGTTTTCTGGCATGATAGTGGATTATTCATTTTCAATAGGCTTGTTAGTTTTGTGAGAGGCCTTCTAAAAGAGTTTAGTTATAAGGAAATATCAACACCGAAGATTTTTGACAATAAATTATGGAAAGTTTCAGGGCATTGGGAGCATTACAAAGACAACATGTTTATTACAAAATATGAAGACAGGGATTTTGGAGTAAAGCCAATGAATTGCCCTGGCGCAATGCTTGTTTACAGAACAAAACCAAGAAGCTACAAGGAATTACCTTTAAGATTGGCTGAATTTGGGGAAGTTCATAGAAGAGAGCTTTCAGGAGTTCTTGCAGGCTTATTCAGGGTTGTAAGGTTTACACAGGACGATGCTCATGTATTTTGCACTAAAGAACAGATAGCTTCAGAGATAGAAAGCATGCTTAAATTAGTAAAAATAATTTACAAAGATACTTTTAATTTTGATTATTCCCTTGAGCTTTCAACAAGGCCTGAAAAATTCATGGGAGATAAAAAAGACTGGGATTTAGCTGAAAAAGCATTGGAATCAGCTTTGAAAAGCTCAAGAGCTAAATACAAAGTAAATAAAGGAGACGGAGCTTTTTATGGCCCGAAAGTAGACATTTATATAAAAGATTCTTTAGGAAGGAGCTGGCAATGCGCAACAATACAATTAGATATGCAGATGCCAAAAAGATTTGAATTAACATATATCGGAGAGGACAGCAAAGAGCATGCACCTTTTGTTATTCACAGGGCAATTCTTGGAAGCATGGAAAGATTCATAGGAATATTGCTTGAGCATTTATCAGCCAATCTTCCTTTATGGCTTTCTCCAAGGCAAATAAAAGTGGTAAGTTTCACAGACAGGAATTTAAAGGCAGCAGAGAATTTTGCAAAACGCTTGAAAGAGGAAATTCCGAAGATTAGGGCTGAAACAGACACAAGGCAGGATACTGTGCAATCCAAGATTAGGGATGCCGAGCTGATGAAATTTAATTATATTATAGTTATGGGTGATAAAGAAGAAAAAGCAAAGACTCTAGCAGTTCGTGCAAGAGGGCAGAAGCCAAAGTTCGGGATAAAAACTGACAAGTTCATTCATGATTTGAAAAAAGAATTGCAGGCAACATAAAAGCTTATAAGTCACTCGTCAATTCTTTTCTTATGCCTATAGATGATTACATTTACTCTCCTGAAAAGCAGGGAGACCTGTGGGAATATTTAAGAACACATGACGGGGCTTCTACGAGTAATGCATTCAGGGGACCTAAATATTTTTTTGTTATGAAAGGTATAAATCTCTTAGTTCCATCATGGAGCTGTATGAGAGTCTTTCAGAGTCCTGCTCCAGATATCACCTATGTGATAAATGATAAATTTCTTTTGGAAAGCAGCGGGCGTGGAAATTATAACATGAGCGCGATGGGCGCAGAAAAAGGAGTTTATAGCCCAGAGAGAGTTCTAAAAAACAAGGTTTGGTCTGTCTTCAATTTAAATATTGAGAAATTATTTTCTGAAGAACAAGACAGATAATCTTATAAACCCAAACCATTAATTACCTTAATAAAAAGAGAAAATGAAAATACAGCCATATGTCCAGAAATTGAATTCATCAAATGAATTCAAGCAATTCATCGGGAAAAATAAGGATGCTTATTTAATCGCAGGATTTTTTGTATTGGATTTTGAATCAGGCTCTAACATACACCAGATAGATTACTATGTTCCTTCACAGAAAAAAGTCGCTGCCTTCACTCTTGACCAAAATGTAGATATGAAAATGCTTGATATGCTTACAGAAGAAACTCCAAAGAAGCTGGATATTAAAACAAGCATTGACCTTGATGCACTAAAAGGAATAATTGAGGATGAGATGAAAAACAGGAACATGACTGAGCAAATTCTGAAGATAATTGCAGTTATCCAGTCAATCAAAGGCGACAAAATTTGGAGTGTTAACTGCGTTCTTTCAGGAATGGAAATACTCAAGGCGCATATAGAAGATAAAAGCAAGAGCGTATTAAAAATGGAAAAATCCTCTGTTATGGATTACCTAAAGAAGATGCCAATGGCGCAATTGCCTAAAAAGAAGGTTTCTAAAGGCGACTTAGACAATCAATTGAATCAATTGGACAAACTAAAAGATGCTTTAAAGAAGCAAAAAGAAGAAATGTCGCAACAAAGCGCTGAATCAGATGCAGAGGGAGATTAATGCCTTTTATCCCAAAATAATTTAGTATAACCTTTTCTTTCTATATCTTTTTTCTTAAACCCAAGTTCTTTCATTGTTCTTTTAATTCTTTTTCTCGCATTATTAACGTCTTTTGCCTGGCAAAGAATCTCAATTTCTACATACCATCCAAGGCCTTTAACGCTATTGAGCTCAATATTTATCTTATCTCTTGTCTTATACACTTCACTTATTTTTTTCTTTCTCATCCATTCTTTAAACCCTAAATCTCTTAATAATTCAAAGAAGCCTTTAATATCAGAAACTTCAAATTCAATCTCTTTCTTAGCATGAATCCCACCCTTATACGAAAGCCATTTCTTAAAGTTTACTTCAACCTTATTCCCTTTATCCCTGACTCTAAGGCTCTTCTTTGGATACCCATTGTTCTTAACAGAAAAATACTTATCATCCTTATTCTGTCTGCCAACAAATCGCGCAATTTTTCTTATTCTGTTCCTCGCGCTTTTATAATCCCTTACTTTTATCTTTGCTTCAACTTCTATCCAGCTCATCTTTTATCCTTATTAGTTATCCTCTTTAAAATTATCCTGATTAATAAGAATTACTAAATAAAAAATAAAACTAACTGCAAGTAACTGTTGCAGTTTCTTCGTTGCATGTCTGTGTTGAACCTCCGCTAAGGCCAACAACACCAGCGCTCTTAACAGTAACTGTTCCTGTCAATCCTGTTAAAACATTGTTAAAATTAGCTGTATTCAACTCATCTATTGTTGAAGCTTGCTCTAAAACTAAAGTGCTCGTTCCATCATTGAATATCAGCTTAATAGCCTGAAGATTTCCTACTCCAACATTTCTCATGACAGAAACATCATATAAGCCAGGAGTTACTCCATTATCAGAAAAAGCACAGCTTACTGTTTCTAACTGCAATGTCAGGCAATCACCGCTTATTCTGCTTCCGCTGCTTTCAATAGTAGGTCTTACTGCAGCCCAGATTATCCCTATTGCGACAAGAACAAGCAATATTATCAGAACAGTTGTTACAACTTCACTCAACCCTCTCTTTTTCATCACCATGCCTTAAAGAAATATATCTTCTTTATAAATCTTTCTTTTTTATTCGTGCGCAAACCAAAACTCATAAAAATCTTTATTTTTTTTGTCAAGCCTGCAGAATCCAAATCTTTCAAATTGTATAACTTCATCTTTTTTTACATTTTTTATTCCTGATTCTGCAATGCCCTCTGTCCATTTTCCATCGGGCATTAAAATTCTGGACATAACATTGTTGGAAACCCATTGAATTTTATCAATGTCTTTATTGTCTATTGATGTGACTTTCGCACTCTTGTCTCCATTAAGATTTACATTAAACAAATGCAGTAATCTTACTTCCGTTCCCCTGTATTTCTCAAAATCTTCTCCTGAAATATATAATTTTTTCAATTCTATTCTTCTTTTCTCGTCCCTGTCAGGATGCACAGGCATTTCAGCATATTTAATCCCCGGATTGTTTTCAACAGTCAGCTCAACAGGATTTTTGACAAAAAAATGTCTGTCTGCTTTTTTATCTATTATCTTCCTGTTTATTGATGCAATTAAATTGAAGTCAAGATTGGCCTGATTTTTTGATAATCCGAGCTGTTTCGCAAGCTCGTAGTATGCTTCTCTTGTAATTCCCCTTCTTCTCAATGCTTTTAGTGTAACAAGCCGCGGGTCATCCCATCCAATGTATTCGCCGCTTCCAACTAATTCTCTTATTTCCCTTCCTTTTGTCGTTGCATCTATAACATTGAATCTTCCGTATTGAACTATTGTTTGCTTCTTAAGTTTCAATAATTCTTTAATGTAATCCTGCAGTTCAACTCTTAGGTCAAATTCATTGCTTCTTAATATGTGAGTGACTCCCATTAAGCTGTCTTCAATAGGATTATAAAAATCATACATCGGCCAGATTCTGTATTTATTGCCCTGCCTGAAATGCTTTTTGTCAATGATTCTGAATATTACAGAATCTCTCATAACAAAATTCTTGCTTTGCATGTCTCCTTTTATTCTTAAAACAGCATCTCCTTCTTTTTCCTTAAACATATCTTTCCATCTGAATATTTGGATTTTAGGAGGAAGCTGCCTGCATCCGCATTCTACTCCTTCAGCCCTGTTTTTCCTTAATTCTTCCTGCGAGCAATGGCAGACATACGCTTTTCCTGCCTTAATAATTTTTTCAGCATAGCTGTACATTTTCTTCATGTCATCAGACACATATCTGACAGAATCAACTTTTATTCCCAAATAATCCTTAATGTCATCAAGATTTGATTTCACATATTCTTCATTAACTTTTTCAGGATTGCAGTCTTCAAATCTTAATTTGCATTTTCCCTTGTATCTTTTTGCATACAAATAATTCAGAAGATAAGTTAAAGCATGCCCTATATGAAGATATTTGCTTGGCTCCGGCGCCAATCTAAATACCGGCTTTCCTCTTATATTAGGCAATTCCATCAAGTCTTTTTCTTTTTCTTCTCTGTGCTTAACAACTTTTTCAAAATCCTCAAAAGCTTTTTTCCTTTCATCCTCCTTCATTGAATTGATTTTTTTAACAGCTTCATTAATCAGAGGCATTACCTGCTTTATATCTTCTTTCTTAAGCCCGTGCTGAAAGAGCTTCGGCAGCACTTTCCCAGCATTGGCTTTGCCGTATTCAATAGCATTTTGCAGAGCATAAGCCATTATCTCCTTAGACAAATCTTTCATGCCCATAGATAACAAATAGAGCTTTTAATATTTATCATAGGAGCAAAAATTAAAAATTACTCTTTCTTTCAAAAATATGCGTAAATTCATCTAGCTGTTCATTTTTTAATCTGCATATATCTTTATAAAAATCACAAATTTCTATCATTCCCTCCGACATTAACTTCTTATGAGAAAAAATTATTACTTGTTTGCCTAAAGTTTTGACCAATTTCAAAGACTCGTATAAATCAATATCACCGGAAAAAATGACTGCAATATCATAATTGTTTAGATAGGCATTTGAAACTAAATCCACTCCTAATTGAACATCAACTCCTTTTTGAAAAATTCCTTGTGCCTTAGAATATTGTAGAGGTTTCAATCTCGTTTCAAAAAAATAAAAACTCTTCATTTTCTCTATTTGTTTTTTCTGCGCTTCCATGCTTTTTGCCGTTTTTTCCAAAATTTCTGCTATTTTATGTTTATATTCTTGGTTTTCAGGAGAATCATCAATTTGAGAAAGATGGTTCTTTATCCTATTCGTTAGATTGTCTGTATATTCTCCATCATAGTAATAAGTTCTAATATGGGTTAAAGCTTTATCCTGATATTGATAATTGTTTGAAAGAAACTTCATTATAAACGGATGAATTTTATTATAATCTATTACTCTATCCTGATTTCTGTCCTCATATAAACATCTGATGCTATTAAAAAAGTTAGAGTTATCTATAAATATCATCACCTTCATTTTTACACCTTTATAAGAAGATAGAGGGGGTTTACCGCCCGGACAATTAAGTGAGGGCACCCCCCTAACTACCAACCATTATTCTGAAAAGAGTTTTGTTTTATTTATAAACTTTTCTGTGTTAAAGATGACTTTTCCGATGACAAACAAATTTTAAAATTGTTCAGTTTCTTCGCCTTTCAATCTCTTTTAACCTTTCTTCAATGTCGTCAATTTTCCTGTTCAGGCTGCTTATCTTAAAATCGCTGTCGTCAATTTTATTTTTCATTTCATTAAATGCAGCTTTCAGTCTCTGCCTTCTCGCTTCCCTTAAGCTGTCTGTGATTGGCCCGGGACTGCTTGCCTTATTCCAGTAATTATTTGACTGCACCTCCTTTGCGCCTGAAGAAGCATTTGCCAAATTATCCAAGAATCCCAGATTAACTTCAGAAGAGTTTTCATTCTTCACATTATTAGTTCCCAAGTCTAGGACGCTATCATTTTTAGCAGAAACACTATTAGGAGAAAGGCTCCTGAACTTGGTAAAGTCTATCACATCGTTCTTCTTCTTTTTCCACCAAAAAGCCATAATTAATACAGTAAGAGCTTTTATTTAAATTTCACGTTTGGCAAACTTTAAATAAACTCTTAGGCAATTAGAAATGAGGTAAAAAGAGAATGGCAGTAAATATTCATAATTTGATTGCGGCAGTCGTCCCTGATGTTTTTTGTGACTCATCTTTAAGAAAAGAAGTAAAAAAGATAGTAAAAGAGCAGGGATATAGAAAGGCTGCCGAGAAAGCAAAAATTTTCCTTTCAGGCGAAGTCGGCTCATATGACTTTTTTAAGTCATTTCCTCTTAAAAATCCCGGATTAGAGGCGCCAATTGAACAGCATAAAGTAGAATACGATTCAACCACAGAAGGCATTGAGCCCATCTATTTTTGGCTGCTTGATTATGTAAACCAAAGATTTAGGGAAGTTGAAAAAATAAGCGACAATTTCGTTTCATCCGTCGGCTCAGGGCATTTTTCAGAATTAAGCCAGAAAGCAACGATAATGCAAAGAGAGGCGATGAATATGCTTGGCTCAGTCAATACAGTGCTTAAGTCCATTCTTAATTTATTATACGACTTAAGGGATTTCAAATTAAGATTAAAGCCATATGAAAAATTGGATTCAAAAGACAAAGCTATAAAAGAATCAGGGATTTTTTCTTTAAAACAAGTATGGATGGACACAGTTGATATAAAGAGGGGGAATGGAAGCTTAAATGCCATGGCCCAGCAATTGGATTTTGTAACAATAAGAGACGCTTTCATGGCTGCTGAAAATGAGAAGCTGGAATATAAAGGAGAAGTAATAGACTTAAATGAAAGAGTCAAAAGAATTCTTAGCGCAAGAGTCAGAGAATTTTACGAATGGCTTGAAGAATCCAAATCCGAATTAAGAAAAAGATATGAAATTGAAAAAAGATATTTGCAAAGCCAGGTTAGCACTCTCAAATTATATTCCCGCTGGATTAAGCCATATCTTGACGCGGCATACAAGCTTGAGCAAAGAGCAAGCCCCACTGCAGCTCTTGTATCAACATTTAACACAATGCTTCTTGAGCTGACTCTTATAGTAAAAAATAAATACGACCCAACAGAAGATGTTAATGAAGGAGATTTGCCGCGGCTTTACAAAGACATATCTAAGAAAGAATATTATTCAACGATAATAATAGAATTTAAATTCCGGGGAATTCCCAGCAGGCAGGGCCAGCATTATACTTTCGGAGGCCTGACAGAAGTAACATTCACAAGCTATGCCCTTACAAAGCCGGAGCTTGACAAAGTAAAGAAAGAGCTTGACAAAGATGATTTTAATGAGATGATGTCTTTGATAGAAGGAGCCACAAACGAAAGCATAGAAAAATTGCAGGAAGAAATTGACAGCTATCTTAACGAAGATAAAGTAAAGAAAGAAGATAAGGCAAAGGAATCAAAAAACGAGGAAGATGTAAACCCTTTTTCTTCTTTATTCTCTTTCTTAAGCTTCAGCAAAAAAGATAAAAAAGATTCCAAAACACCTGTTGAGATAACTCCTGATAATGTCTATGAAAAAACA
Source organism: Candidatus Woesearchaeota archaeon (assembly GCA_964437555.1). GTDB lineage: Archaea > Nanobdellota > Nanobdellia > Pacearchaeales > GW2011-AR1 > UBA92. Next base: position 12,361 of record CAYTHI010000009.1, on the reverse strand, counting down.
TTAAGGTCGCAGGCAATAATTGTTGCGAGAGAAAGATGCTACTCACTTTTTAGCGATTTGAAGAGAAATCTTGGAATGGTCTCTCACCCAGATCCTTATGATTCCATACAATAATGACGAAAACTAAAAAAATAGTTGAGATAAAATCAGCCGTAAAAGAAATAAAAAAGCACGAGACAGAGTCAAAGCTGGAAGAGGAAGTTCAGGAAGAAGAATTAATCAGAGAAAATAAGTTTATTGCATCTGAAATGAAAGAAATACAAATAGCCCCGCCAATAATAAGGGAAATTCCTATAGAACAGGAAAACCCTCAAGCTCCTCCGCAAACTGCTCCTGACAGGAGGGCAGCAACTCCAATTAGGGAAAGATACCAGCAGGCAACAGGAAGGAATCCTTATGATGCAAGAATCAGGCAGGCAGATGATAATACATCCCCAACAACCCTTGCAAGCAGTTCTCCGCAGCAAAATTTCAGACCTGTCACAGCAAGGGAAAATCCTGATTTTGACAGAAGTACCCAAAGGCAGCAGACAGTAGGGCAGGGAGGAGATGAAAAGAAATATTATGATGGCAAGCCAAAGCGCCGCTATCCTTGGGAAGCTTAATTATCTTCTAATATGGATAATTCTGTTGATTAGAGCATAAATTTTTAGAAGTATACATTAGAGAATTCTGGTAATTATAACACTTTTTTGTCCAGAATTCTCTATAAGTTCAGATAAGATGGTAAAGTTACGCATAAACAAAGTTGAATTACAGATAATAAATAATTTCCAAGCATTTAAATAAAACCCTTCCTTAATAGAAAAATGGGTAGTTATGAAAACATGTATTCGGGCGCTGAATGGGAAATGCAAAAAGGTTATGGAGTTAATTCTGATTACAATCACGGATTTGTAGGCTACAATTCATCTGCATCATCAATAGGATTTCCTACAGACCCCACAACTGCAAACCAGCTGATGGCAACATCAAAGAAGATTTCAACAGGTGCAAGAACAATTGAAATTTCAGGAGTTAATATTTTAGGCGTAGGCGGGGCTTCCAAGCTTGTTGATACAATTCCAAAACAGCATTTCAAGGAAATAAACCGCCTTAAAGAGCTTACAGGAGTTGACTTGACTTTCCATGGCCCAATGGTTGAGCCGACAGGATTCCAGGGAAGGCAGGGATGGACAGAAACAGACAGGGAAATGGCTGAAAGAGAAATCTGGAGCGCAGTATCAAGAGGGCATCAATTAGACCCTGATGGAAATATTGTAGTAACATTTCACTCAAGCAGCGGATTAATGGACCCTGAAGAAAAAGTAAAAGGAAAAGACGGAAAAGAATATGTTTCAAGCATCTGGACAGTGGATGAAAGAACAGGGCAGTTTGCCCCTATAACTATGGAAAAAAAGGACTACTTCAAGGGAAAAGAAGCGACAGTAGTTGAGCGGAAAGTAAAAGAAGAAATAGACAAAAGAAATAATGAAGCATGGTTTAGAACTTTGCAGCAAGTAAGCTATCATACTTATAACGGAGAGCATATAATTAACAACGCATTAAATGTCGGGACAAAAGAGATATCCAAGGAAGTTGCAGAAGTCATGAGCAAAGGCAATCTTGCAGAATATTATAAAATGTTTTTAGAAGGAAAAGAAAACGAGCTTAAAGGCATTCTTGGTGAAAAAGGAATAGGGGCGTTGAACTCAATAGCGCACGAAATTACACAGGGAGACTTATACTTAAGGGATGCATATCACTCTTTCAGGGAATTGTTCAATCAGGCTTATGATTCAGCAATAAGGAATGATGATAAGCCGACAGAAAGCAAGCTTAAGAAATTTCAGGAAGAAATAGCTCCTAAATTAGAAAAGCTTGAAAAAGACCCTTCAGCAATCCAGCAACTTTCAGAAGAATTAGTTAAGGGAGTAAATGTATTAAGGGCAATAGACCCTCCAAGAATTGTAAGGCCTGTAAAAGACTTTGCAATTGATAAGGCATCAGAGACTTTTGCAAATGTAGCCTTAAAAGCTTATGATGAATTCGGTGACACAGCCCCCATCATCAGCATTGAAAATCCTCCTGCAGGCAGTTCAGGAATTTACAGGGCAGAAGACTTGAGGGCATTAGTGGAAAAATCGCATCAAAAGTTTGTAAAAAAAGCAGTATCTGAATTCGGGATGTCAGAAAGCGAGGCAAAGAAAGAAGCAGACAAGCTAATCGGAGTCACATGGGACGTCGGCCACATAAATATGATAAAAAAGCGCGGCTATGATGATGTTGACTTGATACAGGAGACAAAAAAAATAGCGCCATATATTAAGCATGTTCATTTGTCAGACAATTTCGGAATTGAGCATACAGAACTCCCTATGGGCATGGGAAATGTTCCTATTAAAGGCGAATTAAAAGCAATTGAATCCGAGCTGAAAAAGAAATACGGAGATAAAGTAAAGCAACTTAAGAAAATTGTTGAGACAGGCGACTGGTTTTCAAGAACAGGGCTTCAACTGCAGAACACTCCTGCTCCGGAATCTTTCGCTGCATTTGGCTCAACAATTTATTCAGGCGCTGTGGGCTCAACATGGACAGAAAGAAGAGGTATGATGGGAGATTATTTCGGAGGAAGAGGATTAAATCCCGATGTTCATCATAAAACTTTCGGAGGAGGATATTCATCAGAACTTCCTCTTGGTCTTGGAGAAACTCTGCCTGGCCAGGGCGGTAGAAGCCGCTTTTCCGGCACTCCGATGGAATAAATTAAAAATAGTAAATGGATTACACTAATATTAGTTGCTATTGTTTATCTTGGATTAGTTAGTTTAATAGAAAGATTTATAGAAAAAAGACAGCAAATAAATTATTACTACAATACTGATACTGCAACAATCATATTCAAACCTATATTACTAAACATTTATAAACAATTTTGCCCTGCAAAACTAAAGGTGATAAATGGCAAAGAAATCTTCTTTTCATGGTAAAATAATTAAGAAAAAGATATCCCGCCCGACTCTTAAGACAGAAAGAGACATCGCCATGGATTTTGCAGCACTTGTGCATAAAAAGTTTGACCAATTAATTAAAGCAACAATTCTCTTCGGCTCTCAGGCAAAAAACAGCTCAAAGCCCGGCTCAGATATAGATGTAATAATAATAGTTGATGATGCTTCTGTTGAGTGGGATTTGGAATTAATTGCATGGTATCGTGAGGAATTAGGGAAAATGATTGCCGCAAATCCCCACGGAGTAGAATTGCATGTGAATACAATAAAACTTACCACATGGTGGAATGATTTGATGCACGGAGACCCTGTTGTTATTAATATCATCCGCTCCGGAGAAACCTTGATTGACATCGCCGGCTTTTTCAAGCCATTAAAAGTGCTTTTGTACAACGGATATATTCATTCAACGCCGGAAGCTGTTTACAATGCTCTTCAAAGATCCCCTATGCACCTTGCAAGAAGCAAGGGTGCTGAATTAGGAAGCATAGAGGGAGTTTATTGGTGCATGGTTGATTCTGCGCAGGCAGCTCTTATGACTCTCGGCCTTCTGCCTCCCTCTCCGGAGCATATAACTTCAATGCTGAAGCAGTCATTTGTTGATTCAGGAATGATGGACATAGAATATATAAAATGGTACAGGGACATTTACATGCTTCACAAAGGAATTTCCCATTCAGAAATCCTGGATTTAAAAGGCGCAGATATAGATTTGTGGCAGGACAGGGCACAAAAGTTCCTAAGAAAAATGACAGATATCATTGACAAATTCCTGTCTTCAGGAAACAGCAAGATTTAATTATTAAATTTGTATCTGATAATTATTATGGCAAGAAAGAAAACTCAAATATTTATTATTCATGGTGGAATGACTTTTAAAAATAAGAAAGTATAATTTATTTGAAAAGTTTATAAATAATACTCTGATTAATTATGATGAATGAAACTAAAAAATATAAAATCAAAGGAGGTATTGAAGATACTTCAAAAACAGGGGTTTGAAATAAAAAGGCAGTCTGGCACCCATGTCATTTTAAGGAAAGAAAATAAAAATGTTGTTGTTCCTGTGCATCGGGAGGTAATGCCGATTGGAACTTTAAAGAGTATAGAAAAACAATCTGGAGTTGATTTCAGAGAAATACTCTCGTAACAAGAACAGGTTCTTTCTTCCTTAACAACATTTTCTTTTCAGGGGCTTCTTCCAATAAAAGAGATACTCCCTTCTTCAAATTATTCAAAGACTCATCAACGCTGTCCCCAAAATCGCTGACGCCAAGCTCTACGCAATTCGCTACAAAAACCATCTTTCCGTCTAATTCTTCTTCATGCAAAACAGCTGAAAAAGATGTTTCTCCTTCCATGATATTTGTAAATTAACTGAATTTTTAACTCTTTCGGTCTGTGGGGTGTTAGAGGAATTTATAATATTGCTAAAAAATATTTCAAGATTTAATCAAGCGTTATCAGGATAATAATTTTTTAAAAAAACGAAAAAACTAATTATTTCTTCTTTTTCTCTTTCTTTCTGATTGCTTCAAGATATTGCAATGCCCTTCTTGATGTGCCTGCTGGCTGTTTAAGCATATTTCTCATTGCTCCTTCAAGGAATCCTTTAGCGTCCTTTTCTCCAGCTTTCTCATACTTTCTCAGGTACTCTTCAGATTTCTTCAGGTCTTCATCAATTACTTCTATAACCTCTTCCCTGCTGGCATAAATTAATGCGGCTCTTGCAGCATATGCGGCATAAGAATCCTGCTTGTTCTTGCTAAGCCCAACTTTCTTAGCTATTTCTCTGGCTTTTTCTGCATCTATTCTGGCAATTTGGCTTCTTAATGCATGCTCTTCTTCTTTCTTCAATTTTCCTTCTCCAGCCCTGTTCCTTAAGTCTTTTATTTCTCTTACAGCAGAATATTTTTCAAACCAATCTTCGTAACCTTTAGGAGCATGCCTCAATATTTCTTTATCTCCAATTAATGCTTCTATTCCTTTCTCATCTGAAGACTCTATTAAACTACCAAGATTTTTCTTTGCATTCCTTGTAGCTATCTGATAAAGAGTTCCTTTCATTATGCCCTCGGCATATTCCAGCGCTTCTTTGTAATCTAATCCATCAGGAGAATCAGGAACTCTCTCTCCAAATACTTGCTTATGTGCGTAAACTCTTTTTAATAATTCATCTCTGTTTTTATTTTCTTTTCCAGCATCATCATATTCCTGAGTCAATTCTTCAAGCTCTCCTGCACTTCTCATTAGCTCATAGAATTCACTTGCGCCTTCTCTTGTATTTGTCATAAATTCCCTTGAATGCTAAGGTATTTAAATCTTTCTATATGTAGAACCTAAGAAGTAGTAACAGACTAAGATATATCGAGAGTATCAGAATTCTTGCCTTTTTCTCTTTGAGGTTTCCTGTCCTGGTCTTTTAAATATTGCTCCCTCGCCTCGCTTTCCTGCACTTCTTCCATAACTTCTTCAGCCAAAGCTTCTTCTGCAAGCTCATTCATATTATCAAACTCAATCTCTTCATCCTTTTCTTTTTCTTCCAGGTGGCTGGATTCTACAGGAATAGCATCATTCAGCACAGGAAGGTCTTTTTTCTCGTCATTCGCAAAGCCGGGAGAATATTCATCGCCTTCTCCCAAAGCTCTTAATATTATCTCCTCCTCGCTTGTATTTTCCTGTGAATTCTCTGCATCTTCCTCATTCTCTTCCCCACCTGTATCATTTTCAATAACAGCAGGAATTTCCTCCTCTGCTTCATAATTTTCTTTCACATTGCCTTCTGTTTCAGCAACTATTACTGAAACATTATAAGCAGCATCAGCATTAACAGATATGCTGTCAATGCCTTCCCTGACTAAGAATTCAGCCATTTCTTTCCTGCTTCCTGCCTGCCCGCATATGCTTGTTTCAACTTTATACTTTTTACATGCTCTTATAACTCTTTTTATAGAATTAAGCACAGCAGAATTCATCTCATCATACAGTTCCTGAACTTCACTGTTATTCCTGTCTATTGCAAGAGTGTATTGCGTTAAATCATTAGTTCCGAAGCTTACGAAATCTATTCCTGCATTGCACAGCTCTTCAATTATCATTACAGCCGCCGGCGTTTCAACCATTATACCGAATTTAACATTTGCAGGCATAACAATTTCATTAAAAATATTTTTGCTTCTTTTGACTTCTTCAACTGAAATTACCTGAGGCAGCATGATTCCAAATTTCTTATCAGGAAATTCATCTGCAACTTCTTTTACTGCTTTAAACTCAGCCTCTAATAAATCCTGGTTTTTCAGGCTGAATCTTATTCCATGGTCTCCAAGCATCGGATTGCCTTCTGAAATCTCAGGAGCCCCTTCAAGATTCCTGTATTCATCACTCCTTATATCCGAAGTTCTTACCCAGATTTCATCAAATGGCTTTGATATTTTTTTCAACCCCTGATAAATCATTTCTATATACTCCTTCATCTTGTCTTTTTTAATATAATAAACAGGATGCTTGCCGCCGCTTGCAATTATTCCCTCTATCCTTGTCAATCCAACAGCCCTCGCTCCTGAATCAGCAGCTCTTTTTGCGTATTCAGGAATATCAACAATGGCTTTGATTTTAATTTTAGTTTTAACTATCTGTTTTACCTCTGCCTTCTTCTCATGTGCTTTGCCTTCAAGAATTCTTCCTGTAAATCCATCTACACTCACTATCTGGCCTTCTTTTAGCTTTTCTGTAGCAACTCTTGTCCCCACAACAGCAGGTATTCCCATTTCTCTTGAAACGATTGAAGCATGGCTTGTGATTCCTCCTTCATCAGTAATTATTGCCGCAGCTTTCTGCATGGCAACAACCATATCAGGATTAGTCATTTTAGTTACAAGGACATCGCCTCTCTTTATCTTTGACAAGTCTTCTAAATTATCAATTATTTTCACAGCTCCTGACGAAATTCCGGGTGATGCAGGAAGCCCTGTGAACAAAACCTTTCCTTCAAGTTCTACATCAGATTTCATAACTTTTGTTGTTATCGGTCTGCTTTGAACAACATAAATCTGCGAATTTTCTATTGCAAATTCAATATCCTGCGGCTTTTTATAATGCTGCTCAAGCTGTATTGAATACTGGCCAAGCCTTTTCAGCTCATAATCTGACAGAACAGATTGCTTGCTTCTTTCTTCAGTGAGATTAACAATGCCTATCTCTCCTGAAGATTTCCTTACCATTGCTATTTTTTTATCAGAAATTTTCTTCTCAGAAATCTCATAATCTCTCCTTGGGTCAACGATATAATGGTCAGGTAAAATTCTGCCTGAAACAATTCCTTCTCCCAGCCCCCAGACAGCTTCTATCACAACATTTCCGTCATCAGCCAATGGATTCTTAGAAAATATAACTCCTGACTTGTCAGAGTCAATCATTCTTTGGACAACAATTGCGAGATAAGACTTTGAATGGTCAAATCCCTTTTTTGTTCTGTAATATATTGCTCTTGAAGTGAACAAAGAAGCAAAACACTTTTTTATTTTATCAATCAAATCTTTCTCTCCTTTTACAGCAAGAAAGCTGTCCTGCTGGCCTGCAAAGCTTGCATCAGCCAAATCCTCTGTTGTTGCGCTGCTTCTCACTGCAACGAATGCGCCTTCTCTGGAAGTTTTTAAGATGTCTAAGGCGCTTTGGTCTGCTTCTTTCAAGTCAGTGCTCGTGCTTAGAATAGAATATGCCTCAAATATCTCATCCTGCAATCCCTGCGGCAGTTTGCTGCCTTCTATCAATCCTCGTATTTTCTTTGAAGCTTTATCTAAGGAAATGGTATCTTCAATGTTAAGCTCTGCAAGAATTCTCTGAACATCTGCCTTCACGCCTGAGCTTTCTATAAAATCCCTGTAAGCTTCAGCAGTAACTATAAATCCGGGAGGAACAGGAAATTTGTTTCTGTACATTTCTGCAAGGCTCGCACCCTTTCCGCCTGCAATTGATATGTCTTTATTATTAAGCTCAGAAAACCATTTTATATAATCCTCTCTTCCCATAATAACTAAAAATATCCTGACTTAATAAACATTATTCCTTTCTTCTGCTTCTTGAAGACAATTTCAGAAAAATTGCCCCCAAAACAAGCATTCCTGTGCCTATCAAAGTTCCAAGCCTGCTTATGTCTTCAAGCGGCGCAGGCGAACTTTCCGCAACTACAAGACCTGTGAATATGAGCGCAGAATTCAGCATTACTGCGATGCCCATGAAGATAAGAACAATTCCCAGAATTCTAAGCCCCTTTTTCATCTATCTTTATGCCATCCTTTATTTAAGAGCTTTTCTAATTAAATTTATTAAACTAAGTCTTTATTCATTATAATGAAACTTCCAGTCCCTTATTATAAGTCAAAGAAAGATACAGACTGTGGCCCTTTAGCTTTGAAAATGGCTTTAGAATATCTTGGAGAAAAACATCCATTTCAGGAAATTGCAAAAGAAGAAAAGCAGACAGAAACAGGTCTCGTCTGGGCAGCGGGTATTGCCAGGGCATCTAAAAGGATGGGTTTTAGGACTAAAATAATTTCAAATAATAATTTTAATCCCAATGATAATGATATAGATTACTACGATAGATATTCAAACAATAAGGGAAAAATTATTTTAAGAGAAATCCAAAGAGAAATTAAACGAATGGGTGTTGAAATTGAAGAAAAGGATATTTCTCTCAATGAATTGCTAAAGTATGTTTCTAAAGATTCTATTGCTATTGTCTTGGTAAATTGGTTCATAATTTCAGGACAACCTGGATTTACAGGACACTTTCTCACGATAGTAGGATATGATAACAAAAATGTTTACTTTCATAATCCTGGAATGGCAGAAGCTATGGATTATTTACGTATAAATAAAGATATTTTTTTAAAATCTTGGGAATCGAAAGGAACAGATAAGGAAGCCATAGTTATATTTAGGAAATCTAATTAAGCATTCTGGATAAGAATTTTAGTAGAACCGGGAAGTTTTGACTTGACTCCGGTAAGAATCTCTCTTGCGACTCTTGAATCATTTTCTGTCTCGCAATGAACTGTAATTAATTCCTTTCCCGCATTAACCATTGCAGCTCTTCCTTCAGATACCCCGAAAGATTGGGTCATTCCTGTAGAAATACGGTCAGCCCCTGCTCCCGCAGCTGTTTTATTATTTCTTAAAATATGATGCGGATAAGCATTAACACTAAAATAATGCCTTCCGGGAAGTCTTGTTTCAAGTCCCTTATTTAAAAGAAGCCTGCATGATTCCAAAGCATTATCTCTTATCAAAACTTTCTCCATTGAAACCAGCAAAACCTTATACTTGAATTTCCCCGCATTAAGCAGATTAACATTTCCTAAATGATATTTGACTATTTTATTTGCAGGCACTACTTTGACATAACTCTTAGACTTGTTTCTTGACTTTCTTGTGTAAGGCCTTGTATGCCTCTTAGAATATGATGATGCTTTTCTTAATGCCATTTTATCTTTCTCCTGCTAAAATATGAATTTCAGCATCTGGATGCTCATCTATTACGTCTTGGATTTTTTTCTTAAATGTTGCATAATCCATTCTTCTTAGTTTTGTTAATTCCTGTTGGCTGGCTATGTCCTCGCCGCTTTCATAAACTCCAAGAAGGCTATATGCTGCACCACCTGATTTAAGCTCGCTAAATTTTATTCTGCCAAATTTATTATCAGGGCTTCCAATAAATAAAACAACTTCAACATCATCAATACTATCTAATCCGCCAACAGGCCTTAAATTACTCATTTTACTTTACTTCCACTTCCGTTGTTATTGCCTGTCCTGGCAATCCTCTTTCAAAAACAGCTCTTACAAGCCCTTTATTTCCATGAGCATCATGAATCCTTCCGTGTATTTCCTTTCCCGCAGGGCTTTTCCATACAACTTCCTTGCCCTTCATTTTCTTTGCCTCTTCCCTGTCTTTAAAGCCCAAGTCTAAAAGAAAATGCTTTTCCTCAACAGTATGCCTTCCTCTTCTGAATTGAACTACAATGCCTTTCATAAATGCATTGAGAAAAACGGGCTTTTTAAAACTTCTTACAATCTTCTATAATAAATTGTATATAGCCCTATATAGACAATTGTGGTTATTATTGCAATAGAATATTTTATTATCAGCGGCCCTTGGTTTATAAGAAATGCATAGGCAATTGCGATGATATTAGCAATTAAATAAATAATAAATAAAAGTAGGCTCACTCCATCAGTATTTTTCATCTTCAGAGTTTTAATCATCTGCGGGATTATCATTATGGAGAACAAGAAAGTCGCAGTCCATCCGAGAATCTGTGAAAGTTCCATTGTTTCTTATTAACTAAATAAGGGTTTAAAAGTCTTGTCAGTCAGAATTCTATCTCAAAATTACCAAGCTCTTTTTTCAATACTTCAAAGACATCAGACTTTATCCTGAAATGCGTCTTGCTCTTGCTTCCCAAAATAGCTTTTTCCATCTCATCTCTGCTGCTTTCACTAATTTTCTTTCCTTCAATCTTAAAAATGCCATTATCTTTTGATAAAAAGGTATATGTGTCAGTCAATACAATTTTCGCCTTCTTATCTCCATAACTTACCTGCATAACGCTTTTTTCTACCGCGACAAGCTCTTTTCTCTGGGAATATTCAATCAAGGCATTAATTAAATCAGTTGCATCTCTGCTTATATTCTGCATATCACTCGGAGTAAACTTCTTTCCTTTGACTTTAGTCCTTATATTTACTATATCTTTGACTATCGCAAGCATTCTCGGCTCTAATTTTCCTTTCTTTACCAATTCCCTGTCAAAGCTTTTGACAAGTTCTTCCTTGCCCTTATCTCCAAAGATATTTCTCAAAAGCTTGAACACTTCAGCATCTATCTTCTCTGCATCATGCTCTTTCAGCTTGCCTTCAAGCTTCTCTCTCAGGCCTTTCATTTTCTTATTGTAATCCTGAAACTCCTTATAGAAAACGTCAATCTCTTTTCCTGATATGTCCTTTAGGTCTCCGTGCTCATAATTCTTCCACAACTTTATTGCTTTTTCCAATACCTTAAGGTCTTTTTCACTCATAATTTTTTCTTTGGCAACGAAAGCATCTCTGACTTCTGAAACCATTGTTTTTGGAACAGGAGGAGCATAGCCAGCCAGCATCATCAAAGCCTGCGTGGGAGTTATAATCCCAAGATAAATATCAACCATTGCATCAAGCAATCTCCTGTTTATCAGGCTCTCTGTTCTGTCTCCTTCCTTCATGAACATATCAACTGCTTCAGGAGAGGGCTTTATCTTTCCCATCTTAAGAAGAAGTTTCCAAGGCAGGAAAGTTCCTCGGTCATGCAAAGGTATTCCGTCTCTGATGAAAGTGAACATTACAGGATGCGCGTCCTTAACACTCTCCCAGAAATCAGTAAGAAGCCAAACCTGAACATTCAATACGTTTTTAACGCCTGCAAGAGCAGTTGCTTCTCTTATATATTCATAAATCATTCCTCTAAGCTTCTCTTTCAGCTGCAATCGAGGCATTCTTTTTACATCAGTATCATCAATAATGACAAAGGTGTCAACGTCGCTGTCTTTTCCAGCGGTCCCCCTTACAAGGCTTCCTGCTATTCCGTAGCTTGCAACATATTTCTCAAACTTTCTTAGAACAAGAGTTTTATGAATTGCAGCAACTCTTAATGCCCCTAAAATTCCTTTGTCATACAACGGCAGGCTTCTTCCGATTGCGTCAAGCATGTCAAACTTGCTATCCAATCCATAATTCCACAAATCAACAGGAGTCTTTATGTGAATCCATACATTCTGCTTGCTTTCATAAATTAATTTAACTATTTCCGGCTTTATTTTTTTTGGAATGTCCTTGAAGTTATCTTCGGGTATTACGAGCATCAAATGCATTGGCTTTTTAGAAACCTCTTCAGCCAAAAGCCCTTCGTCCTCCTCAAACGCTTTAAAAGAATCAGCAGGCAGAATGCTTAAAGATATAGTAAAACTAAATTTCTTTAATAATTTTTTCTTGAGCTCGTCAAGTTCTTTCTTAACATTTTCAAATTCTTTTAATGGGTCTACAGGAACATTGATTCCGCTGTTGGGCTGATATTTCATAGGAGAGGAAATCTGCCCGGTGAGGCTGTCTTTCTTCTTGTCTTCCATGACAAATTTAGCAAGTTAAGCTTTTTAAAGCTATTCTTAGTTTTCTTTTCAAACAAATGTAATAATTAACAATCACTTAAGTGCAAATATATAGGATAGATAATTAATAAAATGATAACATAACACCCAATCAATAAAAAAGTAATGCTGTATATTTAATCCTTCCGCAAGAAATCCTTGGCTTTCAAGCCAATGAATGAATTGCGGTAA
>CAYTHI010000008.1:0-31781 GCA_964437555.1 Candidatus Woesearchaeota archaeon | reverse complement strand
TTGCTGTGAGAAATATGTTTGAGAATGCAAATGCGACAATAAACTATGAAGAAATTCCTTCGGCTGTATTTACTTCTCCTGAAGTTGCGACTGTAGGAATTGGAGAAGAAGAATATATGAGAAGATACAAAACGTGTTTGTGCAGAACAGTTACACTAGACCACGTTGAGAAAGCGGGAATAATCAAAGATAACCGCGGAAAGATAAGGATGGTTTTAGACCATAAAACGAACAGAGTGATTGGAGTGCATATTATTGCCCCGATGGCTGCTGATATTATTACGACTGCAACTTATGCAATCAAAAACAAGATGACTATTGATGACATTAGGGACACTGTTCACGTTTTTCCGACGATGAGTGAAATGATAAAGAAAGTTGCTCAGAGTTTCACCCAAAGTCTTGACGATATGGCTTGTTGCGTGGAATGAAAATGAAAAAAGGATACCGCGATTTATCAGAAGAGAAAATAAAACAAAAAACAGGAAAATCATTTAAGATATGGAAAAAAATCCTCGATAAATTTAATGTTAAGGATAAAGGGCATACATTAACGGCTAAACATTTGAGAGAAAAATATGGGTTGAACGATTGGTGGGCGCAGGTTATTACAGTCAAATATGAATTTGAGAGAGGTCTAGGAAAATGAACAATCCAATTAAAATAATTATTAATTCCTCAAAGAGAACCTTGCATGATAAGAATTACTTTCTCACTTTTTTAATAATAACCCTTATGTTTCTCTCTGCATTCGTCCTTCTTCCCGTTCTTTCAATTCCGGGCAACTCCCTATCGTTTCAATTAGGAATTTTTACATTTTGGAATTATGTTCTAATGATTTTATTATCTGGTTTAATAGGCTTAATGATTTCAATGCAAATTTATGTTTATAAAATAAAAAAGTCTGTAAGAGGGGTTGGGAGAGGAGTAGTGGGTGGTTTTTCCAGCATTGCAGCCGGTCTTTTCGGAACAGCGAGTTGTGCTTCTTGCGTTGCCGCGATATTCGGCTTTTTAGGGGCTGGAACAGTTTTATTTTTAATTGAAAAGCAATGGTATATTGTGGGAATTAGTCTGGCTTTAGTCTTACTATCTATTTATTTAACCTCGTTAAATATAGAAAAAAACTGCGAGACGTGTAAATGACCGAAGAGATTAAGATAAGCAAGAAAGCGATTTGGATTATTTTAATTGTTATTGTGTTAATCGGATTTTTTTTCTTTTTTAGAGGCGGTTCGTCTGAAACAGAAGTTGTTTTAACGGGCAATATTGGCTCGCAAGTTGGTGATATTGCCCATGATTTTTCTATAATTGATGTTGACAATAATCAAGTTTTCTTAAGACAGGTTAAAGGAAAGCCGATTGTTTTGGCATTTTTTGCAACTTGGTGTATTCCATGTCAAATTGAAGCAGAAAGAATAAAACAATTAGACGATGAAACCGGCGGAGATAAGTTTGCCGTCTATCAAATTGGAGTGGATGGTAAAGAAACAAATAATGATTTAAGACAATTTAAATCTGATTTTGGAAATAAAGATTGGATAGTTGGTCTTGGACTCGATGTTGCTCAACAGTATAATGTAAGAACATTGGATACTACATTAATTATTGACAAAGAGGGGAATATAATTTATAGGGATAATGGGGTTCCTGCAAGTGTTGAAGAATTGAGGAAACATTTAACATGAGAATTTTGAATGCGTTAAAAAATAAAAAATCTTTGAAATGGGGAATTGTGGCAGCATTATTAGTTTCCATCATATTGCCCATTATTCAAACAGGTTTTTTCCGGAACAGTTTTCAGTCATGGTTTTTAACTTTGGTTAAAAGCCCGTTGAATTCTTCTCTTTATATTGTCTTCTCCTTGTTATTTGGCAGTTTAATAAGTTTGCAGGTCTATAATCTAGATAGAAAAGTATGTGATAATTGTAATAACAAAAAAGGATATGGGGCGGGGGCTGTTGGCGTTGTTTTTGGAACTCTCGTAGGAATATGTCCTGCATGTATTGGTTTATTAGGTTTAATCTTGCCTCTTGGCGGCTCTCTTTGGTTGACATATTATGGTTGGATTTTTATGTTGATTGCAATAGGGATAATGACTTTTTCTATTTATCTTTTAGGAGGTTTTAAAGAAGATTAGCATAAATAGATATAAGAATTGCCAATAAGGCAGGAAATCAGATTACCGCTTCAGGGATTTTAACCTCTTTGCAGTCATGTAATTCTCCGTCTATTATTTCTCCGCACATCTCACAATGCAATTTTTTCTTTTTTATAATTTCTAACACTCTTAATATTTCCTTTGATACATTGCTTTTATTTTTTACAACTCTGTTACAAGAGATTTTTACTTCTTCTAAAGCTTTTGGATGAATCTTTATTCTTTCAACTCTCTTTCCAGCAATGTACTGAGATATTGCTGCTTTGGTTAAACCCATCATTAGAGCAATATTGTCATAACTAATTTTATGCTCTCTTGAGAAACACATAGCCATTTCTCTTCTTATTGTAGGTATAATATACCAAACCTCTATCTCTTGAGGTAGTGTGTGCATATGGCTTTTAAGAAGGAATCAATTATAAATCTTCTTGTTTTTACTCTTTTTAGCTATACGCTTATTTACTATAAAACGGCGAACGTAGAGGTCGCCTTGTTATACCTCAAAAGATTTAGACAATCTGCCCTTACTTCTATAGAAGAACTTAGATTACCTCCCCTAAAGTGGGCTTTTAGCCGTAGCCTATTTTCTCTTAATCAGATAATATCCTCTCTTTTTTAGGAATTCAGTTATACTATCCGGATTAATCTTCTTGCCTGATTCAATATGGACTCTTTCTTTCAGGAGGTCTATCTCCACTTTCTTAAGTGAAAAATTCTGATTAAGAGTTCTTTTCATCAAGTCAGCACACCAACTGCAGCAAACTCCCCTTTTTATCACAAAATTGATTTCTTTGTCCATTTTATAAAATATTAATTAAAATATTTCAAGCATTCCTGCGTATCTCCATGATGCCCTAAATGCTCTTTCCATGATGCTAAATCCTGCCCTGAAGGAACTCTGCATTTTTCAGGAATATTCCCCGAATCAGTCTGCGAGCCAGAGACAGCATTCCCACTAAATGCTCCAACTTTACCGATATGTGCAAATCCGAAACTTGCCATAGCTAATAAAAGAACAAAAACAGTCAGGACACCATAGAGAAATGATTTCCAATCCATTTTAACAAATACCTCCTTTCATTTTTCTCTTATGTTTTATAAGAAGAGTAATTCCAAGAAAGTTAGATAATATCCCAAATCCAAAAAACCATTTTTGATAAACCATTAGGAATGCAGTTAATCCGGAAATACCCAGAATAGGCAGGGCATTAAGCAGGAAATGGCTGCAGCATGCCAGCATTGAACCTCCTGATGCGGTTCCAGAAGCTGCAATCTCGGCGTTAATTCTGGCTGTATGAAGTATTGAATTGTACAGCCCGATTTGCATTCCAAATCCCAGAGATAAAGGAATTATCCAATACCATAAGTTTCTAAACTCAGATAAAGCAAAATCAAAGCCCTGAAATGCTGTCAGGACAGAAATATAAAAGAATAATAGTCCTGCTCCTGCTAAAATCCCATAAAATACAGCATTGCTTTGTTTATTCTTGTCCATATTAATTTCAGTAAACTGTTTCATCTCCAAATTTAAGTTTAGAATATTTTTCCTCCAATTGTAACTTTATCTCTCCCTTTGATTCACCTTCAGAATACATCTTTTTGGCAAATAAGGCATCATTATAGCACAATCCACAGGACGAGGCGTGTGAATCCCACTTTCCTCCTTCATTTACATTTCCTTCCATGAAACAGTCAGCTAGGCCATTCTCATGAATTCTGCTTCCGTGCGCTTCAGCCCCTTCAATAGTTCCACAGCCGCAATTGCACGGCACTCCTACCAAATCCTGATAATTAGTCTGCGCAAAAACATATGCTTCCTTTATCTCCAAATTAGTAAATGCATAATCAGGAAGATTTGAAGGATTTGCATAAGCAAGGTTAAACAGATAGAAAAATCCAATCAAAGAGATTGCAATAACCCCAAGCCAGAGGAAATTATGGGAAGTCATTCTTTACAGCACTCCAGAAGTTTTTTCATTGAGCTAAAAATGCTTTTCTTTTCATCATCCTTAATATCTACTTTCTTCCAAATATTTGTGTTAAGCTTCCAGAACATGGCATATAGTTCTGCTGAATTCCTGTAAAATTTATCTGCTTCGTCTTTCTTTCCTTCATGCAGCATCCTGTTTCCGACTTCAAACAATCTCATAGAAGAGGCAAGGAAATGCTTGCTCATGCACCATTTCTCGCTCCCATCATCATCTTTTACAATGAGTTTCAGAAGCTCTTTTCTCATCTCCCTGACATTTTCCAATATATCTAAAAATTTCTTGTCATTGGTTTTAATATAGCTGAAAAAGGCATGCTCTTCCAGGCTGACAAGATTCATCAGCCCTATGCTCAAATCCTCCCACGCGCTCAAATCAAGCTTGTTCTTTTCCTTGATATCATGAATAGCTTTAACAAAATTGTCGGTTTTCATAATATTAGTGCAAATAGCCCTGCATTAATTATCAGAACAGCCAGACTGATTACCATTGTCTGATAACTAAATAGCACTTTCCCTCCATTTTTATTTTTCAGGTGATTACTATAATAAAAAGCCCCCATGCTCAAAATGCCCCCGGAAAAGCTTCCGACTAATAAGCTTTCAATTCCAAATATTCTGAATGAATTTCCTCTTCCAAACAAGCCGGCATAATAGAAAGTTACCAGAGTCAAAACACTCATCAGGACTATAAGGCTCAAAAGTCTTAATTTTTCATTCCCCTTTATCCCTATATTTTTCTTTTTCAAGGCCTTGTCAGCCCATAAAGCCGTAGATATTATCATCCCTCCGACAAAGACCCCTACAATGCTGTCATCAAATCCCAAAGAGCGGGTTATTCCAACCCCGATTATTGTCGCTCCTGTGCACAATGGGCAATGAGCCATAACTCCAGGCAGAATTACAATTAAGCTAAATAAAGGTATTAAAAATAACTTTAATATATTATACCTGTTTTTACTGGTCTTCTTATCCTGTTCGTTTTTTGTTTTTATCATATTCTCTCTGTTTCCTTTCCTTCTCTCTCGTTTGTTCAAAAATAAAAAATAAAAAATAAATTAATCTTTATTAACAGCCTCCAACCATTGAACCGCCGTTGCTCGTTTGTCCCTTTTCAGCTCCTCTGTACAAGTTGCTTGCTAAATTGATATAATCCTTGGAATCTATGCCTTGAGCTTCCAATGCCTGTGCTTTCTGCTCATGAATTCCAGGGAAGAATAGAACTTTCCATTTTCCAAGTTCTTCCAGTATCGCAGCATCACTAACTTCCGGATGCTCTATCAGCATGTATTTTGCCAAGCCACGCATAGCATAGCTATGTGCGCATCCGCAAGCCCTTTCTCCATTGCTGAAGATTATAGATTGGGCTCCGCAGCAATATTCGCATGAGATTGAGCTTCCAACTCTGATATATCTCTGCATTATTTCTGCACTTAATTCTTCATCTTCATAAGCCGCGAGCTTCTGTATAGTCTGATCAGCCAGTCTGGGATTGCTGGCAGACACATCATCAAAACTAACCTCCAACTCTTCTCCATATATACCTGGAATTCCTTTAGGAATTATTTCTGAAGCTGAAACAGTTCCAATTCCAGTAGCGATCGTGTTTCCGGCTGGGCTTGTAATCTTTCCGAAATTAAAAAAAAGCACAACAGCTAATATTGCTATTAATGCTATCTGCACTATTAATTCATAATTTGGCTTTTTCAGCTCTTCATGTGTTTTTGATTCCACTTTTTTTGAATTGCAGCAGTCCATCTTAACAGCCTCCAACCATTGCACTTGAGGCACTTTGGCCTGCGCTGATTGCCTGTCCTGTTGAACTTACAGCAGCTCCGCCTGTTCCAGCCTGAAAGGCAACGAACAAGGTAACTATAAAGAGTATGGCTATAATTACCCATAAAAGCGTTCTTTTACTTATTTGCATTTTGACCTCCTTTCACTTTTCGTGTTTTTTCGTTTTCCATGACTTTTCTAAGAACAGGAATTATATATGCGCTTTTGCGGAACCAGTTCCGCATTAGAATTTATAAGAAAAAATATAGTGGCTACCAATGGCTTTGTATGATATAGATTAAAACTTCTTAGATTTGTTAAGGGATGAGGGTGTATTTTTGTTAGTATATAAAAAGATGAATCTTTTACCTAATTTAAATCTCTAATTCCCTTAATCCTTTTAAAATATCCTCTTCTAATTGTATTATCTTCTTTTTTATTACACTTGGTTTTTCGTATTCCACTTCTTCATATTCAATTTCTCTATACTTGGAAATGCTCAAATCCCAATCTTTTTCTTTAATTTCTTTTATTGGAACAAAGAAATACTTCTTCTTTCTATCTATTGGATTTTCCTTTTCTCTATTGTTAAAATGTTCTAAGATGTCTGGAATATCTCCTTTTCCATCAATGAAAGTTCTTTTATCATCTAAGCTAAATCCGTCAGACTCCATTTTATAGAACCAGACTTTTTGTGTTGGTTCTCCTTTTGTAAAGAATAAAACAGCAGTAGAAACCCCTGCATAAGGTTTGAATACACCTGAAGGCATGGATATAACAGCATCTAATCTACATTCTGTCAATAATATTTCCCTTATTCTTTTATGTGCTTTGGAATTACCAAATAATACCCCTTCTGGAACAATTACAGCACACCTTCCTTGACCAGATGGAGCTAAAGTGAGATACATTAATTCTAAGAATAAAAGTTCTGTTTTTGTTGTTTTAATCCTAAATCTCTGACTTATCTCTGCTTCATTCAAACTTCCTTTAAAGGGTGGATTTGCAAGTATCACGTCATAAGTATTATCTGATATTCTTGGAATATTATTTGGATAAGAATCAGTTAGAGTATTAACCTGAAAAATATTTGGTTTTTTGATTCCATGCATCATTAGATTCATTAAGGATATTCTTCTCATTGTCTCATCAAAATCATAACCAAAGATAGACGCCTCATCCAATATTTTCTTTTTAGTTGGGGTTAATGTGCTTATTCCATCTCTTTTATTTGCTTCTAAAATATGATGATAAGCATTAACCAAAAAACCAGCGGTTCCGCAAGCAGGGTCTAAAATCTTATCATCTGCTTTAGGGTCTGCTAAATCCACCATCATGTTAATTATATGTCTTGGTGTTCTGAATTGCCCATTCTTCCCTGCTGTTGATAACTCTCCTAAGAGGTATTCATAAATATCTCCTTGCGTATCTTGATTTTGTTCTTTAATATGCATATCATTAATGATGTTTACAGCTTCAATTAACAGGGATGCTGTTGGGATTCCAAAATTAGCCCCTTTCATATATTCTTTATATAATGAACTTCCATTCCCTCCAAGATTCCTCATAAATGGAAAGACTTCATCTCTAACATGGTCAAGAATTGTTTCAGCAGGTTTAGTTATCCACTTACTCCATTTACAATCTTCATGCCCCTTAAAGATTGAAAAATATTTTTCTCCTGTAAACCCTGCTTCTCTAATTCTTTTCTCATCTTCATCCTCTAATTTCTTCATAAAAATAAGGAAAGACATTTGTTCAATTGCAGTGATAGGGTTGCTAAGCCCCCCACTCCAGAATTTATCCCAAAGTTTGTTTATTTTTGATTTTAGGTTTGAGTCTAACATTTTATATCTTAACTCCTTTCTCTTTGTTCACATAAGAGAAATGATGCTTAAATAGTTCATCATAATCTTTCCTCATCTTTTCTCTTTCTATGTTAAGGTTGTTTTGAACCATCTTTAATTTTCTAACATAAAAAATCAAACCCAATAAAGATAATATCGCATAAGGAATAATTACCCACAAAAGTTTTGTTTGATAAACTACTGAAAATGTCGATATTAAAATAGCTAATAAAGACAAAGTTATTGCTGTGTTGTGCATTGAACCTTGATGACTTGCGATAGTTTCATTAAAGTATCTACTCATTAAAAATCTTCTATCTTCTTCTTTAATCTTCTTTTTCTCTAATTGTAAATATTCTTTTGATCCCATTTTATAACTCCTTAATAAGATTCTGAAGTTTAAAAAAATTATCTGAGTAAACTTGCTCATAATTTTCAGAAAGCAATTCCTTCAAGATAGTTTCAAAATCACTTTTATTAATCTCACTAAAAAAATTATCGATTTTCAATCTTTTTTTTATATTGGTTTCCTCTTTTAGTAATTTATTCTTAATGTTAGCAGGATATTCTTCATTAAGAAATAGTCTTAATCCACTTTCTAATATTACCTCTTTAATTTTTATATCTTGTGCCTCTTTTGTTAAAATCTTTAAAAGAAATTGCTTGTGTGCAGTTTCTTCAAGGGTGATGTTCTCTTTATTTAAATTTAAAGAGGAGATAATCATATAATCTAAGAATAAAAACTTTTCATGAGATATATCTTTCCCTTCAAAAAATATTTTTATTTCTTTCCTATTTTTATGTCTTTGAATTAATCTTACTATTTCTTTATTATCTTTATAGATTAAATCCTTTAACTTATTATCCAATATCCTCTTGAAAACGGCTAGGTTCCTGTATGGTTGTTTTATATTATACTTATCTTTTAAGTAAATTGGAGAGAATTTTTTACCTAAATTTATGAAATTCTTCTGGTCAAAATAATCAAATATGGAATTTTTGAAAGAACCACCTTCTCCAAATAAAATCTTTCTTATTTTCTTATCATTTATGGTTAAATGTATTTTTGGGATTATAATAAAATGTTCTGAATTAGAAACTTTATTTAAATTATTCACATTAATAATCTTTCTATTTATCAATTCTCTTATTAGTTTTTCTTTTTCTTTATATCTTTTTATTTCTTCCCCATCTTTTAATATCTGCTGAGTATCTTTTTTTATGTCCTCTGTGTTTTGCAATATTTTTTCTTCATGTTTCGGGTTATAAATGTTGATATTAAGTTTATCAATCAATTTTATACTAAATAAATTAAACACATTAGATATGTTCAAGCAAATATTAGCTAATTTTTCAATGATAAATACTATAAATGTCATTTCACCAACTCCCCATTAAACGATTTCTGCATCAAAGAATCAAACATTTTTTTTATTTCTTCCTTAGATTGTTTTTGTTTTTCTTTTAATTTTTCAACTTCTTCTACTATTGAAGCGAATTTATTTTGTTGATTTATTGGAGGCAAAATTATTTTTAAATTTCGAATCTCACTCATTGGTGGAAAATTACTTATTCCAGAACCTCTTGAAATGCTAAATAGATGGTCTTGAATTCTATTGCTTTGGAATAAAAATCTAAAGTATATATTATTTATTATATTTTTATCTAAGGTTATTTTTAAAAGAGCTTGATTAATTATTCCTTCTGGAGAATCTTCAGGAACAAATGCAATCTTTCCCATAGTTCCAGAGCAACTAATAATAAAATCTCCAGATTTAACTGCAAAATCGATCATTTCATCATATTTTTCTTTTGTAATATAATACTCCCCTAAAGACATATCTTCATATATTGCATTTTGTTGTTCATAAACCTTATATCCTTCCTTAACAAATATCTCTTTCTTTAATGAACCCCAAAAGGGTCCTCTTTTTAAGGAATTTTTTTCATTTGAACATACATTTTCTAATATATCAAAAGGCAATCTTTTATTATTTGTTATTGGGTCACCAAACATCTCATAAAAAACACTTTGTAAATATTCCTCTGTTAATTTATCAGATTCTTCTCTTTTTTGTTTTAATTGCTCCGCTTTTTCTAGGATTGATACTATGGCTTTTTGGGTTTGGATATCTGGTTTTCCATTAAAGAAAGGCATAGGAATTTTAAGATTTTGATAAGCAGATAAATAATATCTTTTGTGCCTTTTTGCATCAAATTTTAATCTTTGCATGGCAAGAAAAACAAATTTAATATCAATTAATTCATTTTTTGACCTTAATATTTTCATTGCACTTGATTTTACTTTAAACTTAAAATCAACAAACTTAGTGTCTGTTGTAAAATCATCAAAAATAATTACTGGCAAATTATCACAAATTCCCTTTGTTTCATTAGTATAACCCAAAATAAAGGATTTTCCTGCGGTTAAAACAGGTGTTTTATATTCATCTTTATAGTCTGTGCCTTCCACAATATATTTTGTAGGTTGTTCATAATCTAAGATTTCTCCAAGTTCTATCTTTCCCCATTCTATTTTTTTTGTTTGTGTTTGTTGTTTCATTTAAGTTAAACTCCAAGCACCATTACCTTTTAATTCAATTTTAATATGTCCCTTTTCGTCAGTTCTAAAGATTTTATTTCTTTGGTCAGACCCAGAAGAGTATTTTTCATAAAACTTTATAGCATGTTCATGAGGGTGTCCGTGGGGATTTTCTTTTCCAACAGAGATTACTGTAATATTCGGATTTATTGCTTTAAGGTGTTCTGTATAGTAATTTTTTTCATCTCTTATATCATCTATAAATGTCTTAGAACCATGATGACTTGCTAATAAGATATTACTTTTAATTTTAGCTTCTTTCATAATATAATCCTTCCACACCTTGGCATTTGTATCTCCAGTTAGTAAAATAGAAGTTCCATTATAATCTATATGTAAGACTATACTCTGTTCATTTGGGTCATTGCAACCTTCCCTTTCACCATTTAATATTTTGATAAAGGGCTTAGTTTTGTGATAATGATTTGGTTTAGCAGTCCATACATTATTGCCCATGCTTCTTCGGAAGTCCATATAAGATTTATATTCTGGAGCTTCGGTATTGGCAGAAACTTCTGTGTCCCATAAATTTAGTATTGGATATTTAGAATGAAGTTTTTTTATCCCATTCATATGGTCTGCTTCCCTATGAGAATTTACAAAAATGTCTATATTTCTTTTAGGCATTATCTTCTCTAAATAATCAAAAACTCTTTTTTCGTTATATTCATTAATATTACAATCATAAACCATTACAAAATTGTCCGGAAAAATTAAGACTTGCATATTTCCTTGCCCTACATCTATAAAATGTACAAATAGACTCATTTTTTTCTATCCTCCTTTTTTGCAAAAAGTGTTGATGCAATATCCTCTAGTTTATTTACAAATTGTGTAAAAGAGAATCCTGCTAAGAATGATACTGCAGAATAAAACATTAAACCTTTTGAGTAGTTTATTTCAGAAACATTTCCAATGCTTAATAATCCCCCTACAATTAGGAAATAAACAAAAACTCCTATTATGGCACTCATTACTGGGCGAAAAATATACCACCAAATCCATTTATTAAAATCAAAAATTCCATCTCCTAGATTTTGGTAAAATCCCCTTATGGAGTATATTGTCCCACCAATTCCTCCGGAACAAGCAATAATAATTAAAGAGAAAATTAATCTATTCTCTGGTTGGCTAAGATATGTTTCAATCCCAATAAAAACAAATATTAGTAGGATGACTGTCAAATATATTCCCAGTAAATTAATTTTTATTCTTTCCCAATTAATTTTTTTCTTCTCTCTGGTTATAATAGGACTTCTTTGATGTTCTGGTTGCTGATTACTAAAATACTCTTTGAGAATTGTTCTCCCATCAAAAATAAACATTAATCCTAAACCCAAAAAAGCCATAGCAATACTTATCCTTGTCCATTGGTCTTCAATAGAATTAAGAAAGAAAATTAAAAATCCATAAACGGACAAAACAATCCCAATAATTAACCTTCCCCAGAAAACGCCTAAAGGGTTTTCTATACCGAATAATTTTTTTAAAATATAATCATTCATCTTTCCCCCTCAACCAACTCTCTCGGTATACCCACAGAATCATCTTTTGTCTGATAAACCCACTGGTTTCTTTCTTTAATTGCTTCCTGAATGTCTTGTTGCAGATTTTTCAAAAATTCAAGTGAGAGATTGTTCAGTATTTCAGTTTCCTGCCCAGAGTCAAGTTTTACAAGCCATGAAAAAGAATTGTTTACCTTGTTATAGGTTATTTTGTTAACACCTGATAGAAAATTGCTTTTGGAATTGCCTTTGATTTCTTTATTTATCAGTTCTCTTAACTTTGCACTATGGGTATCTTTGCATAGCTTATCAAATTCAATAAATTCTTGACGAGGAAGCCTGACTGAAATAGTTCTATAGTCTGAATCGGTTATATTAACCATTGATGTAAGGAATAAAGAGAATATATAAAGTTTTCGTGTCTAAAATATAGACATGGTACTACCTAATTATAAACCAAAACTTCTCTTTTCGGTTCTTTATGACCTAACCCAAGAGTCAAAGGAATTGAAACATTTGCCTCTTTTCCGGCCTTCTTAAAAGTTATTGTTAATAAAACATAAACATGATTAGTTTTATAATTGACCGACATTTTAATGCTTTTAACGGATTTCAAAATTTCTTTACCCATTCCTAAATTTTCACTTGCGTCCATTATTTCAACACCACAAATAAGATTATTATGGCTCACATCAAGAACAAAATCTCCAATATCTATAGATTCCCTTACCTTATCTCCATTAGATAAATAAAATATATCATATTCTTCATCATAAATTATTGTTTTAATTTCTTTTGCCATTTTCTATTACTATTCCAAGCACTTACAACTTTTAAACCTTTTGAGAGGGTAATTTCAATTATCAAAACTAAAGAATATTTCCTACTCATCTTAAACCAAAGTTTAAACCTATCTTGGGGCTTTCCTCTTTCAATTTTCTCTAACTTACCTGGCTCAGATAGATAACTTCTAACCATGCCCTCATTTATTGGTCTTTCCCCTGTTCTTTTGTAAAAATGGGAAATAAAACTTATGTTGTCTTGATTGAGGTTCTCAATAAATTTCCTAACATCTTTTACTTCCATTTTATTTTATCTTAATCTTTTCAACTTCCTTGACTATCTTCATAAGCTGCTCTGAACTGAACTTATCTAATGGATTCTCATCAGCTAAGGGGTGATTTGTTAAGTCTTTAGAAGTGAGATGTTTATTAAAAGCAAAGAACTTCTCTAATAATCTCAAAAACTTAATCTGTTCAGCATTATACTCTTTGTTATTCTCAACTATCAATTTCTCAAACTCATTTTTAATCATCTCTTGCGGGTCTGGCAGGTCTTTCAAATCAAGTATATTTCTTAAAAATACAATAAAGTCTATTTTTTTATTGTTCTGAATATTCTCTATTGTCCAAGCAGAGTTTTTCTCTCTTAGCTGTTTTTCTATCTCTAAAAGTTCTTTCCATGTTACACCTTGTTTAACCATTTTTTGCATTTAGGGATTATTCTTTCTTTCTTCTAAAATAGGGTCTTCTTTTTCAGGCATTTTAAACTGTTCAACACTTCTGGTTAAGTCTGGAGCATCAACTCTAACAATCTTCTTTCTTTCAGGTTCATAGTATTTCATTAGTGGTGCAATTTCTCTAATTAAGAAATCGATATCAGCAAAGGTTAATTCACTCCAAAACTTGTCTTGCATAACTCTCATAATTTGCTCATGCTTCTGTCTAACAGCTTGAAGATTTGAACTCCAGACATTTTCAATTCTTTCTAATAAGAAATCCTGTTCTTCTAAGATTGACTCAGTATCTCCATCTTTAACATAACTAAATAAATCTACACAATGAAAGATAAATGTTTGAACTCTCCCATCTCCAAAATCAGAGAATCTAATTAAAGGAGCTATTTCTTTTTTCAAGTCTTCAATATGTTCTTTTAAATCAAATTTTTTGGAAACAACCTTCTTGATTATCTCAATCTTAGGTTTTACAATAAAAGATTTTCTGTCAATCTTATTAACTTCTTCTATAATTCTTGTTTCTATAATTCCTTTTTCATCTTCAGTTAATTTTTTATTTAACAAATCAACTTCTTTATTGAATATCTTAACTTTAGTATCTTCTGTTATTCTTGATTTATCTGTTGCTTCTAATTGATGTTGTTTTATATTTGAGAAATCTCCGAACTTAAAATCCAAGATTCTAAAGTCTTCTTTAGTGTGTATCCCATCTTTAAGTGGAAGCCACGACTTATTTTGGCAGGCAGATAAACTTCTTGTTCCTCTTCCTAACATCTGCCAAAACCTTATATGTGAAAATACAGGCGTAACAAAGACTAGATTCATAATTTCGGGCAAGTCTATTCCAGTATCTAAGACGCCAACGGATAAAGCTACTCTTGGACTAGGGTCTTTAATGAATCTATTAACTTCATCCATATATCTATCTTTATTAGATACAATAATAGAAACATCATCACATAGGTTGGGGTAAAGCTTATCAAATCTTTTCTTTAACTTTTCTGCATGAGTTACATTTACACAAAAGAAGATAGTTTTGCATGGTCTATCATCCTCCGTTTTATAGCACCTGTTCATAAATTCCTGAATAATTAAATCATTTGTTTTTTTATCAGTAAAGTATTTTGCAAATCTTGTTCCTGGAACTTGAAAGTGGTCAGGGTCTTCATCTTGTTTTATTAATGCTGTTTTAAGTTCATTATCTAATTCAATTCCTTTAATTCCTAATTCCAATACCTTTGTAGAAATAACTTGAGCATCATAAGGGACTAAAACTCCATCTCTGACAGCTTCATCATAATCATATCTGACCGTTGGTTCTCCTCTTGGGCAATCAAATAAATCAAAAGTATCTCTTACTTCACTTTTTGAAGGAGTTGCAGTCAAACCTATTTGGATAGCATCAAAATATTTGAATAATAATCTTTCTGAATCATAATAAGACCTGTGAGCTTCATCAAAAACAATTAAATCAAAAAATCCAGGCGTAAAATCTTGAAGTTTAAAACCCCCTTCTTTTCTTTTACTCTTTAAAGTTTGAACTGTGGTAACATACATTCTTTTATCCATCTCAAAATCTCCTTCTTCATTAAGTAATGTTTTTGGTTCTCCTTTCAAGAAACTACCAAAACCTTGATTAAACGCCTGTCTTCCTAAAGATATTCTATCTACTACAAATAAAACATTCTGAATATATCTTGCTCTAATCAAAGCATCAATTATAGCCATTGATACTCTGGTCTTCCCTGTGCCCGTGGCCATATTTATTAATGCCTTCCTATTTCCTTTTCCTAAATGGTCTAAGATTTGTTTGACAACTTCCACATTTCTTGACCTATCAACTATCTTAGGATTAATTCCAATATTAGACAATTTTTGTCTTTCCTTAGCTAACTGGGCTCTTCTTTGTAAGTCTTTTTGAGAGAATGGTCCAGATATTTCTCTGGTAGGATAGCCCTTTTCTTTAAAGAACCATTTTTGCCCATTTGTTAAGAATATTGGAACAGCGAAACCAGTTTGTGATTCTATATCTTTTTGGTAAGTAGTGGCTTGTATGCTTCCCTTTTCTGCATCTAATGAGAACTTTTTGGCTTCAATAATAGCCAAAGGACCTTTATGCTCATCTAGCAAGACATAATCAATGAATCTCCCCTCTTCCTTTCCCTCTCCTTGCTTAGGATTGTATCTTCTAATTTTAAAATCAGACTTAACAGAATTGACTTCCCTTCTTATGTATTCTTCTTTCCAACCAGCATCTCCAAGTAACCACGGGTCTATAATTTTCTCTCTTGTTTCTTTCTCTGATAGGTCCATACAAAATCAATGAAACAGAACCTTAAAAAG
Source organism: Candidatus Woesearchaeota archaeon (assembly GCA_964437555.1). Classification (GTDB taxonomy): domain Archaea; phylum Nanobdellota; class Nanobdellia; order Pacearchaeales; family GW2011-AR1; genus UBA92. The sequence continues at coordinate 16,047 of CAYTHI010000008.1, read as the reverse complement.
ACTTTGTAACGTACTTTCCAAGGCTCCGCTCTTCCTATCCGAGCCTGTTATAAACCACCGCGAACACAGCCCCTACAAGCCATCCTGCGATTGTTCCTGTTATCAAAGATATCAGCGAATAGCTAAATGACCTTGCTTCAACCAGCCTGCTTATATCCACTCCATGAAGCAGATAGTTCCCTATTGTCGTAGTCAGCCCTGGAGCAATCCATACGGCAAGAATACAAGCCAGGTAAGCAATAGCAGTCACTATTGCAAGAGTGTTTGCAACTCTAACAGTATTAAGTTTGTCTTTCATTTTTGACCTCCTTTCATATTGAATTATCTATAATTTCCCTGATAATTTTCTCAACTTCATCAGCTTCTTCTTTTTTTATTTCTTTAAAAAACTCCGGCATTATTGCTGGATTCAGTCCGGCTATCTTGACTTTTCCATTTTCCGCAAAAATATTGATTTTACAAGGCATGCAAAAAGAAGCTAATCTGTTTTTGTTCAAAAAATTATTAGCATATTTGCCTGAACAAATTTCAATAATCTTTAACGGCTCTTGTTCAAATCCTTTTGCAGCCAATCTTTCTTTTATATCATAGACATTAAATAAAGTCCATCCTTTTTGCTCAACAGCTTTTAAAACTGATACGACTGCCTCATCAAAACTCTTTTCTGTTTCAGCAATATATGCAAAATTTCCAATTTTCACTTTAATCATCCTTCAGGACAACAACATTAGTCATCCCTCTCCTCTTTCTTTCCACTAATCCTGCTCCCTCAATTTTATCAACAATCCTTGTCATTCTTGCCTTGCTGAACCCGGTCTTTTCTATCAGGTCTGCCTGAAATATTGCCCCATTTTCCTTAACAAGATTGTAGACTTGTTTTTCTTCTGGCCTGAAAGAAGAAAGGTCTACATTTTTCTCAATCTTTTTTTCTTTAATCTTTCTCACTATTATTCTTTCATTTGGCTTTGAGAATAAAAGAAACAAACTTGCTATTACCAAAATACCCCCGATAGCCAGCGCAAAATAAGTTTGTTTAGCCACGCTGTCAAACATCTCGCATGATTCTACATTGCCGTGCTGTAAAAAACAGCTTGTTCGGACAGCTTCATCTAAAACATTGCTGTAAAGTGATGTGAATATTATTATCAGAACTGAAACAGCCAGCAATATCCAGCCAACGTTTTTATTATCCATTTTATTCTACTATCAATCTCCCTCTGCCCATGCCCATTGAGCAGGCAAAGGTAAATGTTCCTTTTTTGTCAGGAGTAAATTCAATTGTATCCTGCGGAGTTCTCAAATACTCTCGGATTCCAAAATCCCTTATTGTGAAATCCCTCAAGCAGCCAGAAACACTTTCATCCAGGCTAATGCTCACCGGCTGCCCGACTTTAACAGTTATTGTATTGGGATAATAATTATAGTTTCTTACTCCTATAACTACTTTTTGCACATTTCCGTTTCCAGCCAGAGCATTTCCGGCATTATTGCCTGGAAGATTATCGCCAGCATTAGAAACGCCATTAGCAGAAGAATTGTCAATCATGAAATATCCCCCTAATATTATTAAAATAATTATTCCGATAAAATAAAGCGTTGTTTTTCTGATTATCATTTTACTGGAACAGCACGCTCCTTGACCCGTATATCATAAAGATTATAGTGATAATTGTAAGAACAAAACTCCAGAAAATAGTAAATAATTCCCCGTCATTATGCTTTCTTTCCATTTCTTTTGTTTCCATATAAATCATGTAATTCAGGCCAAATAAGATTATTGCCGAAACAGCGAAAATAACAGATCCTCCGATTTTTAAGCTGTCATTAAGCATCATTATAGCCGTCATTGCTCCCATTAATCCTCCCATAAATCCAGCCATTATTCCTTCCATCACACCCATTATCCCGCAGCACTTGCCGTTCCAGATTCCAAAGCTTATTCCGACAGCCATTCCAAAAACACTGCCATAAAGCATCCCGTTTGTAGAGCCGATGAAATATCCAGGAAGAAATCCGGAAATCATCCCGATTGTCATTCCAATCATCATTCCTGACATGCATCCAAATTCCCTGTAAGCACGAACATACCTTACAGAAGGCAGAATCATTGCATAACTCAAGATAGCGAAGAATAATGAAAAGCCGTATTTTGGAATAACGCCTTCAATAAATTTAAGCTTAAAATAATACAAAATTCCAAAAACAATCAGAGATGTAGCAAGAGAAACAAATATTGTTTTCACTAATTTTCCTTCTGACCCGCTACTTAATGATTTTGTAAATTCCCTGACTGACATGCTATAATCAAAGAAAAGCCATTATTAAGCTCTTTTATGAAACTAGTTTCATGCAACTTTTGTTAAAAGTCGGCTAGTTGCAATTAGATTTTATTGGCAAGATCTCCGAAGTATTTATTAACTTTTCTTTTTAACTAATTATCATGGAAAACAAAAATGTCGGCTATTTGCTGCTTGGAATATCCATACTAATCATATTTATAATTTTCATATTCAACAATGCAATTAAAGAATTCGGGGATAGGGAATGCCCTCTTGTTCAGGCAGGGGAATTCTGCCCGACTCATTCTGCTGTTAATGAGCAGACTTACTTGTCTTTGGCAATAGTTGGAATATTAATTGCAATTGCTCTATTTCTTGTTCTTTCAAAGCCAGGCGAAAGAATTATCATTAAAAAAGTAAAGGAAAGGGTGCCAAGAAGGGAATATGACTTGTCATCTTTAAAGGCAGAAGAAAAGCAGGTCTTTGATCTTATCAGGCAAAATAAAGCTGTCTTTCAGGCAGATTTAATTGAAAAAACAAGCTTCGGAAAAGCAAAAATGACGCGAATATTAGACAGATTGGAAGGCCATAATCTAATAGAAAGAAAGCGCAGAGGGATGACTAATGTTGTTGTCCTAAAAGATTCCTGAAAGAATTTTTGGGACTCAAAATTTCTGACATTAGAAATTTTGTTGTACTGAAAGAGTAAATGGCGAAGCTATTTCATTAATATCTCGTCGCATTTATTTATAAAACTATAAGCATCTTTTCTAATTTTTTCGGCAATTTCTTTTGTTGTCTGCTTTGTTACACTATATTGTGCAATTTCTCTTTTATGCCTCGCGTCAGACAATTTTTCTAATTCTTCCTTTTGAAAATGCGCATTTTTCAAGATTGATAATACCTGCTCATCCAATAGTTTCTTTTTTACAAAAAATTCCTCCAGAACAAGCAGTGTTGCCGTGTGATTCTTGCTTCTAAAACCAATTTTTGCCAACAATGCTAAGGCCGAAGGATACATTGCATAATACCCTGTAATAACCGCCCATTCATTAGGGTCGTAATTGTTTGGTATCTTCAATAATTTTCTTGCTTTTTTATTTGTATTCAATCTAAAAAGTAAACCCAAAGTCATAAGATTATTTCTTGCCTTCTTTAAAAAAGAATTAGCATTTTTAGCTATATTCTTGTCTTTCATTAATTGCCTTTTTCTTAAATAAAAATCAATTGTTCTCATGTTGATACATCCAATAATAAAACAAGTCTCCTCCGTTAAAAATTAACGCATGATTCTTTAGATCCATCCAGAGTATAGGATTCTCATTTTTTATTTTAGGAAATTCTGTTCTTTTTACAAATACTGGAGCGATATCTAATCCATATTCTGATTTTATGCTATAAACTGCATTTTCTCTCTCTTTCTTAGATTCAGAAACAATCATTAAATCAATATCTGAATCTTTTGTTTCATTCCGCTTTGAATAGCTTCCAAAAAGGATAATCATCCCTAAGAGCCCCTCTTCTATTTTTTTCAAGGCCTTCCAGATTATGAAGTGCTTATTTCTAAAATCAATTAATTTTTCAGTCATATAATGATAAAAGCTCAATTTTAAGTACAAATTATTATAATCCGCTTTGTAAACCAGAGTTTTTCCTATTTTTTTGGAAGAAACAATTTTTTTCTTCTCCAATTTCTTTAGAGCAGTATTAACTCTTTCATAAGAATATCCACATTTATTTTTAATAGTATTAATCGTTGTTTCTTCTCCCTCTGGAAAGAAGCATCTAAGAACAATACCTTCAACCTCGGTTATATCCTCATCAAAATATGTCATTTTATCTATTGATTTTTCAATAATATTATTGATTTTTCAATATTTAAATGTTTCTATCTTTAATTACGCCTTGCCCCAGCTTACTTCTCTTTTGACTTCAATTCCTCTAGCTTTTAGATGGGCAATAACTTTTCTTGGAGTTCTGGTTTCATATAATTTAAACTGAGTATCGCCATGTTCATAATCTTCCCTATAACATGTTCTTCCTCCCGGATTTGGAGTCCCTCCGCTTCCGATGTAATCAACAACTCTGAAAAATCTGTCTCTTAATCTGGCTTCTTCTCTGCCGCTCAAAGCTAAAGAAACTTCAGGATGCGAAAGACGCAATGTAGTTATGACTCTCCCTATTTCATACTGGCTAATTCTGCTTTCATCAATAGATAAGCCAGGAGCAGGTTTTAATGTCGGAACAGAAATGCCCCTGGCGGATATTAAATTCTTGCCAAAAGAATATAGTAGTCCTTCAACTCTCTTTATATTTGGAGACTATGTGGCTACTCTATTATGGTCTGAGCTTCCTTTTGCTTTTGTTATTAAATCAAAAGAAATAGCTAAAAGTTATTACAATTATTTCAATCTAATTTGGGAAATTGCTAACGCTTAAAATAGAAATCTATTACTTAATCTTTCCCTTTCTAAAAGCCAGACTCACAGAATTAATGCAATACCTTTTTCCTGTCGGCATATCAGGAGCATCATCAAAAACATGTCCTAAATGCCCTCCGCATTTTGAGCATGTAACCTCAACACGATTCAGTCCCAAAGCATTATCTGAATGAAACTCAACGCTTCCTTTCTTAGCATCATAAAAACTCGGCCATCCGCAATGCGAATCAAACTTCGTTGAAGAGTCAAATAAAATATTTCCGCATGCAACACACATGTAAGTTCCTTTTTCTTTATTATTCAAAAGCTTGCCTGTGAAAGCTCTTTCTGTTCCTTTCTCAACTAAAACATGATATTGTTCCGGCGTAAGTTTCTTCTTCAATTTTTCTTTGTCAATTTTCATAATTAAAATAATAATCAATCAAATATAAGTTTATCTAAACAGGAAGGTCTCTTAGCCTTCTAAACTCGTCAATCATGCTGTTAAAAACATCTCCCGAAAATGTTCTTTCCTGAATTATATTTCCAAATCCATCTGTTACAAAAGGAGCATAACCCTCAACAGGCTTTTCAGATTTTAAAATAACCTTGGAATATGTAAAAAAAGGATTAATCCTCCCTTCCAAGGGTATTCCTATAGACGTAACGTTATAACCTACAATATAAGCTTTTGAATCTCTTATAGAATTACCCATTCCAAATGCAATAGAATGATTCAGAGTGCCTTTTATATGGTGGCGGCTACCCGCAACTCTTATTAATCTATCTATATCATTAATTCCAAGCTTATCAAGCAAATCAATTATTCTTCCCGCATATAATTTAAGATGGGCATGTGTGACAAGTCCATCAATTTCAGCAACCATAAAAATCTGACTTTAATACTACTTTAAAAGCTTTTCCCTATCTTAATTTCTCATCTCTTCTTTAAGAACATCAACCTTATCCAATTTCTCCCAGGTAAAATCATTATCGCTCCTGCCAAAATGCCCATAAACAGCCGTCTTCCCATAAATCGGCCTTTTCAAATTTAATTTATTAATTATCTCTGCTGGCTTTAAGGGAAAATGCTTTCTGACAAGTTCTTCAATCTTATCTTCAGAAATTTTATTTGTCCCAAAACAATTAACATGAACTGAAACAGGTTCTGCAATTCCTATAGCATAAGCAATCTGTATTTCGCATTTGTCCGCAATACCGGAAGCAACTATATTCTTTGCAATATACCTTGCAGCATATGCAGCGCTTCTGTCTACCTTTGAAGAATCTTTGCCAGAAAAGCATCCCCCTCCATGTCTGCCCTGCCCTCCATAACTATCAACAATAATTTTTCTCCCTGTTAATCCGGCATCCCCGACAGGCCCTCCAATAACAAATCTTCCTGTTGGATTAATATGATAAATAGTTTTATCATCCAGCCAGTTCCCGCATACTGGCTTTATTATTTTTTCAATCATGTCTTTTTTTATTTCTTCAAGAGAAACATCATCATTGTGCTGTGTTGAAAGCACAACTGCTTGGATTCTTGCTGGCCTATCATTTCTATATTCAACACTAATCTGCGTCTTAGCGTCTGGTCCGAGATATTTTATTTCCCCTTTCTTCCTGCTCTCTGCTCTTTTTTGCATTATCTTATGGGCGAGCGTGATTGGCAAAGGCATGTATTCGGGAGTTTCGTTAGTAGCATAGCCAAACATTAATCCCTGGTCTCCCGCACCCTGCTCTTTCTGCGCTCCTGAATTTTCATTCACTCCCTGAGCAATATCAGATGACTGCTTTGACAAAGCAATTACAACTCCGCAGGTATTTCCGTCAAAGCCATATTTGCCGGAATCATAGCCAATCTCTATAATCTTTTTCCTCACAACATTCTCTATATCAACTGCTCCTTTACTCGTAACTTCTCCTCCAACGAGAATAAATCCTGTTTTAGTAAAGCATTCAATAGCTACCCTGCTATTCGGGTCCTTTTCAAGATAAGCATCAAGCAGTGCATCAGAAACCTGGTCACAGATTTTATCAGGATGCCCTTCAGCTACTGATTCAGAGGTGAATATATAATTGCTCATGGCAAATAGGAATAATAAGCGCTTAAAAAGTTTTAGGTTATCTGATATTATTGTCTTCTAACGGACAATCCAAGAATCACTAATAAAACAAAAGCAGTTAGAGCCATCATCGGAATTGTGATATAACCTATATTAGTAAAAAATGTTTCAGTGCAGGCAGCAGAATACCCGACAACATCGCAGACAAATGAGTTTTCTACAAATCCTACCTGTAAAATGTAATGATAAGCAGCAATTAATACTCCTATAATGCTAAGCAATATTGAATAAGGAAATATTCTTCTGTCCTTCTTCCACAAAGCAAGAGCAAAAATAAAAACCTGTGGGTACATGAAAATCCTCTGATACCAGCATAAAACGCATGGAGTATAATTCATTATTTCAGAATAGAAAAGGCTTCCTAAGGTTGCAGTCAAAGAAACAATCAGTCCAAAAAGTATAGAATTATTCCTAAGAAATCTTCCAAATCTCGTATATGAAAAATAATTTCTCTTAAGCTTCATGGAAACAGCATAGACTATCAGAGCAACAATCACAACATCACTTATCAAAGTAAGATACACAAGCAAATTAGGAACAATTTCCTTTATCATTGGGATATTAGAAAAGTTGATTATTTAAACACTTTTATAAACTTTAAAGGCAAGATACAATTATGAAAGTAAATTACAATTCATGGCATTTCCTCACTGGAGCATCAATAATTTTGATTCTTATCATATCGTATTTCATAAAAATACCTGTTAGTTCAGGCCCTGATTACATCTCATATTCAAGGATTCTTGGTGTGATAATCTTCTACAACCCTTTCATTTTGGGAATTTATATCTTGCTCGCAGTTATTTTAATACTTAAAGCGATAAAAAAGTAAAACTCATCTTCCACAATGTTTAAAACCTATGAAGTATGAGGAAAGCTGATGTTTGCACAATTTCAGAAAACTGAAAGGGGGTTATCGAATTAATGGAAGATAACAATCAGGGAACAATATCTATCAAGAAAGATGCTCTGTGGAAGTATTTCACGTTCATACTTCTTGCTTTCCTAGTAATAGGCGGAATTATATGGATTTTGCCAAATAATTCAGGTCCTACGGGAAATGTAGTTAAGGGCGGAAATCTCCCTGCTCCTACAGTTAATGTTGAAGTCACAGAAGAAGACAATTTCATCAAAGGAGACGTTAATTCAAAAGTAATTGTAGTGGAATTCTCTGACTTTCAATGTCCCTTCTGTAAAAGAGCTTATGATGACGCTGTAAGCCAGATGAAGAGTGCTTATTCTGACGAAGAAGTCGCAATAGACTACAAGCAGCTACCATTAGTAAGCATTCATCCTAACGCGCAAAAAGCTGCAGAAGCATCTGAATGTGCTGCAGACCAGGGAAAATTTGTTGAAATGCATGACATGCTTTTTGAATCAGGCGTAGACGGCGGAGTGGCTGCATTTAAGGCATATGCTCAACAGCTCGGCTTGAACACAGGGCAGTTTAATTCATGCCTGGATTCAGGAGAAAAAGCAGACAAAATAAGGCAGGATACTGCTGCTGCACAGGCCGCAGGCGGATCAGGAACACCATACTTTGTCATTATTGGGGAAGACGGGAAAGGAACTCCTGTAAGCGGAGCACAGCCATTCACAGTATTCCGGCAGATAATTGATTCAAAGCTTTAATTTTTATTTTTATCTAAAAATTTTTTCTCTTTATTTACTTTTATTTTTTTATCTTTATCTTAAATAATAAAGCTGGCTAAATAAAGCGTTAAAAACAAAACAACGCTGATTCCATAAACGGTCTTATTCCAGACCAGGACTTTAGCTCCATCAAAGGGCATTACAGGAATCATGTTGAAGATTGCAAGCAGAGCATTAATCCTGAATCCGTAGCTCATTACTAATCCCTGTATTCCTGAAGAGGCAAAAAACATTCCGACCAAAAATAAAATGCCAAAAACAAAATTAACAGCAGGACCTGCCAGGGATATTTTTCCGTTTCTTTCTCTTGTTATCATTCCATGTATCATCACCGCACCCGGAGCAGCAATTATAAATCCTGCCAATGAAAAGGCAATTGCAAGGAAAAGCATCTTGTAAAATGCTGTAAATTCTGCAAAAAGCCCGTATTTCTGTGCAAAATATTTATGGGCCAATTCATGAAAAACAAATCCTATCCCTGCGGTAAATAAAGAAACGCCCAAGGCAGTCAAAAATTCAAGCCTGAATAATTTTCCCTCCAAAATCAGCCCTTTATAGCCACCTGAAAAAAGAATTGCAAAAGCCAAGGAGATTAATATCCATGCAAGGAATAATTCTTTCTTTTCACTTCGGGAAAATCTCATTACAAATAATCAGGGTTTAAGTTTAAAAAACCTGCCTATTTGTTAAGTAAACCTTCCAACCCCAACCCAACATATTTGGGGAATCATTAATGTCCTGTATTATACCTTACCTTATATAATATTGAGGCAGTAACATTAATCATTCGCGATAATAAACTAAGATGATTAGCTAAATTCCGCACTAAATATTTGCATGGAGAAAATTAAATTGTTCTAATATGCCATATAAGCCCTGTATTTAATGTGCATTCGGAATTATCTATAAAATAACTAATATTTATCATCGTAGTTCAGCTATTTTATAAGCTTTTTTGGTGCGATTATTGTCTAGTCGTCTAAACTAAAAATTAATTAAAAAGAACTTTTATCATTTAACTATTACACAAAAATGTTAACTTATGGACTTGACTTAACACTATTAAAGCCAAAATACACAAATAGATATAAACAAGAGATTATTTTTTAAGTAATGCTATATTTAGACAAGTATAAAAAACAGGGGTTGGGCTTCACGCAAGTATTTTGGGGAAACGGAAAAGGCAAGACAACTTCTGCCTTAGGAACTGCCTTAAGGGCATGCGGCAATGGCTATAAAGTTCACTTGATTCAATTCATGAAAAACGGGGCAAGTTCATTAGAAGAGCAGATTCCCGGAGAAATAAAAGCCCTTGAAAAATTATCCAATTTTTCCTTTAAAAGATTTGGAACAGGCTCATGGATAATCGGAAAACCAACTCAAGCTCAAATCAGCTCTTGCCGAGAAGCATTAGAATATGTAAAAGAATCCCTGCAAAACGAAAATTATGATATAATAATTGCAGATGAAATTCTTTATGCAATCCAGCTCGGCCTGCTGGCTGAAGATGAAATAATAAATCTAATAGACACAAAGCCGGAAAACAAGGAATTAATCCTTACCGGCTCGCATATTGCTTATCCAAGAATTTTTGATAAGGCACAGCTCGTTACCGAAATAAAAAAGCACAAGCATCCTTATGATGCTGGTTTTATTGCGAGGAAGGGACTGGAATACTAAGATGGAAGATAAAATCCTTGATTTTTACAAGAAATTATCAGAAATAGACTCATTTGAGAGAATGCCTTCTAAATGGAAGCTGATAAACCCTTACAAAAATCATTGGAACAGGTTTGAATTCTTCATAAAAAAGTATTATTCGCATTCAGGGCAAAGAAATCTAATTATTGCATTAAACCCAGGAAGATTTGGATGCAATAAAACAGGCATTGCGTTGACAGATGAGCATATTTTGTCAAGCAAAATGAGCTACCCGGAGGAAATTGCAAGCCCAATCACTGAAAAAACAGCAACAAGGATATATTCAGTAATTACACAGCAATTTCCTGATTTACAGCAATTTTTCTCAAATTTCTTCATGACAAATATATTTCCTTTTGGAATTGTGGAAAAGAATAAAAATGTCTCTTTCCGGGAATTGATAAAGCTGCCTTCTATTGAAAGCTTTAGTAAGCAATTTATTTCAGAATCAATAAAATTATTCCATCCTCAAAGATTAATATGCATAGGGAGGGGAAGCGAGAAATTTATTCATGATAATTTTCCAGATATTGAAAAAACCTACTTGCATCACCCCGCAAGAACCTTTCCGGATAAAGAAAAAGAGAAGTACAAAATAGTTATTAAACACAAATAATCAAATTTCACAAAATTTATATCTACAAAAGCCAAATAAAATTATGAAAATCTGGATAAGCCTATCAAATATAAATGATAAAGGAGAGCATATGCTAATCACAGAGGAATACAGAATAGACAGCTATTTTGCTAATATAGCTCCAAAATCTATATTAAATTTATTTAAAGAAATGCAAGTTAAAGCTCCGAATGAAATATTAGGCTTTTCAGTAATGGTTGAAAAGTTTGAAAATAAGGAAGTCAGAGTAAGCTGTTTTGGCATTCAGCGCAATTTATTAACAAAGCTTTGTTAGAATCAAAATGATATCAAAAACAGAAAAAGCAACATTTGCAATGGGCTGCTTCTGGCAGCCTGATTATATATTTTCTAAAATCCCTGGAATAATAAAAACCGCTGTTGGCTATACTGGCTGCAGCAAAGATTGTAAAAATCCGAACTATGAGGAAGTTTGTTCCGATGAAACAGGATGTGCAGAGGCAATACAGATTATATTCAATCCCAAAAAAATAACTTATCAGGAATTATTAGATTTATTCTGGACAAATCACAATCCAACAACAATGAATCAGCAAGGCCCTGATATAGGAACTCAATACAGGTCTGCAATTTTTTATCATAATGAAAAGCAAAGAACTCTGGCTATAGCTTCTAAAGAAAAATGGGAAAAGCTCCTGAAAGACAAGTCAAGAAAAATAGTAACTGAAATTGTAAAAGCATCCGCCTTTTACCCTGCAGAAAATTATCACCAAAAATATCTTGAAAAAACAGGCAGGGCATGCCACATTCCCGAAAGAGTCTTCAAATAAGATTAGCTGTTCTCAAAAAGATGAGGATTCTTCCTCACAAACTTATAAACAAGCCAGTCAATTATATTTTTTCTTCTACCTTTAAGATAGAAAAATCCCAGCAATGCAGCAACAAGAGCTCCGCCGGCATCAACAATCAAATCAAACATCGTATCTACTAATCCGGATTTTTGCAGATTCAATCCGATTGTCTGATCCAGAGTAAATTCAAATATCTCCCATATAGCTCCCAAAGCCAAAGCGAAAGAAAAAGTGAATATCGCAATTGTTATTGGCCTTGCTTCAAGCTTCTTATTTGCATACAAAATATAGAGTATTGCAAATCCCACAAAGCCAAGAGCAATTCCTGAGCCGGCATGAAGTATTTTGTCCCAAAACCAGAACTTCTGATAAAACTGCTGTGTTTCTCCAAGAAACAAAGAAGAGTAAACAAAAACAATAGCAATAAGCTCAAATTCAGTCGGAATGTCTATTTTGTATCTCCATTCAAGCAAAGTTGGAGACATAGCCAGGATTAAAGCCAAAGAGCTTATGAAAACAATCCAATAATCGGCATTAAACACAGACCAAATAATAGCGCCTATCAAAGATAATAAAATAAGTATGGAAATGAGCAAGTTTATCTTATCAAAATTATCTAAATCGCGATTTATCACAACCATTTAACATCTAAATAAAGTTAATTTATAATTCTTGCTAATGGACCTGCCGGGAATCGAACCCGAACCTCATCCATGCCATGGATATATTCTGCCATTATACTACAGGCCCCAAACCTATAAAACCAAAAATTATTTAAATGGTTGTTTGCCCTAAATAGCGTGTATAATGGACTAATCTTCCTGAACGTTGGCATAATTATTGCGATTCTATCTATTGGCGCAATCATTTCTGAAAATCCTAATTTAACAAAAACAGCTGAATCTCCTACGGACACAACTGCTTTGGACCAAATTCAGCAGTCGGATGTAGCATCTTCTGATATTTTAACAAGCAATCCTTCAGATATTTCATTAGAAATTCCTTCCGTTTCTTCCGGGAGTTCTGGCAGAAGTGATAAAAAACAAGATACAAACGTTGTTCATGAGAAAGAGCCGATAACCTCTGAAAAAAGAGAAGAAAACAAAGAGAAATTTGACTTTACAGGAACAATTCAAGTGTATTCGCAGGGAAAAATATTATCCAATCAGGTTTATTTTCAAGGAACGCCTGTATTAGATAATTCTGAAGAATTAAGCCAGATAGAAAATATAATCCCATCAATAGGAATCATTGATTTTTGCAGAAAAATAATGCATCCTGGATACTATGTCTTAACACGCTCAATATCGAGCCCGTATGCATGCTTACAAGTTACAAGCCCTGACGTTACAATAGACTGCAACGGTCACTCCATCTCCTTTGGCTCCGGCTTATCCGGAGCAGGAATTCTTGCAAATAACGCAGATAACTTAGTAGTAAAAAACTGCAAGGTAAGAGAAGACAGCCTCTTTGTCCAATATTCTTCAGACCTTTCTATATGGAATTCAGATAATGTAAGAATAAAAGATAATACTCTCTTGACCTTCTCAGAAAACAGCAACGCAATAAAATTTAATGGCGTTTCAGACAGTTTTATCCAAAGAAACAGCATTCAGACATTAAAGAACGGCAATGGAATTCTAATATCAGGAACAAATACAGAAATTTCGGAGAATAATATAGTATTAGCAGGAGAAGGAAGCAACGGAATAAATCTGGACAATTCTGATGAATTACTAATTTCCAACAACAGAATATTCCCCCAAATGGAAAATTCAAATGCCCTGCTAATTCAAGGAACTTCAAATAATAACTTAATTTCAGATAATACAATAAAGGACGGGTTTGGCAACGGCATTGCTGTCAGCCTCACGGCAGATGCAGAAAATACTTTCTCAAATAACGAATTTGTAAATATCCCGGGAAATCAGCTAAATGTCTTGGGAAGAACAGATGGAACAACAATAGCTCTTGTTAATCAGCCTATTGAGTCATATGACCTATCAATTGACGGAGTACTTCTAAATATTAAGAAAACAGGAGTTGGAGAGATAAACTTCTTGAACTTGGTTGCCGAAAGCGGTGATAGCTTATCAGAAGATATAGAATTATTAAGCAATCTTGCTAAAGTAAATTCTGAAGAGGCAATAGGACTGAATAAGGGAGCAATAGTCTCATTATCAAACTTGCCAAACATGTCTAATCCAATAATTCTAAGAAATGGCGCTGAATGCCTTTCTGACATATGCACAATTCATACTCCAATAACTGACGAAGTTACATTTGAAGTTAGCGGATGGAGCGAATATAGCATAGGAGAAGCTCCGGGAACAGCACAGCAGCTGCTTGCTACTACTGAAGAAAACGGATGCAGGCCTGTATATGACTGCACCTCATGGACTGCCTGTGATACAGCAACGGCAACACAAACAAGAACATGCCAGTCAACAAACGGATGCACTGGATTTACTGACGCGAAGCCAATAGAAGTTCAGAGCTGCTCTGTACAGCAAACACAACAATTGTCAGCACCTCAAGAGCAGCAAACACAGGGATTTGTATTAAGATTAACAGGTGCAGTTACAGGATTTGTAAGAGAAGCCCCTGCCTTCGCAGGATTTTTTCTTTTAGCCACAATAACTGCATTATTGCTGATTGTGAATATTGTAAGAAAAAAGCTTGAAAAATAACGAATGTTTCTGTATATAGAATTAAAAACTAGAGAATCTTACTGATAATTCTTTCATAAATTCCCAGAAGAATTGAACTTATGATGAATATAATCTACAAGAGCGCTGCCATCCAGCCTTGCGCTTGAAGGTCCGTTTCTTACATAAAATTCTTCTTCCTTTCCATTTTTAAGAAAAACATGCCTATTGCTTGGCATGCAGTCTATTTTCACAACATTCTTTCCATTTAAAGGAATTATTTGGTGCTTTATGAAAGGAAGGTATTCACCCCCTATATTTTGTTTTATAAGATTAGTAAGGTGAAGGCTAAGCCTGTCATTATTTTCAAAGCCATCTATACCTGTCCCAATTATCTCTCCTTTATTAGAAACTCCTACTAATAAAGTCCCTGCATGCGAGTTCAAATAAGCAACAATAGTTTTCAGCACAGAATGCTCTATTTTTTTGTCAAACTGATTAGTATACAAATTCTTCCTTAAGCTTGACTTAAATTCCATCTCATGGCTCTCTCCTTTTTTTATTAATTCCGAGATTCGTTTTTCTGAATTATCAATAATGCCCTTATTTGCTTTGAACACTTTTGGGTTTCTTTCCATCAGCCTCAAAACAAATGAGCTAAGAAGCCCTTCTTTGCCGGATTTAAGATAAAAATAGCCTCCCAAAGATACAACAAAAGCTCCAAAAGCATTAGAAAGAATGTCATTCATCGTATCTTCTCCTGACTTTTGCATTGCAAATCCGAATAAGCTATCCATGCCGAATTCAAATATCTCCCATATAGCGCCTGCAGCAACTGCAAAGCAAAATGAAGCTGCAGCAATAACAAAGGGACTTGAATCAATTATATCTTCTTTATACAGGGAATACATGACTGTAAACCCAATAAATCCAAGTGCAATAGCAGAGATTACATTCAGCAAAGAATCCCACCATAAATAATCTGCATACAACCCTCTAACCTCTCCTATAAATAAAAATCCATAAATTGAGAAAATAGTCATTATTTCAACAGCAGCAGGAATCTTAACTCCAAACATCTTTTTGGAAATTGCAGGAAGAAAAGTTAGAAGGAAAGCTGCTGTAGCAACATACATTACAAGCCTCCTGCTCTCATCCAAAGAGATTATAAAAGCCAGAATTAGCAAAAGCCGTATAGAATTTAATAAGATAAAATGGACCTTTCCTGAACTTTTCTTCTCTTTTCCATCCATCAGAATAAGATGTTTCAAAATTATATAAATATGATTATTTTCTAATAATCTTCTTTATCTTCCGCCCTTCTTTCTTTAGTTCACTCAATAATTTGCGGGCCCAAATGAATTCAGTTCCAAGAACAACAAGAGCTATTATAATAAATAATATTCCGGGACCTGGAGTTATAAGCAATATCAATCCCAAAATCAGCAGAGTCATGCCCAAAACAGCAATAATAATCTTTTTCGCTTCTTCAATTGTTTTTGCGACAAGCATTTCAGATGAAGATAAATAATATTATTAAAGCTATCTGAAAAACATTTAAATAATGTGATGTTTCAATCAAGCAATGACAACATGCATTAAGCCCTAAAGAAAAGTTTGGGCAAGAAGTGCTGAAGAAACCTTAAACATAGAACGAGATATAACTATGGCCTTATTAAGCCCCAGAAAAGAAGATAGGGAAGAAGCAGGAAGTAGAGTGATACTCCTTGCCTTGAAAGGCAAGGCTTCTATGCGTGATGCACATCCTGAT
>CAYTHI010000007.1:0-49697 GCA_964437555.1 Candidatus Woesearchaeota archaeon | reverse complement strand
GATTACCGCGGCGGCTGGCACCAGTCTCTCCCAGTCCTTATTCGTGCGACTTTCTACATCGCACAAAAGCTGTTCCATAACGGAACAGCACTCTGGCTCGCTCTGTCACGCTTTCGCGCATTGCAAAAAACTCTCGACTGCTGCACCCCGTAGGGCTGGGAATAGTATCTCAGATTCCCTCTCAGGGCCCCCTCGCTAAAGGCCCTTACAGATCATCGGCTTGGTGGGCTTTTACCCCGCCAACAACCTAATCTGCCGCAGCCCCATTCTCGCGCTCAATGTTCAGGAATAGTGCATTCCAGCCTCCATCCCCTATCGGTTATTAACCTCAGTTTCCCGAGGATATCACCGGCTCGAGAGCAGGTTAGCTACGTGTTACTGAGCAGTACGCCTTCCACTCTTGCGAGCAGAATGACTTGCATGTCTAAGTACAAGCCAGATAGCCGCAACCGCCAGCAGGATCAACTGGATTTAAACAACACTTTTAATTAAATTAAAATGGTAAAACACTCGCCTCCAGAAAAACTGCTTAAAGAAATTTATATGTGGGAAAAAACAAAATCGTGCATACCTCATACCTTAAAGCACATTGCGTCGGATTTTTCCGATTTTAACATTAAGGCACTCATTAACGTCAACATCTTAATACTTAAGATTTGAAATTGTAGCTTTATAAACCTTGCGTCGGGATTTTTTTATTTACACATAAAAATTCCGCAAGATATTAATTGAAAAAAATAGCTTTGCCAATTAGTAATGCAACAGCTAATTGAAATAGGTGATTAGCCAATTTTAGCACTAAAAAGGATTAAATTGAAATTGTAAGCAAACAAATTAATCAGAAAGTTATCTTTTATCTCCGATAGAAATTAATATTATCCACTAATTAACTTGAGAAGTATTTAAAGTTCGTATTTTCTATTGCAAGACAGATTTTCTACCTTATTTATGTCAAGAAACATTAAAAAGTTGGTGCATTAACTGACTAATCACCTTGAAATATTATCCAAATTATTTTCATTTTATTTTCTTCCCTCCATAAATTCCTTTTTGGAAGAATGAATTGTCTAAACTTATTATCATAATTTTAAAGTAGCTGGAAGGTTATTTAAATATCGTTTATGAGTTTAAAGTTCTATATAATATCTATTTTTTATATGTCAAGATTTATTTTTTGCGTAAACTCCCTGCTTTAGTTCGTGATGAAGCAAAAAACATTTTTCTGGAGTTAACTTCACTGCGGCGGCTCTAACTTATCCCAGCCGTCAATAAATTCCTGTATTTCAGGAAGCTTAACTTTCATTCCTCTCTTTTCAGAATATAACTTAGTAAGAAGATACAAAACCATTCCAAGACTCTTATTGCTCTTATTGTTTGCAGGAATAATCTTGTCTATTCCTTTTGTATAATTGTTTGTGTCGCATATGGCAATTACAGGAATTTTTATCCTTGTAGCGTCCTTTAATATATTTTTATCAAGCCATGGGTCACAGACAAATATCAAATCTTTTTCAAAGAACTCCTCAAGATTAGGATTAGTTAATGTTCCCGTCGGATATTTCTTTGTAAAAAACTTTATTCCTAAAGTCTGCCCGAGCTTTTCCACAGCTTTCCATCCTGCTTCTCTCTTGCATGCAACAACAATTTGTTCAGGGGCATATTTAGCAAGATATTCTGCTCCCTCTCTTATAACATCATCCTGAAGAGAAGTATTAAAGACTGCAAGCCCATCTGCCCTTCTTCTATATACAAAGCTTTTCATATCGGGAGTTATGACCCTCGTCCCTAAATGTGTTGATGCCTTCAGGTAATCTTCCATCGGAACAAGAGTATCTTTTTTCTCTTCCTCTCCTTTGACCCTGCTCTTAATATCAACTTTTTCTTCGCCTGAAATTCCGCCTTCAAATGCCTTTGCTTTTTTTAATAATGCTGCAAGCTTTGCTTTTTTATCATCCTTGCTTGTTTCTTCCGGACTTTTAGTTGCTTTCTTTTCCGCCTTCTTCTCTGTCTTTTTAGTGCCTTTCTTTTTCTCTTTTCCTTCTAGCAATTCCTCAACTTTTTCAGCGCCTTCCTTGGCTGATTCAATTGCTTCCTCAACTATTTCTTCCGCCTTCTCCAATGCTTCCTCTGCAGCTTCCTTGATTTCATCAGATATTTTTTCTTTCTTCTTCGCCATTTTAATTCAGTTATAATGAGAGTACGGGTGTTTGCGTAAGCGCAACCTGCTCCTTACAGATTCAGGATCCGGGGTTATTCCAGCCGGTACGTACAACCTTCTTCTAGGATAAATTAGAGGTTTTTAAACCTTCTTAATCTTTCGCTCAATCTCTATCAATCTTCTAAGCTTAACATCCCGCCATTTCGTAGCAATGCCGCATTTGATATAATCTGCCTGGAAGCCAAAGGCGTAATCAGCCAAGGAAGAATCCATAGTTTCTCCGGAGCGATGAGAAAATATAGTTTTAATCCTGTACTTCCTGCAATACTTAACAATTTCAGCAACATCTACCAAAGAGCCATTTTGATTCGGCTTTACTATTATTGCATTAACAGCCCCAATCTTCACAGCTTTCTTAATTCTTTCAATATGAGTAGCAGTCAAATCATCTCCGACAACAAGATTTTTCTTATTAATCTTGCCAAAGCCGGAAAAATCTTCTTCCTGCAATAGGTCTTCAAGATAAAAAAGATTATATTTTTTTATTAGATTATTAATATAATCTATCTGCTCTTGCTTTGACAATAAATAATTCTCGTAATTATACAATCCTTTTTTGTAAAAGGAGGAAGCAGCAACATCAATTCCAATTTTAATTCTTTTAAATTGAGATAAAATCTCTAATATCTCTTCAATGCTTAAATCAGTATTCCATGCGCCTTCATCATTTACGCTTTTCGCCTTCAAAATCCTGCCGATTTTAGAATAAATCTCTTTCATTATCTTATAATTATCCTTAATGCTTTTTCCCTGAGGAATAATAAGAAATTCCTGAAACACCGGATGATTTTTATTATTGCTGTGCAATCCTCCGCCGACAGCATTTCCGACAGGAACAGGCATTCTTCCTGCCTTCGGATTTATAACCTGCCATAATTCTTTCTTTTTTTCTTTTGCTAATGCCTTCAAAATCGCAGACTCAAAAGCAAACAAAGAATTTCCTCCGAACTCTTTTGCGCTTTTTATTTTTAATTTATTTTTAATTATTTTTTCTATTTTGTTCAAATCTTGAAATTTATTTATTTCAGTTCTGCCTTTCCAATTATTTAAGAAATTTATGCAGAACTCAATGCTTCTAAAATAAGGCTTGCTTTCATACTTTCCTGTTGATTTTCCTGAAGGAGCAGATGCCTTAGAGCCATTAACAAAAACTTCAATAGTATTATTATTCCTGGAATCTTTAATCTTTTTTGCATAAACCCCTTTAATTATCATCATAGTTATTAGAGAATTAGCTTAATAAAGTTTTTTTGGTATGTTCTATCAATTTTTATATGTCAAGATTTATTTTTACTTTCTCGTGAACTAAAGTAGTGAGTTTATGCAAAAAATAAATCTTGCGCACATCAAGAACCAAAACACGCCATGCACTTTATTGTATGGTTCTTGACATAAATTCGTTGCCCAATAAACATTCCCTTATTATAATTTTATTAGCTATTACTCTGTTAATCCAGTTATCCTAATAACGAATTCGTCTTAACCATTAATATTATTGCTCTTCGCTGCCAGATGAAGTCTCTGTTGATAGGCTATCTTCTTCATCCGGAGGAGCAAATCCGAGTTCATCAGCGCTTTCTTCAATTTCCTTCTCAACTTCCATTTCTTTGGCAATTATTTCAGCGTCCTCTATCTTTTCTTCTTTAACTTCTTTTATTTTTCCTTCTTTTCTGCTTGGCATAGGCCTGTCAATTGAAATAGGAAGCACATTTTCAGAAAATTCTTTTTCAGCGATTTTCAAAGGATCATAATTTAATGCCTTAAGCTCTTCATCATTCATCTTTACAAGAATAGGAGCATCCATAGCAATCTGCAGCGCCCTCGCACCTAAAATACGGGCAATTTCATATTTAGTAAATTCTTCTTTCATCTTCATTTTAAAATTATTTTAGATAGTTCTTAAGCTTTTCCATCACTTTTTCGTATTTTTTAGGCAAAGCCTCAACTATATTATCAATTTCCTTTCTATTAAATGTTCCTTCCATCCCTTTCTGGCACGAGTTAATCATATATTTTCCTTCCCATTTTGATATTCCGAAAGTTAATTTACCTTCGCACGCTTCTTCCTCTTCTCTCGTAGGATCTAAAATCAGGGAATCTCCAAGTTTGAAAAATGTAAATGTTACAGGGATTGTCTCTTTCCTTAGAGGAAGCCCTTTATTGCTTCTCTTTGCATAATCTGCCTCTCCATCTTCATTTAATCCGGGTATTTTTGCATTCATTAATGCCGCAACACAGGCAATGCTTGCAGCATCAACTAAAGCTCCGTCATCATTTATAGGATAAATATCAATGTAAAGATTCCAGACTTTTTCTCCTTCTTTTATTGTCAATTCTTTTAAGTCTATTATTCCGGATTCTCTTACCATTCTGTCTATTAATCTTGGAAGCTCTATACCATTGAACTTTGGAGGGCCTGATTCAAATCTTGGAGAAGCAATCGGAAGCAAATCTCCTGAAACAATTAAATTTCCTGAATCTTTTGAATCAGGATATGGCTCTCCTGTATCCATCTTGATTCCCGCTATAACTTCTGTTTTTCCTAATTTAACCCGTGCGCTTCCTTCTGCCTTATTCGAAACTCCAAATTCAACTTTAAAATCTCTCATATCTAACAATCCTCTGCCATCAAATCTCTTATTTTCTGCAAACATTTTCCTCAATGTTTCCTTTGTTAAGTTGGACATATCCATTACGCTCATGATAAAATTGCCTCCTTCAATGCTTTTTTCTGCGCTTCATAAATTTTTTCAAAAGCTTTATCTGCCAAGTCCAGCGCTTCCTTAACTCTCTCGGGAGGAATTTTTCCGTCAAGCTGCATTAATGTGTATTCATCGCTGTTTGCAATTTTTGCAATTGGAAAATCAGTCGCTCCCTCTCCGTCTTCATAATGCTCTTCTTCCTTATCAACATCAAGAATTATTTCTTTGTCATTCTTTCCTACTGCCACACTGCAAATTAAGTTCTTCATTGGGATTCCCGCATGAGCTAAAGCAAGAGAAGCAGCATTTATTCCTGCTGTTCTTGTTCCTGCATCTGCCTGAAGAATATAAATATGAACATCAATAACTGTGTTAGGAAACTGCAGTAAATCCAGGACAGGGCTTAAGGCCCATTCAGTAACTTTTGAGATTTCCATGCTTCTTCTTGAAGGCCCTGGCTTCTTTCTATCCTCACCGCTATAGCTCAATAAATCATAATTAACTCTCAAAATTCCTGTTGCTGGGTCCTGCATGTGCTGAGGATGCAATTGCCTTGGCCCATAAACAGCAGCTATAGCAACAGTATCTCCGAAAGCAAACAAGGCGCTTCCGTCAGCATTCGGAATAATACCTACCTCTGCCTTAATTTTTCTTAATTCATTTGATTTTCTTCCGCTTGGTCTTTTTATTCCTGTCATTTTATGATGCTATCCTTTCTCTAACTCTTTGAGAGGAATCCACAGGAACTATTATTGCTTTCGGTCCATTCACAGGCATTACTCTAACCCTACTAACTCCACGCGCACTTATTGGAATTCTTATTCCGTCTTTTGTGTTAAAAATATAAATTATATTATCATCGTCAGATTCCATTTTCAATACTTCTCCTCTTATTAACTTTCCATATTCCTGATAAGACATTTCTCTTCCTACATATAAGTTTAAGTCCGGCATTTTATGCTCTTCCTCCATTTGCTTCATCGTAACTTAAATCCTCAATTTCAAAACTATTGTCATCATATTTTCTTCCTTCAACTATTAGTGTGACTCCTCTATCGAGGATAGCCTGACTTCGTCCTCTCACTCTTCTATGATAAGTTTCAATTACTGATTTTAGTTGCTCTCCGGTAACATTTCCATCAAAACTAATATATCCATCGCCTACTCGTAAGTCAAGATTAAAGTGTCGAACTCTATCACCTGACAAAGGTTTATTACTTATCCTTATTCTTCCTGCTACTTCTGAAAGTGCTTCTGCAGTTACCATCTTAATTCTTGTTAAACCATTCCTCCATTTTATCTGTTAATCCGCTTACTCCAACTTTTTCTGAAACAAATTCATTGGCTTTTCTCGCTCTTATTTCATCTTCAATCTTTTCTCCTCTTAGCCAAATCCATCCATTCTGCCCTACAGTCACTTGGCAGCCTGTTTTTTCTTTTATTAAATTAATCATGCTTCCTTCTCTTCCTATTACTCTTGGAACTCTGCTCGGATTTACTCTGAATGTGAATCCGCCTTCCAATCTCCCTAATCCTCTGCCTTTCAGAATCAAGTCTATTCCTCTGCTTTTTATGCTCCAGATTTTAGCAGCAACCATATCTCCTATTGATAAAAACTGATCCATCTCATTTCTGTTAATAAATCTTGGAGATTCATCAATTGGAATAAAGCCGCTTCCTGCGGCATCTATATCAACAAGCCATCCGTTGAAAGAGACATCAGTTACTCTTCCTAAAATAACATTCCCTCTCCTCGGGATATACGCTCCTGAAAGAGGAATAACTTTAATCATCCTTCCGGCTATTTCAGCCATTCCGTATCTGATTGCGAGAACTTCCTCCCCCTCTCTTCTCGTTCCTTCTCCGGGCAGATAATCCTCGCCGGAAATAATAACCTCTCCGGGCACAACTACCCATCTTTTTGTTTCAGATTCAGGCTCTTCAGAATAATCTTCTCCAATATTTTGTATTTCTTCTTCCATAATTGTTAATCATCACTCAAGGATAATCATAATCTTCCTAAAGTGCACTTTAAATTTAATTTATACTCATATCGTGTGTTTTTAAACGTTTCGTTGTGATAAGACTAAGTGCCCTGAACATAGGCATTATCAACAACTTCATTTTCTTTAAATCTGCAAAGCCACCAAACGTCAGTATCATAATATCCATTTTCTGAGGGAATATCTATTATAGAGCTGTAAGAAGAAGCAGATGTACGTAATGTGGAATTCATTCCCAATTTATCCAAAAATTTACTTATCTCTTCAAGACTATACTCCTCTTTAAAATTAACAACTATCTCTCCTTTGGCATATCCCAAACCCAAACTTAAATCCTCTTTCATCTTTTCTGTTTCTGCAAGACAATTTACAAATTGATTACTAAATTCTTTCAAAACGCATTTATTATCTTCACAACTCGGATAAGAAATTAATTCACATGCTTCCAAAGTAGTTCCATCTGAAGTAGGACAATTAATTCTTAGTCTCCATAAATTAAGATAATTTTTATTTATCGAAACAATATCACATTTATGACAATTACTTTCTCCAGTTATTATACATTCAGATTCTTTGGCGCAAGATTTCATCTCTTCAAAGGAAATTTTTAAGGAGATATCATTTTTATCTTCTTATACAAGAAGATAGTATCCAGATATAATTAATA
The DNA here is from genome assembly GCA_964437555.1 of Candidatus Woesearchaeota archaeon. GTDB lineage: Archaea > Nanobdellota > Nanobdellia > Pacearchaeales > GW2011-AR1 > UBA92. The sequence continues at coordinate 42,107 of CAYTHI010000007.1, read as the reverse complement.
AGAGTATAAAGGAGGATAGTAAGATAACAAGCGCTTTTTCTCCCATTCTTCCTACTTCATCTCTTCGCTTTGAACAGCCCCATGAGTAATTCCATTGAGCTTGTCATAGAAATCCATCTGCATTCCTGAAGGAATATTTACTATTGCCTCCAAATCCCCGTTTGCAAGCCATTCTTCATCCTGCTTGTAATCTTTCAGCAAGCCATATACCTGTCCTGTAAATCTTGCAGGAATCCTTAGTTTTATTTTCTTTAAATGAATGCTTATAGGAATTATTGGCTTGAGCTTTTCAACAACTTCCATCATTTGCTGGTCAACCGGTTTATTATCAAAATTATGGTGTATCTCGTTTATTGCTTTCTTCAGTCTTTCTTCAGTATACGGCCTTCCGTGCTGGTCAACGGCATTCTTTAAAATCATGTCTATTACTTTCTTTACTCTCGCATCCCTTTCTGCATCCCTGAATTCCTGCGGCTTTTGCACCTCTCCCTCTTTAATTATTTTTTCAGCAACTTTATAGAAATCGCTTTCTCCGAACGCATTTTCCAATTCATCCTTTGAAGCCTTCATTCCCTTGTTCACATCAGTAAAGATGGCAGGAGAATTAAGCGCAGATAAAATGTTTCCTTTGCCTTCTTTGAGCTTCATTGCCTCTTCAAAATTAACAGAAATTTCAAACTGAAGCCCTTTAGCTTTTTTTCTCGCAACCACAAATACCATACCAAGCACAAATAGTTGCCTTATTTAAAGATTTTTGTCTAAAAGTCCTTGCAGGTAAAAAGATTTAAATAGCTATTCAGAATCAAAAAAACATGAATCTTGACGATAAAGCAGAAGGCAATAAGCCAGGATCCAGCGAGCATATTCCTAGAATAGGAAGAAGATTTGCAATGGAAATACAAAATCACCCAGGGCGTTTTGTAGTAAGAGGTTCTTTAGAACCAGGTTATGCTTTAAGAACAGTTTTATCTACTCCTAAAAATACTTCTGGAAGAACAGGAATGCTAATCATTGGTTCTATTGCAGAAGCACTTAGATTATCTGGTTATGCAGGTTTAGGTTATACTGCGTTATCAAATTTTTTCTAGTTTTAATTAAATCTACTTAGTATATCTCTTCAATTCATCTGCGCTTAATCTTGTAAGCTTTTCTTCTGAAGTTTTGATATAGGCAGTGTCAAATCTCTCTATCTCAAAATTCTTGCCTAAAATATCTTTGAATATTTTCATTATGAATCTAAGCCCATCGTCAATGCTCATGCTATCGCTGAAATCTTTTCTTAAGATCTCTTTTATCTGCTCGTCATTCTCCCCTATTGCATTGGCTCTGTATGAAAAATAATTTCCTGTAACATCTGAAGTGTATAGATGAATTTTTCCTTTTTTTACTCCGCCCAGCATGATTGCAACCCCAAAAGGTCTTGCTCCTCCATATTGTGTCAGCATTTGCTTGTTATCAGCAATCATTCTTATAACTTCAACAGGATCTATTTCAGAATCATAGCTTACTCTGTTCTGTTGCGATAATAGCTGTGCTCTATCCACTAAAATCCTCGCATCAGACAATATTCCTGCTGAAGCAGCGATTATATGCTCATCAATCTCAAATATCTTGCTTGCAGATTCAGGAGCAATAAGCTTGTCTCTTATTCTCTTGTCAGAAACCATTAAAACTCCATCTTTGCATACAAGCCCGATGCTGGTGCTGCCCAGCTTGACAGTTTTTTCAGCATATTCTACCTGAAGAAGATGTCCGTCAGGAGAGAACATTGTTGAAGCCCTGTCATAGCCCATTGCTTGATGCTGCATTTCACTTGGCATTTCCATTTTACTCAAGACCTCCCTGTAAAATAGAGGCTAGAAAATTTCCTGTTTTCTTTGTTTCCATAATTATATTATATCTTAAGATATCTCCTTTGATAATAACCAAATACAAATAGCTTGGTATTTAAAACTTACTGAAAAAAAGATTATCCAAGTCTTTTCAGCGTCTCGGAAACTTTAACAACCTGTATCTTTTCAGGAAAGATTGCAAAAGCTCCTTTTATATTATCTAATTCTTTCCTGTCAATTGCAAGAACAATATCATTTTTTGTTTTTACAAAAACAGGTGACGCCTTTGCCCATCCTAAAATTCCAACATAATCTAATATTGCTTTTTCAATATCTTCTTTCCTTCCTTTAATAAGAAGATATCTTCTATTCATTCTTACAGACGGCTTTAGTTTTAGCATTTTAATTTATTATAGTCTTATTGGCCATTTCATTTATTTTTGCCCTAACAACGTCGCTTTCAATTGCAAAGCCAAGGCTTTCAGCTCCGCCTATCTTAAAATTATTTACACCTATAACTTTTCCATCTTTATCTATTAAAGGTCCTCCTGAATTGCCCGGATTTAAAGTAACATCTGTCTGAATATAAGCTTCAAGCCCGTTAGGTCCCTGCCTGTGAACTGCAGATACAATTCCTTCAGTTACGCTGAAAGACAAACCTAAAGGGTTTCCTATAGCTATCACTTTTTCTCCTACATCAACATCTTCAGAGTTTGCAAGCCCAATAAAGTCATATACTCCCGGAACTTTTAAAAGTGCCAGGTCAGCAAATTGGTCTGACCCTATCAGTTGAGCATCAATGATATCTCCCTGATATGTAATTATTCTGATGCTTGTTGCCTGGTCTATAACGTGCCAATTCGTAACAACATACCCGGCAGAATTGACAATAAATCCGCTTCCCGCAGCTTTATCTGTTGAGATGCTTACTACTTTTTTAACTGACTCCTGTGCAACTGAAGAAAAATCACTTTGAGTTGACTTAAGTAAATCTATTTTCTGCTGAAAATCACTGGTTTGCTTGGTAATAGCCTTGGTTAATTCATCAATGTTAAATCTTAACTCCTGCCTTACCTCATTATTCTGTCCTTCAATTTTATCATTCACTCTTTTTTCAATGTCTTCCTGCTGTGCAATTATCCTTGAGGTTTGTGAGCTTATTGAAACAAAAGAAAATACCTGCAGCACAACCAATATTAAAACTAATATGTAAAGAACATTTCTGTGCGTTTTTAATTTCTCTATGTGCTCTTTCATCCGGCTTACAATCAATGTTAGTATTTATAGCTTTTCTAAAAACCTATTTAAACCAATACGGGCTGAATTAATGATGTTAAAAATTCACGGAGTCGGAGGCTATAATGAGGTAGGAAAAAATATGACTGCTCTTCAGGATGGTGATGATGTTTTCTTATTTGACATGGGCTTGTATCTTCCGGCTGTTGTTGAAGTTCAGGAAAGAGAAAGAAATCCAACAGAAAAATGGATGCGTTCAATAGGAGCTTTGCCTGACGATTTATATCTGGATAAAAAAAATCTACGGAATAAAGTAAGGGCTATTTTAGTCTCTCATGCGCATCTTGATCATGTAGGAGCTGTTCAATACCTTTCTCACAGGTACAGAAAAGCTCCTGTTGTTGCTCCTCCTTTCACGATTGAAGTTCTGAAAAAGCTCTTGGAAGACAATAAATTTGGAATTCAGAACAAAATGATTCCCATACAGCCAAATGGCTCATTTAATTCACCAGGATTGAAAAATCACAGGATTGAATTCATAAACATGACTCATTCAACAATTCAATCCACAATGATTGCTGTTCATACAAAACAGGGAGTGATTTTATATGCAAATGATTACAAACTTGACAATACTCCTACTTTCGGAGACAAGCCGAATTACAAAAGAATAAAGGAGCTTGCTAAACAAGGAGTTAAAGCATTAGTAGTAGACTGCCTTTATGCTCCGGACGACAGAAAAACTCCTTCAGAAAAAATAGCCCAAGGATTGCTTGAAGATGTAATGTTTACAACAGACAATCAAAATTCAGGAATGCTTGTAACCACTTTCTCTTCGCATATTGCAAGATTAAAAACCATAACAGAGTTCGGCAGGCGTTTAAACAGAGAAGTCGTTTTTCTTGGGAGAAGCCTTAACAAATATGTTTCTGCCGCAAACAGAATCGGAAAAGCTCCTTTCATCAGAGATATAACAATGGTTCAGTACAGAAGGCAGCTTGAAAAGCTTTTGAAGAAAATAAACAATAATAAAAAAGATTACATGATTGTTTGCACAGGCCATCAGGGAGAGCCAGGCTCAATTCTTGACAGAATAGCAAGAAATAAGCTCGGATATAAATTATCAGAGGACGACCATGTTATTTTCTCTTCAAAAACAATTCCTACTCCTGTTAATGTTGAGAACAGGGCAGATTTAGAAAATAAGCTCAAAAAATTAAAAGTCAGGATTTTTGATAACGTGCACATATCCGGACATGGAGGCAGAGAAGATTTAAGGGACTTAATAAAATTAACAAACCCGGAGCACGTAATTCCATCTCACGGAGACCATAAAAAAACAGAGGCGGGAATGAATCTTGCAATAGAAATGGGCTACAAAAAAGATTATAATGTTCATTTAATGTCTAATGCTACGGAAGTTGAATTAAAATGAGAGAAGACATTTACGGCGCGCTTAAAAATGCGATTGAAAGAGGGGAATCAATAGAATCTGCAGTCAGATCTTTTATCAACGCAGGATATAACGAGACTGAAGTAAGGGAGGCAGCACAGGCACTTTCTTCCATTTCGCCTAATTCTTTTATAATACGCGACTCGTCAGCTGTTCAAAATGGCTGGCCCCTGCAAAAATCAGAAATGCAGGGAAAGAATGCCGGGAATGCACCGATGGCTCCGGCCTACACAGCGATGCCATCAAAAAAAGAGATAAATAGAATAAAGCCAAAGGCAGATATGAAATTGATAGTTTTAGTAACTGTTCTTCTACTATTAGTTTTTGTTTTGATAGCTTCATTTTTTTTAAAAACACAGATTATAAATTTCTTTAATGGATTATAATGATTTACGAACCAGCCGAAGATTCTTATCTTCTTGAATCTGAAGTCAGAAAAATAGTAAAAGGAAAATCTTTTCTTGATATTGGCTCCGGCTCAGGAATCCAAGCGCTTTCAGCATTAAATAATGGAGTAAAATCAGTTTTGACATCAGACATAAATGAGGAATCAGTAAAAATGCTAAAATCTAAAGGAATCAAAGCAATAAATTCAGATTTATTCAAAAATATTAAAGGAAAATTTGATTTAATTGCGTTCAATCCTCCTTATCTTCCTGAAGACAGAAAAGAGGACAAAGAATCAGGAAAAATAACAACAGGAGGAAAAAAAGGCGATGAAATAATATTAAGATTTATCAGAGAAGCAAAAAACCATCTCAATCATTATGGGATAATTCTTCTTGTTGTCTCATCACTTACTCCAAAGCAAAGAATAAAAAAACTATTTAACTCACTAAAATTAACACATAAGAAAATAGCAGAAAAAAAGCTCTTTTTTGAGAAATTAGAGGTCTGGGAAATAAATGAAATTTAGAACCACAATAATCCATAAATACCTCTCATCCGCTTGAAATTTATGAAGTTCGCGCACATGGGAGACTGTCATTTAGGAGGATGGAGGCAGCCGGAGATGAGGCAGCTCAATCTTGATTCATTTAGGTTTGCAATAAATACAGTAATAAAAGAAAAACTGGATTTCGTCCTGATTTGCGGAGATTTGTTTGATTCAGCCTATCCTCCGATAGAAACAATAAAAGATGCTTTCCAGGAATTTAAGAAACTAAAAGACGCAAATATTCCTGTTTTTTTTATTGCGGGAAGCCATGATTTTTCAGCATCAGGCAAATCTTTCCTTGATGTTATTGAAAAAGCAGGATTCGGCTTCAATGCTTTCAGAAGCGAGGAAAGAGATGGAAGCATTATGCTTCAGCCAATAATATACAAAAATGCAGCTATATACGGCTATCCGGGAAAGAAATCAGGACTGGAAGTTTCTGAAATAGAGAAAATAAAAATTCAGGATTCTCCGGGATTGTTCAGAATCCTTATGCTTCACACAGCCATAAGAGATGCGCTAAAGGATTTGCCAATTCCGGCAGTAGACCAGAGCAAGCTGCCGAAAGTTGATTATGTTGCTCTGGCGCATTTGCATGTTAAGTATAATAAAAATCAGATGGTTTATTGCGGTCCGACTTTTCCAAACAATGCAGAAGAATTAGAAGAATTAAAGGGCGGCTCTTTCTATGTAGTTGACACAGGCGGAAAGATAGATTTCAGGGCAATTCCGACTAAAAAAATAGAGCTATTCAAATTCAATATTAATAATGCCATTTCAGCAACTGATGAAATTCTTGATGAATTAAAAAAGCATGATTTAAGGGATAAAATTGTCATAATAAAATTATACGGAACAATTGAATTCGGAAAAGCTTCAGATATAAAGCTTGATGAAATAGAATCTTATCTTATAAAAAATCAGGCATATGTTTTGTTAAGAAGCACTTCAAAACTATTCACATCAGAACCCGACATGGATTTGGATATCGGAACAGAAAATCTTGAGGAAGAGATAATTCGCAGGTTTAAAGAAGAAAATCCAAGCGCATTAAGCGATTTAATTGTGCCATTGCTTAGTATTCTTCAGGCAGAAAAAAGGGAGGAGGAAAAATCTGCAGTTTTTGAAGACAGGATTATGTCAGAGCTGCAGAAATACGTTCCTATTTAAAATGAAGATAAAAAAGATATCTTTAGAAAACATCAGAAGCTATACTAATCAGACTATTGAAATTCCTGATGGTTCTCTGCTTCTTTCAGGAGATATAGGCACAGGAAAAACTACAATTTTACTGGCAATAGAATTTGCTCTCTTTGGATTGCAGCCGGGCCAAAAAGGCTCTTCTCTTCTTTCAAGCGGCGCTGATTTTGGAAAAGTTATTCTGGAAATAGAAGTAAATACAGATAAAATAAGAATTGAAAGGTCTCTGAAAAGAAGCAATAAATCTGTGACGCAGGATTACTCCGCTTTAACAATAAACGGAAGCAAGGAAGAGATGTCTGTAACAGAATTAAAGACAAAAATACTGGAGATTCTTAACTATCCTTCAGAATTTATCAAAAAAACAAATATCCTTTACAGATACACAATATATTCTCCTCAGGAATTAATGAAGCAGATAATCCAGGAAGATGCAGAGTCAAGGCTTAACGTTTTAAGGCATGTCTTTGGCGTTGATAAATATAAAACAATTACAGAAAATCTGGCAATCGTGCTTTCTAAAATTAAGGAAAAATCAAGGATATTTCAATACGGCCTGAGGGATTTAGAAGAAGGCAAGGTAAAATTAGAATCAATAAAAGGTTTCGTTAAAGTCATGTCATTAAAAATTGAGGAGAAAAATAAAAAGCTGGACGGGAAAACAGGAGAAAGGAAGATAATTGAGTCGCAGTTAGAAGGAATAGACAGGAAACTGGAAGAAAAAAGAAATTTTGAGAAAGAAATAGAAAAAACAGCAGTTGCTTTATCATATAAGATAAATGAAAAATCCAGGACAGATAAAGAAATTCTTGAGATCCGGAAAAAGATTCAAAATCTTGTGCCTTTTAATTACTCTGAATTAGAGAAAATAACAGAAGAAATACATTCATTATCTGAATTATCGGAATCGTTCAACAGCGAGATGATAAAAGTTTCAAGCGCTTTAAATTCACTTGAATCAAAACAAAAGCAGGATTTCTTAAAAAAAGAAAGAATTTTTAAGATTGATATCTGCCCAACATGCCTCCAGAATGTTTCAGAGCAGCACAAGCATAATATTCTTAATGAAACTGAAAATGAATTGGTAAAATCAAAAAAAGAAATAGATATTTTAAATCAGAGGAAGGAGGAGATTAATCAGGAAATAAAGAAAACAAAGGATAAATTGTTCCTGCTATCAGCAAAAAAAACGGAATTGGAGATATTGAAGTCGCACGGCATAGATATTTTAGAAGCGCAGGAAAGCCTGAAAAAGCTTATAAAAAACAAGGAAGAGCTTGATTCAGACTTGCTATTGCTTGAAAGGCAGATATCCCTGCTTAAGAAATCTGTTCTTGAATTCTCCAAATACGAAAACTTTTATTCAATAAAAAACGACGAGGTAAAAATTGCTTTCATGAAAGAAAAGGAAATTGAGATAGAGCTTGCAGAGCTGAAGAAAGAAAATGAAATTACAAAAAAGGAGATAGAAAATCTTGAAAAAGGAATTATGAAAAAAGAGGCGCTAAAGGAAAATCTTGCAAAGCTTCTTGAGATAGAGCAATGGCTTTCAGTAAGTTTCTCAGAGTTAATTTCCTTTACTGAAAAAAATATAATGTTAAAGCTAAGGAATGAATTCTCCAGGTATTTCAATAAATGGTTTTCAATACTTACAACAGATAATTTTTATGTCAGATTGGACGAAACATTTACGCCCGTCATAACTCAGGGAGATTATGAATTAGACTACTCTTTCCTTTCAGGAGGCGAGAGAACAGCTGTTGCATTAGCATACCGCCTTGCCTTAAATCAGATAATTAATTCAATACACAGCAAAATTAACACGCAGGATTTAGTAATTCTTGACGAGCCAACAGAGGGCTTTTCTTCGCAGCAGCTTGATAAAATCCGTGATGTTTTACAGGAATTAAATGTAAAACAATTAATAATGGTATCTCACGAGCCGAAGATAGAGAGTTTTGTGGATAATATAATAAAAGTAAGGAAAGATTCAGGTATATCTTCAGTTTCCGTATCCTGAAATTCTCTAAGCTTCTAACCATCATCTTAAATTTAACCATGTCAAGAACATACACTAAAGTATATGGTGTGTTTTGGTTCTTGATGTGCGCAAGATTTATTTTTTGCGTAAACTCACTACTTTAGTTCATGAGAAAGTAAGAATAAATCTTGGCATAGTAAAATTTAAATACCTCTTTTCTCATCCTTTGCGTGTAGAGGTTCTATCATTCTTATGAACACCGAAATAAAAGATTCAATACTTAGGTCAAACACAAGTTTAGTCGGAATTGTCTGCAAAAACGGCATTGTCATGGGCGGAGACAGAAGAGCAACAGCCGGAACTATTGTTATGTCCAAAGCTGAGCAGAAAGTGAAGAAAATAAATGATTATCTTGTTGTTGCAGGAACAGGAGGAGCAGCCGATATTTTATTGTCTGAGAAGGTGATTGCTGCTGAGTTAAGACTTAAAGAGCTTAAGACAAAATCTCGCCCCTCTATTAAGGAAGCGGCAAATCTTATAGGGATGATGTTTTACAGGAATATAAGGACCCCGACAATGATTCCTAATATTGTTGGCCTTCTTGTCGGAGGAGTTAACGAAGACGGAACTACAGAACTTTATACAATTGAGCCGGCCGGAGGCGTTTATCTTGTCAAGGATTACGATGCTAACTTTTCGTCAGGAATGCCTTACATCCTTGGATTTTTGGAAAGGCAATGGAAAAAAGATATTTCAATAGAGGAAGGAGTTAAGCTTGCAGAAGAATCTCTTAAGTCTTCAACACAAAGAGATACAGGTTCCGGAAACGGAATAGATGTCATCACGATAACGAAAGACGGAATAAAACATGTCGTTTCTAAAGAGATTTTGCCAAATTATAGCTGATTAAAATGCCAGATATCCTAAAGAGTATTACATCTGAATTGCCGGAAGGCGTAGTGCACGAAGCGATTTTCGAAGGAGCAAATATAGTTCTTTATACAACAAACAAGGAATTTTTCAAGACCGGCGATGTAAAGATAAAGCAGGCAGTAGATAAAGTAAAGAAAAGGATAGAGTTAAGAGCTGATAAAAGTCTTCTTGCATCTGAGAAAGAAACAGAAGACACAATCAGAGCTCTGGTTTCTCCGGAAGCAGAGATTGAAAGCATTATCTTTGACGTGCAAAGAAGCACAGTAGTTATTGAATCAAAAAGGCCCGGCTTGGTAATCGGAAAGCAAGGCTCAATTCTTACAGATATAAAAAACTCTACAATGTGGATTCCTGAAGTTCAGAGAAGCCCAGCAATTCCTTCAAAAATTACTGAAAAAATACACTCTGTTCTTTATGCAAACAACAGTTACAGGAAAAAATTTCTTAATGAAATAGGAAAGAAAATCTACAAAGACTGGAGCCCTGATAAAATGGATATGTGGGTTCGTGTAACTTACCTTGGCTCTGGAAGGCAGGTCGGCCGCTCCTGCCTGCTTCTTCAGACTCCGAACTCAAAAATACTCCTTGATTGCGGAATAAATCCGGGAATAGATGAAGGCTCTGAAAGATTTCCTTATCTTAATGTTGCAGAAGTTGGAGACTTAAATTCAATAGACGCAATAATTCTTTCTCACGCGCATAGCGACCATTCATGTTTTATACCATGGTTATATAAAATGGGTTATGTAGGGCCTGTTTATTTAACTCCTCCAACAAGAGATATTTCAGCTCTTCTTGCTTTGGATTTTGTAGGTGTTGCATACAAGCAGGCGGAAGCTCCGATATTTAAGCCGGAAAATATAAAGGACATGGTAAAGCACTCAATATGCCTTGATTACGGGGAAGTTCACGACATAACTCCTGATATAAGAATAACTTTCTATAATGCGGGCCATGTTCTCGGTTCTGCTCAGGTTCATATTAATATTGGAAATGGATTGCACAATTTTGTTTATACTGCTGACACAAATTATAGGAAGACAAGATTATTAGACCCGGCAGTGAACAGGTTTCCAAGAGCAGAAACAGTAACTTTAGAATCTACTTACGGCTCTAAAGCTGATGTTCTTCCTCCAAGAAAGGAAACTGAAGATAAATTTATAGAAATGGCTAATGAAACAATTAAGGCAGGCGGAAAAATAATTCTTCCCGAACTTGGATTAGGCCACGCGCAGGAAACAGTTCTTAGGATTGAGGAAGCAATAAGAGTAGGGCAATTGCCGGAGATTCCTGTTTATTTAGACGGAATGCTATGGGACATTACTGCAATTCATACAGCATATCCTGATTTTCTTTCTTCATCTGTAAGATCCCAGATATTTCAGGACAACAATCCTTTCACTTCTCCCATATTCAAGCGCGTAGGAAGTCCGGCGGAAAGAAAGCAGGTAATAGAAGGAGGTCCATGCATCGTTATAGCGACTTCAGGAATGCTTGTAGGAGGAGCTTCAGTGGAATATTTCAAGCACTTTTCAGATAATCCTAATAATCTTCTTGTCTTTGGCTGTTATCAGGCCGTGGGATCTCTAGGAAGAAGGCTGCAGGAAGGAGAAAAAGATATTGTAATGCGCGACGGAGGAGAGAGAGTTCATGTTAAAATGAAAATTGAAACTCTTAATGGTTTATCAGCGCACTCAGGAAGAAATGATTTGCTTCAGTTCATAAACAGAATGTCTCCAAGGCCTAAAAAAGTCATAATAAACCATGGTGAAGTTTCAAAGTGCCTGGATTTAGCTTCAACAATTTATAAAAGCAACAGGATTGAGACGATTGTTCCCAGGAATCTTGAGACGATTAGGCTGAAATAAAAATTGAAATAAATAATAGAAATTTAAATGCTTTTAGCTTCAATCAGTGATTTTTTATTAAGAGTCCTGCTTGCATGAAGAACTTCTATTCCAAGCAATTTTCCGTCCTTATCCAAATCAAGAATTATATTATCATTTTTTTTCACTGAGCCGTCTCCTATATCTTCAACTAAGTAAATGTATGCCGCATCAACTTCTTTATCGTATTCAATTCTCATGGAAATTGGACACTCACAATCCTTTTATACTTTTCTCCTGCTATTTCTTTATCCTCATAAACAACCTTCAGTTTTCTGTGTCTTAATTCTCCGTAAGCTTCCATCGTGCCTTCTGGATATTTTAAAATATACGCTGGAAATCTTAGAATATGCTCAATTTCCCACTCTTCAACGCCCCCTAGTCTCATCCTCTTTTTAGCATGGGTAGAATAAATAATATTCGTTCAGAATAATAGACGTTTGGTTTTATAAAATCTATTTTCTCAAACATTTTATAAACTCTTTTTCCCAAAACCATTCATGAAGCACACAAAAAAAGTAACTATAGTATTATTGTCAATGTTTTTCATAGCGCAGATTATAGGTCTTTTTGTTACTAATGTGTATAAGCCGCACAGCTTTTCAGTTTTAAATGAAACAACAGGCGAATTAATGAATGTTTCAGAATATAACATACCTTACGGCTTTAATCCTCCATCAGATATAAGCACTGCAAATGCGACAACCTCAATAATAATCGCTTTAATCATAGCTGTCCTGCTCATGCTATTCTTAATTAAACTGAAAGCAGAAGTATTTCTAAGAATATGGTTTTTTGTTGTTATAATTGTAGGAATTGCACTGGCACTAAATGCTTTTGCTTTTAAGCTTCCTCATTCTTCTTTAATTGCATTAGTAATTGCAATTCCGTTTGCATTCCTTAAAGTATTCAGGAGAAATATAATAATTCATAATTTAACGGAAATGCTTGTCTATCCCGGAATAGCTTCTGTCTTTATTCCCCTTCTTAGCATATGGAGCGTTGTTGTCCTTCTACTTTTAATCTCTATATATGACATTTATGCGGTCTGGCATGCGGGTTTCATGCAAAAAATGGCAAAATATCAGATGGAAAAAGTTCGCGTCTTCTCAGGATTTTTTGTTCCATATTTAAGAAAAAAAGACAGGTTAATGATTAAAAGATACAAGGAAATGAAGCTAAAGCCGAAGAATAAAAAAATAAAAGTTAATGTTGCAATCTTAGGCGGAGGAGACGTTGTATTCCCTATAATTCTTGCAGGAGTTGTTCTTAGCTCCCTTGGCTTATTACAGGCTTTGATTATATCAATTGGAGCAACAATAGCTCTTGGATTATTATTCTACAATTCAGAAAAAGGCAAATTTTATCCTGCCATGCCTTTCATAACTGCCGGATGTCTGATTGGTTTAGGAATTGCTTTATTGATTTAATTTACTCTTCTTTAGTCACAACAACAGAAACATTTAAATACTCTAATTTTATCACTAACGCATGATGGTAAAACCAGAACTTGTGAAAAGGATTAAAGACCACTTTAATCTTAATATATATGAAACAAAGGTTTGGATAGCTTTGCTTTCAAAGGGAATTGTTTCTGCAGGGGAAACAGCTGAAATTTCAGGAGTTCCAAGAAGCAGGACATATGACGTTCTTGAGAGTCTGGCAAAGAGAGGATTTGCAATTATAAAGATTGGCAAGCCTGTAAAATACATTGCAGTAGAACCAAGAACAATAATTGAAAAAATGAAGTCAAATGTTCTTAATGATGCGCAGGAAAAAGTAAAATCGCTTTCTTTATTGCCTGAAAGAGAAGAATATAATGAATTAGAGCAATTGTATAAGACAGGAATATCTCCCATAAGAGCAGAAGATTTGTCAGGAGCAATAAAAGGAAGAGCTCATTTAAACACAAAGATAAAAGAAATGTTTGACAAGACAAAGAAAGAAATAACAATATGCACTTCAGCCGCAGATTTTGAAAAAAGGTCAAAAATCTTTTTATCAGCAATTGAAGATTTGTCTAAGAAAAATATAAAGACAAAAATTGTTCTTTCAGGAGACGAAGCTGAAGTAAAGAAACTTACCAGTAAATTTAACATAAAGGCGAAACACACAGACAATCACGGAAGATTCATAATTTCAGATAAAACAGAATCATTATTCATGCTTACAAAGGACAATTCAGAAGATGAGCTTGGAATATGGATTTCAGCTCCTTACTTCACAGAATCCCTGCACGGAATGTTTGAGTCGAGTTTGAAATGAGAACAATAATAGATATTTATCAGGATGAAATTCCGCAATTCAGAAAAGATACCGGAGTAAGAGGAGATATTAGAGATAAATTAGAAGAATTAATGAGTTCTAAAGGTTTTGAGTCAAAACATTCAGGATTCAGAGCAGAGACAGGATTTATTCTTGACGGAGTATTTGTTTCTCCAGAAGGAACTGTAGTAATTACTGATAACATTAATGTTATGGGGAGTAAGATAATTGAAGGAGCCCACGTTGTAACAACTTCTTCAGATAGTAGGTTAGCTTCAGCTATTTCAAGAGAAATAAAAGACATTTATCTTAATGCAGGCTATACTCATCAAATGCATGAAGATTTCCGTAATAGGACATACTAATTCACTTCCATCTTAGTTATATGCATCTGCCCTAATTTGTCTTTATCATCTGCCAGCTTTCTTATGAATTCCCTACCTGTGAAATCAACTTTTACTCTTGCATGATAAATCCCATTCTTCAGGAACACATTTTTCCCGTGCTTTTCCTTGAATTCTTTTATATATTTTCTAAGCTTTTTTTTATACATAGGAGGCCCTATTTGGAATATTTCTTTCTTTGATTTGAGAACAAGATAAAAATCAGCTGTTTGGTCTCCGCTATACTCAAATTCGTGTTTCAATAACTCAAAATATTTTCTTGCTTCTTTTTCAATAAGATAATGAAATTTTTTCAGCTTTGTGCCTGCTATGTCCCCTGCCTGCTTGTCAGTATGGATTCTTGCATGCACAAATTCAGCTTTTTTTTGCTTTGCAAATTTTTCTAATGAAGAAGAATCAAGCATTTTTTCTTCAAAGAATTTCTTCTCCGGCTTCTTAAGGAATTTCCTTGCTTCGTCCTGAAATCTTTCAAAAGTTTCAAAAGATAAGGCAGCGAGGGCATTTCTCTCTTTGTATGTTGGATCAACTAATATTATTGGCGTTCCAAGCTTGGCTTCATTCAGCTCAAAAAAAACATCTTTGCTTCTTCTGTATCTTTTTTCAATATCTATTACAATCCTCTCTCCTTTCTTGACTTTTATTAATTCTTTGAGCATTTTAACAAAGCTCTTATAATGCAATACTAATAATTCTAAGGAATATCCTGAAAATCCTCGAACATAAGTCTCAGCTCCATAAACTTTTTGTGCCTGGCAAAATGCCTTAGCCAATAAAACTTGGTCTGACAGCTTTTTCATTCTTTTTTTTACATAAGAAACATGAAAATAGCTCAAATCAGTCACATTTTTTCCTTCACTTGGCTTTTTTATTTTTGTTACAGGTATTATTTCAAAATAAGCTTTATGATTTTTAGAATAAATCCTGAAATAGTCCCTGCTTCCATGAATCTTATTGAGCTCAAGATTTTCCTTTTTAGCAAGTCTTTTCAATGGCTTCTCAAGCAGTTCAGAGATATTATCGTACTTCCAGCTAAACCTTACAAAAACATCTATATCATAAGCTTCTTTTTTAATTAAAGTATTTTTTGCAAAGCTTCCTCCGACAAAAATCTCTCCTCCATGCTCTTCATCCTTAAGCTCTGCCTGTAATTTTTCTATAAAACCATTAGTTAATTTATTCAGTTCATTAAGTTCAGATTTAGATGGTTTTATCTGCTCAAGCTCTTCTTTTAGAATCTTATTAATCATTCTTATCATAAGGCAATTCTGTTTTTAAATGCTTATTTTATACTTTTATTGTCTGTGCTCAAATCAACAATATACTTTCCGTCTTCCAGCTTGTAAACAAGAGGCCTTTCTCCTTTGAAAAGTTTTGCAACATCTATAAGATACTTTCCCGGCTTTATTATTTTTACAGCTTCAAAATCCAGAATTATAGGGCTTTCATCCTCTTCTTTTATTCCGACAATATCCCTAACATCTTTTTCTATCTGGTTCTTCTCTTCTTTAGTTAAGTCTATTTCTGCTCCTTTTTCCTGCTTTATTTTCTCAAGCTTGTCTTTTGTCAGATAGAAAAAAAACCTGCTTCCGCAGCTCCTGCATCCTTTAAGAATCTCTTCGGCTCCGTCATCATAGATTTTAGAGCAATGAACACATTGGCTTGGCATGCTTCTCTTTATTTTATTAACTTAATAAATTTAGTTATCTTAGAGGACATCCATTTTAGATTGCTTAGTCTGCAGAATCACACGAGCCGAAAACTTAAAAGCACAAGGTTATGTTTTAATTCATGGAAATGGTAAGAATACCGAAAGAAGAATATGAAAAGCTGAAAATGCAGGCAAATATAGACGTAGATTTATTAAAGCAGTTTCTTGAAAGTTTAAAAGACATTAAAGTTGGCAGGATAAAAAGGACTGCTTAATCTAAGGTTATAACATTATACTAATATAGAACTCATATCATTAAAAGAAATTTCTTCGGAATCTAAGATTCTGCTTCTTAAAGGACTGGGTTATAGTTCAGACGGGAAATTTGTATTGGATAATTTAGGGAATAAAGTTTTAGACAGATATCTAGAGATTCCTGTCGAAGTAGAAAATATGGCTATATTTCCTGGCAGTACGATAATTTTAGATAATAACGAGTTAAGCATCTCCAAGTTTATAGAGGAGTTTGGGGATGTATTTTGAAGACCCAATAGAAAATGCTGCTTCTGGTATAACAAAAGGGATTATTGAATTGTCAATTGAGAAAATAAGAGAATTTGCAAACAAGTTTAAAAATAAAGAACTTGCATTTATTCAAGAAAAGAAAGTAATAGAGGTTGTTAGGGAACAATACGCCTCAGGAGAATCTAAATTTTACAGCAAATATATAGAAGATAAATCATTGCTTCTCTTAGTAAGGTTAGGCTTGACCTTAAGAAAAATAGAATTGGACAAAAATAGATTAGGAAATTTACAGCAAAAAATATTAAGAAAATATGAGGTTAATGGCCTGCATATTTCTCACTTCGTTCAGAATGGAATTCTAAACAGGTATGTGGGAATACTTATAGAAGGGATAACTTCAGAACAAGAATTAAAAGATAAAATAAATTTTATTTTAAACAATATAGAGAAGCATACTCTTTTTGTTAGTTGGCAAGATAAACCAGAGATAATTATTAAGAAATCACTTACGATTATAGCAGCATACAATCCATCTATTTTTATTGTTTCTGGAATAGGATTGGCATCAAAAATAATAAGAAGTTGCTATGATAAATTAATAGCATTATTAAAAGATTATGAGGTGGAAAAGGTAAGCGGTGGTAAAAAAGAGATTTTATTCTTCAAAAGGATTCTATAAAATCAGCCGAGCATAACTTCCAGCTTTCTGGGATCTTTCTTGATTTCCTTAACTATGCTGGCAGGGCCTATTATTGTTAAAGCATTGCTCTCTCCTGTAAGCCTTTTAGCTAATCCGTGCCTGAATTTATCCACAAAGGAAGAGGTATTTTCAGAGCTGTCTATAACAGCCAATTCAATCCCTTTGAACGATTTTATATGGTCAACCATTGCCATCGTATCTTCTATAAGCCTTATCTCCTCTTCTACTTTTAATCTTCCCTGAAGTATGACTATTTTGTTTCCCATAATGAGCTTCAGTATTTTCTTTATCCTTTCTGATATTGAAAGGCCTTTTATTTCAGTAAATGGAATGACATGTAAGCTCAGTCCTCTCATCTTCTTTTGCGCCATGTTATTTATTTTTATTTTCTCCCCTTTATACTTTTTTAGCAAGCCTGAACAGGGCTTGATAAAATTTTTCCATATTAGTTCCTTTCCTTGCAGATATTCCTACAACTTCATATTCAGGAAACGCAGCCTCTATTCTTTTCATATCTGATTTCTTTAAATCAATTTTATTGGCAGCAATTAACACAGGCTTCTTCCTCGCAACTATGTTTCCAACAATAGTTATATTTACCTGAGAATAAGGATTTTCAGTAGAGTCAAGGACAACTATAATTGCATCCATGTCATCAAGCCATTTTATGCTTTCAATAATTCCCTGAGTAGCTTCCTTGGCTCTCTTTTTAGCCTCGTTTTTCCTCATGTGAAATTTCATAAAATTTTCATAGTCTACCTTGGTTGCAATTCCCGGAGTGTCAACAATTTTGAAAGTCAGCTTTTTCCCTTTGTATTCTATCTCAACCTTTTCCTTGAACTGGACTTTTCTTGTTTCATGGGGTATATTGCTGACTACTCCTATATCCTCGCCTGTCCAGTCTTTGCAGATAACATTAGCGAGGCTTGTCTTTCCTGCATTAGGGGGGCCATAAAACCCTATCCTTATGTTGTCTCTTCTTCTGAAAATGCTGTTCAGAATTCTCCTTGAGAAGTTTTTTAATATGCTGAACATCTTATCTAAAATCTGGGTTCTTTAATAAATGTTGCGCCCCCTCCCTGTTTTCTTTTTTCCAGTTCTTCTTTAACTTTTCTTTTCTCAGCGAATTTGAATATAGGAATCTCAAACATTCCTGTTCGTTTTCCATCTAATTTTCTTGAAGCATAAGTTACCTGCTCTCCGCTCCATCCATTTTGCTTCAGTCTTGCTTTTATCTGCCCTTCTGTCAGGCCGGCATCCCTTGCATTATTGATGAAGTTTATAAGATTGTAAAAGCTTTCCTCGCTCTTGAAAAGGCTTCTTTCATAATTTCTCTTATACCATTCCTGAAGAATAATATAAGCGATAAATGCAATGATTAATAATGCAATTATTCCTGTTGAAAATCTTCCCAGGGCAAATCCGGGCTCTTCATACTCTGATATTTCTTCATCAGCTACTATATCCAGGTTCTGCAAAGCAGGAGAAATATATAGGCCAAGTTCTTCAACACCGACTTCTCCGCTTAAAATGAATTCAATTTCCCTTCTTTGCGTGCTGATTGCAATGTAAACTCCTTCTCCTATAGCTTTTTCGTTATAGCTGCTCTTGAATGTAACCTCATCTATGCCTGCAGGAATTATGAAGTAAGAATCTTTTGCTCCTGATGCTGGAGTAATATCAACTTTGAATGAGGTTATTATAGGATCTGAAGAGTCTCCGTAAAAGCCGGTTATTGTCTCAAATTCAATTTCAGCATCTGTATTTTCAGACATCCATCCTGCTATTGCCTCTTTCACAGCATCATTGTCTCTGTTCCCTTCAGTGCTAAGCTGCTCTATGAAATCTGTATTTATGTTATCAGCGCCAATTGTTATGGGAACTATCCCTTTTTTAGAGGCATTAAGTGTAACAGGGATTTCTAAGCCAAGCAGGGCATTCATGACATCAGCATAATCGCTTTCATTCTGCGCAGAATTATATTCCAATTGCAATTCATCCAGCCTTGCTTCGTTATCCTCAATTGTTAATGCACTATTAATACCTCCCTGCATCCAGCTTGGATAAGTTATGATTATTCCCTTTAAATTATCAATCCTTCTGTTATAATCTTCAAGAGTTATTCTGGCAGATTCCTGTGCATTGGCAACACTTATTGAAAATTGCTTTGAGCTTGTTCCATTAGCTGCTCTTGCATCAACCTTAAGAGTAAATGTTCTCTCATCAAGATAAGTGTGGGTTATTGATTTTCCGTTTGCTGTTTCAACATCCCCATCGCCAAAATTCCATGTGGCGCTTGTTACATTTACAGAGCTCGTAATTATAAAATTAACTGCCTGCCCGAATGCAACAAATTTCGGATTTACATCAAAGCTAAATCCTCTCACAATAGTTATAGGCTCGTTTATTATTCTCTCATTTCCTAGAAATATTTCAAGCCTGTTTGCATTGCTGCTTTCAGGTATAACAAAATTGGCAAGCCCAAGGTTCAACTTAAGGGTTTTAGAAGTTATCTTTGGCTCTTCAAGACTTATTGAGTATAAGGCATCATCGCTTACAAGAGTGTTTCCGTCTTTATATTTTATCAAAGCATCGCTGAACACAAGATTTTGGCTTATTCCTGTCAAGGCAATGGGGATAACACAGCTCGGATTGCATACAGAATTGTATTTCTCCAGTATATAATCAAATGCATAGTTGCTTAATCTATCGCCATGTATTGCTTCAAAAACGCTGTCATTTATTTCAAAATCAGTTTCTGCAAATCTCATTGTCTTTGCAAAAAGCTCATAATCCCGTCCGTATGTGCTGCCGAAATTATCTGTCCCGCACACATTGCTCTGTGTTTCAGACCTTATTTTATAATTAGCCCCGTCAGTATTGCTTCTTTTTCCAACTAAGCAGACAAGATAATCTTTTTGCGCAGGAGCAGTATACTCAACAATGCAATCCAATTCCTCCTCGATTTCTGTCTGCATTGGCAGCATGCATTCTCCTAACAATGCTTCATCATGGTCATAAAGCTGCATTGTCAGATTAGAAATCTTGCCTGTTGTGCTGTTTTTAACAAATGCCCCTAATTTGAAGGCAGGAGCAGCAGCCAGAGTCATATTTTCACAATACGGATTAATACTTATGGAAACATCCTGATAATTTCCCAGATTCCTGTCAAAGCATCCGTAATTTGTAGAAAAGCAGGAGTCAAAACCAGTATATTTGTCAGGGACTAAATTATAATCTCCGCTATCAAGGAAATCAACTATTAATGGAGGGATGCAAGAATCTCCTCCGTTTCCGCTCACTTTAAAGCTTGCTGATTCAATGTCAGTTATATCATTTCCGAAAATCTTAAGCCCGATTATTTTCTTTCCGTTTAGGTTCAACTCGGTTATTTCATTCTGGGCAATATAATCTGTCCCGCAATTAGGAGTACTGCAGTTATAATGCGTGCCTTCACTGAAATTATTTATATTAAGAAAATCAATTAAAGTTATATTGCCCTGGAAATTGCTTGTCAATAAGTTTTTTCCCGGCTCATTGTTGAAGCTTAAATTTATAGTTCCTTTTATTTTCTCTCCGGAAACATATGCCTTTTGAATGCTATGGCCTTTAAGCTCAAATGAGGCAAGAACTCCGGTTATCATTACCAGCATTAAAAACAGAACAATAATTCTTTTAGATACCATTTTATTTTCCTTTTCTGAAGAAATGCAGTGCAAAATACATCAAAACAATTATTCCTGTTGCAGCTATTAATTGAATATCTGTGAAAAATGGCAATTCTATTGTCGGCCTTCCGCAAGGAATAATTCTTTCTCCGGCGCCTGCCTCGCATAATGTTCTGTATTCTTCCTGCCTTCCAGGATTACAGGTTCCTGGGGTGAAGAAATCTTCAATAAGCACAGTCATGCGCCCGTTCCTGCATTCTCCTTCCTCATAAGTATAAAGGCATTGATATTCAGTGCATAGGCTGCTGCCTCCACCACCAGATATAGAAGTTTTTTCAAGCCCGCAAGCTCCTGTCTCATTGCGAGCAGTTTGGTTCCATGCGCACGCACAACTAATCACAGAGCCATTAATTGTTCTTCCGCAATTTAACTCATTCCATAGAGGATCAAATCTGGCAATGCGATATGCATCTTCCTCGCATGTTGGCTCTGTCAAATAATCGCCGCATCTTTCAGGAGCTGTTTCGTCTGTCCTGCATCCATCCTGCGTGCAAATGAACCCCGAAGGGCAGCAGTTATCTTGCTGCGTATTAACATTTCCATCAGCGCCGGCGCATGCAGAAGAATCCAAAGTAGACCTTCTTTCAAGCTCAAATCCGTTTTCATCAAGAAAAATCCAGGTCTGCCCTCCGTCCACGCACTGCCTTCTGTCTAACAAAGTAAATACTCTCTCGCTTCTTTTATTTAATAATAAATTCTGTACAGAATTTTGGTAATCTAAAGAAAACTCTATCAATTTATCGTCAAATTCATCAGATGGAAGCGGATAAGCTTTCTCTCCGCTTACAAGTCCAAATCCTGAAAATCTCTGGCTATCATCAAATTCCCAGCTGAAATTCAATGCAGCAAATCCCTGATTTAGATTTCCATTCAAGGAAACAATATCCATGCATGCCGGAGGGAAATTTTCAGTTCTTGCAGGGCAATTTCCAGCCATGCATATTATATCAACATCAGGGCACCCGCCGCTTACATTTATCACATAGCTGTCGCTCGCGCTGAAGCTGAGAATCAAAGACTCATTAACTACAATCTGCTTATGGAACGGCTTGTTAACATAAGCAAGCATCCCGTTATTTCCTATCCCAATAACTCCTGCTTGTGACTCTCCTGACAATCCTTTTTCATCTGTGACTTTAAGAGTGATTATATATTGGTCAGCCGAAGGAAATGCAAAAAAGAAAGACCTTTCATTGCTTTCAAACACCAAGCCATTTTGGTTTTCAATTCTCCAATTGTAGCTAACAATCCTATTCTCTCTGTCTTTGCTACTTTCATTAAATTTAACCAGCTGGTTTATGAAATATATTCCTCTATGCCTTGGAGCAGTTATATTCGCCTTTGGAGGAGAATTAGAGCCTTCTTCATTGTTTATTGGTATTCTCAGGCTTTCTCTTGATTCTGTGCCTAAGCTTGCAACAAAATAAAATTCTCCGTAATCAGCTGTCCTTGCCATATCTTCATCTGTTATTGTCCATTCAGCAACTGCAATTCCTTGTGAATTTACATCAGCATATAAAGCATTAGCTCCTGCTCTTATTGGGTCATCCAACAAAAGGTCATCTTCAAACACTTCAAACTGAACTCTTGCTCCCTGATTGAATGTAGTTTCCGAGTATAAGTAAACAGTATTGTTTACAAAGCTCTCTGTTATTACTTCTCCGAATCCATTGTGCCATTCAACATTATCAATAGTTCCGGAAACAATATCTGTTTCATCATTATCCAAGGCATCAGTACATCCGGGATCTGGCGGGCCAACTCCTCCTCCATCAAAGTCAACTAACTGGTCTCCGTCATTATCAATTCCGTCAGAGCATTGCGGCCGTTGTGCTCCTCCTTGAGTGCAGCAGACATTAAGATAGCCTTGCTGTGAAGAATTAGCAAGATGTGCATTGGTGTTTCCGCTTATTGCAACAACAAATGTTCCCTGCGTGCATGCTCCTGATTCAACAGTGCAAACCAAATCTCCGTAGCAGACATTCGTATTGTAATTATTCTGATTATTTGCTTCAGCATGCGCATTACTGGGTGCACTCAATTTCAAAACAAGGTTGCCATCTCCATTAGTGCATGTCTGCGGATTAGCTCCTGTATACTGCTGTCCAAAAATAATATCATAGCATAGAGGGATAGTGTAAGTAGTCCCGCTCCATATTTCTCCATGAGAATTGGTAGTTGATTCCAGCAGCATAATTGTCTGCGAAATATCGCATGCGCCTCCCCCCGGAGCCGTAACAAGAGGAGCAAAAGACACACTAAAAGCGAATAAAAATACAAAGACCAACATCAATCTCTTCATTCAAGTTTCAATTCTTCGAACTTTATAAAGATTATTGACTGCAAGAGTTTTAAGTTATCGATTGGTAGAAAAGGTTAAAAGTCAGTTTTCTGTATATCTTTATGCAGTTTAAAGGTATACAAAAGCGAAAAATTTTATCTTTTAATTGGAGGAAGTTTATATTACATTTAAAAAAATTGATAGCTTTTCATTCTTTGAATAGTATTGTGCCAATTAATGCAGATAGATGGGAAGAGCTGATAAATGCCACTCTTAATTTTATGGGTAAAAAACCTATATGGAATCAGGGGTCTCACTCAAAGGGAGCAGATATTTGGACAAAAGATTTTAGTATCTCTGCAAAATCCGGAAATATAAAGGGCAATATGTTAATTCTATCTTCTTATAGACTAACGAGATTTAATAGTATAGATGAAATGAAAGAATTTATAGATGGAGATGGAAAAAATTTTGATATATACCTATGCTGTTCAAGAATAGATACAAAAACAGAAAGAATATATAAAATATTTTTGATAGGGGCAGATATAATTTTAGCAAATAGTATGCAATGGTTAAACGCATATTCGCGGAAAAATAAAGGCGTTCATTCTGGTTGGAGAGGTCGAAATAAAGAAGGGGTTATTCTAGATATTGTGAGAAAGATGTCAAATCAATTATGGATGAACATTCCCATAAACTTATGCAATGAAATATTAGAAGTTAAGATTAGTAATAACAAGTTAGGAAGTAAAATTGAAGAGCCATTAAAAAACTAATCTATAAAGTAAGTTGTTTAGGTGTATCGCTTAATCTCTCTCTCGCTATCTTAATGTATGCGGGATTTATTTCAAAACCTATAAAGTCAAGACCTAATTTTTTGGCTGAAACACATTCAGAACCCGAACCAGCAAAAGGAACCAAAACAAATCCTTCTTTTTGCCTTGCTGAAAGAATAAGTTTATCGCATAATGCCAAAGGTTTTTGCGTTGGATGATTAACTCTTTCATTTATCCCAGCACCACCAGCAAGAGCAGGTATTTTTATTACATCTCTCGGTAACGCTCCCCTTTCATGTGCATTATAAACTGTTTCCTTTCCATTTCTACTTAGTCTTCCAGCAGTTGCAGGTCTTACTTTTCCAGCAGAGCCATTAAGAAAACCATTAGTATATGGTTCCCTAACATCATCCAAATTAAAAATTGGTTTTTCTTTCCAGCAACAAATTATACTTTCATGGCTTCTTTGCCAGAATTTGTTTGTTGGCATATTCTTGTTAGTATAGTGCCACACTAACCATTTTTTATTTATGGGTATTCTAATAAAAAGATGAGCTAAAATTTCACTAAATCCATAAATAAACATTGTTCCGTCTTTCTTTAGAACTCTAATACTCTCTTTTATCCATCCATCACACCATTTAAGATATTCCTCAAGCCCCATTTTATCTTTGTTATTCCCAAAATCCTTGCCTATGTTGTATGGCGGATCGGCTATGACGATTTGGGCAGAGTTATCTTCTAATTTCTTCAATCCCTCTAACGCATCAATTAAATGTATTTTATTTAGGTTCATTCTCTATTTCTCCTGATATTCAATTGTCTTACCATTTTAATTATTTATTGTTTTACTTTCCATAAGACTATTCGGTATCCGAAATATATAAACCTTTCGGTATTCGAAAGTTCAAGACAAGAATGTTTTTATAGTTAAATAAATATAGCACGAGTTACTTTTTTTTCTCAATCACAATCTTATCTTTCTCGGCTCTCGCTTTTAAGTCTTTGCCCTTCAAATTAGAATTCTCAACAACTTTTTTTGGCAGGTTTATCCTATACCTATAATACCTGGTCCCTTTGACTTCTTTATCAAACGCTTCCAATATCTTCATAAAAAAATTAGGTATTCGAAGTTTTTAAAGTGTTAGGTTTCCGAAAAGAAACTTTGACTTTTTAGGTCACTAACCCTTAAGTTAGCAATGTAAATTCACGCATTCATCTTCTCATATACCTTGTTCCTTTCCAGTTTATCACAGGCTTTAGCTGTTCAAGGACTTTAACGCTTTTCTTCTGAACTTTCATAACATCGTAAATGTTCTTATATGCCATTGGCGCCTCATCAATTGTTTCCTCATTTACTGTTCCTTTTATGCCTGCCATTGACTTTTTGAAATCATCCATGCTTATTTTCCTTTTTGCATCACTCCTGCTGTAAATTCTTCCGGCTCCATGGCTTGAGCTATTAATAAAATCTTTATTTCCTAATCCAATTACTAGAAATGAGCCGTCTCTCATATTTGCTGGAATAACTCCCCTTTCTCTTTTCTTTGCAGGTGTGGCTCCTTTTCTATGGATAAATTTTCCTTTTTCCAATATTGCATGATTATGGTTTTTATTTACCCAGACCTCCCATTTGATCTTTTCCTCTAGGATTCTTTGAATAGAAGAAATAACTTTTCTGATTATCTCTATTCTGTTAAGCAGGGCAAACTCAAGGCAGAAATCAAGAACATTCAAATATTCTTTTCCCGCTTCAGAATCTTTATGCAGCGGATATGTTTTTTCAAACTCTTCATCTTTTCCCGCGCTCTTCTGCATGTATTTCTTGGCAACTTTATGCCCAACTCCTCTTGAGCCGGAATGCACCACAATCCAGGCATATCCGTTTTCAGAATAGCAGAGCTCTATAAAGTGATTTCCATGCCCCAAGCTGCCAAGGTTAAGAATGGCATTTCCGTTTTCAAGAAATCTTAGCACTTCTTTATCATGCTCTTTTTTCTTGAATTTTTCAATCAATTTATGGAAATCTTTTTTTGCCTCTTCAGTTATGCCTTCACGCCTGTTTATTTCTCCCAAGCCCATCGGCACATTTTTTCTTACTTCGTTATATATCATTTCAGCATTTTTTCTAATGCTTTCAAGAATCTTTTTATTTTTTATTTTCACAGCAGTCATCCCGCATCCTATATCATATCCTACCCATGAAGGCACAATGTAATCTTTTGCCACAAGAACAGAGCCGACAGGAGCAACATATCCTAAATGCGCATCAGGCATTAAGGCAGCCTCAACTACAAATTTTTCATTGCAGCATTGCTCAAATTGCCTCAGCGTTTCTCTATCAGGATTTATGGAGAAATTGTGTATTTTTTTCATAATCAGGAATATCTTGGGCAATTTATAATCTTACCTAATTTGCATAATTCCTATCCATCATTTTTCCAAATAAATATCTTTATTTTCTTGTTCTCAAATTCGGGCTCCCTTATCCCTGAAACAATCACTCTTTCAGCGCTATAAACACTGTCCCTTACATATCTGTCCAATCCGCATATCATATCTATCTCCCCGCATACTTTTATTCTGAAATCCAGATAATATTCTGGAATTCTTGCATCAACGAAATCATATAACTTCCCCCCAACAACAAATCCGTCATCAGAAGAAACAACAATCTCTCTCAATGTTGTATTCCTAGAGATTTCTTCAATTATGTTGTACGCTTTTTTGTCATAATCTTCGCTGCTTACAGGCACATTTTTTATCTGTGTAACCGCTAAAAAACTTATCACAATTATGATTGCAATAGTTGCCTCTAATATCCTTATCAGACCTTTTTTGCCTACCATATCCTGACTCTGAAAGTTCCGAACGCGGTGCTTCCGTCCTCCTTTATGATTTCAAATCTGTCTTCTTTTGAGAAAACTTCCAATCCGCTCGGAATATCCCTTTGAGCACTCATCAGATTTCCGTTTCCAAAATCAAATTCAAACGAAAAACTTATCCCTGCAGGGATGCTAAGAGTATCTTTTAATCTGTCATAATCGCTGCTATACCTGCTTATAAGGTCATTAACCCTTTTTTCGCTTACAACTTCATTCACTTCAATAGAAGATATGGTAAAGTTTTCAGGATTCAGAATCTGCCCTGAAATTGCTTGTCCCTGATCAAAGTCTTCGCTGAATTTTGCCTTTACAAAACTATTTCCAGGATTTAACCTGTCAATATGCAATATACTTAAGTCAAAATAGCACTCAAACGACTCTCCGTCGCTCCCTTCTGTCTTGCATTTGACTTTCTGCGCATTTTCAGGGCTGGCAGGAATTCCAACTATTCGTGAATCAACTTCAGGGTCAATCACAATGTTGATAGTTTCCATGTCTATGGTTATATTTTTTGTTATCTCATTGAATGTGTAATATACTGAAGACTGGATAAATTTAGAATTATTGACCGGGCTGAAAAAATAGAAGCCGGCAGTCAAGAAACCAGCAAATAAAATGAACGAGACTATAAACTCCACATGGCTCAATCCTCTCTTATTCATTATTCTGTTTACAATTATAATTTTAAATACCTTTGCCAACACAAAGTAAAACCTCTCTTAAAATAGCCCAAGAAATATTATAGTCTAAAGAGATAAGTTATCTGATAATTAGAGTTATTTAGATTGGGTATTGTAGGATACTTTATAGATTAAAAGTCAGTAAAGTCTTTTAATGCATTTTCCTGTATCTTTTAATGGAAAACATAATCTCAGAAATAAAGAGGAAGAAAGAGCTTTCAGGAATTCCGGATGATGTAGTAGCCCGAGTCCTTGAGAAATATCTTCAAAATAAGCAGGCAATCAGAGGCAGGAAAGATATTAAGATTATCATAAAATCCGCCAGAAAAGACTTGAGGAATTACGTAGGAAGGTTTACAATATCAGGCGATTATTCTTCTTTAATAGGCGAAGGAAAAGAAACAGAAGTTCTTAATGAGCATAAATCAACGAAAGAGAGAATGGATTTTTATCCTAAGATAAAGGAAATAACATTCTCTTTAAATCCGCAGTCTATTCTTGACTTGGGCTGCGGCCTTAATCCTATAGCTCTTGCAAGGCAGGGAATAAAGTATTATGCATTAGATATAGATGATTCTGCGCTGGCTTTAGTATCGCTTTATTTTAAAAAGCATAAAATACCAGGAAATGTTTCTAACCAGGACATAAGAAACAATATGGATTTTCCAAAAGCTGATGTTTGCCTGATTTTCAAGGTATTTGACATCCTCAAACTTTCACATAAAAAAGTTTCAGGCATGCTTTCAAAAATAGATTCAAAGAAGATTATTGCCAGTTTTTCTACAGTAACTCTTTCAGGAAAGCCGATGAAGAATAAAAGAAGATTTTGGTTTGAAAAAATCCTTTCTTCTTCTGGTTTAAGATATTCAGCATTCAGCAGCAAAAACGAATTATTCTATTTAATTGATAAAAATTAAGGAGATGCTTCGGGAGCTCCTAAGAAAGCTTTTGCTCCTGTTGATATCAGGAAAGCGAGAACTGTCAGGATAAAAGAATGCTTAATCCCTGCTCTTATGCTTCCCTCTGAAAGCTTTCCGATTGTGAATCCTGCGAATAATCCCTGAACTAAAAGCAAATATAGGAAAGACCTTGCAAGCTCTTCAGGGCTGGCAGATGCTCCGCCTCCAAATCCAACTCCTCCGCTGAATCCGGCAGAATCAACCCCCCGAAGAGAGCTTATTCCTGCGGTAAGAGGGAGTATTTTAAATTCCATAATTAGCATTATCCCTACGAAAATAAGGAAAATTATATATCCCTGAACAACTAAATTGTATATTGCTGCTTTTCTTTCTTTCTTTAGCTTTTCTATCTGATTTATTGACGAAGCGACTGAATCAAGAATCTTGTCTATTTCTCCTCCGGCACTTTCTGATTCTCTTATAGAAGCTATTGCCCTCCTTACTGTCTCGCTCTCAACTTCTATGGCAAAAGTCTGAAGCGCCCTGCTTAATGGAATTCCAAGAGATATCTGGTTTGCAAGTTTCTGCACATTCGGAGTCAAAGCACCGAAATTCTTTTTGCTCATATTTACTATGCTCGTGCTTATCGGAGTTCCTGTCTTGACGCTTTCAGCAAGATTTCTTGAAAATTCAAGGAACATTTCATTTTTTTCCTTGGTTTTGCTTCCTTCTATTAACAGCATCGCAATAAACGGAAGAAACAGGACTGTTGCGGCAATTCCGAGAAGAAAAAGGAATATCGGCTCGCCTATAAAGAAAATCAGGTCTATGATTAATACCAATGCTGCTGATGCCCCTCCGATTACGTGCGCTTTTGTTATTTTCATTTTAGTAACTTGGCTGTTTCAGATGAAGGAATACAAGGAAGACGAGATTTATTACACTTACCAATGCTATTATAAGGAATGTCATCTCCCCTATTCCAAGCCCTACTTGTATTCCTGACACAGATATCATTACTAAAAGCAATAAGAGTATCATCGGCGTCGCTATGACAACGCTGATGTAGATATCCATGAATGTCTCAGCTGTCTTTATGAATTTCTCCCTTTCAAGCCGGTATTCAAGCAATAATGTCTTCGCTCTCTCGCTAAAGAATTTTTCTAATCCTCCTCCAGAATTAAGAGTTGTTGCCAAGCCATTTAAAAGCTCAGCCAGCTTGGCACTCGGAGAGGATTTGGCAACATTGCCCAAAGCAGTGACAAGGTCGTAGCCATAAAGATTTATCTGATTAAGCAGCTTTTTTATCTCTTTTGAAGTATACTTATATTCCCCGCTTGAGCTTATTATTTTGAATATTTCTATCGGCTCAATGCCGCTTCCTGAAATAGAGCCCATGTGGATTACAACAAAAGGCAGTTCCTGGTCTATCTTCTTTCCTAAAGATGATTTTTCGCTTCCGGGATAAAAATAAAATCCGAGAGCAGTAAGAAGAGGGACAGCAAGGAGTATCCACAATAATTTTACAGCCCTTAAAAGAAACTCTCCTGTGTATACATGCATTATCGGCAATTCAAGATTTAAATAGAAAAATATAAAGAATAGATATATAAAAAATCCTGCAAAAAAAGACACGCAGATGCTAAGTATCATCATTGAAACATAGCTCATGCTCAGGATGTTCAGGTTGCTCTTTTTCAGGTCCAATGAAAGCTTCTTGAAAAGCTCCTTATCCAACAGCCTTTGAGAAAGACCTAAAAAAAGCTTATTTGCAGTTCTTGAGTAAGCATTTGCCTCCTTATGAAGTTCTCCTTCCTCTTTTACAGCATATTTTCTTTTTTTCAGCTTATTTATCAGCTCCTCGCTTATCCTAAGCTCTTCCAGGAATTTCCCTTTGTCTGGTTTGTTTATTGTAACAGGAGCAGTATTTGCCTTGAAAGAAACAGATTCCAATTGCTGTTTTCTTGCGCTGGTAATATCAGGCGTAAGGGTCACTTCCTCAATAAGAAGAGGAATAGCATTATTTATCAGTCTAAGCCTCTTTTTTATGGAGCTTATTAAGTCTGCTATAACTCTTTTTTCCGCAGGAGAAGCTTCCCCAGCCTTATCAAGAAAATAGCCAAGCTCCCTTATCATCAGCCTCTGGGTGTCAATATTATTATTTAATTCGTTAAACATTTTATTTAAGAAAACCATCCATTTTTCTTTGTATAGCAAGAATCTCTTTTTTTATTCTTTCCAGGTTCACTTTGTCTTTCCTGCTGTAATAATCCTCCATTTTCGCGACAGAATCTTTCATCGCCAGAGCAAGCTGATTAAGAACGACCACATCCTCTTTTCTCATATTCTTAAAAGCAAAAAAGTGTTTATATATCTTTATTGTGCAAGGCCAAGGTTTCTCAATACCATTTCAGGATTGACATAATAATCATTGATTACGCTCTGGACCTCTTCAAATCCAAAGATTCTCTTCTGATATAATGCATATAAAAGCCTTGATCTTATCAAGAATTCATTTTGAAGTGTTTCTATAGGGATTCCGTATCTTGCAGATATCTTCTCAAAGACTTTGCTCTGCTTCTTAAAATAAAACAAATCTTCAGAAGGGTTCCATGTAAAAGGAGTATTTATCAAAGCTCCTCCATCCCGATTGACATTTATTATTTCCACTATCTCTCTAAGCCTTCTTGTAGATTTTTTCTTCACAATTGCATGCGATATAACTGCAACGCAATCAAGAGTATTTACAAGAGAGGGAGAGAGATTTATCGGAGGAGTCTGCAATCTTCTTATCATTGTGTCAACAGAGTCTGCGTGTAATGTTCCCATAGAAGGATGGCCTGAAGCCATTCCCTGAAAAAGAACGAAAGCTTCCCTTCCTCTGACTTCTCCTACAATTACATAATCAGGGTTCTGCCTGAATGAGTTCCTCAATAAATCAAATAAATCCACCTCTCCGACTTTGCCTACTCCTATAGAAGTTCTTGCAACTGCAGGAACCCAGTTTTCCCTTGGCAAAGAAAGCTCTCGGGTGTCTTCAATGCTCACGACTCTCGCTTCAGGAGGTATGAAAAATGCAAGTGCATTCAGAAGAGTTGTTTTTCCCGAGCCTGTTCCCCCGACTATAAATATATTTGCCTTATACTGCAGCAGCATCCAGAAATATGCAAGCATCTCCGGGCTTAAAGTGTTCAGAGCAATAAGCTGAACAGGCGTCCATGGCACCTTTGTGAATTTTCTTAGGGTAAAAGTCGGTCCTCTGGATGTAACATCTTTAGTGTAAGTTGCGTTGACTCTGCTGTTATGGCAGCATATCCCGCCTGTTCCCCCGACAAAGTTTTCATTGCCGTTCACAGAAAAATCATAAACATATTTTCCGGTTGATTTAACTTTGGATATTTTATTGATTTTGGCAAAGCAAAAATCAGACTCTGCCAATTTTTTTACAATTTGGATTTCTTCAAGCAATTTCATTCCTTCTGCTGTCAGAATATTTCCGCTTACCAATCCTCTCTTCTCCCATTCAGAAATGAATTTTGCAGGCGCCTCGCCAAGATTCTCAAACCTCTCGTACCTTCTTTCCCGCAGTATTCTCATCAATCTTTCCCTGCTTATCCTCTTATTGCTTAATCTCATATGCGTCTTTTTTAAAGGATTAAAAATCTCAATAGGAATCATTGACGGATAGGTATTTAGTGTTTCTCTCGCATAAAAGTTTGAATAATAGGCGCCACTTGTATTTATTTCCCTTCCCCTGATGAATGTCTTTTTTGGGGCTGATTTATAGAATGCTGTGATATCTTCATTAAACAGCGCCAGATAGGAAACATCATTTGCAAGACCCTCACTTACAGTTGTGCTGTAATCTCCTGCATGCCACGCCCTGACGAATTCTGCCTGCAATTCTTTTCCGGTATTAAATAATAATTCAGGGACTCTTTTATTTTTGGCTCCCTGCGTGACTTTAAGCACTTCTTTCATTATCAGCCACAAAATAATTCCGTCAATTTTTACCTTAATGCCGTTTCCTTCAGGGGGCTCAACATAACTTTTCAGATTAAAGCATGCCTTTGCGCTTTCTTTTATTTCTTCTATAATATCCAGTTCGTCTTTATGCAGGCTGAAGCAGACGCCGTAAGATTCATAATCGTAAAGCCATCCTTCTGCGATATAATATCCTAAAAGTCTGGCAAGCTCTCTGTTTACCTTTAGGAAGCATGGGACTTTATGGGAAGAGGTCGTGCCAATAAAGCATTTTCTTATTTCATCGTCAGCCAAGAGATGATAGAGCTCTATCGGAATTATTTTTTTATTCTTGTGCTCATAATAAGTCTGATTTGTATTTTTATAATTCTGGCGATAGTAATTATAAAGTTCCTTCTTGTTTTCAAGGTATATTCTGTCTGGAACCTCTTTAATAAACAGGATTTTTTTTCGGTTTGAGGCAGCCAATTCCTTAGCCAGATTTATCTCGCTTATCACATTGTTTTCCGGAAGTTTTGACGGAAGAACAACATAATCACCCTCTTTTAATTCATCAGTTCTCTTGGATTTAACGCCTTCTTTATCAACGGCAAATACACTATGGCAGCCCGTCAGGTTAACTTTTCTCCCAAATTCCAGGTCAAGATGGTATAGCTCTTCTTTTTCTTTCAGCTTATGCCTATAGACATAATCTGCTTTCTTCCATTTTATTTTAAAGCTATTCTTGTCAAAAGATGCGACTTCAAGCCCTTCAGCATTTACTGGTTTGTCAATATCGTCATTTTCATAGTATTTGTCAATTACTTCTCCAATTTTATTTATTTTTACAATGCCTTTTTCTCTGTAAATCACAGGTTCTTGATAATCTATGCTCCCGTCAGGCAAAGTTCCATCAAGCAGCGGCTGGGCATAAGAGAGATGCCTTCCTGCTCTCTGCGATAGCTTTTCAACAAAGCTTGCTAATTCTTCTATAGTCTGGAATCTTATGTTAGTCCTGATATTCCTGTAAATTCTATGGACTATATACACAGGCGTGTCAACGCCGTTGCATTCTATGTCTTCTATGAAATAATCCTTCAGCAGCGGCTCTATCTGGTTAAGCCCTATAAAATTTCTGAACAAATAATAGAATAATTTTTCATAACCGCTTTCATTGACTTTTAAGTTAAGCTCTCCAATAAGAAGCCTTGCTGTTTTGTCTATGTATTCTATTAAGCTTTCATTAGTCCTTTCAACAACGACATTTATGTTTATCAGCTCAAGCATTGCTGCCTGAAGCCTTTCCAATACAGCTGCCTCATTTTCATTTAATGTCGGCTCTTCGACATCATAAACAAGCTCTCTTGTTTTCTGCTCCCAGTAAATATGGGCATTTGCATAAGGAGCTATAAGTGAGTACCTTATGTTAATTTTCGTTTTGTCCTCTATTCTCGGCAGTGGCGGAATCGCAGGGACAGTGTTAATTGATATTGGCATCTATTCTCCTCTTTATGAATAACTGAAATTAGCCGGATATTTATTTAAAATTATCCTTTAGCTTCTTCAATTAGTATAATTTCCCTGCCTTCTTCTTCAAATGTAGCTTCAGTAAAGCCGGCATGCTCAAAGAAGAATTTATAAGGGGTTGATGCCGCAGTAAATTTCTCAGAGCCGGAATTTATGTCAAGCTCACCTCTTCTGTTCATTCTTAAGTCTCCATTATATTTTATTGTAAGCTGCACATTATTTCTGCTGCCTCCTCCTGTCGTTAATACAGTTATTCTTCCTATCTGAACTTCCTTTCCAGGTTCTGAATAAACAACTCTGCTGTCATTCAGCTCAAAGACAATTTCATCATTCTCAAGGTCAAAATAAAGAGAGCCCCTTCTCATCCTGAAATCAACAACTCTTTTGTTTCCCACCCCCTCATTTACTATCTCGCTTATCTTAGAATCCATGGTGTTCATCGCTTCAATCGTCTGTTCAGTTAGCGCCCTGTCTTTGTACTCGTTGACCTTTGGAGTTACAACCGCAAGAACAATCCCAATAAGGACCAACCCTATCAAAGTATAAATTACAGTCTCTACCCATATCTGTCCCTTTCTCATTTTAGTAAACGAACAGGCTGTCTATGACTTCCTGATTTCTGCATTCTGTCAGGTCTATTCTATCGCTCAAATCACATTGCTCGTTCTCGTTAGTCACAGGATAAATCTCTACAACCTTTGCCCTTCCTTTGTAAACATAAGTCCTGACTCCTCCAAGCTCAGGAAAATCCAGAGCTTCGCTGAAACTCTTGCCAAGCATTCTTATTCTTCCATCAGCAGTTCCATTAGTAATCCCAATGCTATCTGCATTTCCTGAATCAACTAATACAACTTTGAATCCTGATATCTTATCTCCCTTCACATTAATAGAAAATCCAGTTCTGTTTTCTCCAGAGATGCTTTCAAAATAGCAATTGTAATCTGAATCATATATCTCTAAATCTCCTAATGTCTCAAAGCACGTCTTTCCCTCTCCCAACTTGTCATCGATAAAAGGTATGACAAAGACAGCGATTAAAGTTGCTGCAACAACAGTTATCATTATAATCAGCACAGTGGCAACAATTGGTGCCACACCTCTCCTTTCCATGCACTATAATATTAATCCGCCTTTTTATACCTTTTTAGGCGATTAGTAAATAGCCTATTAATATCATTTATTATCTACGCAGAATCAATCTCTTAATTATCTGCCACAATCGATAATCTTCTCTTAAATATAATTATTAGTTATCAAGATTTTATTATCTGCATAACGAGATTATTAATTATTTTTATCATTTATATGACATTAACCCCTTATAAATTATATCTCATTATCCCTAAAAATTTTGTTATGTCAAGAAGT
Organism: Candidatus Woesearchaeota archaeon; assembly: GCA_964437555.1. Classification (GTDB taxonomy): domain Archaea; phylum Nanobdellota; class Nanobdellia; order Pacearchaeales; family GW2011-AR1; genus UBA92. Next base: position 6,997 of record CAYTHI010000007.1, on the reverse strand, counting down.
CTCCTCAACTTCTTGAACATCCCCAAAACTAACAACTTAAAGTTTTTTTGATCATACAATTAAGCAAATTGCGTGGATACAGCATAACCGAATTCATCTCCGCATGTATACGCCTGCTTCTGCGTTCCGACCTGCCCAAGAAGTATTGGAACAATCAATAGTTCATCAGAGTCCGTAACATCAACATTGTCTAGCGAAATGCTAATGCTTTCCCCAAGATTCAATGTTCCTGAATCTGATATCTCTCTTGCTATAATTGTTCCTTGGCTGAACTCTTTTACGATAAATCCATAAATAGGAATATTTCCATTGTTCTTTATGTCCAGCTTAAATGCTCCTGCGTCATTAAATATTCCTGCTTCCATCTTAACTCCTTCTTCTCCTCCGCACGAATATTCAATTGCACTGCCGAATTTCTGCGCCCTCTCTCCTACAAAGCTCCTCGCCCAAAGGAAAATTATCAATGCCAATACAACAACAATTGATATCAGAAGAATTGTAGCAACAACAGGAGAGACGCCTTTCTTTTTCATATTCATCTTTATTTTCTCTTCCTTTTATAGTTTATTATCATACAATTAATTAACTCCCATTCCGCCGTTATTGCTACCGCCAGTACATCCTACTCCAATAACAAAACTTTTGCTATCAAATCCTGTATTTACAGGAGTTCCGGTATCATTTGCATAAAGGTCTATCCTATAATTTCCCGCATTAAATCCTGTAAGCTGTTTGTTTCTTGTAATGCAATCTTCAAATTTTTCTGTTCCTGTCTGCACGCCTTCCTTGAAAATGTAAGCTGTGCAGAAATCAAGATTATTTTTTCTTACCTTCGGAGTATATCTGAATTCTGCATCGCATCCCTGAACAGGAGGGGGTGAATTTATTGTAACATCAGGAGAAATCCACATCCAGAACTGCCTTAACAATGATTCTTTATCTGGTCCATCTTGCGCGCTTACATTTAGATAATAATTTCCGTCTCTTGGGAAATTTATATTATTCTGATTAAGATTATTGCTGTAAACACATTGTTGTATTATTGGCCCAAATCTGCTGCCTGAAGAATTAACTATTTTTGCCGAGCAGACAGGGTTTGTTCCCCCAGTAACCTCATATCCAACAGGCAGGCTCAACTGCCTGTTCAAATATTCATAAACTCCATCTTGAGTCGGATTATCTATCGTGATTATCATTCCTTCCTGCGCTTCAACGCTGAAATCACTTGAATCCGAAGCAATTGCTCCGGAGCTGTCATTTACATAAACAAATATTGTGTGGCTTCCTAATCCAAGAGCACCTAAATCACCTGATATTTGCCCTCTTTCGTCACATCCTGAAACACTCGTATTTGTCACGCCATTATCTAATGTATACCAGCAGCTATCTCTATTATTTCCTGTTACAAAGAAATCCAAAGGAATATTCTGGCCTTCAGTATATGTATATTGCTCTGATGGCTGATTTATATTTAATGTTAATGCACTCCCCGCCTCTCCGCATGTAACTGTCTGAGTTATAATTGCCTTGTCACATAAAACTACTTCATCTTCAACAAACATCACAGGCTCTATTTCAATCGTCTTCTCTCCTGTTCCAGAATAAGAATATACTGCAGGATTTCCATTCTTAGGCCACACAGCATCAGGCGGCATGCCTTCATCCTCATAATAATCAACAAACAAAATATTCTCATCGTTTAATATCTGCCTGAAAACTCTCCCCGGGTCTCCTATTCTTATATAAGCTCCATCAACACTGAATAATCCCCTATTTCTTAAGGTAAGAGCAACTGCTCCTCCTTCACACCTAAATTCCTCAATGCTTAAAGAAACATCAGCAGGGCACGATGCTTTTTCAGGAGGAATATAGATTTTCAGAAAGGCATAAACAAGAACGCTTAAGCTGACTGCAATGACAATTAACAGCACGTATCCAACCATCTCACTTACTCCTTTTTTATCTTGAAACAACATAAGTCTCATCGCCCTTCTCCTTGACTATCAGCAAATAGAAATTCTCCTGCTCATTTTTTAGATTATAATAGTATTCTGAATCATCTATCTTCACAATAATTCTGCTTTCTCCTGTTCTTCTGCCTTCATCAATCGTAACATCTGCTTCTCTTTGCGTTCTTCTGTTTATTTCTATTCTCGTAGCCTGCCCTCTCTCATTCGTATTCAGCCCAACACTTCCAATGCCTTCAAAAGTAAAATGAAGGGCCTGAAGCTCTTCTTCATTCCCCACGATGAATAAAGTATTTTCTTCCCCGATGTATTCATCATATTCTGTCAAAAATCTTGTAATTAATTCATCCAGCTCTTCTTCGTTGTCGTTGAATACTCCCCAGTCCAAAACCCTTTTTGTCTCAAAATCAATCTCCTTTGAAAGGGTATAAATCTTCTCTTCTCCTTCAGATACCTGCGCATAATTCACAACTTGTGAAAGCCCCGCCACAACACTGACAACAATCATCGCAGCAACAATGAAGAACTGCCCTCTTTTATTCATCTAAACAACAAGAAAATATTCTTTTTATATGTTAGCGTTAATTGTTGTTGAGCAAAGATTTATATACGCAGTAAGATACGTCTTACCATGGTAGAAATAGAAACAACTAGGATGAGCTCAAAGGGGCAGGTAGTTATACCTTTGAGCTTTAGAAAGCACATTAAAGAGGGAGATACTATGTTAATCATAAAGGATAAGAACACTATCTTACTAAAGAAAGCTAATGACCTTGACGAAAAATTCAGGGAAGATTTAGAATTTGCCAAAAGAACAGAAGAAGCTTATAGAAGGCATGAAAGAGGAGAGTTCAAGAGTTTGCCGGCAGATAAGTTTCTTGAAGAACTTGAGAAATGGTGAAAGTCATCTTTGATGACCATTTCCAGAGAATATTTTCTAAAATTAAAAACCAAGAAGTGCAAAAAAGTATTAAAAATAAAATCGCCAAAATTATAGCAAATCCAGAAATAGGAAAACCTATGAGAAATGTGAGGAAAGGCACAAGATAAGTTTATTCAGGCTCATTCAGGATATCTTATGCATATTATAAAGAAAAAGACACATTGGAATTTTTGGATTTCTATCACAAAGACAAGCAATAATTATACTTTTATTTTCTTCTGTAAAATCTCCATTCTCTTTTTCTTCTTGCATAAACCCTCTGCAGTCTTTCATTCAAAACATTGTGAAAATGATGTCCTGTTTCATGGGCACATGTATATTCCATCTCTCCTAATGTATTATTTATCCATTTGTTCGTGCTGGTTACAACTATCTTTGCAGGCCTATTTCCTCTTTTACTATCATATCCCCCATCGCTCACGATATCTTTTTTACCAATCTTAGCACGAACATAAACACGAACAGGGCTTACAGGCCTTTCTACTCTTAAAACATCATTCATAACTTCAACAGCTCTCCCATGAAATTCCCTAAGATAAACTTCAATTTCCTTTTGATTCATAAAAAATCCTGTTTTAGTTATGTCAAGGAACTTGACAGAAAACCACACCTTTCAAGGTGCGGTAGTTCCTTGAGCATCCCAAAGTCCATAACACAAGGACTTTTTTATATTAAAAAGATAAGTATAGTGTAGACGGGGAGTTAGCTCAATCTCCGGGAGACAGTTACCTTCAGCTGTTCTCCGCACTGCTTCCCCGTAAGCACCCAAACTCCTGCTTAGGGCTGCTTCATTCCTGACCTGACCCGTTTCACGAGAGTAGGATCGAACAGGACAATGCCTCAACGTTCAGCATAAAGACTGAAGCTCTTCGATCTCACACCCTCCTTAAAGCCCGCCATGAAGTCCGTTTGCGGATGGCGCAGGACTACCGCGCCGGCTCGTCTACGAAATATTAGGCATTTAGGGTTTTTTAAGGTTATCTAAAGCTCTTTTTATAAATAATTCCTTGAATAAATAGTATCAGCCACATTGTTCCATTAAATGCAGCAACAATAGTTGAAAATTAAGATTCAATGTCAAAAAAGAGAATGCTAAGGCATAAAGTCCTATTGTTGTTAAGAATGAAGTCTGTAATGCCAAATATCCTTTTTTATCTTTGAAACCTTTCCAAACCTGAAAAGCAAGAAAATATCCAAATAAAACATTTGCTATCCCAATAACAATATCCTGCCATATCATTATTTAATTATCAATTCAGACTATATAAATTAATAATCTTTATCAAAAAATCAATCCGAATCTTCCTCAATATGATTCTTTATATTCTTCAAATCCCTGCCGTTATGATATTCGTAATCATATTCTTTCCTGGGCTTTCTGAAGGCAAGAATCAATATCTCAATTATAAATATAACAAACAAAATCACCGCACTCAATACAAAAATGCCTGCTTCCATGCCTTATATCCTCTAAACTCTTCTTTTTAATTCTTTTGGCTTTCATTTAATTAGGTTAATTTAGTAAGCTGTTAAGTTAGCGTCAGGTAAAGGGGCAATATTTTCACTTTTTCTTCCAGAAAAATCCTGCTTTACTTTCTAATCACTCAATTTTTCCCTCTGATTGCAATTCCATTAAAATTCTGTAAAGGGCATGCCAATTTATTATTTTGTTAGCTTTCTTTTGTAATTCTTCTAGAACTTCATTCGTGCTTTTTATCTCGCTTTTTGATAGAATAGATAAAATAGTTTCTTTGTATTTACTCATATACAAAGTATTGTATCAAACCTTTTTAGCCGAATATCCAAAGGTTTGTACCAAAGATATAGAAAGTTTTATAAAGAAGTTTGCCAAATTATAACTATAATGGCTGACTCTAAAAAAGCATGGTATAAACGTTGGTGGGCCATAGTTCTCTTTATCTTTATTGGGTTAATAATTTTAGGTAGCTTATTTGGAAACGATTCTAGCACGAATAGTAATATAGAACGGGGAGCGGGTGATCTTGGTTCCTCTAATGAAGAGGTATCACAACAAAATCAACAAATAACAGGTAATAATTATCAAACTTGTATAAGGGATATTTTTAAATCAGAATGCCAAAAATATGGATTACTTTATACAGATTATAGCGGAGCTGTTGGTTTTGTCACCTGCACTGATGATGGTAGCTATACTTTAAATGATGTTGGGGATAATTCAAGATACCTTCAGGTTTACACTCCTACAAGAATATTAGAAATGAAATGTAATGTTTATGAAGAACCGACAAATCCAAAAGTTAAATGTGAAGACGAATTATTTACATCTAGATGTGAGGCTGTTAATTTGATGTATACTGATTGGAGTTCTGCCGTTGGCTTTATTACTTGCACAGATGATGGGATTTACATTCTCGATGATGTAGGGGGTAATAGTAAATATCAACAAGTTTACATAACGCAGGAATTTGTTGATTCACAATGTTCTTAAAATGGAAGCTCAGGGAATAAATGGAAAATTAGTCCTTGGTAAAGGATGGATTGAAATAGTTAGAAAGGGAGCAATGTCATTTTTAACGCAAGGAATCAAAGGAAACAAGAAAATAGCAATAAAACAAATATCTGCGGTTCAATTTAAACCCGCAAGGCTTATGTTTAATGGATATATTCAATTCTCATTTATAGGTGGAAAAGAAGCTAAAGGCGGAATTTTTCAAGGAACAATGGACGAGAATACTATAATGTTTAAGAAGAGCCAACAAAAAAATTTTGAAAAGATAAAAGAAGAGGTTGAAGAGCAAATTTATTCCTAAGCAGATAATTTAATCAAATCAAGCCATCTATTTTCTCCTAATTCTAGATTAACACCTGCTCTTTCTGAAGGAACTTCACCAGTTGTTGAATGATTTTCTATAAAATTATGTTGTATTATTATGGCCATCATAAGGATCGGTGCAGACCAAAGAGCTTTCAATCCTCTAAAATCTATAACTCTGTCTTTGATTTTCATAAAGACAGTTTCAATTCTATAATTGTGTATTCTTGTTGTTTGATAGTTTTGTATTTTATGTTCTATTGTTAAGCCACCTAATTTATTGGAATAAAAGAGTTTTCTAAATGCTCTTGGATAGAAAACGCCTGCATCTGTTTGGATGTATTTTGGCTTTCCTTTTCTTATAGACTTTTTCAGAAATTCTTGTGCTTCAACAGGATTAGCAGATAAACTATAATGAAATCCCGTTATTAGTCTTGTATCCCAATCCAAACAGCACCAAAATCTATCTAAATTACCTTCTCTATTTATCATTGTTTCATCCGCATAGAAGCTATTACCTAAATTGTAACCTTGTTTTTCTATAAATTTGTGAACTTTCAAAGTATATCTTCTTACCCAATCTAAAATAGAAATATGGCTTATTTTATGATTAAAGTGTCTTCTTAATTGATTTCTCATTTTTCTACTTGACAGATTTGAAATTAACTTAACAGCTCAGTAAGCGAACTTTTGTAATATAGTACTATTTTTGGAGCAACATATTATAAATAAGACCTTCAAAGTGAAGACCTTATTAGGAAGATTGTAAAGTTACAACAAATTAAAGAAAGAGATAAATTTTTAATGATTGGTTTATTTAATTTGATATGGGAAAAGTCAAATTCAAGGATTTTAAAGAAGAATGGAATCAAATTAGAGGTAAAACTTATGAGTTTTTAGAAACAGTTCCAGAAGATAAAATTACCTGGAGTCCACATAATGACTTGGGAACTTTTGGTATGCAAATTAGACACATAGGAGTTTCTCAGAGAGCATATGTTAGCGGAATCAAATCAGGAAAAATTGATTTTAATGATAAAAGTTTCGATAAAGAAGTGGAGATTGATAAAACGAAAGGAATAAATTTTCTAAAAAAAATGGATAAGGAGCTTTTTAGAGCTTTAGATGTAGTTGATAAAACTAAAGAAATAGAATTTCATGATGGTGTCTATGGGATTAATAAGATTAAAATAGGAACTGTTTTAGAATGGCTCATGCAACATGAGTCTTATCACCAAGGAGTTTTTACTTGCTATGGGAGATTAGCTGGTTTGGGTAAGTTTAGATTAATGT
>CAYTHI010000006.1:0-51953 GCA_964437555.1 Candidatus Woesearchaeota archaeon | reverse complement strand
AGTCCATATTGACGGCGCGGTTTGGTACATCGCTGTCGGCTCTTCCTATCCTGGCACTGCACAAGGTGCCAAGGGTGTCGGAGTTCACGCGTTAAAAGGGATCGTTAGCTGGGTTAAGAACGTAAACTAAAACTAACGATTTGTACCATACAGAAAATTCTCTGAATTTTCTGTCTGTTCAAAACAAGTATATTTTGAACATACTGCAACTATCAAAAAATGCGGCGTTGCATACAAGTGATTGTATGAAAAATAAAATTAGCTATATCGGTGAAGCCTTGAGTTCTAACAGAATATCATGGTAATCCCGAGGGAAGTCGTAATTGACCCCGTAGAGACTTCAATTTCTTTCTTAAATGAAAGATAGGAACCGTCAATTCCGAAAGATTGAGAGCAGGATTAAACTGCTAATACGCTAATCTCCTTTTTTAAGAAATAGCTAAGATTGTAGCTCACTTTGTTCGCTTAAATAATAAAAATCTTATAAGATAATTATTAATATAAAGCGGAACATCATGATGAAATCTGATGTGGAGCAACAATTAAGGCAATTTAAACATGAAAAGGATGAAGATATAGTCCACACATTGCAAAGACATAAGCAATGAGAATGTACGCGAGACAGTTTGTATGATATCTACTAGATGTGTTGTGGTCTGAGTGGAACGAGTATCTAGTACGAGAGGAACGATACTCGGGTGCCTCTGGTGAGCGGTTGTTATGAGCAGGCCGCGCAGCTACGCACCGTATGGATAAGAGCTGAAAGCATCTAAGTACGAAGCCATCCGCAAGACGAGATCACTAAGGCCGTCATAGAAGATGACGTTGATAGAGCTGGTGTGTAAGAACCAAGGCAACGAGGTTTTCAGCATGCAGCTACTAATAGCTTTAATAGATTTGACTTTGGCTTGACCTACGTTTTCATTTTTTACTTTATTATCTGTACAAAGAAATGCTTAATTGGTAATTATTATTCAATGATATTATTTTAGTTTTGCTAATAGTTTAGGTATTATTTACCATCTTTTGAAAGAATAATTATTCATCCACGATATCTTCGTCATCAATAGCGTGTAATTTTAATCCTGCGAAAAAGTTCATTCCTAAATAAATTAAGACAACTATTCCTGAAATAATTGCAAATGTTATTGTATATCCTCCTGAATATCTGATAAACAATGCATACTCAAGAGAAACCAATGCCAAAACTCCTATAATTGTTCCTAAATACGGATTAGAATTTGATATGCTTTTTGTCCAGAAAAGAAATGATGTTGTTAAAATTCCAAAGATAAGAGAGAAGACTATTTCAGACATTCCGAATGATTCTTCAGGAACAGAAGAGGAAAGCAAATAAAAGAAGGCAATAGGAATGATTATCATCATTATGAAAAGAATAATTGTTGAAATTCCTATAACCTGCAAATAGTTTCTTTCTTCTCTTTTTCTCTGCATTTTTTTATTAGGAAGGATGTGTTTAAAAAATGTTTGATTGCGATAGATTGTCGCAGATTAGGGACTTTTAATTAGTTTTATTCTCTTTGTCGCTTTCGGGACTTGCGAGAATTTTCTTTAGAGTTTCTATATCAATCTTATGTGTAGCAAATTCTTTTAAGATTATTTTATCAAGTTCGCCAACAAGTAGAATAACCTCTTCTTTAAAAATATTTACTAAATCTTGTATACTTTTACAGGTATCTAATCTCTTATTTGTTAATTTGAAAGTTCTTCCATCCTTAATTGCATTTACAAATGCCTCTTCAAAAATAAGGTTGTGTTGGAATGAATTTCTAACTTCTCCAATAGTCCGTAAACTTGAAATTATTTTTTTATCTTCAATAAAAGAAACTTCTTCTTTTTTCCCTTCAAGATTATCTTTATATGTATTAATTAACATAGACAAAAGTTTGATTTTGGATAAGAAATCGCAATATTCTGATTTAAGAAATCTCAATATTGATGAATGGCGAATGCTGTTATCATGACCAAAATAACCAGATATAATAGTATCCACCCTATCTTCTATATATAACTGACCATTTAGAAAAACATTTCTTGGATTTTTGTCCTCTAAAGCTTCGTAAACATTTAAGAAAGTTATATTTATTCCTTTATTCGTAAAAATTCTCGTGATACCATCGATATTTTCAATTTTACCATCCTCTTTATCCATATCAAAATCATAAGTTATAGGTATAAAAAACCTTATTTTTAGCTAAAGGTCCCTCATGCGACCCTCCCGTTGAACGACATATTTAAAAACCATCTTCATTTAGGAAAAACGTGAGTCGGGCAGCTGACTAAGACAAGCCCATTAAGTTGGGAAGAATTCGGAAAACATGAATTCTTTGTCTTAAGGAAGGTCCGGACATCCATTTGCCGACGGCAAATGAAAAGCGAGCTGCTGAAAGGCAGACGGCCGTGAGGCCGAGCTCCGCAACAGAAACGACACCGCCATATTAGAGCTATGAACCCTGAGGGAAGCTAAGAAGATATGGATAGGATGAAACGGGCGCCTTCGCTGATGCAAGTGCCATAGCCGCACGCTAAGTCAGATGTCAGCACGAATTGCCTGTCCTGAAAAGGAAACAGAATCCGACAGAATCTGGCCTATGCCTGACTCACTTTTTATTCCTGTGAACTCGCAGGAATTGTTATAAAAGAATGTTACTTTAGAAAGGCAACAAAATAGAAAAGTTTAAATATCTAAAATTTACCAATGAGATTATGACAAAGGATAATCACACACCAGAGGGGCTTCCAATTGTATCTAAAGATACCTTAGAAGTACTAGAAAGGGATTTTCAAAGAAGAACCGAAGAAGGAAAGAAGTCTCTTGTAGATTTTATGGCAGACCAATTTGTTGGTATAGGAACTCAAAATCCAGCATTATTTCAGTATTTGGATAAAGTAAGAAATCTATTTGAAGGTTCTCAAAGAAATGCTTATTTAATGGGTGTATTAATAACTTACAATTCATTAAGAAACCAGGCCGAATCTGATAGTGCATAAGAACAATAATTGGATGTTGTCTGTTTACAAATTTTTTCAAATCTCGTTCAATCATCCGAAATCCGTACATCTTTTCCCCTAAAAACATTTAAAAGCAATTTATCTTTCTGATTTGTATTGGGGATGTAGCTCATTGGGAGAGCGATCGACTGAAGCTCGATATGTAGGGGGTTCGATTCCCTCCATCCCCATTGACAAAGATGATTAGAAAAGCGAATAAGATATGGAATGCTACAATGAAACTACTAAGCGGAAACTGTCCAACTAAATGTTGTGAATGGTGTGGGGGAAGATAATGGTTCAAAATATATGGATAAGAGGCAAAGAATTAGCCACATTTTTAGGATTAATGGCTTCTGGATTAGGAATTATAATTATTGGTAACCAAATATTTAATAAGTGGATTTATTGGTTTGGAGTAATTTCTACAAGTTTATTTACAACTCTCTCTTTGATTACCTTATTATTGGCTATCAGAGATGCTTATTACCATCCTAAAAACTTTTGGGTAGGTTTGCCTTTGAAAGGTTAAAAGACTTCTGTATAAAAAGAATGTCTTTATTCAGACGTTATACACAAACCATCCGCATTCACAACATTTATAAAATAATGTAGGCAATTAACTAAATGAAAAAGGAAGAGGATAATAGTTTTGGTGTTGCTGCTGTTGTTATTGGCATATTAAGCATAGTATCGGGCTCGCTTCCGGGAATAGTTCTTGGAGTTATTGGCGTTATTTTCAGCAAGAAGCAGAATAAGATAATGGCAAATAAGTGGTCTAAGTCAGGATTTTTACTGGGGGTTATAGGAATAATTCTGGGGATTGCACTTTTCATCGCAAGCTTTTATCTTTTAAGTAAAAATCCGGGCTTATTTTCACAATTAGGATGAATAAAAAAGGAGCATTAGAATTATCCGTAGGGACAATAGTTGTAATTGTTTTAGCAATGTCAATGCTTATTCTCGGTTTGGTTTTGGTGCAGACTATTTTTTCTGGCTCTAAATATAATGTAGAGCAATTAAATGAAAAGGTTAAGGGAGAGATAGGAAAATTATTTGAGGAAGAATCAAAGTCTGTTGTTTATCTGGCTAACCATGAGGCAAGAGTTAAGCAGGGAGATGTTTGGGGTGTTGCCTTCGGATTCAAGAATTTAGAAACAGGGACAACAGAAGCCGGCAGCTTTACCTATGAAGTTGTTGCAGCAGACAGCTTTGCAGCTGATTGCAGAGGTTTGACAAAAGCAACTGCTGAAAGCTGGATAAAGTCAAGACAAGCCGGAGATTCGCTTCTTCCTCCCGGAGATACGTTTTATACTATTGTAAGATTTGAGATTCCTCAGACTGCGCCTTTATGCATTGTGCCTTATGACATTATAGTAAAGAAAGATGGGCAGGTTTATGTTTCGGACTTCTTTGATTTGGTTATAGAAGGGTAATTATCTACCTGGAAAATAATCTCCAACTGGTCTTCCGTCTATTTCAAGATAACCTCTTTGCCCATTGATTTCATAGAATTTGTCTGGTAATGGTTATCCGATAACATTTCTTTCTTGCACTTGTTGTTGAAGAACACTTTTTAAGTATTTCATATCTTTTTCTTGATTGTGCATGCTTATAGAATGAACCGATACTACACCTAGAAGAGCACATAGTAATCCTCTATCAAGTTTTCCATCGCTGTTCATGAAAAAAGAAGATATTAATTAGTATATAAATATAATTATCTCAATAAACAATTCTCGGTCCGTAACCCCAATGCTTTATTGCGCGAGCAAGAGGAGAGAAAGGATGTTTCTTTACGAAATCTTCCAAATGCATGCCGGACATCACAGCGTCCCGCGCTTCTTCTATTGCTATGACCCCTGCTTCGATTCCGTCAGGATGGCCTAAAAGGCCTCCGCCGCATTGAATTATTATATCTTCACCTAAAGATTTAAAAATATATTCAAAATCGCCTGGATGAAGGCCGCCTGAAGCAGTCATCCATACCGGTTTTATATTATACCAATTCTGCCCTAAAGATGGAATTGTTTGATGTGAAGAAAGATTCTTTTTCTGCAAAATATCTTTTATGTATTCTGCTTCTCCATAATCTTCCATTTTCGCAAGAGGAGAGCCTCCATGTAAAGAATCAACTCCCATTAACCTGAATAATTTTGCAAGAAATATCATTGAAACAGAAAATCCGTAGAGTTTTCCTTTTCCATGAATGCCTGGAGAATTATCTCTTGTTAAAAATCCGTGCATTGCCCTATGCGCATGTATTGCCAGCCCGGGATTTTTTCTTCTTATTGTATCAACTGCGGCAAAGCCTGTTGTTACAACGTCAAGCATCATGAAGATGCCTTTATTTGATTTGATTAATTTTGCTCTTCTTTCAACTTCATCTAAATTTGAATGAGTTACATTGCATAAGTAGAATTTTTTATTTCCTGTTTTTTTCTCTGCTATTCTCGCTTCTTTTAGAACAAGACGACATCTTTTATCAAATCTATTGAAAGGCAGATTAGTTAGATTTTCATCGTCTTTAATCCCATCGTATGTTCCTTTTCCGGATGTGAAAAGAATTCTTGCCAATTCTGCCTGTTCTTTATCTGTTCTTCCTATTTTTGGCTTAGGAACTGTGACAACTAAAGGCCCTGTGGGCTTTTTGAGAAGCTTTCTTATTCCATCAATCCCGAATTTTGGGCCTGGAAAAGCCTGAATCATTTTTCTTGGAAATCTTATATCAAAAAGCCTCATTGCAGAAACCATTTTCATGCCTGCAATATTTCCTGCAATTCCTGCCAATAATCCTGACATATTGTCTAATTCAAATAATTCAAGAGGGTAAGCAACTTTGAACATGAAATTTTCGTAATCCAAATCATAAGCTATTGCTTTGTATTTTGTTGCGATAGGAATCCCTGAACCTTTGCCATCGTAAACTTTTGTCCATGTTCCTGTTGATGATTCTGCTGCGACAGATGCGGCAGCATTTTCAAATAATGTTCTTATTCCTTCCCTATTTTTTGATAAATGAGAGTATTTTGCCTCTTTAATTGCAGACTCACTGAATTCTATTTTTAAAAGAGTTGTCAAATAATCTTCATCAGGATTTTTTGGTTTCCATCCTTTTGGAGCAAGATAATTTAGTTGAACTGCCATTTAATCCTCTTATTCATCCAAATGAAATTATGTTTATAAAAGTAACCTCTAAAGATGAATTTCACTGCAAACTCTTAAATAGCGATAATTTGTAGGTTTTAAATGAAAAATCATAGGAAATACAGATGGTTCTTTACTTCTAATGGAAAATTAGTAGTCGGAGGAAAAAATGCAGAGCAGAATGAAGAGATATTAAGAAGCATAAAAAAATCAGGCAAAGAGCATTATGTAATGCACACTTCTCATCCCGGAAGCCCTTTTTCTGTTATTTTTTCAGAAGCAAATAAAGTTACAAAAAAAGATATTGAAGAATGCGCTATTTTCACAGGATGCTTTTCAAGAGCGTGGAGAGAAGGCAGGAAAAAGACTAAAGTTCATATTTTCAAAAGCACGCAGCTATACAAAACTGGAGAAATGAAAACAGGAACTTGGGGCGTTAAGGGAGAGATAAAGGAAGCAGAGGTAGAATTGGAACTGGCTTTCACAAAACAAGAAGGCGTTTTAAGAGCTGTTCCCTATGTAAATTTAAAGAAAAAAGATATATTCTTAAAAATCTCTCCCGGAGAAACAGACAAAACAAAGATGATTGAAAAATTGAGGATAGAGCTTGAGGAAAATATAAGCTTGGAGGAAATACTAAATGCTCTGCCAGCCGGAGGAGTTAAAATAATAAGATGAACGCGGAAACTAAATTTCAGATAGGAAAAAACGGAATAACTGATGGAGTTATAGAGTCCCTGACTTTGGCTTTCAAAAAGCATAAGACAGTAAGAATTTCTGTATTAAAAAACAGCGGAAGGGACAAGAATAGCATCAGAGGAATGGCAGAAGAACTAGCTGCCAGGTTAGGCGGAAATTTTAAGCATATAATAATAGGTTTCACAATAGTTCTACGAAAATCAGGAGAAAAGAAGCGTTTACAATAAGGTTTATAAGGGTTCTTTTTTACTATCATTTTACATCAGAATGAAAAACGTGAAGCAAGTTGAGCCATCAAAGTATAATTTATTGCTAGCTGAAGCATTAAAAAAAATCGGTAATTTTAAGGCTCCTGAATGGGCTAGTTTAGTTAAGACAGGAGCTAATAAAGAAAGGCCTTCAGTAGAGCCTGATTTCTGGCTTAAAAGAGCTGCAAGCATACTAAGGCAGATTTACATAAGAGAAATAGTTGGAGTGCAAAGACTTAGAACGAGATACGGAAGCAGAAAGAAGCGAGGGTCAAGACCGGCAGAATTCAGAAGATCCGGAGGAAATATAATAAGAAAGATATTACAGCAGGCTGAAGCTGCAGGGCTTTTAGAAAAAGCAGAAGGCAAAAAGAAAGGCAGAAAATTGACTGAGAAAGGAAAAGAATTTTTAGAGAAGGCTGCAGGAGCAAGCGATTAAAATGGCGTTAGTTATAACTAGGAAAGCGGGAGAAGGTTGTAAAATTATTCTGCCAGACGGAAGAAAAATAGAATTTGATATAATAAAGGTAAAGGGTTATGAAGTCAGGGTAAGATTTAATGCTGATAAAGACATACCGGTGAATAGAGCGGAAATTGCCAGAAGAATTAATCCTGCCCATTCGGGACTTCCTGCTACCGAACATAATCCTAATAAATATCAAGGTCCAAATTAACATGGCAAATACATACCAAAAGAAAATTAAGCTTGAAGTTCATAATAGCAGAACAAAATGGGCTCCTTTCTGGGCAGTCATGAAAAAAGTTGGGCAGGGAAGAGCAAAAAAAACACATCCTTCACAAATTACTGCTGTAAGAAGGCATTGGAGAAGAACTAAATTAAAAATAAAGCCGAGAAAGTCAGATAAGGGGTATTTAGGATAAAATGGCAATAAGAAATTACAGAATCATGCAAGAAAGAGAATTATCTCCGCAGAGCCAACTAAATAGTATCTTAAGTGCGGTAAGAAATGATGGTAGCTATCATGTATTAGGTGAAGACTTTAGCAGAATTCGTTATACTAAAGGAAGTCAAACTCCTGCTGGAATACCTGTTACTACTTTGTATGATTGTGATTATGGAGTAGCTTTGAGAATAGAATCTCCAAGAGAAAGACGAAGAACATTAAAATTAATTGCTTTCGGAGCTGATGGACAAGGAAGAGATCCCGAAACGATAAGAGAAGCAATAAAAAAGTTTAAGAAAAGATTTAGACTAAATGTAAGATTAAAGAATGGAGAACAAAATGGCTGAAGTAAAAAGCGTTATGGAAAGAGAATATGTCATTCCTCTTAGAAGCGCATGGAGAAAAGCAGCAAATTATAAGAGGGCAAGAAAAGCAATTATGGAAATAAAATCATTTATAGCAAGGCATATGAAAGTTGCTGAGAGAGATTTAGACAAAGTGAAGCTTGATGTTTATCTTAGCAATGAGGTCTGGTTTAGGGGAAGCAGAAAACCTCCTGTGAGAATAAAAGTTAAGGCAATAAAGGAAGGAGAACTTGTCAGAGTTGAACTGGCTGATGTCCCCGACGTAATAAAATTCAATAAAGCAAAGCAGGAAAAAATGAACAAGGCTTCTGAAAAGAAAGTTGAAACGAAAGCAGAGGAAAAGAAAGAAACAAAAACAGAAGAGAAGAAAGAAAAGAAAACAGAGGAGCAGGTGAAAGAGGAAAAAGAAAAGGAAAAATCCGTGGCATTATTGAGGGAAAAACAGGCGGATATGGATGCTAAGGCATTGAAGCATACTGTGAAAACAGAAGTAAAAATGGACACTCAGCAAAAGAAATCCTTGTCAAGATAAATGGAAGAACTAAAAAAGCAACTTTGTTCTAAGGCAGACGAAAAGAGAGCTGAGGCATCAAAAAGATTTTTCAAGACAGGAAAGGGAGAGTATGGAGAAGGCGACAAGTTTCTCGGAATAACTGTGCCTGAATCAAGAGAGGTTGCAAGGAAATTTATTAATCTGGATTTAAAAGAAATTGAAAAGCATCTGCGGTCAGAATGGCATGAAGAAAGATTGATTGCCCTGCTTATATTAGCTGAGAATTATAAGAAAAATAAGGATAAAAGAATTGTTGACTTTTATCTTAACAATTTGGAGGCGGTTAATAATTGGGATTTGGTTGATACGTCTGCTCCATACATTTTAGGAGAATTTTTGCTTGAAAAAAATAAAGAAATACTTTACAGGCTGGCAAAATCTGATAATTTATGGGAGAGAAGAATTGCTATTGTTGCAACATTTAATTTCATCAAAAATAATAAATTTGATGATGCATTAAAGATTAGCAAATTATTATTAAAAGATACGCATGATTTAATTAACAAGGCCGTAGGATGGATGTTGAGAGAGATAGGCAAGAGGAATGAAAAATTATTGGAAAATTTTCTTGAAAAAAATTATGATTCTATCTCCAGGACGACATTAAGATATGCCATAGAAAGATTCGCAAAAGAGAAAAGAATATTTTACCTAAATAGGCAATTTTAGTAAAATCAAGAAGTCCTTGCGTTTTGTTTGAGACTTCTGGATGCTCAAGAATCTAGCTCATCAGAAGGATTCTTGACATAAAAAATAATTTAACAATGTTAGATTAGAAGTTGGACTCTTCCTCTGGCTGTTCCTCTTCATCCTCGTCGTCATCCGAGTCATCTTCATCCCCGTCATTTTCGTCTTCGTCGTCTTCGTCGTTTTTGTACCGCATTTTAGTTGCCTCCTTTCAGTTTATGATTTCAGGTGTGTGTTTACAGGGTATATAAATATTATTATTTGAGTGTTAAAGATGATATTTAAAGGTTCGGAAAGATTTTATAAAGCGAACTTACAGATAAGGTTTATGAAAAAAAATAGTATTGAAAAATTATTGGAATTCTCTATAATAAATCTTGACAAGCCGGCAGGGCCTACTAGCTTTATTGTTTCACAATTTGTAAAAGAAAAGCTTAAGCTTGGTAAGACAAGCCATTTGGGAACTTTAGACCCTGGCGTTTCAGGAGTTCTGCCCATTGCATTAGGAAGAGCGTGCAAACTAAATGAAAGTTTAATGCATAAAAATAAAACATATGTTGGAATAATGAGACTGCATTCTGATATTTCTGATAATAATCTGAATAAAGAAATAAAATTTTTTATCGGCAAAATAAAGCAATTGCCTCCTGTAAGAAGCAGCGTAAAAAGAGCTGTGAGAGAAAGAGAAATTATTAGTTTTAAAGTATTAGAAAGAGAAGAAAAAGATGTATTATTTGAGACAGAGGTTGAAGCCGGAACATACATCAGAAAATTAATTCACGATATTGGCGAGAATATTGGCGGAGCGCATATGCTTGAATTGCGCAGAATTAAAGCAGGTATTTTTTCTGAGTCTGATGATAACTTTGTTAATTTATATGATTTTGAAAAAGCCCTTAAAGAATACGAAAGAGGAAAAGAAGAAAGGCTAGGAAAAATGCTTATTCCTGCTGAAGAAGTTATCAGAAAAAATCTTTTCTGCCTGCAGATAAAGGAAGGCGTTTTGAAGCAAATTTTAACAGGAAAGCCTCTTTTCAGAAAGGATTTTGCAGATGATAAAATTGATAAGATAGAAGAAGGTGAAAGATTCGCTGTATTTTGTGATGATAAATTTATAGGCATTTATAAAAAAGTTGACGAAGACGAGATTATAAGCAGGCCGGAGTTTGTTTTTAATTGATTTTTTAGAAAAATAGAAAAGTTTATAAGTTATATAAGTATATATAACTTATGGATATAAAGAAAATACTGCATTATCCAAGGTTGGATAGTGTATTGATGGTTGAAAAATTTATTTATGATAACAGCGGAGCTTATACAAAAAAGCAGATTTGGGACAGGCTTCCTAAGAAAATGATGTACCAAACTTTTTCTGTAATAATAGATTATTTATTGTATGCCAGAAGAATCGCTTTTGATGCAGAAGGAAAAATAGGTTGGATATGGGATCCAGAGGGCGTTAAAAAATACCTTAAGAAAAAGCACCTTGCTTGGAAGGATTAATTATGAAATCAAAAATCATTTTTGGCGATGATGAATTAAGAAGAAGGCTTAAAGAGCTTAAAGATTTCAATGAAAATAAACTCTATGAGCATATTGCTAAAGCTCTAAAAAATCTTGAAGAAGATGCTTTCTGCGGGATACAACTTCCTAAATACTTAATTCCAAAAGAATACTTGAGAAAATTTGGAAATCTAACTAACTTGTGGAAATATAATCTTCCTGATGCTTGGAGGCTAATTTATACAGTTAAAAATGACAGCGTCAATGTTATCTCGGTAATCCTTGAATGGATGAACCATAGGGAATATGAAAGGAGATTTAATTATTAAGTTAACTATCATGAAACCATTTTTAATAATTTTGAGAGGTCCGGCAGCGAGCGGGAAGTCTACCATTGCAAAAGGGCTTTGGAAAAAAATACCGAATACGGCATTAGTCCAATTAGATAACATTAAATGGCTGGTCTCTGGTTATAAATCATCCACTCAACCAGAAGAGACATATATAGATATTTCAATTGAAATAGGACTTAAAATGGCTAAAACATATTTGTCTAATGGAATTAATGTAATTGTGGAAAAGGCATTCATAAATAAAAAACGCCTATCTCCCTTCATAAGCTATGCGAAGAAAAATAGTTTTAAATTTTTTATATATGATATTGAAGCTCCGTGGAAGGTTATTAAAAAAAGGATTGGGGAAAGAAATCAAAAAATGTCGTTGAAGAAAGCTAAAGCGATTTTTGATAATTACAAAAGCAATATTAACGCAATAAAATTTAATACATCAAAAATTTCAGCAAGGGGCATATCTAATTTAATTAAGAGTGAGGTTTGGGGCAAGCTTAATTTTGAACCAACATGAGAGAATTCATTTATTATTCAAGGACAGCGCCGACAGCTGGAAATTATGTCAAGGAAGACTTGATGCAATCTGGAAGATTGGACATAGCAATCCATTCTGTAATCGCTGCCTTATTCCTAAGCCATGAAATGAGGAACGATGTTAAATTACATTTAATATTTGCAGGAATGCCTGACCCAACAAAGCACCTTGAATTAAAGCCTGTAACTGAAGGCAAGACAGGAATTGATAAAGTTTACCTGAATAAGAAAAATGTGGAAGGAGTAATAAAAAAGATGCTTTACAAATACAGGGAAGGCAAGAAAACAGAAGTGTTTCCAGGATATTGGATAGAGAAAAAAGGATTTTTAGAGGTTGTAAAAGAACTTTATAATGAAGGCAGAAACATTTACATGCTTGACGATAAGGGGGAGGATATCAGAAAAGCCGAAATAGGAAAAAATCCCATATTTATTCTTGGAGACCATATCGGACTGCCTGGAAAAGAATTCAAAAGACTAAAAGAAATGTGCAAGCCGGTTTCTATAGGAAAAAAGACTTATTTTGCCTCTCACACAATTGCTATTGTGAATAATGAAATTGACAGAAGGGAAGAAAAAGGAGAATTGTAGATAAGTTTTGGTGATTAGGTATTTAACGCATCAAAATTTCTAGATTTATATTAGACAAAACAGAAAAAAGAATACCAAGACAGCTAAATTACGAATTTTTAAACCATAATATATATATCAAAAACCACAATATATATATCAAATTTCTCTTGATTCTTAATCTATTTAGTAGATAATTGAAAGGAGGTTAAATAAAATGAAATTTATGAAAAAAACAACGATATGGCTTCTGGTTGGTATTGTAGTTATCATTGCTGGGGTAATTGCCTTGAAAAGCTCAAATACAGAAAGCCCTTTAGGTTCTCCTAAAATTAATACAACTGCCTATCCTGATTTGATTGTGTCTAACATTACTATTCTAAGCACAATGCATAATGCCACTGCTTTTGATGTAAATATAACTGCTGTCATAAGTAATATTGGAAATGCCGGCGCAGGGTTTAGTATTACGAAATTCTTCGTAAATAGAGGTGGGGGAACAAGGCTTGTTGGTACACCTCCAATAGGAGCTTTAAGTACGAGAGAAGTCGTAACTTCGTATTTGCTTCCTGTTAACGGCACTTATATAGTCAATGTGACTGCAGACTTTGGAAACAACGTGACTGAATCCAATGAAGGAAATAACGTCTTGGGCAAGGTCTTCTTGATTTAAGTGTAAATAAATTTTTATTTTTTTATTTTTTCTTATCTTGAGAGATATTGGCTTTTTAGCACAATAATGATTAAAAAGTCAGCTTAATCTAGGAATTGCATGGTTCAGGGAATATCTGTTAAATTTGTTTCGTATGAGGAAACTCTTCCGAGAGTTCTTAAAGTTATCAAGTTTCAGGATGAATTGAAGAAGCATTCTAAGATAGTATTGAAGCCGAATGTGAGAACAGGATTGAGCGGAAGCTCAACAAGCGCTGATTTTATTGAGCCAATACTTAAGTTTTGCATGGAGAATAAGAATCCAGGCACTGAAATATTTATAGCGGAAGGTGCAGATGGCATTTCAACGGAAGATGCTTTTGAGGGCCTTGGCTATAAAAAACTAGCGGAAAAGTATGGCGTTGGCTTAATTGACTTAAATAACACAGAGTATGAAAATATAGAGAGCCCTAAGTTCCTTAGGTTTGATTCAATACAATATCCGAAAATATTGAAAGAAGCATTTGTGCTTTCCCTTCCTGTCTTAAAAAAAAATGAGGAAACCCAATTAGAAGCTTCCTTGAGCAATATGCTTGGAGCATTTCCCTCCTCACATTATAAAGGCTTGTTCACGAAAGCTAAGACGAGAATAAGGAGATGGGACATTGGCTATTCTGTCCATGACATAATTGCATGCAAGATGCCTGAATTTTCCATAATTGATGCATCTGAAAACGGAGTTATTCTTGTTGGAAAACCTCTTGAGATGGACAGGCAGGCTGCAAAGCTTGTTGGATTGAACTGGAATGACATTAAGCATTTGAGAATGATTGATGATGCTCTTGGAGAAAATAATAAAAAGGCTGAAGAGCTTGAGAAGTCATGAAAAAGAGCGTGAGACTTACCATATTCGGCTCTATACAGCCGGTTTTCTTTAATAAGTTTGTTAAGGACAATGCAGACAAATTCGGGGTGAGAGGTTTCATAAGAACGATGGAAGACGGAAAAATAGAGATATTTCTTGAAGGAGATATGAATGCTGTTGAGAAGATGATTCCTTTATGCAAAAGAGGACCTGAACATTCAATGATAAGAAGCGTTGAATTTAAAGAAGAGAGATTTCAGGATTTCAAGGATTTTAGAGTATTAAAGATTTAAGGAAAATATATAAATGATTTGGGAAGATAAATAAAATAATAAAATATTTTGAGACTCACTCTTTTGAGTCAGATGTTTCGCTTTCTGCTTCAGACGGTTGTTCTTCTGGGTCTTCAGAGACTTCTTGCTCTTCAGTTTTAGAAACTTTTTCCTTGTTGCACTGGCAACAATTTTCACATTTGTTGCAACTTTCACAAAGGGTTTCAACCTCTGCATTGCATGCTTCACATACAGCCATTGAATTTACCTCCCATTAAAACTTTTATTATTTTAAGATATTTAAAACCTATCTTTTTGCCCAAATTTGCCTGAATAGCAAATTTATTTAAATAGATTAGATCTAGAGATATAATGGACAAGAGATTGATTGTTCTCGCCGGAATCCTGATTATTGCTGTTATAGTCTTCGCGTCTCAATTAAGAAAAGTGAATCTTAGCCCGGGCTTGCTGCCTTTAGGAGATGGATGCAGCTTTATGACAGATGATAACAGGCCTGCGATGACTCCTGAAATGATAACTGCCTGCAATGAATACTGCGACCTAAATTTCCCTGACGAGCCCGGATGCAAAGAGGCAGTAAGAAATCTTAGAGGAATTCCTGCTTATTGCCACGCTGAACCGGCATGCATATCCGCGCACTTTCCCAGTTCAGATCCCGGAAATAATGAAATCTATCCTCCGGAAACCTGCGAAGTGAGAAAGAAGGGCGGGGTTTTCACGATTGATATGGATTGCGAAATATGCAATTCAGCTTTATTTTTTTGTTATTGCAAACAGGTTGAGCCGGTTTGATTGAGTTAAGTAAACCTTCTAACTTAACATAAGTTGCATTGGACAGATATAGCTAATAAGAACAATAATCTATGATAATAGAGAGGTTTAATAGTTAAAATCAACTTTTATTAATGATTGGAAAATATATAGATGTTCAGTTATATACTTGACTAACAGATTGGGAAAATATATAAACGCGGTTTTTTTCTCTGATGTATGAGCAGGATAGACCAGATTACTAAAGAAAGAATCAGGAAAATAAGAGAGCTTAAAGAAAAAGGAATTAACCCTTACCCGCATCATTTTGAAAAAAAAGACAATGCAGCTGATTTGCAGGAAAAGCATAAGAAATTGAAAAATGACGAAAAGGCGAAAGATAAGGCGAAGATAGCGGGCAGGATTATGAGCATAAGAGATTTGGGAAAAATAGCATTTGCAGTTCTAAGAGACGGAACGGGAGATATCCAAATTGTATTGCAGGAAAAAGAAACTGATGAAAAACTGCGCGAGTTTGTGAAAAAGTATGTTGATGTCGGCGATTTTATAGGTGTTGAAGGAACAATCTTCAGGACAAAGAGAGGAGAGCTTTCTATTCTTGCAAATAAAATAACAATACTTAGCAAATCTACCTCTCCTTTGCCAGAAAAATGGCACGGGCTGCAGGATAAGGAAGAAAGATACAGAAGAAGGTATTTGGATTTGGTAATGAATCCAAAAGTCAGGGATGTTTTTGAGAAAAGAGAGAAGATTCTTGATGCGATAAGAGAGTTTCTCAAATTGAGAGGATTTAAAGAAGTAGACACTCCATTTTTACAGACAATTTACGGGGGAGCAAACGCAAAGCCGTTTAAAACTCATTTAAACACTCTTGATATTGATTTATTTTTAGCTGTATCTCCTGAACTATACCTAAAAAGATTAATTGTCGGCGGCTATGACAAAGTATTTACAATCGCAAGGAACTTCAGAAATGAGGGCATAGACAGATGGCATAATCCTGAATTTACAATGATGGAATTATATCAGGCATATGCTGATTACAATGACATGATGGATTTGTTTGAAGACATTTATGTTTATGCTGCGAAAAAAGTCAACGGAACTACTAAAATCAATTATCAGGGTAAAGTAATTGACTTCAAAAAGCCGTGGAAGAGAATGACAATGGCACAAGCAATAAAAAAGTTTGCAGGAATTGACGTTGAAAAGATGACTGACAGGGAATTGTTTGACTTTATCAAAAAGCATAATGTTGAGAAGAAAGGAGAAACATGGGGCTGGGCTGTTCAGAGCATTTTTGAGCACTTCTGCGAGGAGAAATTAGAGCAGCCGACGCATATTACAGACCATCCTTTGGAGACAACGCCGTTATGCAAGCTTCATAGGAAAGATAAATTATGCAGGCTGATAGAAAGGTTTGAGCCATACTGCATGGGCGCTGAATTAGGAAACTGCTATTCTGAATTAAACAATCCAATTTTGCAGAGGACTTTATTAGAAGAACAGCAAAAAGCTTTGTCAGAAGGAAACGAAGAAGCAAACCCTTATGACGAGGATTTTGTCAATGCCCTTGAATATGGAATGCCACCAACAGGAGGAATGGGGATGGGAATAGACAGGATGATTATGCTTTTAACAGGGCAGGATTCTATAAAAGATGTTATTATGTTTCCATTTATGAAACCTGAAAAGAGCGAAAATAAAGAGAAAACTCCTTAGATTTTCTTATCTTCAAATTTCTTTTTAAGAGCAAACATCTTCTTTAAAATCATTCTTCTTAATTTTAATGTGTTTCCCCATTTCGCATAAGCATTCCAGCCATTAAAGCTTTCCATCAATTCTCCTTGCGAAAGCTTAAGTTTTTCAAAATCGTTTATTTTTCTTTCTATCTTTCTTACATTTCTTTTCCTTAATAACTTGAAATAATAGAAATTTCTGAAACCAACAAAATCAATTCCTCGTGAAAGAGGAATAATGCGGGATTTTTGAGGATGCAATTCCAATTTTAGCTTTTCCTTTAAAAATCTGCCAATTTCAGATTTCCATTTTTCTAATTGCTCTTTAGAATTATGCAAGATAACAAAATCATCAACATATCTTATATAATATTTTGCCCTCAACTTATGTTTTACAAAATAATCCAATTCATTCAGGTATAAATTTGCAAAAAACTGCGAAGTTAGATTGCCGAGAGGCATTCCTTTGCCCGAAGGGCAAGAATTACTCTCTCTCTCTACATTTGAAAAGTTCGCCTTAACTATCTGATTTATCAGCCATAATACCTTCTCATCTTTTATCTTGCGGGAAATTATTTTCAGCAATATTTCATAGTTAACTTCCTGAAAATAATGTTTGATGTCTGCCTTGAGGCAATATCCTGAAGAAGTGAAATTTTTAGTTACTTTTCTCTGGAATTTTTCAAATCTTTGTATGGCATATAATGTTCCTTTCCCAATTCTATTTGCACAGGAATCATTGATAAAAGAGTTTTCAAAAATCGGCTCAATTATTCTGACGAGCGCGTGATGGACAATCCTGTCCCTAAAATCAGATTTACTTATCTTCCTTGTTTTAGGGTCCCTCAAAATAAATGTCTTAAGGGGCTTTGGCTTATAAGTCCCATAAAACAATTCGTAATGCAAAGCCATTAAATTATAAAATAATTCTCGTTCAAATTCGATTACATAATGCTTCTTGGTTTTCCCTTTTCTTGCTTTTCTCCAAGCAAGAATAAGATTCTCAAAAGAGATTATCCTCTGATATAAATTATCATCCATTTTAATATGACCCTAGCCATATCTGAGCCATTCGACCATTATCGTTCGAATTCGCCAAGTTGTTCCAGTTGGCATTCCAGTTCCTGTTGTTCCGGTTCAACCTGCGAACGATTAAGTAGCACATTAACCAATTACCACCATCACTTCACTATTTTAGTGTTGTGATTGAATTTGACTGCCTCCCGCGCGAAAGGGCTAATTAATATGCGTGTGGCCCAGCCATTCTGGCCAGGACTAATGAAAGAAAAATTAGGTTTTTATTCTTTTTCCTGCAACATTGAAAGAGCGTTATCTCTTCTTGTTTGTAACTCTCCAACTACCCTATTTACTTCAGCTTGGTAAGCACTCAAAATTGATTCCTTATCGAGAGATTCAATTTCGGCGCGCGTTACTTCGCGACAAACCCAATCCACCCGACCAATATCGTCCGAATACGCCAAGCTGTCCCAGCCGGCATACCAGAACCAGTTGCCCCGGTACAACCTGCGAACGCCCGAATCGGATTTATAATTACAAGAATCAATTGCGTTCTGAGCTTTTTCTCCTGTGATAACTCCGGAGATATCCGCAAAAGCAATTCCCAACCCATATTGTGTATTTGCACCAATAAGTTTTAGTGATTTTGGATGCGCCTTAAATGGAAAACCTATTCTGCCATTGGCGGATTTCATAAGAACATTTGCTACATCTGCATTTGGATTTCTCAAATCATATCCAACAAGCTCAAAATCTCTATAAACTCCATTTGTTAATCTGTTTTGAGAATCAAGCCTTCTCCCTTCTTCATAAGTCGGAGTTCTCAAGCCCATGCTCCCAAGAACTTCGGGGTTATTTGCAAGGATAAGATAAAGTAATGAAGAACCATTTATCAGACCTGTTTCTCTATCAAATCCCCAGTGCCCTGAAAATGCTTTCGAACCTGGAAATCTTTCCCTCGCCAATCTGGCAACAGATTCATAAACCTGCTCTGCTCTCTCGCCTTTAAGAGGCTCTGCAACTACATATCTTGTTATAACTGGCTGAACTGCTCCGACAATAGCTAATTCTTGAGCTGATACTTTAGTCTTTTCCATGTCTTTCCTACAAAATTGAGGTTTTTAAACTTTTCTGTTTTGTAATTACTATCTAAAGGTAACCATATTGGATAAATGCCTATGAGAAGATTTATTAATATGATTATACCAATATAACCATGGCAATAGAATTTGAAGCAAAATTAAAGCGATGGGGAAGGTCGTTTGGGATAGTTGTGCCTATGGAAAAAATCAGAGATATAAAGATGATCGAGGATGAGAAGTTTGAAATCGTTATGAGCAAGAAAAAAAATGTATTAAAAGAAACTTTTGGAAGTGTTAAATTCAAAAGGCCCATTAAGGAGATTTTAGATGAAGGGGACAGAGAGTCCTGGGACGAATAATGCCTGAAAGATTTTTCTTTGACACTTATGCGATTTTTGAAGTGTTGAAAGCAAATCCTAACTATGAATCTTATACAGAAGCTCAAATAATCACAACAATATTTAATCTGGCTGAATTGAATTATAATCTTAAAAAAGAAAAAAATAAAGAAATCGCCGATAAAATAACTGAAAAATATTGGGAGAGTACAGTAGAAGTTACTTTAGAAGATATAAAAAACGCTATGGACATGAAAACAAAGAATAGAGGGCTTTCCATTCCAGATGCAATAGGGTATGCTGTTGCAAAAAGGCATAAAGTAAAGTTTTTAACTGGGGATGAGGATTTTAATGGAATGGAAAATGTGGAGTTCGTGAAGAAGTAGTGGGCTGAATGAAAATATTAAAAGGTTATAGTGAAATTAATTAATGAGAAGAGTAAAGAAGAGTTTGAAAAATTAATGATAGAAGGATATAAAGAGATGGCTGAAGAAAGCTTAAAGATGGCTAAAGAGTGGGAAGGAACTTTAATGGATGGGCTTGATTATGAAGACTGGGGGTATGAAAGGGGAGACATTTGAGATGGCAAAAGACATAGAACTGATAATAAAGGGCAGGATAAAATCAGCTGTGCCTGAATTAAATGTGGCAAGTGATGTTGCTCCTGAATTGAATAAGAAAGTTATAGAGCTTCTTGAACAAGCTTCGAAGAGAGCAAAGTTGAATGGCAGAAGAACGCTGCAGGCGAGGGACTTGTGAAGATATGAAAAATCTAGAAAGGAAGAGAAAAGAAAAACTTGGATGGTTGATTTTGGCAGAAAAATCAATGAGCAAGATTTGGAATAATAAAGAGGATGAAGTTTGGAATAAATATCTATGATTGAACAAGAATTTGTTCTTAAATCAAAAGCTCTTCTTCGTTTAAATCTGGAAGAGCTGATTTTTTGACAAGACTCCAATCCATTTTTATAAGGTTTTTTATGAAAGAATTATTCATATTGAGAGTATAATAATCTGATTTTCCTACTTTTCTTGTCTTGACTATTATCCTCTTTTCTATCCATTCTGGAAAAAAAATCACAAGGGAATTGTAGCTTACATTACTTCCCCTCGCTATTTCTGTTAAAGGATAATCAAAGAAGTGGTTATCTATTAAGAAGTCTAAAACTCTCAATTGCGGAGTATTTCCTAGGTATTCTAGGAATATTGATTTGTTTTCTTTGATTTTCATTTTGTATTGTTACCATCTCCCATAGACACGGGGGGGATGGTGGGGGGTAGTGGTAGTAGTAGTATATGCTATATATTTAAATCTTTCTATTAATTAAGAGATATTTCAATAATAGAAACATTTATAACTTTAAATTTTCTTAATGCGCAATGCCAAAAGAGGATTTAGAATTAGAAAAAGCGCAAATAATGTTCAAATTGGCAAGAAAAACTAATTGGGGACATAGGTATGATAGACTGGAACATTTCAAGAGATTCCAGAACCTTAATACAATAGTTGAAGAATTATCTAAAATTGGATGGATTCTAATTTATAATAAACATAATTTTACTGAGATTTCTCTTAATACTCAAAACAAAAGAGAAATACTAATGTTTATAGAAGGCAAGATGCCGCACGTTAAAGGAATGATTAATTAATTCCATTAGTTTTATATTCTATTGTGTTTTTAACTCGGCATGTCAAACAAAGCAAAGGGAAGCAAGGCAGAAAGAGAATTATTAAAATTATTTACAGAAATGGGATGGAGAGCTGCCCGCGTGGCGGGAAGCGGAACTAATGAAAATACATTCTGCGATTTGATTGCAGGAAAATCCGGAAAGGGCGGGTATGCCATTGAGATAAAATCAAGCAGGAAAGACAGGATTTATATAGCCAAGCAGCAAGTAAATGATTTTATAGTTTTTTCAGATATAATGGGGCTTAGAGCAATAATAGCTGTAAGATTCAACAGAGAAGGTTGGCTTTTTCTAAATCCAAATGACTTAGAGGATAGCGGAAAGTATTGGGTTATAAGTCTGGAAAGGGCAAAGGAAAAAGGAAAAAGATTCTCGCAGTTTTTTGAGTGATTAGGATAAATCCAAAGATTTTAACGCTTTTTCTATCTCTTCATTCATAATATCAAACTTCTTGCTATCAAGAAATTCCTTTCTTTCCAATTCCGTTCCAAGCTTCTTTTTCAGCTCTTCTTTTATTTTTATCTTATCATAATTGTTCCAGTTTTCTTCTTTTGAGATTTCCTTAGCCTGCTCAAGGAAATTTTCCGATTCCTTGCGATATTTTTCCGCGTATATTTTTGTATCATTAACAATACTTCCTATTTTATGACTCAAGGATTTAGTTAAAAGATTTATTAATTCCCTTATGTTGTCTCTTTTTCCCATTTTTCAGCATGCTATTTATTTCCTTCAGTTTGATTTTTATGACTTTTCGTAATTCCTTCATGCTCTTACTCCTTAGCTTTTTATTATTCTTTATTCTTTCCAGCAGGTTATTATCTATCTGCTTTTTAATTATTTCATCTATTTTATCCGGGGCTATTTCCTTATTTAGCAAAAATTGACTTATACAGATTATCCTCCTTAAAGCCTCATAAAATGATTCGCTCTCTAACTCAACATTGAGTAAGTCCTCCGGAAACATCAGAAGGGATTTTATATGATTTACCTCTATTTCTTTATCCTTGGGAACTAAAAATTGTTTGTTTGAAATAAAATAGTAAAACATGCTTCTTATCACTGGAGATATTTTCAGCTGGTGCTTCAGATTTTCTTCATTCAAAGCAATTACATGAAACTTCATATTCAATTTTTCAGTTAAAGATACATGCACTTGCTTATCAATTTCTTCGTTAGCGGAAACAACAAATATGTCTATGTCATTGTAATCGGCTTTTTTTGTGAGAAATGAACCGAATATGAATACTTGGTCTACTTCTTTGAACTTGGAAATCTCTAAAAATATATCTTTTATCAGCTTTTCCTTAAATTCGGATAGTTTCTTTAGGTTTTTTGAATAATATAGATTAACTTTCTTTTCTACAAGGCGTATTTCTACAATATCGCCTTTCTGAAAGATTTGCTCGTATTCTTTTGGGATATAAATCTGATTAAACCTGCTCCCTTTGGATACTTTATGAATGAACTTGCTTTCCATAATACGTATTTAGTACGTACTATTTATAAAGGTTTGGCTTGTTTAAGGAATCAATTAGGAAGTTTTACAGATAGGGTTATACAGAAAGGTTTAAATATTACAATTGTATACAAATGTAATAATGTTGGCTTCAAATACTTCCACTTTGGTATTGTTGGCTAAGATTGGATGTTTGGAGGAATTTATTGAAATGACACCGAAAATTGAAATCCCGATGCAAGTTGAAAGAGAAGCTTTATTTGATAAAGAATCCTATTACGCAAGACTAATCCAAAAACTTATTGAAGAAGGCAAAATTAATGTGAAGAATGTAGATGGAAACAAAACAGGAAATATTATGGGGAAATTTAGGTTTGGTAAGGGTGAGGCTGCAACTTATATAATGTTTGATAAAAATAAGCATAAGGCTATATTGACAGATGACGGAGAATTGATTAAGTTGTGCAAACTAGAGAAAATTCCTTTTATTTGCGCTATGGCAGTCGTTATTAGATTGTATGAAGAACGAAAATTATCCAAGGAAAAAGTGCTTGAAAAACTAAAAGAGTTAAATGAAATGGGAAGGTATTCAAAAGAACTTTATGAGCATTTCAAGGGGGAGGTAAAATAAGATGGAAACTGTATCATCTCGCCTTAATTTAAGGATAATAAAGTTATTTGAGAAAGTTCTGAATGAAGGAAGGTCAGAAGTAGTTAGAGAACTGGTTGAAGCAGGAAAGAAAGCTAAAGCGGTTGAGTTATATTCACAGAAAAAAGTAAGCCTTGGGTTGGGTGCTGAATTAGCAGGGGTTTCTTTAAGCGAATTTATTGACTTATTGAAAGATAATAATGTTTATCTAAACTTAGAAAGAGAAGATATTGAAAAAGCTCTTGCAACTGCAAGAAAGGTTTTGTAAATCAAGAACGTTTGTGAGAAATTTAGTTATAGAGAATTCTGGACAAAACATATTCTAATTATCAGAATTCTCTAATGGATAATTCTCGGAAAACTATCCTAAGCAAGAGAATTATTCATATTTCAATTACCGATATATATATATCAAAATTCATTTGATTCTTAATCTATTTAGTAGATAATTGAAAGGAGGTGTAAAATGAATAAAAAATTGGCTTATTTTGGGCTTGGTATTATTTGCACTATTCTCGTTGCCTCGCTTTTCACGTTCGCGACTGCAAGATGGCCTTGGGAAAAAGTAGAGCCTGCTTTATCGCCTAAAACTAGTACTTCTTACATAAGTGCAAATGATTGCAGCGCTGATGGAGTTTGTGAGACTCAAAGTGTTAAAATTGATGATTTAGCTAATGGACCAAAATCCTATGCTTGTATTGGACAGGATGGGATTATCTCTAGTAATTCCGGATCTTGTATAAATTCAGAAGTTATGGGGTGTGGAGGTATCTCTGGAGAAGTTATAACAAAAGCAATGGAATTATCTGCACAAGGAGTAAGACCTTGGCTAATTCAGTTCTCCGAAAATGAAGTTGTCTTTGAAAGCGGTTATTTAGTAATCCCAACAAATTTCTTAGAAGTCCGAACCATATCTAACTCTAGCAGTAGTATTCCTCAAGATGACCTCGTAGTTTTCAGAGATTTAGTTACTGGAAATACTTACGATGCTTCGATAACCCAAGAGGGTCGTGGAACAGTGTCTATTGCTGGAAACGTTTATGCTCTTAGGTATTTTGATGACCGAAGAGGAAATCTTGATAGTGCCTACGTAATATTAGACTATCCGCAGAGTAGCTTGGATGGCAAGATAAATCTTGAGCTGTGCTTCTAAAAAAATAAAATTTAATTTTATTTTTTCTTTTTTATTTTGTTTATTTTTCTTTTATTCTTTTTATTTTTTAACTAACCAGCCATTACCTTGCCTTTTGTAATATATTCATACGCCGAAAAGGCGGCTGTGCAGCCATCCGCAACTCCTGTGATAAGCTGCTTGAATGGCTTGTCTGTAACATCGCCTGCGGCAAAGATTCCCGGAATGTTTGTTTCTGATGTTTTATGGTCAATTATTATTTCTCCCTTATTGTTTAGCTTTACTCCAATGGGCTTTGCCAAGTCTGACAGCACGATATGCCCTATTGCGACAAATACGCCGTCTAATTTTAATTCTTTGCTTCCTTTATATGAATTATCTAAAATAACTGACTTCACAAAATTTTTTCCTTTTACTTCAACAACATTTGTCTTATTTATCACTTCTATCTTTTTGTTTGCTTTTATTCTATCTAAGTTTATCGGCTCTGGGCGTATTTGTTCTCCTCTGTAAATAATATAAACTTTTTTTGCATGTTCTATTAATAATAATGCGTCTTTGGCTGCAGAGTCAGAGCCGCCGACAACTGCAACAACTTTATTCTTATATAAGGGTCCGTCGCATAAAGCGCAGTAGGCTATTCCCTTATTTTCAAATTCCTTGCTTCCCGGCACTTCTAACTGGCGCCATTTAGTTCCTGTTGCAAACAGGATTGTTTTTGCTTTATATTCTGTTTTATTTGTTTTAACGAGAAATTCATTTCCTGATTTTTTTATTTCGCTTGCTTTTTCTTCTTTTATTTCAACTAAATCATAAGACTTTGCATGGTCTCTTATTTTATCTGCAAGCTCTGTTCCTGTAAGGCGGATAAAACCGGGATAATTCTCAACGGCATTTGTCGTTGTTATTACTCCGCCAACTGGGAGTTCAGACCCGTAAGAATGACCGAGAACAAGAGTTTTAAGCCCTAAGCGGGCCGCATACATTCCTGCAGCCAAGCCGGTTCCTCCGGCTCCCAAGACAATAAAATCGTACTCTTTTGTTTTTTTTGCCATTTTACTTAACCTGTTTGATGAACTAAAATTAATAGTTATTTAAAGATTGACATTGCCTCTCGTAACAACAGCAAATTTATATAAGTAAAGTTATTGATTAATTCATGAAAAAAAACATTTTGATTTTATCCTGTTTTTTTCTGTTTGCTGTGCTTATTCCTCCTGTTCTGGCAATATCAACTGACATGCATGAAAGCTATCTTTCAGGAGAAACCATGATAGCAAAGATTTCAGGAAATATTCTTGAAACCATAATCAAAAAGCAGGTTAAGTTTGTTGATTATTCCATTGGCTACAGCGAGATTCCCCTTGAGTATGATATAAGAAGAATCGGAGAAAATCATTATCTCTATGCAATAATGCCTTTTGCTGAAAATTTGCCTGAAAACCAGACTTTAAGTTACACTCTTGTAATAAAAGGCATATCAACAACTGTTAATGGGCAGAGAAAGGAAGTTGATTTCATGCAAAATTTTTCCTTATCTGATGAATTAATTCCTTATACTATAAAGCCAGGATTTATAGTGACTTCAGATGATTTTGAAATTACTGTTAATCTGAATCTTGATGAAAATTTAGAGGTATCAACAGATTTTCCTGCGAGCAGAAGCATAATATTAAGGCCAGGAGAAAATACTATAAGCTATTCTTTGGAAGATGTTGGGGGAGGAATTTACAGTATTAATCTTGGGGACTATACCTTTCCTACTTTAATTAATAAAGAAACGGCGAGATATCTTCCTCCTGCAAGATTTACCAAAACATTTATTGAAAGCAGCATATTATTTGACGAAGCTGCAGAATATGAGCTTGAATTGATAAATTACGGAGAAAATGATATTGAAGAGGCGAGACTAGAATATAATAGTGAGATGTTATTAATCTCTCCTGAAATTCCTGAAATACTTGGAGCAGGAGAGAGCTATATCTTTACAATAACTCTTGTTGAGAAAAATACTAATGTAGATGAGGAAATAGCTGTTATTTATGGCAATGACAGTTATTCTGCAAGATTATATGTTGTTTATACCCAAAATCAGAATGAAACAGGAACAAATTATGGATTCATAGATTCTGGAGCAGGCAATGAAGCGCTTTGCTCAGAACTTGGAGGAGTAAAATGCTCTTCTGATGAATCATGCTCGGGAAATATTACAAGTTCAAAAGACCAAAGCCAGTGCTGTATTGGAATCTGCTCTCAGAAAGAAGGAGGAAGAACTTATGCATGGCTGGGATATCTTATAGGAACCATATTGCTTCTTGTTCTTATTGTAGTCGGATACAGGTATTTCAGAACAAAGAGGCAGAAAGATAATTTCGACCAGAAAGTCAGAGAGGCTGAAAAGAAGATGGTTCCATAATTATCCTGATTTTCTCTTTTTCTTCCCCTTGGATTTCTTAGTATTTTTTTTCATAGCTTCCCTCTGCTCCCTTAGTTTCGCAAACGGATCATTTACCCCATGCTCCGCGAGAACTGACTTGAGATAATTTGCCTGCTTAATCAGGATTTCTCTGTCCGCTACCAATTTCTTTGCCAGAGAATCATAATTATGCAATCTCGCAATAAGATTTCCTATCAAGGCATTTATCTGGTCAGTTGTTACTTTAAAGCTTATTGGAGAGATTATCTCAACATTTGAGGGCATGTAAGCAAATGCAAGCCAGAAGCATTTTTCAAGAGATTCTGTTTCCACTTCTATTTCTGCAAAGGCAGTATAAAGTGATTCAGAATCTTTCAGCTTTTTAGGAGAATACTCCTGTTTATTTAATAGCTTGACGCCCTTTTCAGAAGAAATCCTTATAACAATCTCGCTTAACATTTTCTTAACATGATCGGCAGGCCTTCCCATAATTTCTATTACTAATCTTGCTTGAGTCTTCATATCCTCGCTAAGAAAATGCGTCTTATAAAGATTTTCATAAGAGCCGAAGAGATAAAAATAACAGAACAAAGATACAAAAATCAATAAATCCATATAAAATAAATGTTCTATTTTTCCCATCGGATGAAACTTCTTTGTAGGAATCCTGGCTTAAAGGATTTAATATTATGGGCTCGGAATTTAACTGGATAATATTATTTGTTCTGACATTGTTTTCTCCTGCCTTTTTTTGTGCTGGAGGATTATAATTTTCTCCCAGTTCTTCTTCGTTTGGCTCATTTTCCTGCTCTTCTTCCTGAAAATTTTCATTTTTTATAACAATAGATTTACACACTCGTTCATATGAGCCTGCTCCTGCCTTTCTCATTTGAACGCAGACTTCAGTTTCAGGAACATAAGAAACTATCCTTATCTTAAATACTGAATGCCGGGGATACGCTGAAAGAATGTATTTGAAAGGGCTCCGCCATTCAGAGTCAAATATTTCAGATATTGTGTTCTTATACTCCTGGTCATATGCAAATATTTTTACGTCGTAAGTTTCCGTTGCCTGTGCTTCTATCTGCACATCAAAAGATTCATTTAATCTGACATTTTCAGGGGATGAAAATGAGAAATCCAAAGAAGATGCTGAAGGCATTTTAGTAGCCATAACTATCATAAAAAATAAGAAAGCCGTCTTTATCGCGAATGAAAATTGAATCCTTGTCATTGTTCCATATATTGGTATCGCTGTTTAAATAAATTACTCCTGTGCTTGCATTTCCGGTTGCACTTCCTTTTCCGGAATATACACTAAGAAAGGAATTTGCAGAGATTGATAAGGCATAAGATTTTGTGCTTTCATCTTTAAGCAGAATATTATTCAAGGGCTTATCGCATTTATTTTCAATAACTACATATTCTTCTTCCTTATTTATTTCTGCTGAAACACAGCCATAAAAAAAAGAACGATTCCATATTCCTGTTCCTGCCTTTACTGCCTGCTTTTGTGCAGATTTGAATTCCGGCAATTCTTCTTCAGAAACTATGTAGATATGCGCAAATCCCTTCTTAACAATTTCTAAATTTAGGTAATCCTGCGAGTAGAACCTGCCTAAAGAGCGCTTGTACTTGTCCAGCTTTGTTATTTCTAATTTAATGGACTTATTTTCATAATTTTTTAAAAAATCAATTGCATATTTTGATTCCGGAAGATTTTTCTCAGGAGCATTGATGTTAAGCAACCTTATTGTTCTTCCATCCTGAAGCTCAACAGTATCGCCATCAATTACTCTTAATATCACAGCATTTTCTCTATTAGTATCAGATGAAATTCCTTTTATTATGAAAAAATTAAAGGCAATCAGGGCTGTTATCAGAAAAGACAATATCATTGCCTGAATTCTTTCCATATTAGTATAAATAAAAAGGTATTAAAATCTCTTTCTTTTATAATTGGAATGGCAATCAATGAATGGATAGGGGGGGTTCTTAAAATCCCTGATTTTTTAATAAATCTTCTGCAAATTATAGGCGTGGCTGCATTGGTTTACTTAATCTATCTTGCCATAAAAGCTTTTTTCAGGATGAAGGCAATAAAAGATGTTAGGACCGCTAAAGAAAATATTATTCAGATAAACCACAAACTTAATAGGATAATTGAACTGCTTGAGAAAAAATATGGTAAGAGACCTAAAGAGAAATGATGAATTTATCTGAAGGCAGGGAATTATAATAATTTTCAAGTGATTTGTGAGCTATTTCAAGAGTTTCTGTATTTATGTTGGGGTGAAAGCCAACAATTTCAGAATCCCAGACTTCCTTATCAATTATTAAGATAATCTTTCCCGACTTCCTGGAATTTACCAAGTTGAATATGCTTACGCTTCCCGGAGAAATGTTAAGATTTTCTTTTAATTCAGAGGGAGAAGCAAATTCTATTTTTTTTATATTGAAATAATTTCTTATAATTTTCATATTCAGGCGCTTTTCAGCCTTCATTCCTATAAGATAGAATCTTCCTGATTCGTCCTTGAGAAAAAGAGTTTTGCAATGCAATCCCGGAATTTTTATTTTAATTCTCTGGGATTCCTCAACCTTGCTTACAGCAGCATGCTTATGAATCTTGTAATTTACTTTAAATTTATCAAGATATTTTTTAAGAGCTAAATCCATAATTAATATTACAGAAAATGATATATATTCTTTTTTATTTTATAAATTTTATATAACTTATGAAAACAGTTAACTGCTCATTTCCCTCAGCTTCTTAAGAGTTTCTTCCATTTCCTGATCAAGCTTGGAAGAAGGTCTTCTTAATGGCTGCCTCTGCGGCTGCCTTTGAGCTGTTCCTGTGAAAGCAGGGCGAGGAGGACCTCTTGGAGAGAATGGAGGAGATGAAGGTCTTGACGGACCTGAAGGCGGGTCCTTTCTTCCCCTGTTTTTAAAATTAAACCAAGCTATCTGAAGTTTTTTCCTGAATACTATTGCAAGGATGACAAGAATGATTAAAATTACCAATATGGTTATCCACAAGCTTACTCCTGAACCCGCGCTGGATAATGTGCAGCATATTAAGGCAGCATCGTTACAGCTGTCTGAAGTCTGCTGTTCTCCTGAAGTGCATGAAGTTGCACAAAATCCTCCTAATGATTCGCACTGGCTTTCTTCTGTTATTGCTCTTGGCTGGCAAGTTCCTAAGCAGCATGAGCCCTCTATTGAAGAAACAGAAGTGCCTGAACAAAATTCGTTTGCCTTGCAAACAGCGCCTGATTTTTCCAAGCAGGTTTGCTCAATCACCTGGACAGAACAGCAGGACTGACCAAATGTTGGACATTTTAAGTTGGCGAGAAGCTGGCCGCCTGAAGGCTGGCAGTCAAATTGCGAGCCGCAATATCCTTGAGGAGAAGCACAAATATCTCCGCCACCTGAAGAACCATTTGAACTTCCGCCTGAACCTGAAACGCCTTTAGGCCATCCTGAATATAATAGAAATGAAGTGTCTCTGATATTGTTATTATTCCAGCATCCATCCGGCGTTTGTATGCTCAACAGATAAGTTTTAGACAATTCAACATTTGGGGAGGCAGAAGATTGAAGGGCAAGCAAGGCAAGGGAAGTGTCATAAAATTTGTTGTATTTAGTATTTGGAGCCTGCCAAAATCCTTCTGTCTTAAAGTTCTTTTCTATTTCATTGAACTGGTCATCGCCTGCAGTCAGCATGAAAATGAAAGTGCCCGGAAAGAATTTTTGATTATCCGAAGCAAGCGCAATAAGATAAGGAAGGAAAGAATTAACCTCAATTTCGTTCTTTAGTGCAATTGTTGCCCATAAAGTTCCTTCGTAATCACATGAGCTTCCTGTCTTGAAACATTGCGAATTAACTTCCTCTTCTGTTGTTCCTGATGAAGCTGCTGAATGAGTTTCAGATGAAACATAAATAGTAGAAGAGCCGGTTTTTTGATACAATAAAGAAGTTATAAATTCCTGGTCGCATGATACCTGAAAAGTCTTTCCATAACATGAATCCCTGACCTGAAGCCAATATCCATTTGAGCTTAAAGGCAAACAGCTTCCTGCTCCTGAAGAAAGGGTCATATCTTCATTAACAGATACAGAGTGATCCTGCCCATCATATTTCACATTGCAATTTGATGAAATGTGGTCTTGAATATCTATTTGCAGAAACCAGTTTAATTCTGTTGAAGAAGAATTTTTTATTAGAAGATAGTTTTTGATATCGTTTGTGTTTTTATTTATCCTGTCATAAGCAAGAAAAACCTGAGAAGTATCTTTTATAGTGCATGAAGATTTTGGCCAGCAGTTCTGATTAGCTTTTTCAGATTCAATTTTATCTGTAAATTTTTTCTCAGAGCCGAGAGCCAGTGTTGAAAAAACAGCTTCTTCAAGAGAAAATGATTCTGAAGACTTATTTGAAACCTCATTTTCAAGGCAGGAGTAAGCTTTATCCACGCCTTCATCAGCAGCATAAGCGAAGGAGAGTGCTAGAAACAATGTAATAAGGACAAATGCGCCTAACTTTTTCATCTTGTATTGAGGCAGAAGGTATTTAAAAGATTATCTGCGGCTTTGCAAATCTTTATTTGGCATTCGCTTGAAGATAGTTAACAATTAGATTAACAGAAGAGCAAGGAATGCTGTAAATTTTAATTTTGATTACCGATATATATATATATATATCAAAATTCATTTGATTCTTAATCTATTTAGTAGATAATTGAAAGGAGGTGTAAAATGAATAAAAAATTGGCTTATTTTGGGCTTGGTATTATTTGCACTATTCTCGTTGCCTCGCTTTTCACGTTCGCGTCTGCGAAATTGACGTGGCCATGGCAGAAAGATAATCCTGATTTATCACCACCCATTAATACAGATGTCAGTCTTAAATGTCCGTATGGCTCGACAGGTCAAACAAAAGAGATTGAAGAAAAATCCTTAGAAATTGTGAATGGGCTTTCTTTGGCTGTAAACAACGCAAGTGAGTCTTCTTTTGAATTGACAAGTAGCTTAATCCCACAAGCAGGAAGCGTGCTACTTAGCAACGAAATAAATGCTACGGATTTTAGTATAATAAATATTAATGGAGAGGCATTTAGACTAACTCTTCTCTCTGCTTCTGATACTTCTGCAACGATAAAATTAACAGATTCAAGAGGCAATTCAGAAATAAACGAGATTAATGAAGGAGAATCAGAGAAAATTGGCAAATTATCAATATTAGTTGTTAAATCCGATGAATCAAGTTTGGTAGAAAAAGCGCTGATTATTCCCGGATTAGTAGAGTTTACTTTAACTACGAGAGGAATAGGTAGAAATATCAAAAGAGTTAACGGAGTAGATTTTGAATATAGGGTTGAGCTTGTTAGCGCCCGCACCACTTCGGCAACGATAAAAGTAACCTGTAAAAGAATTTAATTTTATTTTTTTATTTTTCTTATTTATTTCTTTTTATTTTTTTCTTATTCTTTTTAATACTTCTGAAACAGGATTTTTCTCCTTATAATCTGAATCTAAAATATTCAAATCTTTATAAAAATTCAAGTTGGAATAGTTTGGGGGTAGAATCATTTTCTTTTGCTTGAGATGCCAGTCTATCTGGCTTTTTACATAGCCGTCTTTCAGAGGTGGGCTGTTGAGCTTATTCCAGTCATGTATTTTTTTTATTATGTAATCCGGAGAGAAATTCAATGAGCGAAGGAAAGTAAGCAAAATGAACAGACCTCTTTTTCTGCCTTCCTGAAGGCCGTTTAATAATTTTATTATTGGCTTGGGAAATAAAGATTCAGGAACATTGGAAACATCTATTTTACTTGTTGAAGAGTATTTTTTAACAAATTCTTTTTCTTTTTCTGTTTCTCTTGATGATTTCCAGTTTAAGGCAGTTTCCAGTAAAAGTTCTGCCTCTCCGGGATTTGCATCAGGATAGAAAGACCTTAATTTTATTTTGAAAGGATTTGCATCCTGTGGACTGAAATTATCAATCTCTTCTTTACCTAAAACTACGCTGGCGAGAGCTGTTTTTTCATGTAATGAGTATGGCATCCTGAAAAGATGCCTCGGAGCAACTAAAACTAAATCTAAAGAGCCGAGAGCTTCTCCGGAAATCTCTTCCTTGACTTGTTCTGGATTTTTTGACTGCTTTGCCTTAGCAGTGTGAATAGTTATATTACTCGTCTGGAAAGCAGTCTTATCCAGCGAAGAATAACTACATTTCTTGCAAAGAAAGTATTCTTCTTCTTTCATTACCACAAAATAACCCGGACAAGATTCACGTGTACACTTTAGTTTTTTTTGAGTCAGCTTATAATTAGGTTTTATATAAGGAGTTCCACAACGGTCGCACTTGAAAGTAACGAGATTTGTTTTTTCTACTTTATTGCTGCAATTTGGGCAAAGTATTTCTAAAATGTCCTCCTTGGATAAGTTTGTTCTTTCTTTGATTGCCTGATAATTAACACCTAAAGATTTTACTATTTTGTTGTATTCCGGCTTAATGTAATTCATTAGGTATTCGCAAATTGCTCTTGGCCATCCCGGAAACATATCTTTTGTGCTATTTGATTTGAATTCTGCAGGAAATGCCTTTGACGGAACAATTATATGAAATCCTTTGCTTCCTGAAAATTTCATGGCATAATTTTTTACTCTGTGCTTTTCCAATGCCTTAACAAGCAGCTTTGTAGCAATCTTTGAATAATCTAAGAAGGGAGAATCTACATCTATGAGAAGGTCCCATGATTTTCTTAAAGATGAAAGCTCTACCTGCGAGAAATCAGAACTTAGCTGCAAGGGGTCTTTCCATAATTCTTCTGATGCATGAAAAGAAGTTGCCCCTTTCCTGACTGCTGCCATAATATCTGAAGGATACTGAAATGAATCCGGCCTTTTGCCAAAACTCTGCATCATATAGCTTGGCACAACTTCCCTGTTCCGGGCAAAATTGAAAAAGAATTCCTGAAGCTTTGGATTTGAATAGTATATTTTCGTTATTGATTTTATCCTCTCTTCTTTATCTGGCATCAAAATATATCCCTTATCAGTTTTATATTGTTTATTGTTGCGTTTTGATAGTCAGGAATGGCTTATAATAGAGTCCAATAAAGCTTAAAAGTATCATTGTATGGGCTAAATCATGAAATTAAAGCTTGATGACCCAAAGCTATTTGCCAACATAATAAGCATAATTTCAGAGCTTGTTACGGAAGTGAGAATTAAGGTCAACAAAGAAGGGATGAATCTTGTGGCTGTGGACCCTGCAAGTGTTGCCATGACTTATTTTAGCATACCTGCTGAACTGTTTTCAGTTTTTGAGGTAGAAAAAGAGGAAGTTTTGGGAATAAATCTTGAGAATCTTAAGGCCGTTTTAAGAAGATGCGGCCTGGGAAGCTCATTGATTATAGAAAGAATTGAGAATATGCTTAAGCTTAGCATACAGGACAAGATAAAAAGAGATTTTGAAATTGCTTTAATAGACATAGAGGGTGATGAAAAAGAAATGCCAAAATGGGAATTTGACAGCGTTATAAAAATGGATGCTGAAACTTTTGTTGATATTGTTGAAGACTGCAAGGTTGTGAGCGATGCATGCACATTCACCGCTGAGCCGAATAAATTCATGGTTGAAGGCAGAGGATTGCATTCAGCGAGGGCAGAATTTTCTTCAGACGAAGTTGAAATTCATAGCGGCAACAGCACAGCAAAATTTTCCCTTGAATATTTAAGCAAGTTTGCCAAAGGAGCAAGGGTATCAAACAAAGTTGTATTGAATTTTTCTGACAATCATCCGATGAGAGTAAATTTCCCGACAGGAAATGTTATGCTTTCCTTCATCCTTGCTCCAAGGGTTGAGCAGGATAATTAATTATCCTGCATTTTTCATAGCTTTTTATTAATCTTAAGATTTAAATATTAATTATGATTAGTAATATGTTAAAATAGAGGATTAATAAAAAGTAAATACATATGAATATTCATATAGATAAGATAATTGGCTTTGTAAGAAAAAATAAAGTTGTGACAAGCTCAGAGGTTGCCAAATATCTTAAGGTATCTTGGAATACTGCTGATAAATATCTTTTAGAGCTTGCTTTTCAAGGGAAAATAGAAAGAATAAAAAAAGAAGGAGTAAACTTATGGCTATTGAAATGAGAAGAGGGCAGATATCAATATTTGTTATTGTGGGAATCATGTTAGTTGGAGTCGTAATCCTATTTTTCTTTTTGATAAATTCAAGACAGACTGAAACAAGCATAAACACTGAATCCAATCCTGAAAGTTTTGTTGATGAGTGCATTAGGGACAGCATAAGAAAGAATACAGAAATTATGCTTCCTCAAGGGGGATTCCTTAATCCTGGAGATTACAAGATTTATAATGATGCAAAAATTGCGTATATCTGCAAAAATATTAATTATTATGAATCGTGCGTGATGCAATATCCAAGGTTTTTAACAAGAATTTCCGAAGAATTAGAAGAAGGAATGAATGAAGATATACAGGATTGCTTTATTTCCCTTGAAGAAGATTTGAGCTCAAAAAGATACTCTGTCAGTGGAGGAGAATTTGATATTTCTATAGTTTTGAAGCCGGGCAGCGTTGAAGGAGTGGTTTACAGGAACATGAGGATAAGCAAAGAAGGATATGAGAATAGCTTTGAATCATTCTCTGCTTCTGTGAAAAGCCCATTGTATGATTTAAGCTACATTGCCAACGAAATTGCAAGACAGGAAGCGAAATATTGCTACTTTGAATACGTCGGCTTCATGCTTCTCTATAATAAATTTGACGTAAGAAAAACTGCAATGTCAGACTCAACAAAAATATATACTATAAAAGACAAAGCAAGCGGTGAAGAAATGAACATAGCAATAAGGGGGTGCGCAATTCCCGCAGGATTCTAAATGATATTTAAGATAGAGACTGCAAGAATGAGGCAGGCTAAATGGCTTGAAGAATTAGATAAAACTGCTCATAGAGAGTTTAAATGGTGGATAGCTAAAGATAAAAAATTCTTTACCAACTTTATTAATAATAAATATAATCAGATATTAATTGCTTTTGAAGGCAAAACTATTATTGGATATTTAGGCATGGAATTTAATAAAGACAGAAAGAGCACATGGATAAATGAAATTTATATTATCAGAGTTATGAGGAAGAAAAGGGTTGCTAAGGAACTTGTTAAAGAAGCTTTGAAAAAGTGGAATAAAAAATCTAAATCGGTTGTTCTTTTAACTGCTGATAGAAACCTGAAGACATTTGAAAATCTTGGATTTAAGAAAACAATGAATTTTATGGAATATGCAGGAGGAAAGAAATGAATAAGAAAATAATCTGTTTGAGTGAAATAATATTAGTAATAAGCATAGTCTTTACCTTTTCATATTTAATTTATCAAAGCAGCAATACAAATGATGAGGCATATGGAGAAAGCAAGTCTATAAAAAAGATAAGAGAAATTGCCCTGAGCTACTTATCAAAAGGGCTTGTGAGTGCGCAGGAAGGATTGTGGACTTGCTTGGAAGACTTGAATGGGACGATATGCCAGGAATATCCTGCGCAGACTTGTAACGACATGTGCACTGAAGATTGTTTTCCCGGAAGAA
Source organism: Candidatus Woesearchaeota archaeon (assembly GCA_964437555.1). Lineage (GTDB taxonomy): Archaea > Nanobdellota > Nanobdellia > Pacearchaeales > GW2011-AR1 > UBA92. The sequence goes on along the minus strand of CAYTHI010000006.1, from coordinate 15,653 downwards.
GGGAAGATTTCTCTGAATGCAGATTAGGAACCTGCATGGACCCTGTTGAAGGCACTTGTTCTGCTAATTCACCTATAGCTGTGTGTGAAGATTCGGGAGGAAATTGGTTTGAGCAGGAGCCGCCTGAATGCAGGCCTGGCTGTTGCCTAATAGGAGGAAATGCGAATTATATTACAGAACAGGCATGCAATATTCTTTCTGACAGGCTTGGGCAGGAATCCAGATTTGAGCAGGTTGATAATGAATTACAATGTTTATTGATGGGAGAGAATCAGGAGCAAGGGGCTTGCGTTTTGGGAGAAGTTGAGCCGGGATTGCATGATTGCAAATTCGGAACCAAAGAAAATTGCCTTTCACTGGGAGGAGAGTTTTTTGTAAATAAATTGTGCACAAATCAGGGATTAAATACAATATGCCAAATTGCAGAGCAAACAAGCTGTTTTGCTGACAAAGATGAAGTTTACTTTGTTGATAGCTGCGGAAACAAAGCTAACATTTATGATTATTCTAAGAAAGATGAGGAAGATTATTGGAATCAAATCGTAAGTAAAAATGAAAGCTGTTCTTTGAACGGTAATCAGGCAGAATGCGGAAATTGTGATTATCTTCTTGGCAGTACCTGCGGGACTCCAATAGAAGGAAAAGATGAAGAAGCAAGATTAGGAGATTTTGTATGCAGAGATTTAAGCTGTATTGATGAATGGAAAGATGAAAGGAAAAACGGGGAGAGCTGGTGTGCTTATGAAGGAAGAATAGGTGTTGTTAATGCTGATGGAACTAATAAAGGAAGAAGCGTTGATTTGCCCGGAAGCGGGCATTACAGAAAAGTATGCCTTGACGGAGAAGTAAGGGTAGAGCAGTGCGCTGAATTCAGGAATGAAATTTGTGTTGAAAGCAGAGATGAAGATATTGGATTTTCGTCTTCTGCGTGCGTGATAAATAGCTGGCAGAGCTGTATTGAAGCAAATACCGATAAAACAAAACTGGACAAATGCGAGACAAATTCTGATTGCTTTTTGAAAAAAGTAAGAATTAATAATTTTAAGTTTGATGTTTGTGCTCCTAAATATCCTGAAGGATTTGACTTGCATGAAGATTTTGGAGGAGAGGTCGGAGAATCCATATGCAGTTTAGGAAGCCAGGTTTGCAGAGTTGTTGAAGTAAAAGGATTTGGCGGATGGAAATGCAAAGCGAATTGCGATTGTAAAAAGCCCGGGTTTGCGCAGACAATGAATAATTTATGCATCAGTTTGGGAGATTGCGGAGGCAATGTAAATGTTGAAGGCCAATTTACTAGTGACGGATATAAAGTTAAGAAGTCGCCAAAGCTCGGGCAAAGTTACATTAACGAATTAATTTCTTATGCAGAGCCAATAAAGGGGCAGAGAGCAGAGCCAAAACCATTAAGTGAAACTGCCGCATTATTTGGATTAGACATTAATGACCCAGAATTTGAAAGCAAATTCGCTAATGCTATTGGGATGCTTGGAATAGGCGCGACAGGAGTTTCCATTGCCACATATTGCATTGCTTTGGGTGGTTGCACTTTTCTGACTTCTGGAGCAGGGTTACAAGTTAGTATTTTAAGCTGGGGCCCGACATGGAATGCGTTTGCATCTTATGCAGGAGCAGGCGCTGCAGGAGCGGCAATTGGATATGTTGTCGGAAAATTGTTAGGAATAGAGGGAGATGGATTATTAGCGGTGACAATTGCGGGAGTTTTTGCAGGCCTTGCTTCTTATACTGGCTTTTTCGGGGCATTTGGAGGAAATGCATTATTCTCAACTGGCTTCTTTGTATGGACAATAATTATTGTTCTGATATTTGCATTAATAATAAAATTCCTTGGAATTGGAGATAGCAGGATAATAAAAGTTTCATTTACCTGTAATCCGTGGCAGCCGCCTTTGGGAGGAAGTGATTGCGAGAAGTGCGGGGAAGATGAGTTTCCATGCACTAAGTATAAATGCCAGAGCTTAGGGCAGGCATGCGAGTTTGTAAATGAAGGAACAGGAGAAGAGGCATGCATCAATGTTGCTCCTGACGATGTAAAAGCGCCGATAATAAGCCCGAATTATGATGCTGTTAGAGAGCCGTTTGAATATTCAGATGTTAATGCAAATGGATTCAAAGTAATTCATAATGAATTGGAATGCATTCCTGCATATACACAAGTTACGTTTGGAGTTTCGTTAGATGAATCAGGGCAGTGCAAGTATGATACATTGCATACTGCAAATTATGAAGAAATGGAATTCTTTTTCGGAGAAAGCAGTTTGTTCAAGAAAAATCATGTGACTGCAATCTCTCTTCCAAGTTTAGAAAGCTTGGGAGAAGGCGGGTTTGACCCAAGCAGAAGAGCTGATTTCAATTTGTTTGTCAGATGCCAGGATAAAAACGGAAATGCAAATAGTAATGAGTATAATATACAATTTTGCGTTTCTCCTGAAAATGATATTACTCCTCCTATAATAAACAGATTTAACCCTGAATCGCCTAATTATGTTTCTCTTAATGCAATAGAGCAAAACTTGACATTTTATACTAATGAGCCTGCTGAATGCAAGTATAGCGATACAGATACAGATTACTCTTTGATGCAAAACTCTGTAGCGTGCAACAACGATGTTGAAGATATGACTTTGTTCGGATTTGAATGCAATACAACACTGGGAATAAATTCCGGAAATGAAACTAATTATTATTTCAGATGCAAGGACAAGCCATGGGAAACTGATGAAAGCAAGAGGAACACAAATAATCAGGGAATTAAATATGAGATTGTCAGAACACAAGACCCATTAATTATAGAGGATATTTCCGTTAACCCGGAGCCGGATGAAAATAGAAAAATTCTTACAGGAAATGAGCCCGTAAGAGTTGAGCTAACTGTAAAGACAGCAGGAGGAGCTCCTGTAGAAAGATTCTGCGAGTATAAAATGAACAATGGAAATTATATAAGATTCTTCCAGTCAGGAGAAGACGAGCATAAACAGATATTCAGCACTTTATTTGAAGGAAACTATAATATTCTTATAAGATGTGAGGACTTGGCAGGTAATGCTGTTGAAGGCAGCACAGCATTCAGCATTGAAGTTGATGATGAAGGCCCAAGGATTACAAGAGTATATTCCCAAGGAAACTCATTGTATGTTGTTACAAATGAGGAAAGCATGTGCTACTATGACTTTAATAGCTGCTCATTTAATACTGCAGAAGGCATAGGAATGTCAGGCAGAGAGCTGCTACATAACGCTGATTTCAGGCCCAATATTGATTATTATATTAAATGCAAAGATAATTTTGGCAATGTCGGAGAATGCCTGAATGTCAAGAGCGGATATTGAATGGCTATAATTCCAAAAGCTCTTTTGTTGTATAAACTTTTACTTTGTTTTGCTTTTTGAAATGCTTGTCATTGCTCCAGATAACGCCGTCTGGGTAAGCCAAGGCAGAGGCTATAAACAAAGCATCTTCTTCATCTGTTTCATCGATTATTCTTAAGGCATCGTATATAAAAGGCTTCAGCTCTTCATCCTGAATTAACTTGATATACTTGCATAAAATTTTTATCATTTTCCAAACCTCTTCCCGAGATAATCTGGATTTCTCTATTATCAAAGCTTCATATTTTTTAACTTCTTCAAAAACAATCAAAGGCATTATAAATCCTGAATTAATAATAATTTCCCTTGCCTTGCTATCTCTTATTACCGCAGAAATAATTTCTGATGTATCCACAACTATTTTCATTCATTTTTCTCCATAAAACGCTTGAATGCTGATTTCTTTATTTTTTTACTTATTTCTTTAGCATCTTTCAGCGTAAGCTTGCTTTTAGATGAAATTTTTTCTATTGATTCCAAGTCAGATATTCTTTCTTCAATTTTGCTGAATTCCTGTTTGCTCAACAAGATAATCAATTAGTTTGGTTTTAATCATGTTATCTCCTCTGTAAATGCCTGCACAGATTTTGGATAGTTCCTTCCGTATCTTAGCAGCTTTCCTTTGTTGGCGTGTTCTAAGTATTCAGCTATTTTGTTTTTTATTTCCGGATTTCTCCTTCCATTATACTTATCAAAATAAATTATGTCTAGTATTGTCTTTTCTATATCTGAATATGGAAAAGGCTCTTTTTTTATCCCAAATGAAAACAGGTCTTTCTTAGCCTTTACAAACTTTATAGGATATCCAAAAATGGTTAGGGGCTTGCTTCTGAACATCTTGTCAGAAATGATTGTTTCTCTGGCTATATGTTCATGAGTAAGATAATTAAGCTTAATGGCGCTTTCCAGCCCAAAATACCAGTTTTTAACCCCTTTTATTGAAAGAGCCATTGCAAGAGCTTCTTTGTAAGACATCTTGATTTTCTTATATTTCCTCTCTTCAACATCTCTTGCGTAAAAGATGCCTCTAAGTATTTTAATAAGATAGCCATGCTTCAATAAATACCCAATTGTATATTCATATTTTATCTTTAGTTTTTTGCAATCTTTCACTATCTCTTCTCTTGTAACTATCTTTTTTTCACTTCGTCTCAATTTTTCTATTAATAATTTGTAAGTCATTTTATATTCTAATTGGTCATTTTATGTCTAATTATGATATAAATCACATTTATATACTTTCCTATTTTTGTAATTAGAGCGACTTGTTTATTAAGTAACTCCGAGGAGATTACAAAATCGCCTCTTTTTCCTTTCTGGAGTTAATTTTCCAGCATTTTCAGAAAGTAACTGATGGGTTTTCCTGCCGCCGAAAGGCAATAAAAGAGAAAGGTTTAAAAGAGCTGTTCAAGGAAGTTTAATATGAAAGCCTTGGTGTTAGCGATTATTTTTGGGATATTGCTAATCGGAGCTGTGAGCGCGATTGACATTTATGACTGCCAGACCTTAGACATTCCCGGAGAGACTTATGTCTTGCAAAATGATATTGAAACCGATGATACTTGCTTTAATATTGAAGCAGATGGAATTACTTTGGATTTGAATGAACAGACCATTACAGGAGACCGAAGTTATAATTTTGGTGTTTTTATAAGACATCAGGATTCAACGCTTGTTGAGAACGGACTAATTCAAGGGTTTGATGCTGGCGTCAGAATAGAATATGGAGACGATAACATTATAGAAGATATGGTGCTGATTAATAGCGGTTCTGGCGCGAGTATCTGGCAAGGAGAAAGAAATACAATAATTAATAACTCGCTTAGAGAAAACTTAGCTTCTGGAGTTTACATAAGCTACTCCTCTGAAAGCCATGTAATAAATAACAATTTTGAAGAAAATACCATTGCGATTGCCACATTTTTGTCTAATTATAACATGATAAATAATAATTATATCGGAAACAATTATGTGGGAATACAATTAAGAGAATCTGATAATAATTTCATATATGATAATTTATTTGAAAATGTCATTAATTTTAGACTTGAGAGTCATGAGGAAAATTCATGGAACATTTCAAGAACAAGAGGAGAAAACATAATCGGCGGACCATTTTTAGGCGGTAACTACTGGGCAAATCCTGATGGGACTGGATTTAGCGAAACATGCAAAGATAAAAGTCTAGATGGCTTCTGCGATGAGCCGTACACTCTTGAAGAAAATAATATTGATTATCTTCCCTTGACTGGATTTGAGCCGATAAACAGATGGGGGGTTTTTGTAACCAGCTTTAAGATTTTCAATCCTAATCTGCTAGAAACTCCAACGGCAGATGAATTATGCCAGAAAGCTGCAGATGATGCTGGATTAAATGGAAGATTTGTTGCTTGGCTAAGCTCAAGAGAATTTAATGCATCTGATAGAATAGAAGAAGGCAAATATTACAGAATAGATGAGGAAAAGATTGCTGATAGCAAGAAGGATTTGTTGGACGGCCAATTAGCCAAGAGAATAAGAGTTAATGAATTCGGCGAAACCATGAATGAAGGTTATGTTTATACAGGAGCAAGAAGCACAGGCGAAAAATGGGGCGGGAGAATCTGCAATGGATGGCAAGGATTAGACGAGAATAATGCTGATGAATATTATGGGGGAATTGGAAATTTAATGGCGATTGATGAGAAATGGACAGAATTCAAATCAAGAACATGTGACAGGGCATTTGATGAGGGAGCGCATTTGTATTGTTTCCAAGTTGGAGAGCAAGCTTTAACTGCGGAGATTATTAATCCTGAAGATAATGAAACGATAACAGAAGACCATGTTTTATTGGAAGTTGAGACAAATCAAGATGCGGTTTGTGAATACAGCTTAACATTTGGAGGGCCTGGTTATGGATGGGCTACCCGCCCTAGAGAAATGGAGCAAACAGGAGGGACTTTTCATACACAATTGGTAGAAGGTCTTGAAGAAACAGGATATATGGAGCATTATGGGTTTGATGTTACTTGCGCTAATCAATTCTCCCAAGCGGAAGATTCTGTGACCTTCTTTGTTGACCTGTAATTAATCGCAAGGATTATAAAGAAAACAGAACTTGATAATTTATGTTGAATAAAAGAGGGCAGGTAAGTCTTTTTGTTATCGGAGCAATTGTTCTTGTAGGCGTTATTGCAGCATTATTTTTATTTCCTAAGACAAGAAGCCTGATAAGCGGGCAGGAATTAGACCCTAATAACTATTTAAGGAATTGCATAGGGCCAAGCATTCAAGAAAATATGGAAATGCTTTCTTCTCAAGGAGGATATTCAAATCCTGAAAATTTCATGCTATATCAGGATAATAAAGTGCAATACCTTTGCTATACTTCTGAATTCTATGAAACATGCCAGGTTCAGCAGCCAATGATAAAGAAGCATTATGAACAGGAATTGGGGAATGCTGTTAGACCAATTGCGAGGCAATGCATATCTGATTTGAAGCAGGAATATGAAGGCAGAGGATATTCTGTTTCTTCATCTCCCGGAGAATTGAACCTTACTTTTGTTCCTGGTAAATTAATTGTTGAATTTCTGTCTCCTTTTACTGTCACAAAGGAAAGCGCGCAGACGTTTAGGAAATTTGGAGTTGAGGTTCCTTCTGAAATGTATGATTTATTGCTGACAGCAACAAGCATAGTTGAGTTTGAATCATCCTTAGGAGATTCAGAAACTTTATTATATATACAATATTATCCTGATTTGAAAATAGATAAGGTAAAGGGAGATGAAGGTACATTGTATAGACTGACAAATGTTGTGACTAAAGAAAGCTTTACTTTCGCGTCAAGAAGCTTGGAATGGCCTCCAGGATACGGAAACGAGGAGGTTTTAGGATGAATGAATTTGAAAATATGAGAAGAAGGATAAATGCTTGCAATAGGATGCTTGATAGAATTGATGAATTTAATGAATTTCAGCAAGAATGGGATGCGGGAACTCCAATTTATTTAATAATGGGCAAGATTAGGCTTTTAGAGCAGGAATTTGGAATCTTCGCGATTACAGAACAACTAAGAAACGAGTGTATGAGATTACAAAACAAATATCTTGGCATTAGAAGAAATTATGCGGAGGCAGCATGAAAAATAAAATAATTTTTGGGCTAATAGCTCTTGGACTGATAATTGCATTTGCTAATGATGTTTTTGCACAGGAAAATACAGTATGCTGCGAGCAGACCAATTCAGGGGCATTTTGCCAGAATGTTCCTACTGAAGAATGCATGCCTGGCTCAAATCAGGTTCCTACGAGCTGTGATGCAACGTCTTTCTGCAAATCAGGAACTTGCTATGATTCAACTGAAGGAACATGTTTGGATAATACTCCTCAAATAGTTTGCAACCAAAACGGAGGAATATGGAGTGAGGAAAGCCCTCCACAATGCGGATTAGGATGCTGTATTTTAGGAGACCAAGCGGCTTTTGTCACATTAGTCAGATGCAAAAGACTTTCCGGATTCTTAGGATTGCAAACTAATTATAATCCTACAATAACTTCTGAAACCGCATGCATTGCTGCAGTGCAAGGACAGGATAAAGGTGCTTGCGTATTTGAGCAGGATTTTGAACGAAACTGCAAATTCACTACAAGAAGCGAGTGTGATGCTATTGGCACCGGAAATCAGAATCCAGTTGAATTTTATAAAGATAAATTATGCTCTGCTGAAGAATTGGGAACAATATGCGGACAAACTACTGAAACAACCTGCGTTCCGGGAAAAGATGAAGTTTATTTCAAAGACAGCTGCGGGAATGCTGGCAATATTTATGATGCTTCTAAAATAAACGATCAGGAATATTGGACTAATGTAAAAAGCAAGGATGAAAGCTGCGGCTTTGGGCAGGGAAATGCAGGCTCAAACAGCTGCGGGAATTGCAATTATTTGCAAGGAAGCATATGCAGGGATGAAAAAATTGCAGGAGGCAATCCAACTTACGGAGATTTCATTTGCGCTGATTTGAATTGTGTTGATGAGCAGGGAAACGATAGATTGCATGGAGAAAGCTGGTGTAAAAGCGACCCTAAAGGAGGAGATGGCCAGGATAAAGTCGGAAGCAGGTCTTATAGATTCTTATGCAATAATGGAGAAGTTGTCTCAGAGCCGTGCGCTGATTTCAGGGCGGAGGAATGTGTTGAGGATGAAATAGAAACAAGCAACGGTCCTTTTTCTCAGGCGGCGTGCAGAGTTAATAGATGGCAGGATTGCATAGCACAAACAGAAGAGAAAGATTGTGTTAACACGGACAGAAGAGATTGCTTCTGGGATAATCAGGCTTCCTTTGGAAACAAAACTAAGAAAGGTGTTTGCCTTCCTAAAACTTCTCCTGGATTGAACTTCTGGGATGCAGAAGCAAGCCAGCAGATATGCGGGCTGGCCAGCAGAAAATGCGTAGTTGTACTTGAAAAAGGATTATTCGGAGGAGAAGAATGCAAAGAGAATTGCGACTGCCTTACAAATAAATGGGTTGACCAGCAAAATCTCGTCTGCACTGCGCTTGGAGATTGTGGAAATAGCGTGAACTACATCGGGCAGGCAGGATATGATGACGGATTTAATGTAAAGATTAATGGCAGAAAGCAAAAATAGTTCTGTAGAATTTACTAATTAGATTTCATTACTCTTTCTATTATTAAACCGAGCAGTGCACTTATAAAAGAGCAAGCTAGTAAAAATAAAATAGATAAAGTTACAATATGCATAGGACCATTAAATATGTAATTTATCCAATTTTCACAAGGAAAATCTCCGTATTCGGAATGACAATTACCTAAGAATACTTGGAATAAAAATATAAAAATTCCTGAAACAATAAAGATTGGAAGCCCTAAGGTATAATTTTCTCTTAATGCGCTAACTAAAATTATAAGTCCTATGATTAAGCCAGTTAATCCCCCAATTAAAATTGATTTATTTTTCAGTTATGTGCAAGCGAAACCTTTAATTATAAAGTTTATTAGATTAAGATATGCTGAATAAAAGAGGGCAGCTTGACATTTCTTTTGGAATGATTTTTTCAATAATATTGATTGTTGCTGTTATAGGGGTTTCTTTTTATGCAATAACTAAATTTTTGGAAATAAAAAATTGCACAGGAGTTGCGCTGTTTTATGATGAATTTCAGAATAAAGTAGATAGTATCTGGGCAAGCTCAAGTGCAAGGACAAACTTTGAAGGCGCTCTGCCTTCCGGAATTAATTATGTCTGCTTTGGAAATGAAAATCTACCCAACACTAATATTAAGTACGGACAGCAATACAGAGAAATATCAAGATATATCAGGAATGGCGCAAACACTTTTATTTATCCTCCTGAAAAAGGCTGTGAAACTCCTTCAACAAAAATAGAGCATCTTGACTTAACTAATCTTGGTTTTGAATGTTTTGAAGTTAAGGAAGGGAAAGTTGAATTAGCTTTGGAAAAAACCAGCTCTGACAGCGAGGTCAGACTTTTAAATGCTGCGCCTGAATTGGAGAATTAAATGGACAAAAAAGGTATTGAATTCAATTTTGCCTGGATATTTGCCATAATTGTCGGCTCTGCAATAATTTTTCTTGCTGTTTATGCAAGCACAAATCTTGTTGGAAATACAAGATATGAGACAGATACAAAAACTGCTGCACAGCTGGATGTTCTTTTAAATCCTGTGGAAAGCAATCTTGAAACAGGAAAGCTTGTAAGAATAGAGTTCCCTGATGAAACAAGAGTTTTTAATGATTGCCAGGCAGATAATGAATTCGGCACGCAGAAAATAAGAACTTCAACAAGAAGCGGAATCGGAAAAGAATGGCAGGCTCCAGGCGCTGCTATTTCCTCTAAAAATAGGTATCTTTTTTCTGAAAAAATGATAGAAGGAAAAGAAATCTATCTTTTTGCCAAACCTATAGAGCTGCCTTATAAAGTGGCTGACATGATTATTGTATATTCAAAAGAATATTGCTTTGTGAATCCAACAGATGACATTAAAGATGAAATCAAGCTATTAAACCTGCCAAAAATAAGCATAAATTCCAGCGCCAGATATTGCTCAAGAGATAGCATTAAAGTATGCTTTTTTTCTAATGATGAATGCGACATTAAAGTGGATGAAAGCTCTGTAATAAAGGAAAGCAAAAAGGTTTACTATGAAGGAGATTTTGTTTATGGAGCTATTTTTTCTGATACTGATTTGTATGAATGCCAATTAAAAAGAATGATGAATAGGAATTCTGCTTTGGCGGGCTTATATTCCTCTAAAACTGAATTTCTTTCATTGAAAGGGTGCTCAAGCAATCTTGGGGCAGAATTGAGCTCTTTCAGTGAAATTCTGAAAAGGTATGAAAGCTCAAGCCATTTAAAGACAATATTCAGCATATCAGAGGAGGTTAAAAGCAGCAATGACATTCTTAGTTGCAAACTCTTCTAAGGGGCAAATGAAGATTCAGCAGATGGCTTTTGTCTTAGTTGCAATTGTGATTTTTTTTGCATTGGTGACAATATTTTACATAAATATCAGGCTATCCAGTTTAAAAGGGGATACAGAACAATTGAGAGAGGATGGAGCAAGAGAACTTGTCAGAAAGCTATCCGGAAGCCCTGAACTGATGTGGAGCGCTACAGATTGCTCTTCATGCATTGATTTGGATAAGGCTTTTGTTTTGAAAGACAAAGAAGAATACAATGAATTTTGGGATATTGCCTTCCTGCAGATAGAAAAAATATACCCTGAATCAGAGAACGAATGTTCTAAAGAGAATTATCCTGACTGCAAAACAATCACATTGGTTGATGAAGGCAATTATATTGCGCATACAGCTTTTGTAGCTATATGCAGATATGAATCAGGGGAAGATTATAATAAATGCGAATTGGGGAGGTTGTCGGTTGGATTTAAACCGGTAAGTTAAGATGAAAAAGAAAGGACAGGAAGAGATAGTTGGATTTATCATGATTATTGTTCTTGTTAGTGTTATCCTGACTATATTTTTAGGCATATCACTAAGGCAGAAGACTCCTATTAGGGCAGAAAGCATAGAAGTCTATCAATTTCTGGCAAGCATGAGTGAGTATACAAGCAGCTGCGCTATCAGGTTTGTTCCTGATTATTCAAGTGTTTCTGAGCTTTTTGAGAATTGCCTTGACGGTAATAGGTGTATAGATGGAAAAGATAGCTGCGACGTGCTTAATAATACCTTAACAGGCACATTCCAGAAAGCGTGGTTAGCAGGAAACAAGGCAGAAATAAAAGGATATAGATTTAAGGCAAATTATGTTACAGGAAATGGCAGTGAAGGCGCAAAGGAAGAGAAAATAGCGGAATTAAATGCGGGGAATTGCACTCTTGATTCAAGGGGTGCTGAATACGTAACACCTGCTTTCCCAGGAAGAATTGTTCTATCAATGGAAACCTGCTATTAGACTTTTATCTCTATTGTAATTGAATCTGCTTCAAGAATCGGCTTAAGACTCTCCCGGTTGCCTTTTTTCGTTCTTGTAAAATCAATAAATCCAAATCTTTGCAATAAAAGCGCGTCCTCTCTTACTGACTTAAAATCCCTTCCTAAAAGCTTTGCCAGCTGGTAAATTGAAGAAGGATTTTTTGACTTTATCACATGCAATATTCTTGCTTTTTCATTGGAGAGGACTTTTCTTAAGGCAGAAAGACCCTCAAAATCAAAGTCTTTGCTCCCCCTGGAGAATCTTTTGAATAGCGTTGTGAAAGCCCCTGCACTTTGAGTGATATATATCTGCCTTGTCTTGTTTTTAGATGCCATCGTCTATATTCCTATATTTATTCATTTCATAAAGTATATTTAGTATATATATGTTTCTTTTTCCTATATATGTTATTTAATACCCTATAATAGAAAAAAACTATTTTTATTGCTCTAAGAATTGCTGTCTTTTTTAATAGTAACAACATAAGATTTATAAAGAAGGCGAAGAGTCTACAAATAAAAGTGATTAGGATTATTAGGACTTGTAGAAAGGTTTTTAAAGAAGAAAAATGATATGAGTATTACTCCATTAGCTGGAGTACTATTCCTGTTCATAACAGGATGGCGGACATAGTGTCTCCTCAAAGAGGGGCTCTTAGGAGCTGCCAATTAGTACAAAATAGCTGAAAGGGGGTTAAAAAATAGATGAAATTTAATTTTAGAAAAATCGCATCTGTCGCATCGTCCACATTAATGGTAGCTTCTACATTAGCATTGGCTGCGGCTGCAAATTACCCTGCACCATTCGTTCAGGGAGGAACAGCTAACGTCGCTCTTGTATGGGGTGGCCAGGATGCATCAACCGTTGATTTATTTGCTGCTGCTAATATCCAGTCAAGTTTGGCTTCTGCTTTGGCAAACCAGGCTTCAGGAGGAAGCAGCGGAGGCGGAAGCACTGTAAGCGGAGAGGCTTATGAATTATTCACAAGCTCATCACCTTTGTTGCTGAATGCTAGCTTAAACAGTGTAAGAACAACTGTTACAGAAACAAATCTGCCAACAGTTTTGGCTGATGGAACATTCTCTGGAGATGTTGATTCTGATACAACATTCAGCATTGATATAGGAACGAATCCAAGAACAGTCTTTGCAAAGGAGCCAACAAGCAGTGATGACCCTACAGTAGGAATATTGGTGGGCACAACTGCTTTAAACTACCTTTACAACGCAACAACTACATTTAGTAAAGCTGTATGTTTTAACTGCAGTGACTCTGAAGGTGAAGAAATTGAGTTGTTCGGACAGAAATTTACTGTTTCTTCCGGTACAACAGATAGTGATTTAGTCTTGTTCAAGTCATCTGATACTGTTGATTTGAGTGTTGGAGGAGATGCTCCACACCCATCGGAAGAAGTGGAGATTGAAGGCACAAGTTATCTTGTAGAATTAGTTGCTGCTTCAGATACCTCTGCTACAGTTAAGTTGACTAACCAGGCAACAGGAGAAGCTGACCAAAAAGAAATCAATGAGGCGCAATCCAAGAAAATCTTAGATGTTGAAGTGGCAGTTGATACTGCTGACGAGAATAATTTTCAGCTTACAGCTCAAGTTATTCTTGGCGCATCAAAAGTTACATTGACAGATGGAAATGAAGTTCAAATTGGAACAAGCGATGATCCGATTGATGGAACACAAGTTGATTTTACTAATACAATAGAGACAGGTAATATCACAAAGCTTGTGATTCAGGTCTTTGCTGAGGATGGAAGCAGTGACTTCATAACACCCGGAAATGCAATGATTGACCCTGTTTTCGGAAGCTTCAAAATAGACTTTTCAGGACTGGAAAGCGATGATGACAGAGAAAGTATTGAGGTAAAAGTTTCCGGAAATGACAAGATGACTTTGGGATTTACAAACTGGCAGGGCAAATCTGTGACAAGTCAGGAGTGGGTAAATAACGAATCTTCTGCATGGGGAACTTCCTTCTTAGGAGATGCCTCTGACTGGAGAATTTTTGTTCAGGAACACAGCAAAATCAACGAAACTGCTTATGCGGTTGTTGGCAATGAGGATGATGGCTATTTAGTTAGATTAAGAACATTATCTAACTCTAGTAGTACAACTCCTGCTGATGATCAAGTAGTTTTTGAGAATGTGTTTGACACTACTCAGAAATGGGAAGCTTCGATAACTACAGAAGGCAGTGGTACAATTGACATTGGAGGAAAATCCTATTCTGTCACGTATTGGGATGACAGGGATGGGGATGAAGACGAATATGTCCAATTGAACTATCCTGACAGCTCTGCTAATGATGTGATAGTTTATCCATCAATAGAAACGAGTAAGGGAGCTAAGTTAATGTTCTATGAGCCATTAACTATAAACATTACTGATGCAGATTTCACTGGAGCATACAAGAACATCACGAACTTGAAGATACCAGATGGAGATGGCTATAGTAACATAGTTTTTGCTACTGCTGGTGCGGGTACTTCTAATGGCCCACTTAACTATACAGTTACTGTTGGAAGCGGAACAGCTACTCACATCAATACTTCTACATTGGCTTCTGCTGATGGTTTAATAGGAGCTGTGAGATACAATGTTACCTCCACTGGAGTCAACAATACAGTAACATTACGTATTGAAGACGGAGTGGGAGGAACAGTTATCACAAGACCAGCAATAATCTTGCTTGAGGAGCAGGATGATGCTAATAACTATGAGGCTACTATTGTACAAACCGGAGGAGCAGGAACAAGTGATAATGGTATTGGTGTTTCTGATGTAGACTTTACGTGGAATGCTGACGCAGCAATGGATGGAAGCGCATATGGCTCAAGTGGTTTACAACTTGAGAGCAATGATGACCTCTATGTAATGATGGATGTTTGGGGAACAAAGGTAACTGTTGATCAGTCAACATCTGATCAGTATACTGCTACAATTAGTTACCCAGATAATCAGGTTGTCGCGAATGTCTATGTTGCTGAAGAAGCTGCTATAATTAGCGGCGGAAGCAGTAGCGGAGGCTCCACATCACTTGGTGAAATCATTGTTGAAGATTCTGAAGTTTCTCAGGTTGCAGCCAAGCACTTAATTGTTATTGGCGGAAGCTGTATTAATGAAGTAGCAGCTACATTGCTCGGAAGCGAATCTGCCTTGTGCGGAAGCGACTTTGAGGATGCTACTACTATTGGAAGCGGAAGCTTCCTTATTGAAACATTCAGTTCTGAATGGGGAGATAACAGAGTTGCAACATTAGTTGCAGGATACAACGCAGCTGATACAACAAATGCGGCTACCTTCTTGAGAACACAGACAGTGATGACTAATGTCGGAGACAAGTACATCGGTACTTCCGGAACAGAAGCAACACTTCAGGTTTAAGGCTAAAAAATATTTTTTTCTTTTTTTTCTTTTTTATTTTACTTCTTACTTGAAAGTAGAATTATTATGCAGACTAAAATAAAGATTATTTAGATAGATTATGCTTAATAAATTAACAAAATTGTTAGGTAGAGAATAGATTATACTGAAAGCATAAGATTTTCATATCGTGATGCTCCTTGCCCTGAAGGGCAAGGCTTCTATGCGTGATGCACATCCTGATTTCTTACATAGTCAATTGCTCTCTCAACCTGAATAAATCCAAGGCTGGAAGCAAACTTTCCAGGGCTCCATAAATGCCCTTTAGGATATCTCAACCTTGCCCTTGTATTGTTTCTGAAGAACGCTCTTGCAGATACTCCTTTCAATATTTGCAGTGCGTAAGCAGGGCTTGTGCTTAGGCTTATTCCGA
>CAYTHI010000005.1:0-54733 GCA_964437555.1 Candidatus Woesearchaeota archaeon | reverse complement strand
TTGGCTTGAAAGCCAAGGATTTCTTGCAGAAGAATATCAATTAAGAGATAACTGTTTTGAAACGCATTATTGGGCTGTTGCTCTTTATCATAAATTAAGAAATGGTGCACGAGAAAGCATCTCAATAGATGATAGTGCTGATATGGGATGGCTGACAAGAGATGATATCTTAAGAAATGGCAGAGTGCACTCTTACGCCCGGGAATACTTTAGAGAAAATCCAAGAAATAAATTGCCAGTATTAAATCAGCTACTTACTCTGCCCTAAAAATTATTAAAAGAAAAGCCCTATTAGGTCGGATATTAGAAATCCGGCTGCGCCGAGGACAAGAACTCCGATGACAGAGACTTTTGCGATAATCTTGAATTCTTCCCTTGTCGGTTTTTTCAGTATTTTCCAGACTCTTAAAGATTGTATTATGAATGATTTCAGTTCTTCCTTCATGATGATTAAAGAGATAAGAGGTTTTTAAAATTAATTATCTAGAAAATCTATGCCTAATTCGTCCTCTAATTGATTTCCTGCAGAAAAATTATCCGGAATGTCAGAGCCCATAATTTGAGAGCTTCTGACTCCTGTTACGATAAGCATGACTTTCATTGACTTTTCCATGTCTGCTGATATTTGCGCTCCTGAAATTATCTTTGCATCCGATGAAATCTTTTTTCCTATAGCTTCCATTACTGTCTTGTATTCTTCAAGGGACATATCGGGACCGCCTATAGCATTCTTTATGTCAACATCAAGAAGAGGATTATTTATTGCTCTTTCAACCGCCTGAAGAGCTCTGTCGCTGGAAGAATCTGATTCTCCTATGCCAATAAGGGAGACTCCTCCGTTTGCCATTACTGCTTTAACATCCGCAAAATCGAGATTGACAAGACCAGAAGTTGTAATTAATTCCGCTATTCCCTTAACTGAATTAGTCAATATTTCATCCGCAACTTTAAAAGCAGTATGAAGAGGAAGCTCGGGAGCTAATTCCAATAATTTATCATTTGGAATAACTATTAGAGTGTCAACAATAGAAGCCATTTTTTCAAGACCGTATTGGGCATTTTCAATTCTTTTTTGCCCTTCAACTGTAAAAGGAAGAGTTACCACGCCGATTGTGAGCAGATTATTCTTTTTTGCCAGCTCGGCAACAACAGGAGCTGCTCCTGTTCCTGTACCTCCGCCTAAGCCGCATGTTATAAAAACCATGTCTGCGTTGGATAATTTCTTTTTTATTTCCTGTTCCGATTCCCTTGCAGCTTCCTCGCCTATTTTTGGATTGCTTCCCGCACCAAGCCCCTGAGTCAATTCCCTGCCTATTAAAATCTTATAATCCGCGCTCGTGTATAAAAGGTCTTGGGCATCGGTATTCATAGCTATAACTTCACAGCCTTGTATTCCTGTTTCTTTCATTCTTGAAACAGAATTTCCTCCGCCTCCTCCGCAGCCAACTACCTTTATTCTTGCAGAATGTTTCTTAATAATCTCTTCCAATTCCCTGTCGATTTGAGACAAGTCTTTGTCCTCTTTATCAAAAAAAATTTCTGCCATCATCGGATAAGCGCAGGGAGATTTATAAGGATTGTTGTAACAATTATCCAAGCTAATCAGAAGCACTGACAGAAGGACTTAAGTCTTTCTCTACAAATTCAATTTCTGCATTTGAAAGCTGCCTGAATTTCTCGCCTAAAGATTTAATGAAACTTTCCATAAACTCTGGCGCCTTCACAATAACTTTGTTATCTTTTACTTCTGTTTCAGGCACAAAACGAAGGTTAAATTCAAAAAATGCTTCTGCTTTTTCCTTCAAATCCTCTACAATCCTTGTTATAGTAAATTCATAATCCAAATCCTTGCCTGCAAGAGGATTATTGAAATCAGTTATTACCCTTGCCCCGGAAATTGTAATGATCTTGGCCAGCATATTGTCCATCAGCAAAGTTTTTCCCGGCTCCGGCATTATTTCTTGGCTTGTGAAAACTGACAAAGGTATTGTTTTCACTAAATCTCTTTTTCTTTCTCCAAATCCCTCTTTATAATTTAAATGGACTGAGAATTTCTTTTTTATCTCCTTTCCTGCAAGAGATTTGTCTAATCCAGGAACTATCATTCTTTCTCCCACTACAACAATAACTTTTCTTGGCTTGGCCTTGGAATCCAGCTTTTTAAGATCCTCTTCTATATTTGAGTCAAAGATTATTCCGTTAGATCTTCCTGTAAATTGTATTTCCACAAAATCTCCTTTCTTTGCTATTACCATTTTTTACGGTTCTCCAATCTTAGTCTTGACCGATTGACTATTTAAATATCTATTCACGGATTCAACTTTCAATGAATCGACATGGGAAAAGAAGATAGCTCCACGATATTCATCATGAACTGTTAAGGGCCCATCGGGTGTGTTTCCTGCCACAGGTATTGATTTTCCATAAATAACTGCACATGCTGTTCCTATGTTGTTTTCAAAACCGGCAATGTGCATTTTTCCTCAAGTTTGAGATACATCATCACACTAAAACGTAAAACGAAATCCTTTTTCATTTAATCCTTTTCTTAATATTTCTACCAAACGAGAAATATCTTTCTCTGACTTAAAATAAACAGGTATCATATTTTTGTTTGTTTAGCAAGTTTTATAAACGTTTCTTGTGAAGAGTGCTTATGGTTTTAAAATTAATTGATGCTACACAGGCAAAATCAGGGACTAATATACTTATTGAAGGAGATCCTTGCACTGTAAGAAGCAATGATATAAGCAAGACAGGAAAACATGGGGCAAGCAAATGCAGAATAGAGGCAATAAGCGTCATAACCGGAAAAAAAAGAGTTGTTGCTGTTCCTGGACATGAAAGGTTTGATGTTCCTCTGATAGACAAAAGAAAAGGTCAGATTTTAAGCGTGAATGGCGATGTTGTGAGCCTGATGGACCTTGAGAATTTTGAGACAATTGATGTCGCGGTTGCCGAGGAAGTAAAAAATGAAGTTTTGCCCGACAAACAAGTAGAATATTGGGATGCTGAAGGCAAAAAAATTGTAAAGAGAGTCTTATAAAATGGCAACTAAAATAGCTGCGGCACATAATAGAATTTTTAAGAATATGTTTGTCTGCAAAGCATGCGGGCAGAAGATGCGGTCTGAATCTGTCAGAGTTATCGCGAAAAAAATAATCTGCAGAAGATGCGGCAAAAAAACATTCAGACCAATTAAATCAAAGAAGAAATAAAAAAAGAGTATGACTAACTTTATTATATATGATTTGATATTTCTTGCAGTCTTTACTCTGCTCATTGTTCTTTTTTTATATACGAGAAGGCACAATCTTAAGAGGCAGGGAATTCTTTATTTATACAAAACAAGATTCGGACTGAAAGTTATAGATTCTACTGCAAAAAGATTTGAAAAGATACTCAGACCTATGCAATATTTTATCATCGTATGCGGATATATATTAATGGCTGTGATGATATGGATGCTTGCAAGGTTTACATATATTTATTTTAAATTTGATATAGCAAGCCAGATAAAAGTTCCGCCGCTGCTGCCTCTTTTTCCTTATGCAACTGACTTGTTCAAAGTTGATTTTCTTCCTCCATTCTATTTTACTTATTGGATAATTGTAATTGCAATAATAGCTATAACTCACGAATTCGCCCATGGAATTTTTGCCAAGCTTAACAAAATACCTGTAAAATCAACTGGCTTTGGCTTCTTAGGGCCGTTCCTCGCTGCTTTTGTTGAGCCGGATGAAAAAAAGATGCAGAAAGCAAAGAAATTTCCGCAATTGTCAATACTTGCGGCAGGAACGTTTGCGAATGTCATCATGACAATCCTGTTTGGAACAATAATGTGGGTGTTTTTTATATATAGCTTTTCTCCTGCCGGAATAATGTTTAATTCATATGGAACAGGTGTTGTTAATTTGGGAGAAATAACAGAGGTTAATGGTATCCCTGTCCAGAATATCCTTGATATTGATGAAGAAATCATTGTGAATAATAAAACTGAGTTTACTACAATTAAAGCCGCAGAAACAACCTATCTCATACCTCCTGAAAATCTGATAAACAGCATTAATCTTAATTTAACTCAGATAATAGCTTATGAAGATGCTCCTGCAATAAAGTCAGGATTAAAAATAGGTGCTCCAATAACAAAAGTTGATGGAGTAACAATCAAAAACTTTGATGAGCTCGGAAGAATAATAAAATCATATGCCTCTGGCGATAAAATAATGATTACTACACTTGAAGATAAAGAAGAGGCCAATCATGATGTAATGCTGGGAGAAAAAAATGGGCAGGCTTATCTTGGTGTTGGCGTTTATCAAGTTCCTCAGAAAGGAATTTCCGGATTATTCACTAAATTTTTGTATTCAATAAAAGACCCGTTTGTTTATTATGAACCTGTGTGGGACGGAGACTTTGCATGGTTCATTTATAATTTGTTGTGGTGGATAGTTGTCATAAATATAAGCGTAGCTTTGGTTAACATGCTTCCTGTCGGAATATTTGACGGAGGAAGATTTTTCTACTTAACGGTTTTAGGCATAACAGGAAGCGATAAAATAGCTAAGAAAACCTTTGCATTCACAACTTGGCTTATATTGCTTATTGCCCTACTGTTAATGGTCAGATGGGCTTTTGCTTTCTTTTAGTTAATAAATTCAACGCCGTTTTTTGTGAATACTGCAAAGCGTATTCCTACAGGCAGGCTAAGCAGTGCGGAAATGAGCGCCATGTGCTCTTTTCCATTTCCTGATGCAATTGACAAAGCAACTTCAAAGCCTGAAATTTTAGGCTTAATTTTGGACATCAAATCCTTTTTTATCTCAAGCAGGGGCTTTGAGGAATCAATTTCTATTTCTTCTCCATTTTCAGGAACAGGAAAAGAAGTTTCATCTGTTTTTATTAAAATTATTTTTTCCCATTCCTCTTTGTTAATTAAGCCTGTAATCTGCCCCCACGTTTCCCTGTCAGAGCCAAGCAAAGCAACTAATTCCATTTTATCTGAAAAATATAAGAGTTTATAATAATTATTATCCTTAGCAATTGGGTATAAATCAAAAGTATAGGCAGAGAAAGTTTATAATAAGCCCTGTTTATCATTAATCATGGTAAAAGACCTCCCGTTGAATGAGATAACTTTGAGAAAATATGAAAAGCCCTATGATGCTGGAAGAAGAGAGATTGTGAAAAAAGTCTGCTTGTCCCTCGGATTGCTGCAGCCCGGAGATTCAAGAGATATTATTGTTGATATATTAATGGCATTGGAAGAGGCAAGATTAGAAAAAAAAGAAGTCAGCAGTTTTGATGTAATCAATAAGGTAAAAGAAATAAGAAAACAGCATTCACTTGGTGAAAAAGGACTTGCAGAGAGCAATGTTAGAAGGCAGCTTAAAAGATTAAGAGATGTTATGATTGTTGACAAGAAGAATAATCTTTACAGGCTGTCAGAATTTGAGCCAATTTCTGAAATCTTTGAGAAAAAGATTGAGGGCTTTCTAATTCCCCAGACAATTGAAAGGATAAAAGAATATTTAGGGAAATTGTGATTTGCCTCTGCAGTCTTCGTGTCTTGCTTGAGCGTCATATCTTCCTTCAGGAGAAAGATATTCCATATCTGATACTGTTATGGTATAATGAGATCCGCGAACTGGAACAGTTTCGTCTCCTGCCCTGTCGGGAACCGGATCGTCAATTAAAACCTGTGTTCTTTCTCCACCATCAATCTCTATGACTCTAACTCTGTGTCCCATAAGTATTTTGGTTGTTTTGGGTATTTAAAGTTTATTTTTTTTGAAAATAATATGCGAAAGACAAGATTTAAATATCCCTCTTTTTATGCATGGGAATCGTTAAACTACATCCATGAACGATAGGTTCTATGCGTTCAGGGCATAATGTAGGAGATAAAATGAATGTAGAAAAAGCATTAGAAGAGCTCAGGAAAGAGAAAACCAGAAAGTTTGACCAGACAGTTGACTTAATTGTTAATCTGAAAAATATAGATGTAAAAAGAGACAATATTTCGCTTGTGATCAGCCTGCCTCACAAAGTTAAAGATAAAAAAGTCTGCGGATTCTTGACTGCGAATAACAGCCTTATTAAAACTATTACGAAGCCGGAATTTGCAAAGTATAATGATAAGAAATCTCTCAAGTTTTTGGTGAAAGATTTTGATTTTTTTATTGCTCATGTATCTTTAATGCCGGCTGTCGCAACAATATTCGGCAAGGTGCTGGGTCCGTCAGGAAAAATGCCTTCTCCACAGCTTGGAATAGTAACACAGGAAACTCCAGATGTTATCAAGCCTCTTGTTGAAAAAATTTCTAAGTCTATCAAAATAAGAGCAAAAGAAGCAAGCATAAAAGTTCCCGTGGGAAAGACAAATATGAAAGACAATGAAATTTCAGATAATATCAAGGCAGTATATGAAGGAATAGTAAATGCTCTGCCTACAAAGAAGGAAAATGTGAGAAAAGTGCTTGTTAAATTTACAATGAGCAAGCCAATAGGAGTAGAATTATGAAAGCAAAATATGTAAGAGACAAGCCTGTTCCGACGGCAAAGAAGAAACTTGTTGATGAAATAGCGCATCTGATGAAAACAAAAAGAACTGTATTAGTCGCTTCTATAAAAGGCCTTCCTGGCTTGCAGTTCAATGAGATTAAAAAGCAGATGAGAGGCAAGGCAGAAATCAGAGTTGCTAAAAAAAATATTATCCTGAGAGCAATAGATAAAACTGAAAAGGGGGCAATTCAGGAATTAAAAAAGCAGCTAGCGGCTGATTTTGCCTTGTTCTTTTCAGATGATGATGCTTTTGAGCTTTCCGGAGTGCTTTCTGAAAGCCAAGGCCCTACAAAAGCAAAAACAGGAGATATTGCTCCTGAAGATATTGATATAGAGCCAGGATTAACAGACTTAGTTCCAGGGCCTGCAATATCTGAATTATCTGCAGTTGGATTGAAAATTGCAGTTAAGGAAGGAAAATTAGAGATAGTTAAAGGAACTAAAGTTGTGAAGGCAGGGGAAATAATAAATGAGAAAGTTGCAGCAGTATTAGGAAAATTAGGAATATTCCCAATGAGAGTAGGATTTATTCCGTTAGCAGCATATGATTCTAAATCTGACAAAGTTTATTCTGGGATAAGAATTGATAAGAAGGCGACAGTAGAAGAACTTAAAGAATTGGTAAGAAAAGCTTTTGGATTTGCAGTTAAAATGAATTATACAACTGAAGAAACTGCGAAATATTTTATTGTTAAGGCGGCTAGGGAAGAGAAGGCATTATCAAATATTATCAATTCTCAAAATACAGCTACAAAGGAGGTTCAATAAATGGAATATATATACGCTGCACTATTGCTGCATAAATTAGGACAGCCTGTTAATGAAGAAAACTTAAAGAAAGTTATTCATGCCACAGGAGCTCATGTTGATGAAGCTAAAGTCAAAACTTTAATTGCAAGCCTTCAGGGAGTAGATATTGCTTCTGAATTAGCAAATGTACAGATTGCGGTTTCTCCGGCTGCCGGGGCTGCTGCAGGACATGAAGTAAAAGCAGAGAAGAAGGAAGAAAAGAAAGAAGAAGAGTCTGCTGCAGGATTAGCAAGCTTGTTTGGTTAAATTTTTATTTTATTTTTTTATAGCCAAGCATGTTATTTAGTAAGACACATAAATATTTTAATGCCTAGAAACTGGATTTCTGATGACTAGAGGTTTAAAGGTTACGATTTCTAAAGGGGTTTACGTAGATGAAGTGGTTAGAGAAAGTGATGGAGCATTATATGTGGATGGGAAAAGAGTGAGCATAGATAGAATGTCTCAAGTATATTCACTTTCAGATAGAATATATACTGAAGATGCTGAGGAATTACCAAAACCTTACGATGTTGTTTCTGCCAGCATTAGAAAGATTGTTGGAGAAAGTGGAAACCACCTAAGTGGTTTCAATGGATTTTGTTGCCTTGGAACGAGATTAGTTAAAGTCATGGATGGTTTAGGACCAAACGGAGATTGGGTGTCAAGAACAAGCCATACAACAAACGTTATGTTCTGCAGATACACTCCTGCAGAAACCGAAGAAGAGTAAAGCTTTATAATCTAATTTTACCGAAAGATTTTATGCCCACGTGCGACAATGGTACTCGGACGGTCTTGAGCCAATAAGTCAGATGATGCGAGCAAACCGTTTTCCTTCGGGATATCCCGGTTCGATTCCGGGCGTGGGCGTATTTTGAAAGATGAAAATAGAAACTAAGAGGCTGACTTTAAGGTTGCCCGAGACTGAAGATGCTGAGGAATTAGCTAAGATAGGCAATGATAAAGAGATTAGCTATTTTACTTATTTCATTCCCTATCCTTTTACAAAAAAGAAAGCTAAAAGGATGATTAAGGAGATAGAGAAAGAACGAAAGGAAAAGAAAACAGCTATCTTGTTTTGCATTTTATTAAAAGAAAGCAGTAAGATAATAGGATATCTGGATTTGTATGATATTGACAGAAAAGATAAGAAAGCATTAATAGGATATTGGCTTGGGAGGTAATATATGCTTGAGGCTGTTAAGGCGGCGTTAGAGTTTGGTTTTGATAAGCTAGGATTAAACAAGATTTCTGCGAAAGCTTTGGTTGATAACAATTCTTCCAATATCTTGCTCGAAAGAACTGGTTTCAGGAAAGTAGGAATTTTAAGAAAAGACAAGATAATTAACAGGAAGGCAAAAGACCAAGTTTTATGGGAGATAGCTAAGAAGGAATAAAATTAAAACCCAAACAATTTTTGCCAGAAAGATTTCTTTGGCTCTTCTGGAGTGATTTCATGAACTATTGCGGGCATCATTTCAAGCTTCGGAGCTCTTGAAGCCATATCTTCTTCAACTAATTTAAATGCGGCATCAATAGAAATTCTCGTGTAACCCTGATTTGTTAATGCTATTTTTAAGGAATCCTTGGTATAACCTTTTCCGAGATTCTTTTTAATATAAGAGGTAAGATTATAGAGATAGTTCGTATCTTTCATTATTTTTCAAGGAAGTATGTATATTTAAATTTTACATTACTGCAATAGGCTTTATTGTATTATAGAAAGATACTGCCTGATTGAGTTTTTGCCTTGATTCAGAATGAATTTCCATCAGCGACTCTCCTTTCTTTATTTTATCTCCCCTATGCTTATACAAATATAATCCTGAAGCTTTATCCATGGGAGAGCCGGTGAGCCTCGCTAATCTGTTTATATCTTTGTTATCAATTGAATGAACCCTTCCAGTTACTTTTGATTTGATAACATGAATAAACCTTGCTTTTTTCAGATTGCTTAACTTTCCTTTCTGAAGAATTATTATTTCCTGAAATTTTTTATATGCTCTTCCTGTATTTAGAATTTGTGAAGCCAGAGATTTGCCTTCACCTTTCTTCGCTTTTCCTGTCATTTCCAATATTGCTCCTGCCAAAGTTATTGATTTGGATTCTAAATCCAAAGGAGGATTGTCTCTTTGCAAAACTCTGAGGACATCTTTTATCTCAAGAATGGGGCCCACACCATTACCTATCGGCTGACTTCCATTTGTTAAAATAAATTTTAGTTTCAAATTGAAATATCTGCTTATTTTCAGGAATTCTTTGCCGAGATTTTCTGCCTGCTCTCTTGAAACTTTTGCTCCTGCACCATATGGAATGTCTATCAGAACATATTTGCTGCCAACTGCAAGTTTTTTTGCGAGAATTGATGCTATTAATTGCGGCTTGGGGTCTAAATGCAGAACTTTCTCAACCTGAATCAGCTTGTCGTCTGCAGGAGCCAGTCCGAGAGAGCCGCCCCATGCAAGGCATGCTCCGGCTTTTTTGACAATTGATTTTATTTCTTCTATAGACAAATCTACTTTGGCAACAGATTCTATTACATCTGCTGTTCCGGCTGCAGAAGTAATTGCCCTGGAAGAAGTTTTAGGCATTATCAATCCTGCTGCAGCACAGATTGATACAACAATAGGCGTTGTCCTATTTCCGGGAATTCCTCCAATGGAATGCTTATCTACTATTTTACTTGAGCCCCATGCAATCCTGTTTCCTGTTTTGTAAATAGCTTCTGTAAGATAAATTGTCTCTTTCACAGACATCCCGCAATGATAAACTCCTGAAATAAAATAAGCTATCTCCGCCTCAGACAGGGCATTAGTTGTTATATCGGAGATTATCTGATACAATTCATCTCTTTTGTAAGAATTGCATGCCAGCTTTTTCTGAATATACTTTGTGCTGTTTGAAAGAGGAAGAAAAACCAGTTCAACAGAATCTCCGGAATTTATTCCAAGTTTTTTCATTATTTCATGTGAAACTCCTATCTCTCCCGTCTTGAAATAATTCTCAACAATATCAACAACACCGATTATTTTCTTCCTGCCGCTTGAGACTCCTATCCTGTCACTAACATGGATGTTTAATTTCTCAGCATCTTTCCTATGCAGGAAAATTATTGGCTTTCCAGCGCCTATTTTAAAAGATTTTACTCTAAACTTCATAAATCCCCCTATCGATCATGGAACATGCTTGATAATTGCTTGTTCTTGTAAGCTGTCAGGAATATTATCAGATAAGCAAGTATGAGAGGGCCTAATATCAGGCCTAGCAGACCGAACACTATTAATCCTCCTATCATCCCGACTAATGCAACAACAGGAGAAATGCTTGACCTTCTGGAGACTATGTATGGGCGGAGAATATTATCTACTGAAGAAACTATCAGGACATTATATATTACAAAGCCGAGGGCTAAGACAGTATTGCCCTGGGCAAAAAGATAAACGGACGCAGGCACCCAGATTAGCCAGGGGCCTATCAATGGGAAAACAGAGAAGAACATTGCGAAGAAAGTAAGCAATAAAGCCCTTGGGACACCGAAGACAAATAATCCTATGCCTGTAATTATACCCTGAACAATTCCAATTATTATAAAGCCATAAATGATAGATGAAGTTATTTCCTTGAATTCATTAACCAGAATTTCTTCCTGCACTTTTTTTAAGGGCGATAAGTCTGAAACATACGCTTTTAGTTTATCCTGGTCTCTTAAAGCGAAGAAAAAGACAAATACAACAACTGACAGCTGAAGAAGTGTATTGGGAGTGCCAAGCAGGAAATTTAGCAGAAAGTTTATAGTGGAAGTAGTCACATCAGCTATGAAGCCGGAGGAAATTGCATTTGCCTCCGCTAAGAATTGAGCAGGAGCATTTGGAAAAAGGAAAGATAAAACTTGTCCCACATCTAATGCTCTTAGAAAGCCAAACATGTCAAAGACCTGCCTTATAATTATAGGAATTAAAAACCATAGAGGAATGAAGATTACAACAACAATGAGCAGGCAGACAAGCAATGCGGCGACTGTCGGATTTTTCACTCTCGGAAGAAATTTCTTGTAGATTGGATTTATTATGTATGCCAATAGCAAGCCAGCTATAATTGATAGCAGGATTGATTTTAATATAAAAAACGCAGCTATAACTAAGGCAGAAAGAAGTATTATTGATGATATTTTCGTAACTGATTTATCGCTGAAGGGCATTTGTAAAATAGGAATTGTAAATATATAAAGGTTAGCAGGAAAATAAGTTTATAAATGGATTTTCTCTTTTCATGCCATGGAGAGTTTTATTAAGAAAATATTTGACAATAATATAGATGAGCTTGTTCATCTGCAGTTTGAGAAATACGGCAGAGGAGAATACAGGAACAAGGCAGTTATAATTGCTAAAAAGAAGAAGGAAGGATATAGCATTTCCACAACTTCAGAATTTGGAGGGGATTTAGTCAGGTCTATGGCTGAAAAGCTTGGAAACAGCAAGACTAATGTCACAGGAGTTATTATCTCAACAAGAGATTTAAGCGGAGAGATTGAATTTGAGGATAAAAAGCAGTTTATGGGAGTCAAGCAGTATGTAATTAATTCTGAAATGTCGGGAACTCAAATAATAGGATTGTGTGATAAGCTTTCAAGAGCATTTTTCGGCTTATCTTTTGAGACAGCTGATAGCGAATTAAAAATAAAGCCGAAAGCGCCCAAGTCAGCCAAGCCAAGCACAAGCACAGCTGAAAAGATAAAGGCTGACTTTTGCAGACTAAAGACTTCAGACAGAAAACTTGCAGAAAGCCTTGTTTTTGGAGTTGGTGATTTTAAGTCTATCCAGATTGTGCATACATTTGTTATAAATGAAATAATACTTCCAGAAGGAGTTGATGACCCATTAAAGCTTAGAGAAATGGCTAAAAGAAAGGGGAAGATAATAAGAGATATAACTATAGATGGAAGAGCAATGAAAGAAGAGATGGATTTTATTGCTTAAAAATTTATTTTCTCTTTAATTTTAAAAAGAACAATGCGCTTGTAATGGCAATGGCTGCAAATACTATTGCCAAAGAGCCCGCATTTTAATAAAATTCTTCCTTATTTTGAGGATAAAGAAATAAAAACTAAAAAAGAATTTGAAGAAATTTATGACCTTTTTGTAGATTATTTTAAAGGTGTCTGTTATACTTGGGTAATTCCTGACATGGAAGATGTTTCTAAAGATAGAAAAGAAAAATCATTGGAAATGCGAAAAAAAACAGAGCAATATGCAAGTAAAAGGGATAATCTGTTTATAAGAATTTTAGAATCAAAATATCCCTTACTCAAGGATAAGACTAAATTTATAAGAAAAGATGAATCCTTCTCTGAAAAATCTGAGGAAGAACTATTAGAAATTGCTAACTCACGTTCCAATGATTTTATTTATCTAAATAAAGAGATTATCTTACAACCCAAAATTGAACAATTTTTAGAAGTTAATAATATTCAGCTAGAAAAGGCTAATAGTTATGATGAAAAAAATCGTAGTCTTTCTGGAAAAGCTGCTTATGGTGGGAAGATAAGAGGTATTGCCAGAATAGTATTTACACACTCTGATCTTGATAAAATCCTAAACAAAAGCGATATTTTGGTAACTCCGATGACAAGACCAGATTTTGTGCCTGCAATAAAAAAAGCGGGAGCAATTATTACAGATGAAGGCGGTTTATTGTGTCATGCAGTAATAGTTGCCCGCGAATTAAAAAAGCCATGTATAATTGGCACCAAAATTGCTACAAAGGTCTTAAAGGATGAAGATGAGGTAGAAGTTGATGCTGAGAAAGGAATTATCAAAGTTCTGGAGAGAGCTTAAACTTTACGGAAAATACATGCAGTAAAGTTTAAATAGCCGAAAAAAGACAACATAGGATGCGGTGGGCGAAAGCCAAGCGGCGCGGTGCTGCTAATGAATCTGATTGACAAGTAAAGTGATGGAGTTGCCATACAAAATGAAAAGCATAAGAAATGGCGAAAATATCAAGACCAAGATTTGGAAGCTTGCAGTTCTGGCCCAGAAAACGGGCTGAGAAGTTCTTACCTAGTGTAAACTGGAGTATAATAAAGAGCAATTCTGAAAGTATTTTGGGTTTTATCGCATACAAGGCAGGCATGTCAACTGCTGTTGTGAAAGATGATACTTCTAATTCTCTGACAAAAGGAAAGAAAATTCATGTTCCTGTAACAATATTGGAAGTTCCTAATTTCAAAGTATATTCTGTAAGATTCTATAAGAATGGAATTGTCATGAAAGAAGTTGTTGTTTCAAATGATAAAAATCTGAAGAGGAAAGTTAAGGTTGCCAAGGAAGCAGGAAAAGCAGAAGAGCTGGACAAAATTCAGGGATGGGAGGATATAAGAGTAATTATTTATCCTGCGATGAAAGATATTTTCAAGAAAACTCCTGATTTGACAGAAGTTGCTGTAAATTCAAAAGATAAATTGAGCTTTGTTAAAGGATTAATAGGAAAAGAAGTTTCTCCATTGGATTACCCATGGCAAATTATTGATATACGCGGATTAACAAAAGGAAAGGGATTGCAGGGTCCTGTTGCAAGACATGGAATCGGGCTTAAGGGGCATAAATCTGAAAAAGGAAGAAGAAATCCGGGAAGCCTAGGCCCTTGGCATCCGGCGAGAGTTACTTTCAGAACACCTCACGCAGGACAATTAGGAATGTTCACACGTGTGCATTATAATTTTAAAGTAATTAATTCAGGAAAGATATCTGATAAAGACATTAACAAACCGGAAGGATTCAAAAATTACGGAAAGATAAAAACTAATTATATAGTTCTTGCAGGGAGTGTTCAGGGCCCTGCTAAAAGGCAGGTAATCATAACCAGTGCTATGAGGCCCAATAAAAAATCAATGAAGAAAAAATATGAATTCCTGGAGTTGATGCAATGAAAACAATATTATATGACCTAAACGGGAAGAAAAAGAAAGAAATAGAGCTACCAAAAATATTTGAAACAAAAGTAAGAGAAGATATTGTAGCTAAATGCTTTGAAGCTGAAAAGACAAGGCAGCCGTATGCTTCTTATGCGGAAGCAGGAAAGAGGCATTCGGCTTCAGGAACGATAAGCCATCAGAGGCATAAGTGGGCGGGGCATTATGGAAAAGGAATTTCAAGAATCCCAAGAAAAACAATGTGGAGAAGAGGAACTCAATTTTACTGGATTGGCGCTGAAGTGTCAGGAGCAAGAGGCGGAAGAAGAGCTCATCCTCCAAGATTAAATAGGATTAAAAAAGTAATAAATTCAAAAGAATTAAAGCTCGCATACGCATCTGCTTTCGCTTCCACCGCAGATGAAAATCTTATAGTAAAGAGATATGAAAGATTAAATAAGATTGACTTTAAAATGCCTGCTGTAATAGAGTCAAAGATGGATAATATAAAAACAAAAGAATTTATCAGAATGCTTGAGAGTATTTTCGGAAATATGTTTGAGCTATTAATGAAAAGAAAAAAAGTGAGGGCTGGAAAGGGAAAATTAAGGAATAGAAGATACAAGTCAAATGCCGGATTATTATTCATTAAATCTAAAGATGAAAAAATAAAAATGAAAGGAATAGATATTAAAAATACTGATGAAGTAAAGCTGGCTGATTTATATCCTCTTGGAAGGCTTGCAGTTTATACAGAGAAAGCTCTTGAGGAAATTTCAAAATGATACTGAAGCCGATAACATCTGAAAAAGTAGTAAGAATGATTGATTTAGACAATACTCTTGTTTTTGAAACAGAAAGATCTGCAAGAAAGGATAAAATTAAAAGTGAAATTGAGAAACTTTTTGATGTTAAAGTTGAGAAGATAAGAACAATGATAAGGAGGAATAAAAAGTTTGTATACGCGAGACTGGATAAGAAAAATCCCGCAATTGACGTGGCTACAAAACTTGGAATGATATAAAATGGCTGCAAAAATAGAACCTAAAAGAATCCTAGATGTTGAAGGTATTGACAAATTAGTCGTGGTAGATGTGGTTATATCTAATGAAAGAGGTACTCAGAATATTACAGTTTACGAAGGAATTGTTGAAGACTCTGCTCCATATTTTGAAGATCAAAATGGCAGAGCTATGACCTTCATGATTGCATTCTCTGGATGTTTTTCAGGAGAACAACGCAATGTAGTGAGTCAAAGAGCAAAGAAAGAAGATATAACTTGGAATCCAGATGGAAGTATAACCTTCAAAGAACCTTATGGTCATTTTTACGATTTATCAGATAAAAGGTATGCTGATAAGAGAGAATTATTTGTAAGGAGTACCGGTTTAATAACTTAAGATGGGAAAAAGTATAATTCAGCAGGCAAGAGGAAGAGGAAGCTTAACTTACCAAGTCAGGAAGAAAGCTTTCATTTACAGAATAGGATATCCTCATAATGAAGGGCAGGCAATAATAGAAAAAATACTGCATTCGGCAGCTCATAGCTCTCCTCTTATGAAGGTAAAAGTTGGAAACGAAGTTTTCTTTAATGCTGCTTTTAACGGGGCGGTTGAGAAAGATAGGATAAATGTTGGGGGCAGCGAAATTAAAGAGGGAAATATAATATCATTGAAGAATATTCCAGTTGGAACAAGAATTTTTAATATAGAAAGAAATCCGGGAGACGGGGGAAAGATGACAAGAGTTTCGGGCGCAAGCGCGGCAGTAAACAAAAAATATGATTTCAATAAAATAGGAGTTTTAATGCCTAATAAAAAAGAACTTATTCTTGACGGCGATTGCAGGGCTACAATAGGTGTTATTTCCGGAGAGGGAAGGAAACAAAAGCCATTTTTCAAAGCTGGAAGAAAGCATTATAAGATGAAGACAAGAAACAAGCTTTGGCCAAGAACATCTGCAGTTAAAGTCAACGCAATAGACCATCCATTTGGCTCGGGAAGAGGAAAGAGAATCAAGTCTAAGATTTCAAAGAGAAACGCACCTCCTGGAAAGAAAGCAGGGCATGTAAGGCCTAGGAGGACAGGCAAGAGATAATGGAAAAGAAAGAAGTAATTGCTGTTCAGAGCAGAGAAAAATTGTATCGCGGCAAGACTCTGGAGTTTCTTAAAACTTTAGATGTTAGGGAATCAGCAAAATATCTTACATCAAGAAGCAGAAGAAGCATATTAAGAAATTTTAATGTAATAGAAGAATTCATAAAAACATGCCAGAAGAGAGTTCAAAGAGGAAAGAGAATCAAGACGCAGATGAGAGATTTAGTTATAGTGCCTCAATTAGTAGGGCTTACTATAAGCATACATAATGGAAGGAAATTTGAAGACATAATAATAACAAGCGAAATGATAGGACACAGATTAGGGGAATTCTCAATGACAAGATCTAAAGTTATACACTCTGCTGCAGGTATAGGAGCAACCAAAGGCTCAAAGGCGGCTAAGAAATAAAAATGGAAAATAAAGTATTGATATTACATGGATGGGAAGACAGTTCAAAGAAAGGATTTATTCCTGAATTAGTCAAAACTCTGAAAGGGAAAAAATATTATCCGTATGCTATCGACTTTCCAAATACGAATGAACCAGAATTTGAGAAGTGGCTCGAAGAAGCTGAAAAAGAAATTAAGAGAATTGGAGAAGAAAACTTAAGCATAGTGGGACATAGCATGGGTGGATTGCTTGCACTAAAACTTGCTGAAAAATATAAAATAAATAAGTTAGTTCTTGTGGCTCCTGTCGGTTCCAATCCTTCCAAAGAATATTTCGAAAATGTTGGTAAAGAGCTTAATAAAAAGGATTTGGAAATATTTAGAAAATATCAAGATAGAGGACTTGATGTATCTAAGATAAAAAGCAATTCTAATGAAATAGTCTTCCTGTTTGGAAAGAAAGATAGATGGGTTAATGAAGAGATAAGAGAGTTTTACAACAAAAACTTTAAAGATATTGCCAAAATAGAAATATTTGATAATTATGGGCATATGAGTGATAGTGAGGGTATCAAAAAACTTCCTGAAGTTGAAAAGCTATTTGACAACCTGGATGTGCAGGAAGACAAAGCGAAGGATAAGAAAAAAAGCATTGCAGACAAGAAAGAAGAAAAAACAGAAGAGCATAAGCCAAAGGCGGAAGAGAAGAAAGAAGTAAAGAAGAAGCATGAGGCTGTTGCAAGCAGCTTTAGCGTTCCTGTGTCTAAGAGGCATGCCATGTATATATTGAAATTCATAAAAAATAAGAAAATTGACGAGGCTGTTGCAGACCTTGAGCATGTTATAAAATTCAAGAAAGCTGTTCCTTTCAAAGGAGAAATACCACATAGAAAAGGAATGATGTCAGGAAGATACCCTATAATTGCCTCAAAAGAATTTATCAGAATGCTGAAAGGCCTAAAAGGAAATTGCATTGTTAACGGAATGGATTTGGATAAAACAAAAATATCTTTCGGAATTGCAAATTGGGCAAGCAGGCCATCAAAAAGAGGCGGCGGAAGAGCCAAAAGAAGCCATATAACAATGAAAGCCATAGAAGCAGGAAACAATAAATAATGGAAGAGAAAAAATTTGTTTCATTTAAGAAAGAAGAATTAGGAGTCAAGGAGTATATAAAAAACGCGCTTGGAAAAGGAAGAATAAGCGGGGTTTCAATAGAATATACACCTGTCGGAGAAAAGATAATTGTATCAACAAATAAGCCAGGGATTTTAATTGGAAGAAGAGGGGAAAAAATAAAGGAGATGACAACTGTCCTGAAAAAAAGATTTAAGCTTGATAATCCTCATTTAGAAATAAAAGATATTCTTGTTGCATACTTGGACGCGCAGTTAGTTGCAGATATGATAGCATTGGATTTGGAAAGAAAAGGCTCTTTGAAATTTAAAATAGTTGCTTATAAAACACTGCAAGGAATTATGGGCGCTGGCGCGTTAGGAGCGGAAGTAGTTTTATCCGGCAAGCTTCCAAGCGACAGGGCAAGAAGCTGGAGATTTGCGCAGGGTTATCTGAAGAAAACAGGCGAGCCTTCAAAAGTAGTAAAGAGAGCTCAAGCACAGGCAGAGACAATGCAGGGAGTTATAGGAATAAAAGTCAGCATATTGCCTCCTGATGCTAAGATTCATGACAGAATAGTTATTGATGACCAGCTAAGAAGCATGCTAAGAAGTGCTGCTATTGCTCCTGAAAAGATTGCTGAAGAGCCAAAGAAGAAAAAATCCAGAAAGGTGAGAAAATGAGCCTCTTAAAGTATAAGGATATAGAAAAAATGAGCAAGAAAGATATTGAAGGCAAGATGAAGGAGCTCAAACTTGCATTGACGAGGGCAAATGTGACTGCAAACAAAGCAAATTCCAAGACCAAAGAGGTTAAAAAGGCAATTGCGCGACTATTGACATTCACCAACTCTGCAAAAAAGCAGGGGGTGAATGAATAGTCATGGAGATAGATCCAAAGACAGGGATGCCTGTCGATGCTATCGCATGGGAAGACCTCGCAAAAAGCGAGCAGAAGATAAGGGTGTCAAGTGAAAACCGAAGATACGGCAAGACAATTACGCTTGTATCTGGTTTTGACAAAAGCATCGATATCAAGGCAACAGCAAAGGCACTTAAGGAAGAACTTGCGTGCGGAGGCACTGTTAAAGACGGCGTCATTGAACTGCAAGGGAATCACCTGAAGAAAGTAAAAGCGGCTTTGATAAAACTGGGCTTCCCGGAAGAGT
Organism: Candidatus Woesearchaeota archaeon; assembly: GCA_964437555.1. Lineage (GTDB taxonomy): Archaea > Nanobdellota > Nanobdellia > Pacearchaeales > GW2011-AR1 > UBA92. The sequence continues at coordinate 35,695 of CAYTHI010000005.1, read as the reverse complement.
CCATAAGCGACTGATAGCTCACAGGAAAAAAGAGAAGAGAACAATGAAAGCAATAGAGACAAAAATGGAAGTAAGAGAAGGAAAGAAGAAAAAGATAGTCGGAACCAGAGGCAGAACTTTCCAGGGATATGTAATAAAGAAATTCCCAGGAAGAGCTGTTATTGAATCAGAAAGAACAGTAAGAGTTCCTAAGTATGAAAGATTTGCATTGAAGAAGACAAAGTTCCATGCAAGAATCCCTGATAACATGAAAGTTGAAGAAGGAGATTATGTAAAAATCCAGGAATGCAGGCCTCTTAGCAAGATAATCAAGTTCATAGTGACAGAAGTAATCAGGAGAAAAGAACAATGAAAGCAGTATCTGCGACGATAACAAGAGGATTGAATGTGGGAAGCCTTGTTTTAGCCAGCGATAATAGCGGCGCAAGAATAGTAAGAATAACCGGAGTTAAAGGCGGAAAAACAACAAAAGGAAGACAGCAGTATGCAAAAGTCGGAGACAGAATAAAAGTTTCTGTGAGAAAAGGAGACCCGAAAATGAAAGGAGAAGTTTTTGATGCAATAGTTATACGCCAGAAAATGGCATACAAGAGAAAAACAGGGGAGAGAGTAATGTTTGAAGACAATGCGGTTGCTTTAATGAAAGATGAAAAAGCAAATCCGAAAGGGACTCAAATAAAAGGCCCTATTGCAAGAGAGGTAGCTGAAAGGTGGACAACAGTCGCTAAGATAGCGCAATTCGTACTATGAAAAACCGATTTTCCACTTCATGGACAGCAAGCAGGCAGGTAAGGAAGCAGAGGAAATACAGGCTCAATGCACCATTTCATATAAGACGCAGCTTTTTAAGCGCTCATTTGTCCAAGGAATTAAGAAAGAAGCATGGCAAGAGAAGCATTGCTGTAAGAAAAGGCGATGAAGTGCTTGTCATGAGAGGAAATTCAAGAGACAAGAAAGGAAAAGTAGAATCTGTTGATGTAAAGAGAGCAAAGATTGCAATTGAAGGAATAAACAAGAAGAAAAGAGACGGAACAAAAATAAAGATTTATTTTGAGCCAAGCAATCTGCAGATAATCTCATTAAATTTAGATGACAGAAAAAGATTGAAAAACAGGAAGGAAGAAAAGAGCGGGGAGAAAAAAAATGCACCTAAAGAGAAATAAAATAACAAGAATGGTTCCAATATCGAGAAAGGGAACTAAATATGTAGCCAGAGCATTAAGCCATACTGATAAAGGAATTCCTGTAGTTATAGCTGTCAGAGACATGCTTAATCTGGCGATTGATTTGAGAGAAGTTAAACTAATGATTCAAAATAAATTAATAAAAATAAATGCAAGACCTGTTAACGATTTCAGGGAAAGCGTAAAGCTTTTCAATATTATTGAAGCTGGAAATAAATATATTTTAACCGTAAAACAAACAGGAAGATTTGCGCTGGAAGAAACAAAAAACGATTATAGAATAGCTAAGATTATAGGGAAAAGAAATGTTAAAGGCAAAAAGATACAGATAAATCTGCATGACGGCACAAACATAATATCATCTAACAAAGCTGATGTGGGAGACAGCATAAAGCTTGGATTTGACAATAAAATAAAAGAAGTTATTCCTTTAGAAAAAGGCAGAAATGCATTAATCTTCTCGGGAAAGAGCAAGGGAAAAGAAGGAAAAATCAAAGAAGTTGAAGGCAAGAAGGTTACATTACTGATAGAGGGAAAGGAGGTTCAGATTGCGCAGAGCAATCTGATTGCCAGATAATGGAAAAGGAAAACATTATGAGAAATTTCAAAATAGTTAAAGTTGTTTTGAGCGCCGGAGCAAGCGGAACCGAATTAGATAAATCTGCAAAGTTGCTTGAAAAGATTACTAAAAGAAAAGCAGAGATAACAAAGTCAGGACCAAATGCAAGAATTCCTGCTTTTAATGTCAAGCCAATGATGCCTCTCGGAGCAAGAATAACATTAAGAGGCAAAAAAGCTATAGAAATATTAAAGCAGATGCTTGCAGGAGCAGACAATACGCTAAAGAAGAGGCAGGCGTCAGAAAATCAAATTTCATTCGGAATAAAAGAATACATTGATGTTCCGGGATTGGAATACAGCAGAGATATTGGAATAAGGGGCTTTAATGTTACTATTGTTATTGAAAGAGCAGGATTAAGAGTAAGAAGGAAGAAAATAAAGCAGGGCAAAGTTCCGAAAAGGCAGGATATAACAAGAAAAGAAATAATTAATTATATGGAGGAAAATTTCGGAACGAAATTCATTTAATATGGGAGCAAGCGACTGGAATAAAATAGCAAGACAGCTGAAAAGCAAGCCTGTAAAATTTAAGAAGTTTTTAAAGCATAATAAGCCAAAAGACAGGTCTACAGGAACAGCCAGAAAAAAATGTGAGAGATGCGGAAGATTTGGCGCGCATCTTGGCCAGTATAACATAAACTTATGCAGGCAATGCTTCAGAGAAATCGCGGAGGAAATGGGCTTTATTAAATACAGCTAAAATGACAAGAAAATTTATGATGGTAGGAGAAGATTTTGAGATTGGAGAAGTTGTAGAAGCATGGAATACAGACATGTCCTATATGATAGCAGATAATGATAAAACAAGACCTATTTTGATAAGGCAAACAAGCGTTGATGGAGAACAAGTAATTGAAGTAAATGTATACCAAATTGATGATATCCAAGGGGTTTACCAAAGAGAGTTGTGTATAGGACTTAAAAATGCTCATCCAGACTTTGAAGAATATAAATCATTATTAGAGGTAAGATTAAACTAAAATGTCAGAAGATATAATTGCAGATGCGCTAAATCAGGTAATGAATGCCAAAAAATCAGGCAAGAACTCTGTCAATCTGAAAAAGCATTCAAAGTTCCTAATTTCTATTCTTGCGATAGGCAAACTAAAGGGATACATAAAGGATTACAGGATGGAAAAAGAAGAACTGGTTATAGAAATAGGAAAGCTGAACTATTGCCTTGCTGTGAAGCCAAGATACCTTGTAAAGGCGAAAGATGTTGAAAAATATATGAGAAGATACCTTCCCGGAAGAGGCCTTGGAATTTTAATAATTTCAACCAGCCATGGCCTTATAACTCATCATACTGCAATTGAAAAAAATATCGGGGGAAGCATTATAGCATACTTCTATTAAAATGAAAAAAAAATATGAAGAATCTGTTGAAATTCCGCACGGAATTGAATTTACTTATTCAGATGATGAGCTTGTATGCAGAAAGGGCAGCAGGGAAATAAAAAGAAGAATATTTCTTCCTGATGTTAAAATAAAAGTGGAAGACAAGAAAATACTTTTTACCAAAGAAAAATCAAATAAAACAGATATAAAGAAAATCAAGAGCAACATTGCGCATATAAGGAATATGTTTAAAGGCATTGAGAAGGATTTTGTCTATAAGATGGAGATATGCTTTGTTCATTTTCCAATAACTGCAAAAGTTGAAGGAAACAAAATTGTGGTAGGCAACTTTCTCGGTGAAAAAAAGACGAGAGAAGCAAAAATCTGTGAAGGCATAAAAGTTGAAGTCAAGGGCAAGGAAATATTTGTTTCAGGACATGATTTGGAGGCAGCAGGGCAGACCGCTGCAAATATTGAGAGAGCAACAAGCATTACAGGAAGAGACAGAAGGATATTTCAGGACGGTATATTCATTATTGAAAAACATTCAGGAGAAGGCAAATGAAATTTTTAAGAACAGACTATTGGAGGCATTCAAGGCTCGGAAAGAAAAGAAAAAAATTACAGAAGTGGAGAAAAGCAAGAGGAATGCACAACAAGATAAGGGATAAGAGAAGAGGATACTCTGCAAAGCCTTCTGTTGGCTACAGAACCAAGTCAGGCTCGAAAGGAAAGGTAAAAAATCTAAACCCGGTACTTGTTCACAACATAAAGCAACTAAACTCTATAAAGAAAGGAGAGGGAGCTGTGATTGCAAAGATAGGAGCAAGAAAGAAAATTGAGCTTTTGAGGAAAGCGGAAGAGATGAAGATACATATATTAAATATCAGAACAGGAGACAGAAAATGAATCTTGAAAAAAAGAAAAATCTTGCGGCAAGAACTCTAAATGTGGGAAGGGGAAGAATATTTTTCAACTCAGCAAGATTAGATGAGATAAAAGAAGCGATAACAAAGCAGGATATAAGAGATTTAGCCAAAGATGGAGCAATAGTTGTAAAAGAAGTAAAAGGAAGAAAGCAAAAGTATAGCAGGAAGACGAGAAGAAGAGCCGGAAGCATAAAGAAAAAACAAAAGAACAGCAAGAGAGAGTATGTTATTCTTACAAGAAAATTAAGAAGATACCTTGGAGAAATCAGAGAAAGTTTGACTAAAGAGAAATACAGGATGCTGAGAAAGGAAATAAAAGCAAAAACATTCAGGAATAAAACATATTTAAAGGACAGAATTTCGCAAATTAAGGGAGAAAGCAAATGAGAAAAATAGGAAGAACAATAAGAAGGAGAAGAAAGCATTTTCTTACTGATTATAAGGCAAGACTTGGCCTTTTGAAGAGCGGAAAGCTTAGATTAGTTGTAAGAAAAACTAACAGATATATAATTGCGCAAATCGTAGAAAGTGAAGTTGCCCAGGACAAAATTGTTGCGGGAGTTACATCCAAAGATTTATTGGCTTTCGGATGGCCAAAAGAATTTGAAGGCAGCTTAAAGAGCAGAATGGCAGCTTATCTAACCGGAATGCTTTTGGCTAAAAAAGCTAAAGTAAATAGCGCTATTCTTGACATTGGCCTCCAGAGAAATGTTCATAAAGGAAGAATTTATGCTGTGATGAAGGGAACAATAGATGCCGGAATTAAAATTCCTTGTGATGAAGAATCCCTGCCAAAGGAAGAATTCATCACAAAAAATGAAAAATTATCAAAAATATTTGATAAAGTGAAAGGAGAAATAAAAAAATAAATGGCGGAAAAAGAAACAAAAAACAATTTGAAAGATTTAATAGAACCTGTTCCTGAAGAAGTGGAAAAGGAAAAGACTGCGATTGAGGAAATTGAAGGTAAGCTAAGCTATGAAGAAGTTAAGAAAGAGAAAGAGAAGGAAATGCTGCAGCAGAAGCTTGGCTCGTGGGTTCCGAAAACACAATTAGGAAAAGATGTTAAATCGGGCAAGGAAAAAAGCATAGACAATATTCTTAGCAATAGAAAGAAAATACTTGAATCTGAAATAGTTGACCTATTAATCAAGCTTGAGCAGGACATGCTTCTTGTAGGGCAGGCAAAAGGCAAGTTTGGAGGAGGAAAAAGAAGAGCCTGGAGACAGACTCAGAAAAAAACAAAAGAAGGAAACGTCCTGACTTTCTCTGCTATGGCTGTTGTCGGCGATAAAAACGGGCATGTTGGAATCGGATACGGACGCTCTAAGGAAACTCTGCCTGCAAGAGAGAAGGCAGTGAGAAATGCGAAGCTAAATATTATTAAAGTTGAAAGAGGATGCGCTCACTTTGACTGCTTATGCTCTGAACCCCATACAATTCCTTTTGTTATTGAAGGCAAGGCGGGAAGCGTCAGAATTAGATTAAGACCTGCTCCTCAGGGAACAGGATTGGTTGCGGGAGATGAAGTAAAGAAAATATTAAGACTGGCGGGAATCAAGGATATCTATACTGAAACGGACGGAAATGTAAGAACCACAATAAATCTGGCTAAAGCATGCTTAGATGCATTGAGAAAAACCAGCGAGGTGAATAAATAAAATGATAATAGCAATAAGAATAAAAGGAATGGTTGATGTTCCTGAAAAAATTGAAGAAACTCTTCACAGAATGAGATTGAGAAGAAAATATACTGCTGTTCTGCTTGAAGACAGCGCAGAAAGCTTAAAGCTGTTAAGAAACGTTAAAGATTATATTTCATACGGAAGAATAAGTGAGGAAGCTCTTGAAAAACTTGTAAAGCACAGGAGCATTTCAATAAATAAGAAAGAAGCTGACAGCAAGAAAATAGTCCAGGATTTAGGGAAAAAGAGTTTTGAGGATATTGGAATAAAGCCGTTTTTCAGGCTTCATCCTCCCAGAAAAGGAATTGAGTCCAAAAAACATGCCGGGAAAGGCAAAGGAGTTCTTGGGGAAAATATTAAAATAAGTGAGCTTGTGGAGAGGATGCTATGATGGCAAAGAAAAAAATGAGCAAGAGCAGCAAGATGATGTGGGAATGCCAATGCGGTAATCTGCTTTATAACAATGCTGCGCCTGACGAGTGCGATAAGTGCTGGAAAATGAATTCTTTCACAAAGGTCCCAGGATACCTTAAGGAGGAAAAAGAAAAAATAATGACAGGAGGGTTTGAAGATGAGTATGATGAAAATTAAGAGAAGAAAAAAAGCAACAAGATTCAGGGGAACTCACACTCATGGCCGGGGATTCAAAAAAAAAGCAAGAGGAAAGGGTCACCGAGGAGGAGTAGGAATGGCGGGAACCGGGAAGAAGGCAGGCCAAAAGAAAAGCTTGGTGATTAATGAGTATGGCAATGACTATTTTGGAAAAGAAATTCCCCTTGCAGGAAGAAATCCAAATAAGATTCCTGCTTTAGATTTGAGAAAGGTATTGGACAGATTAGATAGTTTTATCAGGAATGGCAAGGCGAAAAAGAATCAGGAAGGTTATGAAATTGATTTGAGCGAATATAAGATTCTTTCAACAGGAAATGTTAAGGCAAAAATTGTAATAAAAGCCAAGGCAGCTTCGCAAAGCGCTATTGAGAAAGTAAGAAAAGCGGGCGGAGAGATAATCCTGGCTGATAAAGGAAAGAAAGCAAATTAACTCATCAAACTTTAAAAAACCCGTTTAATTAATATAATCATGGTGCTGAAGACAATAATCCAGTATATTCCAGAGGTTTCAAAACCGAGTGAAAAAAAAGTTGACTTTAATACTAAGCTAAAATGGACCTTAATGATAATTGCTTCGTTTTTTATACTTGCCAATATAAAATTATACGGCTTGTCCGTAAATGCGCTTGGCAGGTTTGAGCATCTTGCGATTATTTTAGGAACTGATTTCGGAAGCGTAATCAGCCTTGGAATCGGGCCAATCGTCACATCTTCCATAATTTTGCAGCTTTTAGCCGGATCAGGAATATTAAAGATAGATACAAAAACTGAGGAAGGCAGAAAATATTTTCACGGAATACAAAAAATAGGAGTTCTTTTCTTTATAGTTTTTGAAGCAATAGTATATGTTGTTATGAGAGGACTTGAAGCTTCTGCAGGATATGAAAAAATTGTAATCTTTCAGCTTATTCTCGGAGGATTGGCAATATTTTATATGGATGAAGTTGTGCAAAAATGGGGATTTGGCTCTGGAGTTTCCTTATTCATTGTTGCCGGAGTGGCTTGGAGATTGTTTACCGGATTATTCCAATTTGTAGGAACCGAGGGGCAGAACTGCCTGGCGGATTTTGCAGGGACTCCATGCACTGGAAAAGTTTTGATTTTCATACAGTCAATTATAAATGGGGCTCCAACAGAAGCGCTCTCTGCGGCTGCAACCATATTTGTGACTGCTTTAATATTTTTATTAGTGGTCTGGGCCCAGAGTTTGAAAGTTGAAATTCCGCTTACATATGACAGGCTAAGAGGCTATGGAGTCAAATGGCCTCTTGCATTTTTCTATGCTTCCACAATTCCTGTAATTTTAACTGCAGCATTATTGGCAAACTTCCAGTTATTTGCGGGACTTTTGGAAAACTGGCTTGGGCATGCTACATTCCTTGGAAGCTTCTCGCAGGGTATACCTCTCTCTGGGTTGGCTTACTGGATTTTTGCGCCAAATGTAATCGAGCTTGCCATAAGAAACAGCCTTGAAATATCTCAGGTGTTTAGAGGATTGGGACATCTATTGGTGTATATGTTCTTCTCAACATTGTTTGCTGTCTTTTGGGTCAAGACATCTGGAATGGACGCTTCAAGCCAAGCAAAAAATATAATCTCTTCAGGCCTGCAATTACCCGGCTTCAGGAGAGACCAGCGCGTCTTGGAGATTATTCTTGCCAGATATATCCTACCATTAACAATTATGGGCGGGCTTGCTATCGGGGCGCTTGCTGCTTTTGCCGACCTATTTGGAGCCTTAACATCCGGAACAGCAATATTATTAGGAGTAATGATAATATATCAGCTTTATCAGAACATAGCACAGCAGCATGCATTGGATATGCACCCTGCCTTAAGAAAGATAATGTCTTAAGGTTTAAATAGAATCTTTATTGTTTAGTATAATGATAATAGAATTTATACAAAGCAATCCGAAAACGAGCATTATCGGCATTGCCGTAGCAGTTTCTCTTTTTGTCACTATTGTTAATTTTTTTATTCTTGATAAAGATAAGATGAGAGAGCTAAAAGCGAAACAAAAGGAATTGCAGGAAAAAATTAAGCTTGCTGGAAATGACCCTGTAAAGAAAATGGAATATTCCAAGGATATGATGAGCCATACACTTGAAAATATGAAGCACAGCATGACTCCGGTTATTATAACCCTCGTCCCCATGATTCTCATCCTAAACTGGATAAAAGATGTTTTTTCTGCTACAAGCATAGCCGGAAGCTGGTTTTGGTGGTATTTAGGAGCAGCAATTGCTTCAAGCATGATATTTAGGAAGATTTTTAAACTTCCTTAAAATTTCCGAAATATGGATAAAAATCTTGTTATGGAACTTGAGCTTAAGTATTCTGAGTCTCAAGAAATACAAAAAAGGCTTGAAGCAATTGATGAGCAGATGATGGAGCTAAGAGTTTTTCAGGAAGGAATAATGGGAATAGGAAATTCAAAAGAAAACAGGATACTTGCTCCGTTGGGAAAGGGCGTTTTCATTCCTGCAGAAATAAGGGAAAGAGAATTTTTTGTTGGCATTGGCGGAGGAATATTTCTTAAGAGAAGGCTGGCTGATACCAACAAATCAGTGGAAGAACAAATAGAGAATTTTAGCAGAATGAAAAATCAACTGGCCATGAGATTATCCGAATTACAGAACGAGATGGAAAAAATAGTAAGAGATTTAGATGAGGGCTGATGCTTTCTTCATGAATTTATTGTACTTAAGTATTCCTAGTTCAGAAATTATTCCTGTTATGAATTTTTTGGGAATCTTCTCAAATGCAGGATTCCTGACTTTCACGTTTTTGGGTGCGTTTTTCCATACTTCGTGAAAATCCCTCTCTTCTATCTTTACATTTAAAGGAAAAACTTTCCATGAATCTGAAATAATGTATAATGGCTTTCTATGAACAAATAAAATGTCTCCAATAATTCCGCTTCCTATCTTGTTTATAACTCCTGATTTTAAAATCGCATCTGCGCCGAGCAATGCAATACTGCTGCCTCGTATTGCTTCATGCATTCCCGAATCTGCAAAAGTTGTTACATCAATTTTATGAGAAGAGAGCTCTTTTGCAGTAATTCTCCCCTGAAATAACGGCCTTGTTTCTGTATTGAATACCTGAAATTCTCTTCCTTTAGATTTTGCATAAATCAAAGCGCGGGATACAGTTGAAGAGTGGCAATATGTGAAAATCCCGGATTTATTTTTTATTAACTTAAGCGTGAGCTGATTGATTTTTTCCTGAGTTTTATCAAAATGCCTAAAAATAAAATCTTTTTTATGGCCCTTTTCAAGCAATTTCAAAGAATTGAAAAGCAGGGGCTCTGTTGGTCTTAGAGAAATTAATCTTTCTTTCACTTCTTGGGAGGGCTTCATTGAATAAGCAATCACTCCTGCTCTTGCGACACTTGTGGCTCCCTGTATTTTCACAGATGTTATATCTGAGAAAATTTTGTTCAGACTCTTCATAGGATATTAAACAGAGATAAATATAAAAAGCTATTTAAGTGGATTAAGGTAAGGTTGTAAATAATGCTTGAACTATTGATTAGCCCAAAAAGAGCTGAAAGAGAACCATGGGAATTGTTCTTTGTTGGACTGTTTTATGCCAGCTTGTCAATACTATTGACAAAGTGGGTATTTGGAGACGACTTACTTGCGGAATATTCCGGAATTTTAGTCGTGACTTTCACCGTGATGTTTTCAATTCCCTTCATGTATTATGTTATAAGGTTTGAGGAGAGAAAAGTATCTGAAATAACAGGCGCACTCAATAGGCTCAAGAGCCACAGAAAAGCCATATGGGCATTTATGTGGCTATTTATCGGATTTGTCGTAGCATATTCTTTCTGGGCTATTTTATTGTCCAGCACGAATCTTCTCGAGCCACAAATAGGAACTTATTGCGCAATAAACCGGCCGGATAATGTTGAGGGCTGCGTTGCACAATTGGGAATAAAGGAAGGTTCTGTAAAAACCACCCAGTTTGCAACGAATCCCGGAGAAAGAGCACTTATGATAATCACTAATAATTTATATGTGCTGATTTTTACACTTGTATTCTCTTTAATATTTGGTGCGGGAGTAATATTTATTCTGGCATGGAATGCAAGCGTTATAGCCGCGGCTGTCGGGATATTTGCCAAATCAGATTTGGGGGCTCTGCCTCTCGCGCTTATGAGATACTTTATTCACGGGATTCCTGAAATAGCTGCTTATTTTGTTGCAGCCCTTGCAGGAGGAATAATTTCTATTGCAGTCATAAGAAAAGATATAGAAACTGAAAAATTCTGGGAAATTCTTCAGGATTCCTTAAACCTGATAATAATCGCAGTAGTTATCTTGTTTTTTGCGGCTGTTGTAGAGGTATTTGTTACCCCTATTTTCTTTAGTTAATTTTTTAATATTTTTTGATAAATAATTATTATAGAAATGCTAAATTTATCTGTTCAGCGGACATAATGATTTATTAATTATCTGTTCAGCCTGTAAACCTTATACCTAATCATTAGGCATTGTTAGATAATATTCTCTCTTTTAATTAATAATTTTTTAGATATACATTGCTTTATGAAAAGTTTATATAAGCAGATTCGTCTTTAAATGCATGGACGAGTCAGTAATAGCTGAAGAAAGAAAGAGAAAAATAAGTGAATTTTTAAGAAGAAGATATGAATGGATTGTTTATATCTTGCTTGCATTAATTGTTTACATATCAGTTAAGATCAGAACTTTGAACCTTTATGGATTAAAAGATGTTACAACAGGCACATGGACTCTTGGCCCGGATTTAGATCCTTTCTTATTTTTGAGATGGTCTAAATACATAGTTGAGCACGGAAGACTGTTTGTTACAGACATAATGAGATCATCTCCTCTCGGATTGGGTACAAATGAGGAATATTTACTTCATCCTTACTTAATGGCGTGGTTTCATAAAGTAGCAGCTATTTTTGGAAGTGAGTCTGTTACCTATTCTGCAATAATTTATCCTGTTTTTATGTTTGCGCTTACTCTGATAGCCTTCTTTCTTTTTTCAAGGGAAGCTTTAGTGAAATTTATCGGAACAAAAAGAGCAAATCTTGCAGCCCTAACAGCGTCGTTATTCCTCGCCATTATGCCCATATTCATTCCGAGGACAATTGCCGGCATTCCTGAAAAAGAATCAGTAGCGTTCTTGTTCATGTTCCTTTCATTCTATTTTTTCCTTAAATCATGGAATGCAGATAAAAGCATGAAAAGATATAGTTTTGCGGCAATTGCAGGATTGACTACTGCGGCAATGGCTAACGTTTGGGGAGGGTATTTATTTATCTTTCTTACAATACCTTCCTCTTTCCTGATTGCCTTCCTAATAGGAAAAGTAGAAAAAAAAGAAATATCTATCTATGCTATATGGCTTGCCGTTTCTTTTATAATCATGAATTTAGCATCTGATAGGTTTACTTATTTGAGCTTAGCTAAATCATTATATACTGCTACTGCAATATTTGTTTTGATTACTTGCTGCTTCTATCTTATTATGTATCGCACTAATAAAGCAAGAGATTATCTATCAAATAATAAAATACTCTCTAGATTTTCTCCTCAAATCGTCTCATTTGTCACATCTTCTATAGTTGTTCTATTACTGGCTGTTATTTTATTTGGGCCTTCTTATATCTCTGCTCAAGTTAATAATATAACTGATAATTTAATAAAACCTGCAAATACAAGATTAATACAGACAGTTGCTGAAAACAAGCAGCCATTTTTTACTGAGTGGAGCTCAAGTTTCGGCCCAAGACTGGGAAATGTAGATTTGCTAATCTGGCTGGCAATAATCAGTTCGGCAATAATGGTATTTAGTCTCTTTAATAATTTAAATAAAAAAGAAAAAGGAGCTTTAACTTTTGGATATGTATTTTTAATTCTGGCTATACTTCTCAGCAGGTATTCTGGAAATGGAAATCTAAACGGAGAAAGCATCATAAGCAAATCTTTTTATTTCGGCGGTTTTATTTTATTTATTGCCATAGCAGGTTATGTTTATACGAAGCAATATAAAAAAGATAATCTTGCTATTCTAAAAGAAATTAATTTAGGAGCAATTTTCTTATTGGTTTTTCTATTTTTTAGTCTTATAGCTGCAAGGAGCGCAATAAGACTTGTAATGGTTTTGGCTCCCCCCCTTGCAGTAATGACTGGCTATCTTGTTGCCTCGCGGGATTACGGCCTTAAAGATAAAAAAAGCATCAAGTTTGTCTTATCAATTATTTTGCTTATTTTAGTAATTTATTCGGCATTTAGCTTATACGAGCGGGCAAAAAGTGATGCAAGAAACTCTGTTCCTTCAGAATATCATCAGCAATGGCAGCTCGCTATGTCGTGGGTCAGGGGGAATACTTTGGAAAATGCTGTATTTGCGCATTGGTGGGACTATGGCTATTGGATTCAGTCTATAGGGGAAAGAGCAACTGTATTAGATGGAGGAAATAATATTGCTTATTGGAACCACATGATGGGAAGATATGTCCTGACAGGAGAGGAAGAGAAAGAAACCCTTGGATTTTTATATGCGCATAGGGTAAGCCATCTCCTTATTGACTCAACAGATATAGGAAAATATTCCGCATACTCTTTCATTGGCTCGGATGCTACTCTTGACAGAAGCAGCTATATTCCTACATTTCTCAAAAATAATGAAGCAACACAGCAGACAAAGAATAACACGAGATTTGTTTACCAAGGAGGATTTTGGCTTGATGAAGACTTAATTTATGAAATTAACGGGACAAGAATATTCCTGCCGGCACAAAAAGCCGCCATAGGGGCAATTATTGTTGAATTTGACTCAACCAATAAGATAGCAAAACAACCAGAAGCAATAGCGGTTTATGGGGAAAATCAATATCTTTTGCCTATGAGATATGGATTTGATGGCAGTTTTAGAGATTTTGGCTCAGGCATAGAAAGCGGTTTTATAATTGTTCCTTATGGCACACAAAGCAGTGCAGGCAACGCTAATCTTGACATGTATGGGGCTTTACTTTATCTTAGCCCAAGAACAGTAAAGACAAATTTAGCTAAGTATTATTTATACGGAGAAGAATCAGAAAGCATCAAGCTTGCCCATAAGGAAGACGATTTTGTTATCTCGCAATTGAAAAGCCAAAATCCTTCATTTGACAAAGATTTTATTTATTTCTATGGATTGAAAGGACCTATTAAAATATGGGAGATTGATTACCCTGAAGACATAGAGATAGATGAAAAATATTTAGAAACTGATTATCCAGAAGAGCTTAGGAGGGCATGATGGAATATATCCTGATTCTACCTATTGTTATAAGCTTCCTGATTACTCTTTTAGTCCTGCCTTCCTGGATAAGAAGGGCGAAAAAAGCAGAATTGACAGGAAAAGATATTCATAAATTAAAGAGCGAAAAAGTCGCTGAAGCAGGAGGAGTTACAGTTATTGCCGGATTTGCTTTGGGAGTCATGGTTTACATAGCGATAAATACTTTCATATTTGAAAAAAGTAGCAACCTTATAGAAATATTTGCTTTGCTCAGCAGCGTACTTTTAATTGGATTTATTTCTTTTACAGACGACATATTAGGATGGAAGATAGGATTGAGAAGAAGAACAAGGCTTGTTCTGGTTGCTTTTGCTTCAATACCTCTGATAGCGATAAATGCGGGAAAAAGCACCATAAGTATTCCATTTATAGGCTCTACAGAGCTTGGCTTAGTTTATCCTATTTTACTTATTCCTCTAGGAATCGTCGGGGCAACAACAACATATAATTTCCTTGCCGGTTATAATGGGCTAGAAGCCGGGCAGGGAATAATAATATTATCGTTTGTGGCCATCTTTTCTTATCTTGCAGGAAACACCTGGCTGTCATTGATTGTATTGTGCATGGTAGCATCTCTTTTGGCTTTTCTATTTTTTAATTTTTACCCTGCAAAAGTATTTCCGGGCGACAGCTTAACCTACCCTATTGGAGGTCTTATAGCGATAAGCTCAATCATAGGAAATTTTGAGAGAATAGCTGTTTTCTTTTTTATCCCTTACATAATTGAAACTGCCTTAAAAAGCAGGGGCGGGCTTGTTAAAGAATCTTTTTCAAAGGTGAATAAGGACGGCAGCCTTGAACTAAAGTACGGCAAAATTTACAGCCTTGCTCACTTATCGGTATACATCATGAAAAAAGTAGGGATAATGCCAACCGAAAAAAAAGTTGTTTATTCTATCTGGGTTTTTCAGCTGGCAATATGCGCCTTAGGAGTGCTAATATTCAGAGAAGGTATTTTCATATAAGATGAAAAACAGGATTAGCAAAGAGCTTATTGGAGGAAGCATTGCTCTTGTAATCGGCTTTGGCATGTTTAATTTTTTACATTTTCTCTTTCAGTTTTTCATGGCAAGAATGCTGGACTTAAGCAGTTACGGATTGCTTGCCTCAATGCTTGCAATAGCTTATATAACTTCAATAGCTGTAGAATCAATACAAACTGTACTAACAAAATATTCGGCTAATGAGGAAAATAAAGGAAAACTCAAGAATATCTTGAAGAAATCTGTAAAGAGAGCATTTTATCCATCTGTCGCTATCGTTGTTTTTTATCTTATTCTGGCGGTTCCTTTATCTGCTATCCTAAAAATAGATTACCTGCTTCTTTCAACTAATAGTTTTGTGATCTTTTTTGCTTTTTTCATTCCCATTGTCAGAGGGATAATGCAGGGGAAAAAAAGATTTTTCTCTCTTTGCCTGAATTTGATGTCTGAATCGCTTGGGAAAGTAATTTTAGGAGTTCTTTTTGTCTATCTAGGATGGAAGGTTTATGGTGCAATGGCGGGAATTATCCTTGGTGTTGTCATAGCAATACTGTTCTCCATTTTTCAATTAAGAGATATATTAAAATCGCGCGAAAAAAAATCAACTTCTTTAGGCATATATAATTATGCAAAGCCAACCTTCTTTATAACTGCTATAATAATAATATTTTACAGCATGGATGTTTTAATGGCAAGGATGCTCTTCTCTCCTGAAATTGCCGGCGCATATGCTATTTCTTCTATTCTTGGAAAAATAATCTTTTGGGGGACTCTTCCTGTAAGCAAGGCAATGTTTCCCTTATCTGCTAAAAAAGAAAAAAATAGGGGCTACAGAAAAAACATTTTTGCGAACGCCTTTGCTGTTCTTCTAATCGGAATAATTGCAGCATTAATCCTCTTTTACTTATTTCCTGACTTGATAATCTCAATCTTTTCAGGAAAAACTATTCCTGCTGCAATATCTATTTTGTTTTACACGGGCCTTGCTTTTGGAATTATATCTATCGGCAATCTTATCGCCCTATATAAGTTATCTATAGATAAAACCCGGAATTACGGACTGCTTTTCTTATTTGTGATTCTTGAAATTTGTCTCTTGTACTATTTTTCAGCTAACATCCTGCAGTTTACTATAGCGTTTATAACTTCATCTGCTGCATTTCTTTGGGGAATAATTTTTCTTCTTAGAGAGTAATAAGTTTTAAAAGCATCAGTTATTCTAGTTAAAAATGAAGCTATCGATTTTAATGCCTGTTTATAATGAGGAGAAAACTGTTGAAACAGTCGTAAAAAGCATATATTCCAGCCTAAATGGCATCAAAAAAGAGATAATAATTGTTGATGACAATAGCAAAGACAATACTTTTAAGATACTTGACAAATTAAAAAATAAATATAAAGAAATAAAATTGTTCAGGCATGAAATTAATAAAGGAAAAGGAGGATCAGTTAGAACAGCGATAAAAGAAATCACGGGAGACCTTGTGATTATACAGGATTCTGATCTTGAATATAATCCAAGAGAAATAAAAGACCTTATTAGATTTAAAGAAAAAAGCGGGGCCAGTGTAGTCTACGGATCAAGAGCATTAAACAAAAAAAATAAGCATTCGTATCTGTCTTATTATCTTGGAAATGTTTTTCTTAATATCCTTACTAATTTACTTTACGGTTCTAAAATTACAGATATGGAAACGTGTTATAAGTTGATTCCCAGAAACATCATAAAATCTCTTGACTTAAAATCAAATGGGTTTGATATGGAGCCAGAAATAACAGCTAAAATATTGAGAAAGGGCTACTCAATAAAGGAAACCTCTATTTCATATAATCCAAGATCAAAGGAAGAAGGAAAAAAAATAAAGTGGAAAGACGGAATCATTGCATTATGGGCGCTTGTTTATTGGAGATTTAAGAAAATTAATCAGCCTTGAAAAATAAAAATAAAACATAAATTATACTCGCTAATGATAGTAAAATAGACAAAGTTACTATGCCGTGCGCTATTTTATCCAGTAATCTATCAAAAACACTATGAGCAACGTAATAATCAAATTGTTTTTCCACAGGCTCATAACCAATATCATACAGAAACCAATTCTTGGGCTGATTGGCTAAAAATAATGTGGAGTATTTTAGCGGTATCGTAAGCTCTATTATTCTTATTGTTTCGGCTTTCTCTCCGCTTAAAGAGAAGGGATAATAGTTTCTCTCCTTATCTGGCTCGCTTATCGTGCTTACCACTCTTCCTTGCTGCTCAAAAAATGAAACAAGATCTTCCATAGTCTGATTAAACTCTGGTTGATTTTTTATTGTTCCCCACCCGCAATCATCTTTGATGCACTCGAAAAAGAAAACTTTAATTGGCAAGACTTCACCTGGCAAATTTCCCTGATTATTAACAGTGTTTATGAAATCTGTTCCTTCTAAATAAGGCCTGCCTTGGAAAGCCCAGTTTATTCTGCCGCGATAAATTCTGCTGTCTCCGACAATTAAAGAATCCTCCGGAATATTATTCTCCTTAAACTCAATCATCTGCGCAATATCACTTTTTCCGTAAAAATGATTTGCAGTACCCGTATTATATAATCCTAAGAGAATTGATGATATTATTAAAAGTAATATAAAGATATATTTTTTAATATCCTTATTGAATTTAGCATTAATCCTGGATATTAATTCATTCAGCGCTAAAGCAGAGGGAGGCACCAGGAATAATTCCAGAAAAATAAAATGTTTTGGGAGAAGGATAATTGAAGCTAAAAAAGGCAAAGTAAACAGAATATTAAGAATAAAAAAGATAGGATAGCTCTTGTCTTTTTTGTAAAGCAGAAGTATTAAAAATATTCCTATCAAACCAAGATAAAAATTAATCTGATCCCCGACCCGGATATAGTTTATCGCTACCCATATTAATGGCTTTCCACCTCCTCCGTAGTTCGCATCGCCGAAAATCAGGCCCTTCCAGGAATTTTTTCTGTCAAACTGAACATCCCAAGAATAATATTGCGCAGAACTATCTTTTCCAAGACCTAATGTTCTAGTGAACTGAAGATCAAGTACCCCTTTATCTTTATATAACAAGTAATTATGAGTTAAAGCAGGGATAGTAAATATAAAAACAAGTGCTGCGAATATTAATAATTTCTTAAGATTGTCTTTGGACAATATAATCTTTTTTTCTTTCTTTCTTACGTAAATAAAATACAGCCAAATGGATGGAATAAATAAGAGAGGATAGACCTTTGTATAAACTGCTAAACCCATTAGTATCCCGCTTATTCCATAAAAAATGCTTTTATTAGTTTTAATAGCCCTTAAAAAAATTAGCATAGAAAACATGACAAAAAACATTGTCATAACATCCATTTCTGCAACGGTATATTTTATATGGAAAGGAGCAATGGCAAGCATGAAAGCCGAAATAATTCCTATCTTCTCCCCAAAAAACTCTTTTGATAATAAATAAACAGCCAATATGCTTAAAGTTCCAAAAATTAAGGCAAGAAGTCTGGAACTTATCTGACCAACACCAAAAAATTGATAAATTAAACTGGTAAGCGCAAACCAAAGTCCGGAGGATTGATCATAAGTTATTAATCTTCCGGAAGAAAAGAAATTTATTGCATGTGTTACAAAATGCATATCATCTGCGCTGACTGTCAAATTGATTGCCGCTATAATCCTTAATATTAGCCCTAATAAAAGTATCCCAATAAGAAGAACTTTGTCCCTGCTAATACTAAATATTTTGTCTATATATTCTCCGATAATCTTATCTGAATCCATCATTATTTATCTCCAAAAGAGTATAAAAATATAGTGAGAACAGATATCTTTAAATTCTCATAAAATAGGAAAAATTATGCAAAAATTGGCTATTGTAATGCCGGCGTATAATGAAGAACTGAGAATCGGAAGAACTTTGGAGGCTTATGGAAGTTTCTTCAGTAAAATTAAAGTGCAATTTGATATAGACACAAAAATTCTTGTTGCAATAAATAATACCTCTGATAAAACTGAAGACATCGTTAAGAGTTATTCAGAAAAGTATAATTTTATAGAATATATCAACTTGAAAAGAGGAGGCAAGGGCTATGCAGTAATAGAAAGTTTCAAGCAACTGTTAAAAGAAGGGCATGACTTTATCGGATTTGCTGATGCTGATCTTGCAACCTCTCCTGATCAATTCTTTAGGCTGTACCATGTAATCAGAATGAACGATGGGGTTATTGCCAATAGGTATATAAAAGGCTCAAGAATAATTCCCCTCCCAACAATTCAGAGATTGATGGCCAGAAAAATTTTTAACCTTCTTATAAGGCTTGTGCTTCTTGTGCCTTTTGAAGATACTCAATGTGGCGCCAAACTATTTACCAGAAGGGCAATTGAAAAAGTTCTTCCGAAACTTGGTATGTCACAATGGGCCTTTGATGTGGACTTGCTTTATAACATTAGAAAGCTTGGATTAAAAGTAATATCCTGCCCCACTATATGGAGCGATGAGAAATATTCAACAATAAATTTTTGGAAAGCTGGACCTTGGATGGCAATAGCAGTCATCCGTCTAAGAATTATAAACTCTCCTTTCCAAAAATTTATTAGGATTTACGATAAGCTTATAGGATTTGTACCAAAATGAGAAAGAACCCCCTTGTTACGATAATAATCCCCACATATTGTGCGGAGAAAAACATAGAAAGATGTCTGAAATCCATCAAAAAACAAACTTACAAGAACATAGAGACTATTGTTGTTGACCAATCAAGCCTGGATAAAACTGTGGAGATAGCAAAAAAATTTACTAAAAAAATAATAGTTAGAGAAAAACCAAAATTTTATTCTCCTCCTTCAATATCAAGAAATATTGGGACTAAAAAAAGCAGGGGGGAATTTTTGTTAAATTTAGACTCTGATCAGGAGCTTCACCCTAAGCTGATAGAAAATTGCATAGAGATTGTAAAAAAGGGAGGCCATTCCGCACTTATTATACATGAAAAAGACATCGCTTTAAATTTCTGGTCAAAGTGCAGGGCTCTTGAAAAAGAGGCCATGATAAATGACCCTTATATGGAGGTAACCAGATTTATCAGTAAAAAAACATTCGATAAAATAGGAGGTTTTGATCCAAAAATTGAATCTGGGGAAGATTGGGATATAACAAATAGGGTTAGAAAAGTCGGAACCGTTGGCTATGCAGATTATATGATCGCACATCATACAGGCAAAAAAGATTTAATCAAGAATTTTGAAAAAATGTTTAATTATGGCCGAACATTTGCTGCTTATATAAAAAAGAATAACGAGCTTTCAAAAAAACAATTAACTCCATTCAGACCGGCTTACGCAAAAAATTGGAAGCTATTCGTCAGGCATCCTATCCTTACAGTAGGATTCATAATACTAAAATTTAGCGAGTTTTTAGGAGCATTTTTGGGATTGATGTTTGGTAAAATTAGATGATATAATGCAGGGAAAAATCAGCCTGCCAAATGTTTTCTATACCATTCAACTGTTTCTTTTAATCCTTCATCTAAGGGTATTTTCGGCTCCCAACTCAGAAGTTTTTTTGCTTTTTCATTGGACCCATAAAAGTTCATCATCTCCCCAATTCTATAGGGGGCGCTGGTTTCTACGTATTCTTTAAAAGACCTTCCTGTTAATTCACAAATTTTCATCACGACTTCCTTAATCTGGATTTCCTTTCCTGAGCAGATATTAATTATTTCTCCATTCTTTATCTCTGAAACTGGAATTTTCACAAGAGCAGAAACAACATCATCAATGTGAATAAAGTCCCTTGTTTGCTCCATTTTTCCCGCATTAACCTTTTCCCCTCTTAGCATGGATCTTATCATAAAAGGTATTAACTGATCATTTATCTGCCTTGGTCCATAAGTCAAGAAGGGACGAACTGTTATTATAGGAAAATTTTCTATTTTTGCAAGATAAGATGAAAGGTAAGTAGACATTGTCTTGGATAGGGAATATGGAGAAACAGGAATTTCTTTTTGACTTTCGCGAAAAGGAACCTTTCCGTCTCCATATTCTTCACAAGTTCCAAAATTGATAAATAATTTCAAACTATCTTTTTTTGTTGCTTTAATCAAGTTTAAAGTAGAATTAAAATTGTTATTAATCATATGGTTTAATAATTCGGAATCCCTCTTTACCCTAATATCTGCCATACAATTAAAGATAATCTCAGGATTTATTTTATCCATAGTTTCTTTTAGATTATTGTAGTTCAAAAAGTCAGCCTCGTATAAAGAAATTTTATTCATCACTGGATTTAAGCGCCATAAATCAGTGTTTTCTCTAACCAGAACAAACACTTTTGCGCCTAATAATATTAGCTTTTCAACTAAATTGCTCCCTATAAATCCTGCTCCTCCTGTAACAAGTATCTTCTTATTCAGCATAAATATCCGCAGAGAATTTTATTTAAATAAGTATCTATTTGGGTTGCCTATGGGCGGAGAAATATTTAAAAACGAGCCTCTTGTTAGGTTTTTAGGTTAAAAACAATGAGAGTAAATTATGCAAAGGCAGTTTATGGACTTGAAGAAGAAAATGCCGTTCTTGATGTTTTAAGAAATCAAAAGATATTGGTTGGAGGCAGGAAAACAAGCGATTTTGAAGAGAGTATTGCAAAAATATTCGGAAAGAAATATGGAGTTATGGTTAATTCTGGGTCATCTGCTAATTTGCTTGCGCTAAGAATTCTTGGTTTGCCTGAGGGTTCTGAAGTTATAACCCCTATTCTTACTTATTCCACAACCGCTGCTCCGATTATTCAATGCGGATTAAAACCGGTTTTTATTGACAGCGAAGTAGGATCTTATCAAATTGACATCAGCAAGATAAGGGAAAAAATAACCAACAAAACAAAAGTTCTGATGATTCCTTCTCTTATTGGGAATGTCCCTGATATGAAAGAACTAAGAAAAATCTGTGATGAAAATTCTTTGATTTTCATAGAAGATTCCTGCGATACTCTTGGAGCAAGTTTTGATGGACTTCCAACAGGAAAATACTCTGATATAACAACTACAAGTTTTTATGCTTCCCATGTAATAACTGCCGGAGGAACAGGAGGAATGGTGTGCATGAATGACGATAACTGGAAAATCAAATGTAAAATTCTAAGGGGTTGGGGCAGATCATCTGCTGCAGACGAATCCGAGGACTTAGATAAACGATTCGGCTTTGAAATAGACGGAATAAAATATGATTCCAAATTCATATATTCTGATATTGGATATAATTTTCTTGCTGGAGACTTGAATGCGGCTTTTGGTCTTGAGCAGCTTAAAAAACTGGATGGATTCATTGGAATAAGAATTGACAATTATAACAAACTTGTTGATTTTTTTTCCAGATATGAAAGATTTTTCATTCTGCCTAAACAGCTTCAAGAGGTTAAGACGGCATGGCTGGCATTTCCACTAACAATAAAACCCGATGCTCCATTCACAAGGGATCAAGTGACAATTTACCTTGAGAAGAATGATATTCAGACCAGGCCGGTATTCAGCGGAAACATTTTAAGGCACCCTGCATTTAAGAAATGCAATAATCAGTCTCCTGAAGAATTCCCTGTTACTGACCAAATAATGAAAGGCTCATTTCTTATAGGATGCCATCATGGGCTCACGGAAGAAGAGATGAATTATATGCTCGGAAAATTCTCAGATTTGCTGGCAAAATTCTAACAAAGAAGGAGTATAGATTATACCAGAATAAAGTATTTAAAGGCATGGAATGCCCTAAGCGTAAGATGAAAGGGATTATTCTGGCTGGAGGGAAAGGTTTGAGACTTTATCCATTGACAAAAGTGACAAATAAGCACCTTCTTCCTGTTGGAAATGAACCTATGATTTTTAACCCCATAAAAAAATTGAGAGAGGTTGGGATAATAGATATAATGATTATTACAAGCACGGAGCACATGGGGGATATTGTTGGCCTTTTAGGAAGTGGCAAGGAACTTGGGGTAAACCTCACTTATAGAGTGCAAGAAACTGCGGCTGGAATAGCGCATGCGCTCAATTTAGCCAGAGATTTTGCCAAAGGCGAAAAAATACTTGTAATCCTCGGGGATCAGATTACGACTGGCTCATTGAACTCTGCTGTTGAAAATTTTCTTAAACAGGGAAAAGGGGCCAGAATTTTACTGAAGAAGGTAAGCGACCCATCAAGATATGGTGTAGCCACACTGGAAGGAGAGAAGATTGTTGAAATAGAAGAGAAGCCTAAACAGCCAAAAACAGACCTTGCAGTTATCGGTTATTATCTGTATGACGAAAAAGTTTTTGATATTATCTCAAAAATGAGACCTTCCGCCAGAGGAGAGTATGAGATTACAGATGTCATTAATGAGTATATAAGACTTGGAGAGCTGAATTATGAAGTACTTAGCGGGGAATGGACTGATGCAGGAACTTTTGAATCTTTATTGTATGCGAACAAGATGATAATGGAAACTATAGAAAAGCAGGAGACCGGGCCAGAAGCTCCTCCTATCTCACAAGAACAAATAAGAAAAATGATAGAAGAAGTTGAAAGCAAGCTTATTGAATTAAGAAAGCATCAAAGAATATGATAAACGAAAATAAAAAAATTTTAAAAGCGGAAATAACAAGGCTTCTGGAAAAGAATGGAAGAAATCTGTCGGAAGAGACACTGATGGCAGTTGATTCTTTATTAGAAACATCGGAAGGGGGGGAAGATATTTCAGAGATATTAAATTGGCTGGAAAAGAGAAGGGCAGCCTGCAGTATAAAAACAGAAGAAATAGGAATAAATGAATTGGACAAATGGAAAGTTCATCCCGAAACCGGAATAATTACGCATGACTCCGGAAGATTTTTTTCTGTAATTGGTGTTAGAGTAAGGGGAGCAGCAGACAGAGAAGTGCCGTCCTGGACACAACCCATAATAAAACAGCAGGAGTGCGGAATTCTCGGGATACTGGCGAAAAAAATTAACGGAGTGCGACATTACCTTCTTTATGCCAAATATGAACCTGGAAATATGTATAAGCTTCAATTGTCTCCTACATTACAGGCAACTGAAAGCAATTTGAAGCTGGCTCATGGAGGCAGGAAACCGAGATTTGCGGAGTATTTTGAGAATAGCGAAAGAGGCAAAGTTCTGACCTCAGTTGTATCTGTGGAAGACGGGGGGAGATTCTATTTGAAGACTAATAGAAATATGATTGTGGAAGTTCCTGAGGATGAAAATGTGGAAGTTCCTGAAGAATATGTTTGGGTTACATTAGCTCAGCTTAAAGAACTCCTGAAAATAGATAACGTGGTAAATTCTCTTGTAAGAAGCATAGTCGGAAGTTTGTAATTATTTGCCCCGAACTTGCTCTTTGGGCAGCAGTTATTCTCTAAACAAATATAGGAAGATATAAAAAACCACTCCTATTCGTTTTTCAATGAGTGAAAAAGTAAGAATCGGCATTTTGGGCTGTGGAAATGTAGCAAGAAAACATGCAATTTCCGCATTTAAAGAACTAGAAAGCGCAGAACTGGCGGGTATAGGAAGCAGAGATAAAAATAAAGCCAAAGCATGGGCTGAAGAATTTTCAATTCCTTTTTCAGGAGATTATGGGGAGATTATTAATAACAAGGACCTAGATGCTTTGTATATCGCCCTGCCTACAAAGCTTAATGAAGAATGGGCAACTAAGGCTGCAAATGCGAAAAAGCACGTTATTTGTGAAAAATCCATTTCGGACAATTATGATTCAGTTCTAAGAATAATTGAGGCATGCAAAAAGAATAATGTTGTGCTTTTTGAAAACTTTATGTGTGCATATCATCCACAGCACCAAATAATAAAAGAAATAATAAAGAAAGAATTAGGAGAGGTTTTTGCATTTACAGGATATTTTGGCATGCCCCACCTAAATAAAGATAACTTCAGATACAAAGATGAGCTCGGGGGAGGCAGCCTTAATGATATGGGAGCATACCTTGTTTTTATGTCTAATCTGATTTTAGAAGAAGCTCCACAGGCAGTTACATGCTCCCTTAACTTTACTCCAGGCATAAATGCAGACATGAATGGCTCTGCACTCATGGAATTTCCAAACGGAAAGAGTGCGCTTGTTTCTTTTGGATTCAACAGAGTTTATCAGAATAACTACTCTGTTTGGGGAAGCGAAGGTGTAATTAAAACAAACAGGGCATACTCAATCCCGAAGAATATTAAACCAGAGATAATATTAATGAAAAATGAGAATATGCAGGAGATAACCAGCAAAATTGAATCGCAACCTGCAAACCAGTTCAAAGAAGGATTTAATGCATTCTGCACAGCTGTTTTAGAGAATAATAAAGAATTTAAAAACGAAAAGTATGAAGAAATTGCTATACAGGCAAGAACCATGCAGGCTTTGAGAGATTCAGCAAGCAATAAGAAAAGGATTGAGCTGTAAAAAACATGAAAAAACTATTGGTTACCGGAGGAGCAGGATTTATCGGCAGCAATTTCATAAGATACTGGCTTGGAAAATATCCTGATGATAAAATATTAAACCTTGATTTGCTGACGTATGCAGGAAACCCTGACAATCTTAATGATCTAAAGGACAATCTTAATTATAAATTTGTGAAGGGCGATATCTGCAATTTTGAGCTTGTTAATCATTTAGTGAAAGATTTTCAGCCGGACTTTATTGTCAATTTTGCGGCAGAATCACATAACAGCCTTGCCATACTGAATCCAACAAGTTTTTTCAAAACGAATCTTTTAGGAACCCAGAATCTTTTGGAAGTGGCAAGAATAAACAATGTAAAAAGATTCCATCATATTTCAACATGCGAGGTTTACGGAGACATGGATTTAAACAGCCAGGATAAATTTACTGAAAAAACCCCTTACAACCCAAACACTCCATATAACGCCTCCAAAGCTGCTGCAGACCTTGCTGTAAGGGCATATTTTAAAACTTTTAATCTGCCTGTAACAATCTCAAATTGCGCAAATAATTACGGGCCATATCAGTTTCCTGAAAAACTCATTCCTCTCTTTATATCAAATTTAATTGACGGGAAGAAGATTCCTCTTTATAAAAGCAGCCAAAATAAAAGAGAATGGATTCATGTTTTAGACCATTGCAGGGCAATAGAGATGATACTCCAGAAAGGAAAAGCAGGAGAGACATATAATGTTGGAACAGGAGTTGAGAAAAGCATAGAAGAAATAACTGAAATAATTCTGAAATTACTGAATCAGCCGGAATCAATGAAAGAGTATGTTCCTGACAGGCCGAGCCATGACAGAAGATATTTGCTGGACTCCTCAAAGATATCATCTGAGCTTGGATGGAAACCAGAAGTGGACTTTGATAAAGGGATGCATGAAACCATCTTATGGTATAAGAACAATGCTTCTTGGTGGGGGCCGCTAAAACAGAAAAAAATTGTTGATGAGGCCCAATGGAAGCAGGATAAATGACTTCTAAATTTGAATATCTGGATGTTGGGTGCCTGGCTAACGATGCATACGCACAGCATCTGGGAGTAACTTTATATTCGCTTCTGGAAAATTGTTCGTGCCCTGAAAGAATAAGAATACATGTAGTGGACAGCGATATTTCTGATAAAAACAAGAAAAAATTAGATTCAGTAGTAAAAAAATTCAAATCAAGCATAAATTACTTAAAACCTAAGATTGAATTATTAAAGGGAGTAAAGATATCAGAGCGATTTGGCAAGGAAACTTATTACAGGTTTTCGCTCATAGAAAGTGTAAAAACCAAGAAATTGCTTTCTATTGATTCTGACATGATCATTAAAGGGGATGTTAAAGAATTATTTGACCTTAAGTTCAAAGGCAACATCATCTTTGCCGTTGAGGATTTAGACCTTCCTATAAAAAACAGGATAAAAATTGGCTTAGGCGCTGGCACTCCTTATTTTAACAGCGGAATACTTTTAGTGGATATTAAAAAGTGGAAAAAAAACAGAATAACACAAAAAGCAATAAGTTTTATAAGAGAAAATCCGGATAAAACTGAATTTGCAGACCAGGATGGACTTAATATGGCGTTAGCTGGCAAATGGAGAAAAATAGATTTGTCCTGGAATGTTTTGACAAAGATTTTTTATTATAAATATATCCCTTTCATACATAATGCAAGCGGAGGAGGAAGAGAGATGTATAGCATTATGGAAAAACCAAAGATAATACATTACACTGGTTTTTTAAAGCCCTGGTTTTTCCTTGATCCTGTTCCTTACAAAAGGGAATATATTCGCTGTTTACGCAAAACTCCCTGGAAAGATTACAAATTTCCCGATATTAATCTGAACTCGATTATAAAAAGAATTGCAAAAATTACTGGTTTTGCATATACAAAATTTATAAAGAAATAAAGTGAATTCTTAATTTTTTATTATCTCATAGACAAATACTTCTTTTTTTATTGTCACAAGCTTGAATTTTATATCCCCATAATTCACTTCGGGCAAGATTTTTTGTTCTCCTGTTGTAAAGTATATTTTGCTTAAAGTGAAAGGGATTTCCCAGCTTATCACCTGTCCGGTTGATGGATTGGCAGTAACCTTTTGCATCCAAGCAGGATAGTTTGGCTCAGAAAAGGAGATTAGAATATATTTCACGTTTGTATTATTTTTAAGAGCCTCTAAAGTTCTACCGAAATGTTCTAATTGAGTAGCATCCCCTCCTACCCAGTCCCTTGCGTGAAGAGTGCTTCTTTCCGAATAGAATTCAACCTGAGGCTGACCAAGAGTTAAAATTTTATCCTCTTTATCTGAAATATCCTTTATAAGCAAACTAGCATCTCTTATTCCTTCAAAGCTATGCAATCTTCCCCTTATAGCCTGGTCCCCCGCACTCATTTGATAATATCCCCCAGTAACCATCAAGATAAGGACTAATATAATCGCTGCCTTTTTACTATAAAGTTTGACAAGTTCAAAAATTGCGAGCTCTCCACGTGCAACAAAAATAATTGAAGGGAAGAGAAGAGGATAGTACCATCTTGCTTCCCCAAATGTTCCTTGCATTCTTAAGACAAAGATGAAAAAAGCAAGAGTTGTAATTATCATTATCAAATTGAACACGTCTGCTCTATCAGCCCTGTTCTTTCTCCATTGTCCGAAGGATAAGCCAAGTTTGCCGACAGCTACTACAATTCCAACTAAAAATAAATAATAGAATGCACTTGACATAAATGTTCCAAGGGAGAAAAAGGAGGAAAAAATCTTTAAGGGCAGAAAATTAATTTTAAATTGCTCCTGAAAATAATCCCCTGCAACGCCCCCTATTTTAGAGTTGAATATTACACTCTCCGCTATGAATAGCATAGTTAAGCCTATGAATAGACCTATCCAATTATACCTGTCTTTAATCAAATCTTTCCAGTTATACATCAGAAGCATGTATGCAATGATGAACACGCCAAATAAGAAATGACCCCGCCTAATCATGTAAGTTAAAGCAACAAGAAATGCCGTGATAGGAATCGCCCATTTTGAATCTAGTTTATTAAATATTTTTTCCTTGTTCTCGTATCCTTTCCAGAAAACATATATTGCAAGCAGACCCGTAAACAAAGCTGGGACATCAACATGAAATCTTGTTGAATTAAAAGAGTAATCCCATATTACTGCAATCAATAGTGCAGCAATTATTCCTATTCTTTTATCTTTGTACATCTCTTTGCAAATAAAGTAGACCAAGACTACAGTTAATACAGAAGGTATAAATTGCAAGAAAAATTTCGCTGATGCCTCTCCAAGACCTAATTTGAATATTACTGCTGCAATATATGAAACTATGGAATTATGTTTTGTCGTGACAATCCATTCAACTCCGAAACCTGCTAAATTTTTTGCATATGCCAGATAATCTGCTTCATCCCACCATAAAGCTTGATTTTTCGTCAAGAAAAAATAGTATAATCTAATTATGAAAGCGAAAATAAGGATTAAAACAAAGTAAAGATTTTCTTTGTCTTTAAGCCAACTCTTAACCGTTTTTAATTTCTCCTCTTTATTTTTGGATTCGGCTACCATTAAAAACCTATACTTTTTGACTTTTTATTTGTATTTATTTAGTGCTCTCAACTCTTTGCCATAATTCTTCTCTTTTCTTGTTTCTGATGTTAATATCCCGATAAATCAAGAGCCACAAATATATTCTTGCTGCTGCAAGGGCTATAAACCAGAAAAATTCTTTGGCGTTGGAAATATATCTAAAAAAGTCCAGTATTCCGAACGACTCGGATCTAAAGGACCTTATTTCTACATTAATAAGTTTTTTTATTTGGTTATATCCTCCTGCACTTCTTTTTTTCTGCTTAATCCAATCGCTAAAAGTAGAAGGGTAGTTTACGAATACTACTGATTCTGGGGAATATGCGATTGAATATCCTTTTTTATAGATATAATGAGATACATATCCGTCCTCTGAAAGTAGTTCTGTTGGTAAGTTAGGGAAGAGAGATTTTCTTATTGCAAAAAGATAACCAGAACAGAAAAATCTTTTTCTTTTAATAACTGCTCTTTTTCTTCTAGCATCTGCTATATTTGTGAGCATATAAGCCCAATAACCCAGCTTTGTGCTTCTTGAGTTTAGAGAAACCGGTCTGCCTGAAACAGCCCCCACACCTTCATTTCTAAAGTGCTTTATGAGTTTGATTAGAGAACCTGGGGCAATAAACACATCACCATCAGAAAAAATGACAATATCTGACTTTCTGTTTATATGCTTAAACCCCAAGTTTAGAGCTGATGGCTTGCCTGCCTTAAATTTTTCTTTAACTAACTTTACTTTTCTGTATTGGCCTGCAGCCCTGAGAGTTTCTTCATCAGGAGCAACAACTATTATCTCTATATCTTCCATGCCTTCGTCTAAAAAAGACTGAATTGCTCTTCCTATTGTCTTAGGTTCTTTATAGCTTGCAATTAAAACACTAATCAGTTTTTTTTTCATATAAATTGATAATTCTCCTGCTTATTATGTCCCAATTATAATTCTTTGCCTTTTCAAAATTATTTTTCGCTATTTTTGTTCTAAGCTTTTTATTATCCAAAATCTGATTTATTTTTTCTGCAAACCCTTCGTTGTCTCCATGTTTAATTAAAAAACCATTTTTTCCATCTATGATTTCATAAGGCACGCCATTCACTGGAGTTGCAACCACGGGCAGACCGGAAGCCATTGCTTCAAAAAGAGTCAACGGAAGGCCTTCCCTGTAGCTGGGCATTACAAAAACATCTGCTGCTTGATACATTTTTATTATTTCTTCCCTGTCTCTTGTTTCTGGTAAGAGCAATATTTTTTTTTCATTGCCTATTAATCTTTTAACTTTCTCTTTCATGCCTTCATCCGGACCGCGAATCACAAAAGTGATATCTTCTTTTTTTAAGCATTAGTTTGGCAATTTCGATAAATTTATCCGGGCTCTTAGTAAAATTCAGTCTTCCAAAGAAAAGCACAAGTTTTCCTTGTATTCTATGCTTTTTCTTAAAATCATTATTTTTTATTTTTACAAAAAACTTTGAATCTATGCCGTTAGGCACATTAATTATTATTTTTTCATTTCCTCCGAATCTTTTTATGAAGTCATTTTCCCACGGGGTTATCGCAATTATCTTGTCAGTTGCCGGAAAGACCAATCTGGAGACTATGTTGTAGCTTGCCAATATTCCCAATTTTCCTATAGATGAGCGAGGAGCGTCAGACCAAGGACAATGAGTTGTATGTATATGCGGAACTCCTTTAATTTTTGCTGCTAAAGCAGAAATAACAAAGTGCGGATGCCCAAATAAATGGCTGTGTATTATGTCAAAATTCCCTTTTAATAATCTGGGAAACAAGGAAGGCCACAGAGTTGAGAAATTGCCCATTTGCGCAATATATCTGCATCTATGAATTTTAATTCCATCAATTATCTCTTCTTTTTTTTCTATCCGTTTCTTTTTATCCCAATCAGGAGCATATACATGAACATCGTGGCCTTCAAGAATCTGTCTTTTTGCCAGTTCTCTTACAACCTGCCCTACTCCTCCAATTGCAGGATAAAACTCCGGGCTTACATGAGCTATTTTCATAAAATTTGATTAAGAACAAGGTTTTTAAGCATTTAGGAAACAGCATTAAGTAAATAAACTAGTCTTTTCCATTATTTTGATAAGACGGTCTACTGTTTCGATAGGATACTTACCTACAGCAGTTTCTTTTGTAAGCGCAATGCCTGCAGCTCCATCAAGTAAAATATTGGCCACATCGTTTATTTCTGCTTGATTATGCTTAAGAGAATTTGCCATTCCTTCTAAAGTGTTAGTTGCAACAAAGACTTCTTTTCCAATTGATTTGCAATACCTGATAATCTTCTTCTTTATGAATGGTATTTCTTCCGATTCTACTTCTCTGCTTAAGTCTCCTCGGTCAATTAAAATACCATTAGAGATGTTTGCAATTTCTTCAAAATTTTTAAGGCCTTCTGCACGTTCTATTTTTGAGTAAACAGTAGCTTCTGGATAATACTTTTTGAATTCTTTAACATCATTTACGTTTTTAATAAAAGATAGAGTGAATGTTTTTATTCCGTATTTTTTAGCCAATTCTATTGCTCTTTTATCTTTTTGACTGAAAGATGGCAAAGCTATGCTTCCTTCAACATGAACTCCTTTTTTAGCCCCTATGGGGCCTCCTTTGATTACTTTGCAGGTAATATATCCTTTTTCCTTCAAACTAGAAGAATCGGTTACTTCTATGGAAGTTAATTCAAAATCCAAATGTAATTTATCTCCTTTTTTTAAATTTTCTATTGTTGAAATAGGCTTTAAAAATATTTTGGTTGAATTACAATCTATTTTTTTATTATATATTCTTAGCTCGGATCCTTCGGCAAGCTCAACTTCTTCATTATTGCCGGATCTAACTTGAGAACCTTCTGTATCCAATATAATAGGTACTCCTAAATCAATTAAGTCTAATATCCTTTCTTCTATATCTTCTTCATCTGTATGCGAGAGATTTATCCTGAAAAAATCTATACCTCTACTTTTTAACTTTTCAAGAATCTCAGGCTTATTAGATTCTGGCCCGATTGTGCATATTATTTTAAATCTTTTCTCCATGGAATCTAAGATTGTAAGCCCTTTAAAAATTTATCCATGACTTCTTCATTATGTTTAAAAACAGCAAATCTGTTTGTTAATCATGCCTAGCATAAATGAAGTGTCAAAATATTTCAAAGAAGACCATTTGGCAAGGCCTTTAATCAAATACATTTATTACCCTTTTTCCGTCTTTTATTCCTGGATTGCTATTTCATTAGGAATGCATGCCCATCTTGTTAATCTTATTGGATTAGCTGCAACATTATCTGCCTCCTTCATAATTTACTTTTTAGGCGGAAACTGGATGATTTTAGCGGGAATTTTAGTTATGTTTGGATTAGTCGCAGATTTGTCTGACGGAACAGTTGCAAGATATTACAACAAGAAAAATGCAATGGGCAAATGGCTGGATGAAAGTTCTGGATTTATTGGGGTCTGTGCAGTCTTTTTTGCATTGATGATGAAAAATTTTGCTGAAACCGGAGACATAAACCTAATTTTTCTCGGAACTTATAACATCTTTAGTTATATGATGATTAATTATGCGGCGCTTCTTTCAGAAGTTCTAAGAAAAAAGTTTAATTTAAACAACCCTTTGGATAATGTTAGAAAAGGCCTTAGCAGGACTTTCTTTGGTATTAGTCCTGGCGTATTTTCTTTCGCTTTAGACATTCAATGGTCATTAGTAGCTATTGGCGTATTCTTCAATGCGCCTTATTTCTTATTTATATCCTTCGGAGCCCTTTCAAGCATTCAGTGGCTGGCAAGGTATATAATCTTCTTTGGAAAATGAATCGGATAGTTTTTAAACAGATTTATTTAGAAACTATATGGACAAATTCAGATTAGACTTTATAGGAGTAGGTTTCGGAAGAAGCGGCTCAAAATGGCTAGTTAACTGCCTTTATGAGCATCCTGAAATAAGCACGCCCAAATTCAATCTTCATACAGAAATTAACTATTTTCCTGAAGAGTATGAAATAATGGGCCTTGAGAATTATGAAAAAAAATTCAAGAAGTGTGATTTCGATAAGGTTGTTGGAGAATTAAGCACTTTAATAATATTCAAGAAAAGATCTGCTAACCTTCTAAAAAAGCTGTTTCCAAATACAAAGATAATCATTTATGTCAGGAATGAGAAAAAGAGGGCGGAATCTTCATATAATGTTGCAAAACACTATGATCTAGTTGAAGGAACAGATGTCAGCGATAATCCTGTAAAAGAAATTAATCAAAAAGATTTCATCAGGCCATTTATCAAAGAATTTGGAAAAAAGAAAGTTTTTATATTTAATATGGAGAATAAAAATAAACAGCAGGAGCTCAATAAGCTGTTTAAATTTTTAAGTGTTAGAAATTTTACTCCTCCGAGCATAAATGAGAGATTCAATACCATATATACAGACCAGGAAAAGAAAATAGTAAGAAAAAGCAAGTATCCTTTTATAAGAAAATTAATTAATTTTTCCAAAAAAATTATGAAGAATAACCCTAAAGTGTACTATATTTTAAAAAGAAATCTTCATTTTGATTATTACTTTCAGCTGATTAATCATAATCTTTAAAATGAAAGATATTAATGCTACAATTTTAGTGGATGTGGGCCAGTCAGTATACAGGATATTTAAAAATCTAAAAAAGGACGCAAGGCTTGGAATAAAGAAATCAAAGAAATCTGGTTTATCCGTAAAAGAGTCTAATTCGGAGGAAGATTGGAAAGATTTTTATGAAATTTACAAAGTGATAATGAAAGATGGAGGAACAAGCATCTTCCCTCTGGAGGACATAAAATCAAAATCAAAAGCCTTTTTAGTGTGTAAAAAAGGGAAAAAAGTAGTTGGGGGAGCTATAATCTTATTTAGTGAAAGGTATGATTCAGCAATTCCAAGGCTTTACATAATCGCAGCAGATAAAGATTATTGGAACCTTCAGC
This sequence comes from Candidatus Woesearchaeota archaeon, assembly GCA_964437555.1. Lineage (GTDB taxonomy): Archaea > Nanobdellota > Nanobdellia > Pacearchaeales > GW2011-AR1 > UBA92. The sequence goes on along the minus strand of CAYTHI010000005.1, from coordinate 1,970 downwards.
CAAATAGTCTTATTTATTGGACTGGATTGATTTGGGCAAAAAGCAAGGGCTATAAAAAATTTGATCTCGGTGGATGGCAGATTAAAGCCCGAGGGCATCTTTTGGGAGTAAATAAATTCAAGGAAAAGTGGGGTGATGTTTTAATTTATAAAAAAGAGTATCCGATTCTGGAGGCGCTAGGGAGAAAAATAATAAGAAATCTCTCCTTTGCCAAATATATTTGGGATAAGTTTAAAGGGAGAATATAAGGCGGCAGGGGATGGAATTGAACCAACTTCTCGGTAAACCGAAGAGCGCCGAAGCGCTTGCCAGACCAAATGGCGTCCCTGCCATCAGCTATCACTATATGGCTGTTCTTTATAAATTCTTATAAACTTTTTAGTTAGCTTATTATAGATTTCTTCAAGCTCTTCGTCCCAGAAGTTTTTTGCATTGTCGGTTTTCCAAACATTATAAAAGTCTATTAGGACAATCAAATCTCTAAAATCCTCTTTATTTAGACCATCGAGAACTATAAGCCTGCCCGTGGGAGCTGAAAACAAAACAGATTTAACTTTCTCAAAATACCTCTCCTTGCTCTCAGAGATATAATCTGACAAAACTCCTTTGATTTTTGAAAACTCCTTCTCAGAAATATCCTTTAAAACTATCTTTTCCATTGCTGAAAAAACATGTCTGAAATTATATAAATCTTCCGCATGCTATTTAAGATAGAAATCAACATATCTATCCTTCCAAACTTCGTCTGATAAGTATTTTTCAGCGTATTTTCTTGCTTCTTTTCCAAGCTCTCTTCTTGTCTTCTCGGGCAACTCAAAAAATTCTTTTATTTTTTTGTTGGCGTCCGTTTCATCAATTTTGATTATGGTTCTGGATGGCTCCGCGGTTAATTCCTTTATATGCAGGACGGGGGTTCCGCATGCAAGAGACTCTTCCGCAACAATTCCCATAGGATAGCCCTGAATGTGGCAGGCAAAACTTAAATCTGCAGCAGAATAATATTTGGTCAATTCAACATTTGGAATTTTATCAAAAGTAATTAAGTTTTTCACCTTGATTTTTGGAATCTCCTTTTCTATCCACTTGCCAGCTATAATAAATTTAATATCTGGATTTGACTTTACCAAATAACTTAACAGCTTTCCGTGCTTTCTCTTGGATACTCTTCCCACATAAATTATCACTTTGTCATCTTTTTTTAGGCCTATTTCTTTTCTAACTTTTTTTCTGTTCATTGGATGAAAAATTTTTATGTTAACCGGGGCATGCAGGCAATAAAACTTTCTTTTTGGCAGAGCAAAGAAAACGGGCGCTTTTTCCTTGCTCTTCGGACCATTGAATGCTATCTTGTCCGCAAATCTTGCGATGACTAAATACGGAAAGAGTCTTAAAAACAGCTTAATTCCAAATTTACTGAATATGTCCTGTTTTGTTGTTTCAAGAGTATCGCCGAAGAAGTAAAGGATAAATCTTCTTTTATCAAACATACTTCCTATAATTAAAGGTATTCCGCCGTAAGGATGCCCCATATTAGTCACTATGTCTATTTTATTCCTGCGGCAAAAATCTCTGCATTTGAATGGAATTGTCAAAGGATGATACTTCATCACAATCACCTTGGTCCTTTTTAATGCCCATTGATCCTGGTATTTTTCTTCTTTTGTTCCGGCATATTTATCTGTAGTTATAAGGAACATCTCTACACTTTTTGGAAAGATCTTCTCATAATATCTTAACCTGACAAGCCTGTTAAAAGCGAATCCTACTGAAAAAAAACAGATTTTCATTCTTTTTAATCTTAGTTATTAGTATATATATATATGTAGAAACTGTCTTATCCCGAAATAAGGTTACCTCGCCAAATAAGATAAGCTCTGCTGTAAAGCAGAGTCTTATGAAGAAACTGAATAAGAAGAAAATAAAATGGATTGTAAAGGAAGTTGAAAGGAGGGAACTAGGCGTTTGGACAA
>CAYTHI010000004.1:0-60924 GCA_964437555.1 Candidatus Woesearchaeota archaeon | reverse complement strand
TACCGCAATTCATTCATTGGCTTGAAAGCCAAGGATTTCTTGCGGAAGGATTAATCAAAAAAACTTTAAGTTTAGTTTTTTGGATGTTCAAGAAGTTGAGGAGACTTCTTGGCATAAGCTCATCCCATCAAATATAATAGAGAGGATGAATAAACAGATAATAAGCGATTGTTCTACAACTTAACAATATTCCTATAAAAACTATCCTCCGGCCTCCAAATTCAAGGCAATTATTTCCCTTTCCCCTTCATACTCGCTTACAAACCCTTTAATATGCGCTGTCTTTCCAAAATAATTGCCCTTGCATTTTCTGCAGATAACATTGATGTCATTTATTTTCAAAATCAAAAATCCCTCATTATCTCTCTGTTCGCTGACATTTCCTGAAAGAAAAACCTTCTCATTTAACTTCAAATCCTTCATATCCTGAAGATTTACAACATTCTTGGCAGGAGCAAGCAAAATTATTGCAAAGAGCAGAGCTAATCCTATAAAAGTTATGCAAAATGAAATCTTTCTCATAATAAGAAAAGCAATAAAGATTTAAACTAATTTTCTATTATAAACTAATGAATGTAAGGCAAAAATTAAAGGTAATAAAAACTTTCGCAGAAGAAATAATTACAGAAGATGAATTACTAAATTTATTAAAAAATAAAAAGAAAATAATTGCATACGACGGCTTTGAGCCATCTGGGCAGATGCACATAGCGCAGGGACTGATGAGAGCAATTACTGTGAACAAAATGACCTCTTTAGGAATTCATTTCAAATTCCTCGTTGCCGACTGGTTTGCAATGCTCAACAATAAGATGAATGGAGACTTAGATAAGATAAAAACAGTCGGAGAATATTTTATAGAAGTTTGGAAATCGTGCGGAATGGATTTGAAAAATGTTGAATTTGTCTGGGCTTCTGAATTCATCAATAAAACTCCCGGATACTGGGAGACCGTCTTGAAGCTTTCCAAAAATGCTTCAGTCCGGAGGGTTTTAAGATGCGGACAGGTTATGGGAAGAGAAGATAGCATTAGTAATCCTTCCGCACAGATATTATATCCGTTAATGCAGGCGGCAGACATACATCATCTGAAAGCAGATATAGCTCAATTAGGGTTAGACCAAAGAAAAGTTAATGCTCTCGCCAGAGAATTATTTCCAAAACTTGGATTGAAGCCGCCGATAGCGATACATCATCATATGCTTCTCGGCCTTCAGCACAAAAGGACAGAAGCTGAAGGAATAGACAAAAAAATTGAGTTGAAAATGTCAAAATCAAAGCCGGAATCAGCAATATTCATGACAGATTCAAAACAAGAAGTAATTGAAAAATTCAAAAAAGCTTTTTGTCCTGAAAAGGAAGAAAAAGATAATCCTATCCTTGAATATGCAAAATATATAGTATTTGAAAAATACAAGTCAATTACAATAAAAAGGCCTGAAAAATTCGGCGGAAATCTCAAAATTAAAAATTACGATGAATTAAAAGAAAAATACATCGAAGGAAAAATTCATCCTCTTGATTTAAAAATGTCAATGGCCGGATACATAAATCGGCTTTTAGAACCAACGAGAGAACATTTCAGAAAAAATAAAAAAGCAAAACTCCTGCAGGAAAAAGTCAGAAGTTCTCTTATTTCTTCCTAACATTAAATCAGAGTAAGATTTATAAACTCATTCAGATTATAAATAAATCGTATTAAAATGTCAAAAAAAGTGGTGAAAAAAAATCTGGTGCCAATACTGTTCTTCGCAATCTTGGCTGCTGTTTTGTTGACTTGGCTTGCAATGGCTGCGGTTAGTAGCAATGTAGGCATGAAAATAATAACTCCTGCAAACGGGCAAAATTTCTCAGGAAATGTCGGGAATGCCATAGCCAACTCCACTCGAGTAGTTTTCAATGTGACTTTCTTAAACGGAACAGACATCTGGGGTCCAATCAACGCAACATTCTACGTTAATTTTACTGCCGGTTGGGCAATTCTTGGTAACTCCTCGAACTGCGTCAATGGAACTGGTCTTGGAGGGGGTTCTTTCTGTGCTGGGAATCTTAATATTTCGGTACTGCAAAATGGCTCTAAAGTTCCGGACGGAATTTACACAATAAATGCCACAGTAAGCAATCACAGCGGAACAGCCAGCACGCCTTCCGTAAATATAAGCAATATGACAACAATTATAATAGACAACACAGAGCCGAGAACAGCAGCAATACAAACACTGACAAGCGGAAGCAATTATTCAACAGCAAGCCAAGGAGGGAACTTGGTGCTAAATGCTTCTGCAGATGATGCCCTTGCGAATGTAAGCACAGTACAATTCAACGTAATAAACGAATCCGGCACTAGCGGAAATATAACTGTTGTAACTGCGACGAAAGAAGGAACGACCACTTTCTGGAGCACCAGCATAAACCTATCGCATTATTTAGATGGAACATATAATATTTCTGTATTCGTCAATGACACAGCAGGGAACTTCAATACTACTGCAAACAATTCAAACGTTGCCTCAGTTAGCGTACTTAGAAAAATAAAGATAGACAACACAGCTCCCGCAGTAACTCTTTCATGCACTCCTAATCCTGTACAACAGGGAGAAACTATTACATGCACCTGCTCTGCTAGTGATACAACTTCTGGAGTAAACACTTCATACGGAGCAAGCGGAGTTTCATTTACGGAAAATCCTTCAACAACTCAATCCGGCCCAAGCTTCGAGACCACATGCACTTCAAGAGACTTGGCGGAAAACGAAGCCAGCGATACATTTACTTATAGCGTAGAGGGGAGCTCGGGCGGCGGTAGCAGTTCCAGCTCATCCAGTTCAAGCAGTTCATCAACATCCGGCTCTGAAGCAACAGAAGAAACAGAAAAAGAAACAATTGTTGTAGAAAGTTCTGATTTGCAAGCAGGATACACAACCGCCCTAGATACAACTAATCAATTGCAAGTGACAATTGAGGGAGAAACACATCTTGTAAGCGTAACTGAAATAAGTGCAGATAGCGCAACAATAATGGTTTCATCAACTCCACAGGAAGTTACAATGAATGTCGGAGAAACAAAGGACTTTGAAGTTACAGATGATAACTTCTATGACTTGAGAGTAACCTTAGAATCAATAGAAGGAAGCATGGCCACAGTTACAGCCAAATCAATACATGAAGAAATGCCTCTTGCTCCTGCTGCAGAAGAAAAATCACGGGGCTCATCAATTATAGTATGGATAATAGGAATAGTCATAGTTATAGCATTGATTGCCTGGTTCTTCATGAAAAAGAAGAACCAATAATTATCTTTGATTTTGGCTTCCTCTCTACTATTAGCCCTAGGGACATAAAGTAAGTAAATTAAAAGCTAATTATCAAAGATATCAAGCGTATTAGAGATAATAATTTCAGTAAGTGATAATCCTCCTTCTAACTATGAATAACACTGATAGGTTGGCGAACAATGAGATAATAATCCAGAAATTATAGTTAATAAGTATGAAATTCTACAATATCCTTATCCTTAAGAACATGGCTTAAACCGACTCTTTGGTTTGTAAATTTAGCAGACGGCCCTGTTAATCTTATCTCCTTGACTTTCTCGGAAAATCCTTTAAGAATGCTTTCAGCCACATCCCTGACTTTGCTTCCTTCTTTTAAAACAACAGGAATTCTAGATTCCTTCTTTCCCGGCTCTTTAGTATAAACTCTTATGACTTTCATCTTCTCAAAAATCATTTTCTTCAATTCATCAAGCCCTTCTCCGGAAAAACAGCTGGCAATAACAAAATCCTTCAATCTTGAAGCTCTGCATCTTGCATCGAGCCTTCTTTTCTCGTCATAATCCAATAAATCAATTTTATTAATGACAATTATTCTGCTTCCAAAAGCTCTTGGAATAAAAGATTCAATTTCTTTCAGCTCATCAATATCCTGCACAACAAGCAAAAGACAGTCAGCATTATTAACTAAACCTATATCAAATCCAGTACTTCCAATAGAAGGGATATCAACTATCTGCGTCCTAACTCCTTCATAATTCATAGTTCCCACTTCAGGATAAGTTGTAGTGAAAGGAGATTCAGATATCCGAGGAGAAGCATTTGTTATTTTAGAAAGCAAACAGGATTTCCCTCCTCCTGTTTTTCCTACTAATACAACTTGAAAGCCTTCCTTTCTTATTCCCTTGCTTCCTCCCCCGCTTTTCTTGGCTTTTTCAAGCTGTCCTTTAAATTTCTTCAGCCTCAACCTCAGCCCTGCAAGCATATTCTCGCTGGATTTGTGCTTGGGCGCTTTCCTAATCATCTGCTCCAGCCAATATATTTTATCATCCAATGTCTTAGCTTCTAAATAATGTTTTTCAACTTCAAAATACTCATATCCTGCATTTACCGGCATAATACCAATCGGGAAGCAGACATTAAAAAACTAACTAAATGTTTAAATAATGAATTTTTAAGATAATAACATGGCTTTGCTGGAACAAAGAATATTAATCTTTGACTTTAAAGATGTTGAAAGCGATATAAAAGCTGAATACGACGCTCTTGTACGACATATGGAACACGAAGGATTAAAGTCTGATTACGGGCTGGAAATAATCCGAGCAGATGAATTCTGGGGAGTTCCATTAAGGCATAAGCTCAAAAATCCTTCACAAATTGAGCTCCATTATGTGATAAGGGGTAGAGAAATACTGGAAGGAATTGGTTTAACAAGCTTGTGTGATGGCGCCGGCACTTATTGGGATAGAGGACCTGTTCAAAATGTTTTTTCCGAAAAAGCACGGAAAGTTATTGCCGTTTACAATCTATCTGACTTAAAAGGCATGGACGAGCCAGGACAATACAAATTTTTACATAGAACTGAAGACGCAATACCTCTTGCCATAATAAGCATAGTATCTACGGGAAGAAGAGCAGCTTTAAGGCAAAGAAGATAAATATACAAATACGTAAAAACACTTATATACCGAATCAGATTATTCGTCTAATGAATTTCAAAAAATACAAATTAAAAAACGGAATAACTGTTTTGTATGAAAAAAGAGACTTGCCCGTGGTCTCTTTCAGCATAGCAAACAGGTTTGGAGCAGCCTATGAGGAAAAAGAAATAAAGGGAATTGCGCATTTCATAGAGCATTTGTTGTTTACAGGAACTAAAAAAAGAACTCATGAAGACATTTCCCGTGAGATTGAAAAGAAAGGCGGAATCCTTAATGCCTTCACTTCCCAGGACGTAACAAGCTACTGGTTTAAGCTTCCGTCAGAGCACTTAATGGCCGGCATGGAAATATTAACAGACATGCTGAAAAATTCAAAATTTGACAAGGAAAAATTTGAGAAAGAGAAAAAAGTTATAATAGAGGAAATAAAGATGTATCACGATATGCCTCAAAGGCATATCTATGACAAAATACTAGAAAACCTTTATGAAAAACCATTCGGAATCGGAGTTATAGGAACAAAAGAAACAATAGGCAATATGAACGGGGATTTTGTTGCAGATTATTTCAAAAAAAACTATTCCTCTGAAAACTTCATTGTTTCTATTGTTGGAAAAGCAGAAATAGAAAAAGTCTGTGAATACCTTGAAAAGAACTTCCAGCAGGAAAAAAAGAATCTTCCCGAGATAAAAATAATAAAGAAAAATGCAGACTCTGTTGAAGAAAGGAACGGATTGGACCAGGCGCATTTTATCTTGGGAATGCATGCTCCGATGGCAAATGAAAAAGAGCATACTATTCTTGATGTTCTGGATGCTTATCTTGCCAATGGAATGTCCTCCAGATTGTTTTTAGAGATAAGGGAAAAAAGAGGATTGGCTTATAGCGTAAAAAGCTCCTTAGAAACAGAAAAAAATTATTCTCATTATACAATTTATGTGGGAACAACAAAAGAAGCAATTCCGGAAGTAAAAAAACTCATTCTGCAGGGATTTAAAGACATAGAAAAAATGGATGAAAAAGATTTGAAAGAGGCAAAGGAAAGATTAATTGGCCTGAAAAAAGTGTCTGCCGAAGAAAGCCTGAATGTCATGAACGAACTGTTATTTTCAGAATTATCAACAAAAGCAGAAGATTATTACGCATATGAAAAAGAAGTGAAGTCAATCAAGATAGAAGAAGTCAAAGAATTAGCAAAAAAAATCATTAAAGAATACAGCACCACAGCAATAGTTCCTAAATAAAATGCGCGCCTTTATATCTTTGGATTTCCCGGAAAATGCAGTAAAAGAAATTCAGGCAATCCAATCAAAACTTCCAGCTTTCAATGGCAGGCTGATAGAAAAAGAAAACCTGCATCTTACTTTGAAATTCCTTGGGAAAATAGATGAAAAAATGCTCGAAAAGATAAACTCTCTCCTGTCCGGAATAAAGTTTCCAGCTATGAATTTATCATTCGGAGAAATAGGAACATTTGATTATAAAGGAACACCAAAAATTGTCTGGCTTAAAATAAGCGGCGCAGATAAGTTGCAAGGAGAAATAGATAAGGCCTTAGAAGAGTTATTCCTGCCTGAAAAAAGATTTATGTCTCATCTGACGATAGCAAGGATAAAGCAAATAAAAAGCAAAGAAGAATTTCAAAAAGCAATAGCTGATATAAAATATAATAAGCTGGGCTTTAAGGCTAATTCTTTTGCATTGAAAGAATCTGTCCTAACAAAACAAAAGCCCGCATATAAAATATTAAAAAATTATAAATCCATTTAGCTGTTCAATATAATGCTGGAATTCCTTATCTCTCTTGTCTTGGACATCCTTGCAGGAACAATCACAGGCTTAATTCCGGGATTGCATATAAATCTTATTTCAGCATCCTTGCTTTCTTATGCGGAAAAAACCGGCTTTAGCCCTGTAATATTGGTAATCTTCATTGTTGCGATGTCCATTACTCATACTTTTCTTGATTTTATTCCTTCTATTTTTCTTGGCGCCCCTGATGAAGATACTTTCCTCGCGGTCCTGCCGGGACATCAAATGCTGAGAGAAGGAAAGGGCCATGAGGCAGTTATTTTAAGCGCCGTTGGCTCTTTCCTCGGAGTAATTTTAGCGTTGCTTTCGGTTCCTTTAATGATTTTTCTGATTCCAGCAATTTATCAGGCTCTGAATCATCTGATTCCGTTTATCCTGCTGTTTGTCTCCCTATATGTTATTGCAAGAGAAGAAAATCCCGTGCTTCCTGCCTTCATCTTCCTATGTTCTGGATTTTTAGGCATCTTTTCATTTTCAATACCTAACAATCAGCCAATATTGCCTCTTCTTAGCGGGCTCTTCGGAGCATCATCGTTAATAATTTCTTTAAAAAATAAGGTAGAAATACCCAAGCAAGAGCTCCTGCCTCTAAAAAGTATTAAAATAGAAAAAGAAGATGTAAAAATGGCTCTTATCCCTGCTGTTTTAATTTCTCCGTTCCTCTCTTTTCTGCCTGGGATTGGGTCAGGCCATTCTTCATTCATAAGTTCGGAAATAGTAAAGCAGACAAGAAAAGGATTCATAATTCTTGTTAGCGCAATTAACACCATAGTTATGTCTGTGAGCTTTGTTGCTCTATATGCAATAAACAGGACAAGAAGCGGCTCAGCTTTGGCAATAAAGCAAATATTGGGAGAAATAAAAACGGAAAACCTTATGATTATCCTTCTTATCATCTTTATTTCAGGACTAGTTTCTTTTATAATAACAATAATAATCTCAAAAAATTTCGCTAAATTGCTGGGAAAAGTAAATTATAAAATATTAAATATAATAATCCTTATAATAATCTCTTCTCTTACCCTGACTTTTTCAGGAATAAGTGGATTGCTAATTCTTCTGACATCAACAGCTTTAGGAATTTTTGCTATAAGCTCTAAAACAAAGAGAATAAATCTTATGGGCTCCCTAATTCTGCCTACAATAATTTTTTATCTCACTTATTAATTAAAGACTAAAAGATGTGAAACTGCCTATAAGAAAATATAAAAAAAGAATCAAAATTATAAAAGAGGCTATCAGGATTATTAATATTTCAAATATAAATAGAATAAGCCTTATAAATATTTATCATAAAACCCATTTCCCTAATTATCTTATTATTTATAACATTCAAAAATAGAATTTTGCAAATATTCTCTTAATGAAATCATTTCCTATTAAACCACTTTCCGAGAGCTTCCTGCTTCTCGCTTTCCTTGCCGAACATGCCCTGAATGTCTTTCTCAACTAATTCAAGGCATTCAATAAGATAATTGCTCACTTCATAATTCCTTGCGAGAAACAGTGCCTTTTCCAGATACTTTATAATGCTTCCTTCGGAAATTGTAAATATGATTCTTCCTCCGCAATTGCTGCATTTTCCTATCAATGGCGGCCTCCTGAATTTAGAATTGCAGCTCACACATCTGAATACCTGCATTGAGAATTTTCTGAAATTACCTCTTATATCCCTGATAAAATGCCTCTCAATGATGAGGCGGGCAGCATCTCTGACATCTACTGCTCTTATTTTACTGCACAAGTTCATCATGGCATCCACTTTCTCGCTCATTGTGGGAAGCGTTTTATAACTTGAACACAATGCTCCTGAATTAATATTTGAAGTATCATAAGAAAACCACAGGTCTGTAAACTCTCTGTTTCCTCCCAATCTGTTCTTTACTCTTTCTATCTTAACCTCTGAAGGATGCTTTTTCTCCTTGGCTGCTTCATACAGTTCCAGCGGAATTTCCTTTGAAACATCAAGATCAAATATCATGTCATCTACTTCATTTGCTCTTATTCTGATATTAAGTACTAAAGGAGCATCCTGCGTTCCCCCCCTGTGAGAAGGAATAAATTTTCTGGAAAAATTAACAAGCAGGTCCATCAAAAGCATAACTGCTGCTTCATCGCCGTCACAATCTCTTCTCATCGCTGCATGCAAATAAGGAGAAGAAAGAAGCGCCTGCACTTTTGAGAACCCAATTAGTCTTCCCACAGCCGCGACAGAAGTATGAGGAGACATGCATCCGAACAGAGCTCCTATTAACTCATCTTTTTTCTGAATATTAAAAAACTTTTCGATTTCATACAGCTTTTCAAACTCATCATCTATAAACTTTGACACATTTACAAAAACATCATCTGCCTTCTCATCCGGTGTTTCAGGGCACGCAGGCAATATTATATCATGCGGAAAAATTTCTAATAATTGGTCTTCTTTTTCCAGCTCTTTTCCATAGGCATCTTTCTCATATCCCATTTCCTTCAGCTTGCCAACGCTTGTCCCTATCTCTGCAGGTCTGAAGTGGGTGATTGGCATTTCAGTCATGTCATATCTTATAGTCCCATCCTTATTAACATGCAGATTATATCTTGCTCTTAGAAATCCTTTTCCTAAAAATTCACAGCTATGGTCTTTATTGGATGTTCCTCTGACTCCTTTCACAACAACAGGAAGGTCTTCTGTTCTTAGCCCTGTCTTTTTCTTTGCATTGTCAAAATAGTGCTTTATATCCAGATTCATTTCCTTATATTCTGCCTCTCTGGAAAAATCTTTATTGTAATCAGATTGCATCTTATGGCTGACTTTCCTATTTTGATTTCCACAGACCTCACATTTTGGATAAATTCCTTCCTTTAAGCAGGCATCACAATAAAATAAAGAAAAACCTGCCTTAACAACTCCTTTTTCAACAGCCGCCTGAACGCTTCTTAATCTTCCCCCTTCGTCGCCAACTGGAAACAAAACGTGCGGGCTCCCTGTCAGTTTTCTAAGCTTGGCTTTTTCAGGCCTGCCCATTCTGGCGCCGATAAAAGTTCCTGATTTATCTTCTACTTTGGCTTTGCACATCTTATTAACAAGCTCAAGAGCATTATCAATATCTTTACTTTTAGAAATAATTCTATTAATTTTTTCTATTCCTTCCTCCAGCTTCTCCGTAGTTATATCTGCTCCAAGATTATAAAGCAAAGATTTCGTGTCTTTCTCTGAAAGAACAACGTTTTCAATTACAACCTTATGCTCGCACCCTATTGTTTCCAATGCTTCCTTTCCTTTTGCAAACCTTTCTTTGTCTGTTCTCAAATAAGGTAAAACCAAGCATTTATTCTTTATTTCTCCGTGTGAAATCCAGTCAATTAAAGAATAAAAATATTCAATTTCAATTTCTCTCCAAAAATAAATAAAAGAGGGATGCAAAGAAATATTATGAACTGAAGAAAGTTCTATGGCTTCCTCAAAAGAAGGGTATAAAGAAGCCTCTGGATATGCTTTTCTTGCCTGCTGCAGCCAGAATTGCTCCACATATCCCGGTTTTTCAAGCGAATGGTTTCTGTTGATAAAATCTCCATAGGGAACAAGAAGGTCCCCTAAATAAATAATCTTTTTCACATTGGCATAGCATTCTTTCCCTTCCTCAAAAGAATTCACTTTTTTAACACTCCCGTCTTTCATTAAAACAATCGGTCCGTCTATGCTGTCACATGAAGCGATAGTGCATCCCTTTGTTGGCTTTTCTGTCTTTAGCTGGGTTCCAACAGCTATAAAATTTCCAGTAATCGCCATGCTCGCAGGATGTATGGCAAGTGTTGAATAGCCCGTATTCCTGCATCTTCCATATCTCAGCCTAAATCCTCCGGATTTTGAAGGATGCCCAAAAACAGGCCTCCCTGCAACAATATCCTGAATATAAGTTGCCCCCCCTGTGCTTCCTGTGGATTTGCTATCCTTTATTTTTTTCTGGAGCTTTACAAATTCTTCAAGCCACATCCATCCTGTAAGTTTGAATCCTTTTCCCTTTAGTGCATTAACTCTCTTTAATATTTTGGGGGCTTTTTGTGCAAATCCTTCTCCCATGACTAAAGCAAATCCGCTTCGGATAAAATTAGTTTCTACTCTCGGCACATCCTTATAATTATAAACCTCTCTGTCCTCGCTCGGGTCTCCGGAAACCTGAATCGGAAGATTTCTCATTAAAAAATCAAGTTCAATTTCAGATGGCAGATACTGAAGATTGTTAATTCTTTCGTGATATTCATAGCACTCATGGATTCCTCTCTTGATTTCTTCCTCTGTCGGATCATATACTGCATATCCGAATATTTCTCTTAGATAATCAACTACAACGAGAGAAAACGCTGCTTCTGTTCCTCCTGCAGACCTTATCGGCCCGGAATAATACGGAGCAAAATAATCTTCTCCCTTCAGAGTTTTTTTAATTTTTAGCTGAATAAATCCCTCAATGGGAGAAGAAACATAACCTAAAGTAAGATACCCCATTGCCACTCTGATTCCTGCCTCCATTGCTTCTAAATGGCTGGAGAACTTGCAGAATTTTTCCTTGGCGATTTCCTCTGCTATCTTTAATCCGATTGCGGGATCTAAAGGCCCGTATTCTTTTTCCAATTCCGCTATTCTTCCCGTGATTCCGGAATTCTCTACTTGCGGATACAGAACAGAGACAAGTCCTATTACTCTCTCTGCTAAAGAGGTTGCAATGGGAACCTCAACTTTTGAGACAGGATCAAGCCCTTTGCTTCTTGCTTCCTCCGCGGCCCCGTAATTCAAATTGACTTCTTCTGACAACTTCTCAAAATATTGCTGGATATTCATTTTCCTCCTGAAAAGTCCAAAATTTTCAGCTCCCTTGTTTTTAAATTCAAGATAGGCACTTTGCATGGGTCAGGTATGTTTCCTATCTTTTCCTCAAAGTCGGTTTGCGACTGCCAGCAGCTGCCGGTTATAATTAATGTCCCATTATAAGTTTCAACGTCCAGCCTGTGAACTTCCCCTGTACAAAGAATATCCGGAGATTCGGTTATGACTAAAGGGTCATATTCTCCATTTGGAACATAAACTATGCTTGCGCTGACTCCGTGGCTTGAGGCAAGATGTCTTCTTTTGAGCATGTGCTTAACTGCCTTGGCAGGGCATTTGTGGGCTTTCATCAGCCTCAATTCTTCTATTTCATTGATAAACGCGTGTATGCTTGCTCCATGATACATTAACACTTTAAGCTCTTTATCTCCTTCAACAAGTTTTATCACAGAAGGATTGGAAACAAGAACCAAATTAGGAATACTATACAAAGCTTCCGCATAATCTTTTCCAATTATTGGCTGCGGCTCAGGTACTCTGACTGCATCGTGCTGCCCAGGGCACATAAACATTGTAATCTCTTTGGGAACCTGCTCAAGATAGCTCGCAAGAAGAGAATATTGTTCTTTTGCACTCTTCAGGCTCAGAAATTTCTCCTGGCCTGGAAAAACTCCTACGCCGTCAATATTGTCTCCAACAAAAAAAAGATATTTTATCTTGCTTGCAATCTTTCCTCCTTCTTTCAGCCAGTCAAAAAACCTCTGCAGCTCCGCTCCAAGATGTTTCATGCTCCCGGCATGTATGTCTGAAAGAAACGCAACACACATATCCTCGTCAAATTTAGTTTTTTCAACAAAAGAGTCTGGATAAATAACATTATAAACAAAAATTATTTCCTTGTTTCCGGAAGCCTTGAATGCGGCTACGTCATCGGGCTGAAGCTCCTTGGCTTCCTTGTAACATTCGCTGCCTTGCTTTACTAAAGCTTTGACGCTTCCTGTCAGGTCCTCAAGAGTAAGAATAATGTTATTATTTTTAGTAATTTGCTTGTCGCTGACAATGCCTATAATCATAACGCTCTCCCTGTTAGAGCCAAGTTTGTTAATGGAAACCAGATTCTGCATTTCAGGCCTCTGCATCAAAATTCTTTGAATCGCCTGATATCTGGCTCTAAAATGCCCTACAAAATCCTTCACTTCTATCTTCTTTCCTTTTCCGTTGTCTGCATAAAAAATTTTGTATTTTTCTTCTTTTTTTTTCGCTATGCCTTCATTTTCAGATTTTCTAACCTCTCTTTCTATCTCTACAGTCAACCCAAACTTAATAAAAAGCCTTTCAACATTTTCTTTTGCCTCTCCATTTAAGCCATCAACAACTTTTTGAACATATGAAAAATTCTTGCTCAAATTGGAAAGGGTAATAACTTTCTGCCCGCTGGCTTTCTCTAAGCTGTCTAAAAAAGTCTTGGCGAGCTCAACATCCTCGAAATTATTCAATACATCAAATAGCTGCTTTTCAAGCAAAAGCTTTTTTTCCCTTACAAGACTGATTATGTCTTCTTTCATTTTTATAAATTCAGGCTTTCATTAAGTATCTCTCTTGCTTTTTCCCTCAGGCCTTCCGTCAGCATCAGCTTTATTACTCTTGTTCTCCCCTGCCTTCCCTTGCTGATAACATCTGCATTGATTATGCCAAGCATGTCAAACTCTGCGATTATATCAGAAACTCTCCTCTGTGTAAGAATTTCGTTTTTTGTTTTTGTGCATACTTCCTGGTATTTATTATAAATATTTCCTGTAAAAATTCTGTCAAACTTTTTATCCTCTGTAAGGTCTATAATAGCATTTAAAACAAGCTGAAATTGCCTCGGCTCATTCTGAATGATGTCCAGCATTTTATCCCTCTCAATTTTGTTGTTTGCGGCATCTATATGAGTAAGACTCACTCTTTTACTGCCTTCCCTTTCCGCGAGCTCGCCCGCCACTCTTAATAAATCTAAAGCTCTTCTGGCATCTCCGTGCTCCCTTGCGGCGTAAGCCGCACACTTGGCAATAACTCCTTCTTCTAAAACTCCCTCAACAAAAGCCTGGTCTGCCCTCTGTTTCAGAATATCCTGCAATTGCAAAGCATTGTAGGGAGAAAAAACCAATTCCTCTTCGCCGAGAGAGCTTCTCACTCTTGGATCTAAATTATCCATAAATGTTAAGCTGTTGCTTATGCCTATAATCCCTATTTGCGCATTTTTCAAATCAGAATTCAGTCTTGTAAGAGTATAAAGAAAATTATCAGAAATCTTTTTTACTGCCTGGTCAATTTCATCCAATATCAAAATAACTATTTGTCTTTTATTATCAATTAAAGAAACAAATTTATTATAAACTACGTCTGTGGGCAGGCCTGTTGAAGGGACATTTCCGCCAAGGCGATTAATGATTTCAGCAAGAATTCTATATTCTGTATCTGCTACTTTCTTTAGCTTGCAATTGACATAAATGACATTAACAAAATCCTCGCCCCTATCTTTTGCCCTCTTTAATATTTCATTTCCCACATATTGAACACTCAGGGTTTTGCCTGTGCCTGTTTTTCCGTAAACAAAAAGGTTGCTTATCCTTTCGTTTCTCAGCGCGGGGGCGAGTACAGAAGCAACAGCGCTTGTCTGCTCGTCCCTGTGTGCAATAATTTCAGGAGTGTAATTTATCTGCAGGACTGCTTTGCTCTTAAATAAATTATTTCTGATAAAAGAATCAAAAATTTTGTCAATTTTCTGAGACATTTTTTACCTCCATTTTTACCTCTGCCAGAAAAGAACCCTATTGATTATAAAGTTATCGCTACTTCAACCTGTATTTCTTATGGAAAGAATAACAAAAAAAGAAATTATCGTCGGCGTACTTTAAAGAGTAATTTTAAAGTAAAAACAAGACTCACACCTTCATTTCCGATGAAACTCTAAAAACAAGCACTTCTCTTTCGTTTTTCATTCATGATATATAAGTTTTCTATTTAAAATCTATTTATTACATTATATATATTATAAAATATATAAATTTAAAAAGAAAAATGAAAAAAATAAAAAATACAATTTATTTATAAACCCTTCTCTTTTTTCCACAGGAAATGAAGGGGGGAGGGGTTCTCTTCCTTTTGAATTGACTTGTTTCAATCTCTCATTTTTCACTAACAAAATCTTTATATATAGATTCTTTCTGTCTGATATATGGGATTAGACAAAAAGCCTCTTAGAGATATTGTAGGCAGGCTTGTTGTAACAAAAGAAGGCAAACGAATAGGAAGCGTTAAGGACGTCACATTTGAAACGAGAACAGGAGAATTGCTTCAATTACTCTTAAAAGACCCAACAATTCATGCAAAAAGCCTGAACTTAGAAGTTAATTCTGAAAAAGAATTTGTATTGCCTTACAATGCAATTATAGCAATAGGCGACTTTGTTGTAGTTTCTGAAGAAGATCTCTTGTGATTTCATAGCAATCTTTAAAAACCAGCGTAAATAAAAACAAGCATGCAAATCATAGGATTTAATTTTACAAAAATTTCTGCAGAGAGGTTTGAAATGCCTAAAAGAGGCCCGTCTGTTCAGGAAAAGAAAGTAACTACAAATATTGAGTTTTCAGATGTTCAGAAGGAAAAATTTGACCTTCTTAGCGAAGATGTTGTTCGGGTGCATTTTAGTTCTACAATATCATACGAGCCTAAGCTGGCCAGTATCTCTTTCACCGGCTTTCTCGTATTGAAATTAGACAAAAAGCAAATGGCCGAGCTTCTCAAAAGCTGGAAAGATAAAAAAATACCTCCAGAAATGAATCTTTCTCTTTTAAATTTAGTGCTTCAGAAATCTACTATAAAGGCTCTTCAGCTCGAAGAAGAGCTCAATTTGCAGCCGCATTTCGGCTTGCCAAGAATTTCTAAGAAAGAGTAGTTTACTTATTTTACACTTTTTAATTTTCCAAAATTTAGAACTTCCAGATCGTCTCCAATAGCTTTCACATTAAAATTCATCAAGTCAAAATCCCACGCCAATCCAAGTTCAAAATCCCGAGCATCCGTGCCTTCATTAACAGAAAAAAAGCTCGGAACAATAATAATTTCTTTTCCCGCAAATCTTCCAGTAAGGAAACATTTGTATTTCTCTTCCTTCGCGCCATCGCTAATGCGAACAGCAGGATGCCCGTGTCCCATTATCCAATATTCTATTTTTTTGTCATAAATCCAGCTCCCTTCTAACTTTCTATCCCCATGCACAAAAGCGATTCCATTAGCAACATAATAATCTTTAATCTCAACTCCTTTCTTCTTAGTAATGCTTTCAGTAAAAACGTCGTGATTTCCTTTCACAATTACAATTTTCCCATTCTTCCCAACCTTTTCAGATAAATAATCAATAAGCTCCAAAACCTCTTCCCACTCGCTTTTCATGATTTTTCCAAATTCATGCTTTAAATCTCCAAGAAGAATAATTTCATCAACAATCCCAGCATCGTTCCCATAATTATTCTTAGTCCTATTTAATTCATTATCATCTCTGCTTTTCTCAGCCATCTTACTCTCTATAGCCATCCCTCTAATATTTCCCTTGCTATTGCTTCCCCCCTCATTATCTTGATAATTATTTAATCTATTATGTTGTATTTTACTTATATGTTCAAATATCAAATTCAGCTCTTCAATAACCTCCTTATACAAATCTCCTGGTATAAATACACCTGATTCGCGAAGCGATTCGCTATATCCAAGATGCAAATCCCCGATTACAAGAATATTTTTCCCATCAAGCTCAATCAGCAGGCATTTTCCAAGGTAATTTATTTTTATCATCAAGAAGAAGAAAAATAAGAGTAATTAAATAGCACAATCACATCTCATAAAATGTAAAAGAGTTGTTGCATTAAGCTGAATAATATCGCACGTTTCCCCGTAGTTTATTGCACATACTCCAGTCGGAGGATCTCCAGACCCGCATGGCGTACCCTCCTCCGCAAGTTGACACTGTGCCGTGCCACAAGACCCACACTGATATATGTGATTCCAAGCAATGTCATTCCTATTTACGTCTAATTTGGGCGATAAGCTATTTGCTCCTTTCAATGCAAACAACACCAACGCAATAATCAAAACACCTCCCCAAATCTTATTCATACCCACCTAACAACCCTCTAATTTTTAAATCTTTCTTTATCACCTACTCCCCAATAACCTTTATAACTTCAATTTCTTTTATAGAATTTGAATGGACTGAAAATCATTCTCCGATGATTTTTAGATGCAACTCATGCATCCTCTTCAGGAGCACAGAAAAGAAGCATT
Organism: Candidatus Woesearchaeota archaeon; assembly: GCA_964437555.1. Taxonomy (GTDB): domain Archaea; phylum Nanobdellota; class Nanobdellia; order Pacearchaeales; family GW2011-AR1; genus UBA92. The sequence continues at coordinate 44,047 of CAYTHI010000004.1, read as the reverse complement.
TATAAAGTGTGTTATTTATTAATAACACATAATAGAAAGTATGTTATAAAAACAAGTCATACAAAATGGACGAAAAAACAATTGTGCAATACATGCAAGAGCTGAATAAGTGGTGGCTTGGAAGCTTCGACCTTTTGGGATACAAAGAAAGAGAAATCGATAAACAGCTTAAAAAATTCATGAAAACCAAGCAGATAATAGCATTAACTGGCCTAAGGAGAGTTGGAAAAACTACTGCCATATTCAAGATCATCAAGGACTATCTTGATGCCACGTTTCAGAAAGACAGGATATTGTACTTTTCTTTTGACGAATTTGCCGAAGTTCGCATAAGAAGGGTGATAGAAATCTACGAAAAATTATTCAATATCAACATAAGTTCTGGAAAATATCTCATTGCCCTTGATGAAATTCAGAAAGTAAAAAACTGGGCGGAGCAGCTTAAGTCAATCTACGATTTATATCCAAACATAAAATTCATTATCTCTGGCTCTGAGTCTTTGTTTATCCGCAAGAAATCAAGGGAGAGTTTGGCTGGAAGAATATTCCAATTCCTTCTGACGCCGCTCTCATTCAGGGAATTTTTAGCGTTTCGCAATGTTAGAATTGAGAATAATATCTTGCAGGAAAAACAGATAAAGTCGGAATTTACCAGATATCTGATAACCAACGGCTTTCCAGAAATAATAAATGAAGAAAAAGAGATTGCGAGAAAGTATATTCAGGAGGGAATAATTGATAAAGTAATTTACAGGGACATGGCCGAAGTTTTTGGAATAAAAAACCCGCAGATTATAAAATCAACTTTTAATATCATCTATCACAACCCTGGGCAGATTATTGAAATTCAGGGGCTCTCCAAAGATATAGGAATAACAAGACAGGCACTATCAGAACACTTGGAATATCTTGAACAGTCTTTTTTAATAAAAAAGCTTTATAATTATTCAAGAAATGCAAGAAAGACAGAAAGGAGGCTTAAAAAATATTATTCCACTATAACAAACCAATTGTTATTAGAATCTGAATTTCCCAAAGTATTTGAACAGGCATTGGTAAATCAGCTAAATGCAGATTTTTTCTGGCGGGATGCTTATAAAAACGAAATTGATATAATAAAAACTTTTCCTTTAAGCGCAATAGAAATTAAATCAGGAGGAATTAAAGAAAAAGACCTAAAGCCTTTAAATGTTTTTATAAAGAAATTTAAGCCAAAAAAAGCGTTTGTTATTTCATATGATCAAGAAAAAAATAGCGGCAAAATAAATATAATTCCATTTTACAAATTTTTACTATCTAATAAAAATTAAAACTTCTCGGAAGAAACATGTTTAACAAATTAAATTATTTTAATCATTCTTCTCCAATAACCTTTATAACTTCAATTTCTTTTATAGAATTTGAATGGACTGAAAATCATTCTCCGATGATTTTTAGATGCAACTCATGCATCCTCTTCAGAAACTTAAGTTTATCTTCAATCTTTATGAAATCAGCATGTCCCTGCACATACAAATTAAGCCCGAAGGGCGAAATCATCGGCGTTCTCAATACTTTAATTTTAATTCGTCCGGATTCAATCCACTTCAAAATCTCTTTAGCATGCTCAATATCCATAACATCTTCTAAAACCTCGCGGCGCGCCTCGCGAAGAATAGGAAACTCATCAGATAATTTCTTAACAGCGGCAAAAAGAAAATGAGAATGCAATTGCTGCTTTCCAACACTCTTTGTCCTGCCTTTGTAGCTTCTAAGAATCATAAGCCCGCGGGAAGCGCAATGCCTAAAGCGCCTCTTCAAAACATCTGTCTTTTCAATCGCTTCTTTCAATAAGCTTTCCAAATTGCTGGAAGTAATTGCTTTTAATATTTTATTTTCATCCAGGCTTTCGCCGGCAATAAAAAATCCATTATCATTAATTCCCATTTCAATATCTCTCATTCTCAAATTAGCAGCCGCATATGCATAAGCTCTGGCAAGCGCATCATTCACTCTTCGGCCATATAAACTATGAAACAACAAATACTCTTTATCATGCTTAAATTTTTCTATAATTAAATTAAAATTATCAGGAATCTCTGAAAACTTTTCCTGCTCCCCGAAATACTTATAAATATTTTCCGCAGCCAAAGAATCAACATACAAATAGCTTTTAATGAAGGCAACACACTCTGCCTTATTCTTCATTCTTTCTTTAACCAAGCCGCGAAAACGCGCGATATCCAATGCAACATCAAAACTCAAAGGCAGCATTTCCGAAAACCAGGAAGGCACGGTAGGCGACCTGGAAATTCCCGCCATAACATACGCTTTCATTCCTCTTGTAAATAAAAACTGGTATTTCTGGCCGCCCAATACGAAAATATCTCCTCTCTTCAGCCTCTCTAAAAATCCCTCATCAATCTTGCCGACATTTTGCCCCTTTCTTTCCTTTGGAGAATTAATTTCAACATTAATAAAACCCTCTTCAGGAATTGTTCCTATATTTGTCATGTATATCACGCGGGCAAGCTTGCCTTTCTTTCCTATTTCTCCTGAAGAAGCATCATACCATATTTTTGCATATACATTCCTGTGCTCTAAAGCATAATCTCCCGCCAAATAACTAATAACATCATAAAAATCCTCTTTCTTTAAATTGTGATAACAATAACTTCTCCTTATAGCTTTTAACATGTTTTCAGCTTTCCAAATCTTTGAAATTGCCATTCCATAAATCTGCTGTGCCAATACATCTAAAGCATTGCTTGGAATGCTAACTTCATCAATCTTCTTCTCAATCATATTTTTCATCAAAACCCCGCATTCAACTAAATCATCTCTGTCTAAAACAACAAATCTTCCTTTAGGGTTTGCATGCAGCATATGCCCTGCCCTTCCAATCCTCTGCAAAGCTCGAGCAACACTTTTAGGAGAGCGAAGCAGAACAACTAAATCAACACTTCCAATATCAATTCCCAATTCCAGAGAAGTAGAAGAAACAACCACTTTCAATTCACCCTTACGCAATTTGTCTTCAATCTCAAATCTCTTTTCCTTGCTCATGGAAGAATGATGCGCTCCAATCAAATCAGTATATTTTTCAGGAAAATGTAAATCAAGATGATGCACAACTCTTTCTGTAGCCGCTCTTGTATTAGTAAAAATCAAAGTTGTTTTATGCTCGTCAATCAATTCATCTAAAATCTTATACAATTTCTTCTGATTTTCAGGATTTTCAGCTTCTAAAATATCTTCCGCAGGCGTAATAAGCTTTATTTCAACTTCTTTAACTAAAGGCACTTGTGCAATCAAACATTCTCTTTCCTTTCCATCTTCATAACCAACAAGAAACCTTGCGACCTCTTCAAGAGGCGCAACAGTAGCGCTCAAGCCAATGCGAACAGGCTCAATCAAGCTCTCTTCTTTTAATCTTTCCAAAGACAAAGACAGATAAACGCCTCTTTTATTTGCCATTGCATGTATCTCATCAACAATAACAAACTCAACAGCCCGCAGGTTTTCAACAAATTTAGGCGAAGTAAGAACAATACTCAAGCTTTCAGGCGTTGTGACAAGAATATGCGGAATATTGCGAGCCATCTTAACCCTCTCGCTGACAGTTGTATCTCCTGTTCGCAATCCAACTCTTATTTCCTGCATCTTCATGCCTTTCTTGTCCGCTAATTCATTTATTTCTTTCAAAGGATTAACAAGATTCACAAAAATGTCATTAGAAAGCGCCTTCAAGGGAGAAGAATAAACACAATAAATCTTCTCTTCCAGTTCGTCTTTTAAGCTAAGCCCGACAAGATAATTAAGAATGCCAAGGAAAGCAGTAAGCGTCTTAGTTCCTCCGGTAGGAGCTGAAATAAGTATATTTTTCCTGTCTGAAATCCTCTTAACTCCATAAAGCTGCGTCAGGCTCAATTTTTCAAACTTATTAAAAAACCATTCTGCGACAAGCGGATGAAGGGTTTCAATTACTTCTTTCTCTGTATTCGCTTCAATATACTCAAGGTTGCCTATTTTCTTTGCCATTTGAAATGCGCTAAACTTCTAATCAATAGAAAAAGTAATTTTGGCGCATCTCTATCCAAGAAAACCACTTTAAAAATTTATTGGCTAATTAAAATATGTTCTGATTACGCTTATGTAAGGGTCCAGCCTTCTAAAAGATTCATCAGCGCATCTATAAATCCCCTTGTATGCGACAGAGATTCTTTCCTTAATAGCCATCCAGCCCAATTTATCTTCTCTTCTTATTAATACGCCAACTTGTTTCTTCAAATCTTTTATTAGGGCTTTCACATTATTATCTTCCGCATCCAAATAATATTTGAGCATCATCAAATCAACAGCAACTTTTATTCTTTTATCGGAGACCCTTTGCCAAATGTCTAAAATTCTCTCAAGCTTATTCATTATTAGCATAAACCATCCTAATATTTATATTTGTAATATAGTCATATCCTTTGAATAATAATTATAAATCTATGCATTAACTAGAAAATCAATAAATGTAATCTTGTCGTGCCCTTTATTGAAATATTATAAAAACAGAAGAATAGCTAAGCCCTCAAAGATTTCTCGCTCCGCTTAAGCGCCGAGTATAAACAAATGAAAGAGCACAATCGCTTGCTTAAGCGAAATTGCCAATAAGCCGATAAACAAATTATTTATTCTTTCTTTTTTATTGATTTAAGAATTCGATATTCAAGACCCGAATGTTCTGTTGATGTAGAACTCAAAACATTCTCCCCAATTTCATCAAGAGGAATATAAGCGCCATCTTTTTCAATATAAATTTTTTGCTCCCCATTATTTCTACTAACTACGATTCCCGTCTCTGTTTCAGTCTTAAATGGTATTAATCCGGCTTCTCCTCCATAATGAAGCCCAGTATATACTCCGCCAATAATTGCAGCAGAAGTTGCTAAACCAGTTAATCCACCAATTTTAACATGGCGCGGTTTTAATTCCTCGGCACCAGCACCAACAACAGCACCAACAGCATCAACAATAACACCACCAACAACAGCACCAACAACAGCAGCACCAGCACCACCAGCACCAGCAACACCAGCACCAACAACAGCACCAACAACAGCACCAACAACAGCACCAACAACAGCACTTGCTAAATCATATCTGTATTTATTATCTGACCGGGTTTCTTCTGGCTGGTTTCTTGTTTCCATGTTTTTCTTAAAAATAGCAAGTATTTAAACCTTTCGGTTTTTACCACTTAATAGTTACTTAGCAATTACGCTAAACCATCTCAAGGGCATGCCAGAATCTGAAATCACCCGCACAAAGACCGCCTTGCAAGTTTCAATAAGCTAACCCTTCTCCAATTTCTCTAAAAATTCAATATAAACCTCCTGCGAGATTCTAAAGCCCAAAGACGAAAGCTCATTTACCAGCTCTTTAACATTTTTTTTAGGGAGCATTTTTTCCTTATAAGCCCTTAGTAAAACATAAATCGTTCCCTTGGAATTAAGCCCAAAGCTCTCGGCAATCGCTCTTGCAGGAGCATCGTCGCTCAAAACTAAAGAAGCTTTTAGCTTTCTTGCTAAGCCAATTGTTTCCAGCTCGCCTGCGTCAATTTCATCAGCAAATACTTTTATTTCTTCTGCCAGCTTTTCTGTCTTGTTTACTTCTATCCAGCCATCTTTAATTGCTTTTTCTATCCTAATTGCATCCAAAAACTTTTCTTCTCTTCCCCTTACAACAGCCTCTTGATAAACTTCAGGCGGGATAAAAATCTTTCCAAACAACTTTTTTAATAGCTCTAATTTATTGATTTTAGCTAAGTATATCAAAGGGCTCGCATTTGAGACTATCAAATTATTCCTCCAGCGCCTTCAAATCTTCTTTCAATTCTTTCAGCCCATATTGGAGAACTACTTTTCTCTTTCCTGCAATTTCCATCATTCTCCATAAAGAAATGCCCGCGAAGCGCGCAGCTTTCCATAAAGATATTTTTCTTTCTTCATAAAGTTTCAGCGCCTCTTCAAGCTTCTTTTCTTTCATCCCAAGAATTATCAGCTCCCTTATAAGCTTGGACTTTTCAGTATCTTCTATCCTTGCCAGCTTTTCTATTTCGCCATCAACTTCAGACGAAATCCTGATAGTTGTTAATTTGTCCTTCATAATACAAGTGATGTATTTTGTATTATTTAAATTTTCCGTTAGTCTCTATAATAAAAATCCGTTCAGATAAACTTATTTGTCTTGCTCTTTCCCCTGTTGTTTCTGTAAAATACTTTTGTAGATATCAGTCATTCTAGAAGCATATTCGGCTATTTTTATCTCCCCGATTTCCGCGCACCTTGCAGACATAGTTTCAAAAATTTCAATACGCGTTTCTAATGAAACAATGTTAAGAAGCTCATCGCTTGCCTTGCGATCTCCATTCAGCATTCTGATAACTAAATCTTCATATGCAAAGCGGCTTTCAGGAGAATGAGGATTGTTATTCAAATAAATTTGCTTAAGTTTCGGATTTACTCCGCCGGTCGCCCTTGCTCCATAAAATGGAATCATCTTCCCACTATTCAATCCAACGATTGCGTCAGGTATTCCATCAAAGTTTAGGTAAAATTCGTCAGTTATTCCGACATGAATTTCTCTTGGATAATTACTAAAAGACCCTATGTTATAGGTCGCTGGCGGAGCCAATATAGCCCACAAAGCCAAACCAGGCACAACAAATGGCTTTATAGATTCAACACTTCTGACTATTCTTGATTTAAACGGAGTCAGAGCTTTACCCGGATAGTGATTGGAATCAAACTGGGCATACTCTTTCTCCCATCTTCTGTATCTTTTTCTCAATCCAAACATATCCTTTTTCATATTAAGCCCATATAAATATTTTTAGCTAATAAATTACATAACATCCACACCGAATAACTTTTATACTTATTATTTTATCTCTAATGATGCCAAGCATCTCGCAAAAGAAGAAAGACAAAATCCAGGAGCAAATCCTGCATTATTTGTTTGAAATATCCCCGCAATCAGCGTTTACGAATAAAATAGCAGAATCAATAGCAAGAGACGAGGAGTTCATTAAATCATTACTTATAGACTTAAAATCAAAGTCTTTAATAGCCGAAATTAACAAAAACCCCCAAGGCGAAGATTATACAAGAAGGCAGCGCTGGCGCCTTTCCTCCGAGGCTTTTGAAGTGTTCAAAAGAAGCCAGTCCAAATAATTAAGAGCCTATATTTCTCCCCGCATACCTCTAATTATCGGGCTATGTTCAGAATATGCTGCCCAATATAAAGTTACCTTCTGCAAAAGCTTTTCTGCTTTTCCTTTATTCGCAAAAAGCCATAAATCTCGCTGTCTAAATAAGAAATCCTGTCTATCCGCAGACCCCATAGTTTCATCTAATTTTTCATACCATAAACTGCAAAAGGCGAGAACTCTATCAGGATTTGCAAGACCTTCCTCTCCAAGATAATCTTTTAAAGAGACCATATACTTTTAAAATTAGAATATATCTATATAAATCTTTATAATCTTAAGGCGTCTAGAAACAAGATGCAGGACGATAAAATCAAAGAGGCCTTCTCAAAAGTAAAAGAAGATATAGATAATCTAATCAGCGAGGTATTAGAAGTAAGAAAAGAACTAAATGAGCTAAAAGATTCCCTTAAAACCCCAACACATCAGGTATATCCAACAAACCAACCAACAAATAATTCCAACACCCCAACACAAACCTCAACAGATAAAAGGCATTTATACGCCTTAAAAAGCCCAAACTTAATTATTTCCACAGGAAATGAAGGGGTTCCAACAAACCAACCAACAAACCAACAAACCAACCAACACCCCACCACTTCCAGTGTAAAGTTCGCATTAAATACTTATAACGCACATCAAACAGAAGAGAAAGAAGATAGAATCTCCCGTATCCGAAGGGCATCAGAAATCCTTAATTCCCTTGACGAGCTTAAGAAAGAAATTCGCATTAAATTCAAGAAGCTTTCCAATAAGGAAATGCTGATATTTTCAACAATTTATCAGCTTCAAGAACAAGGGTTTGTCGTTGATTATGCATTATTATCTGAAAAGCTTGGCCTATCAGAAATCTCTATTCGGGATTACGTAAGAAAAATAACAAATAAAGGCATTCCCGTCGATAAGCTCAAAGAAGACAACAAGAAAGTTATCTTGTCAATACCAGAAGATCTCAAGAAAATCGCCTCACTAAACACGATTCTCCAGTTAAGAGAGCTTTAATAGAGTTATCTCGCTAACCGAATAAATACTCACAACTAATTAAATCTCAAAAACCTTTCAAGATTTCAAAGAAATCTTATTAAACGAATATTTCTAACATTTAAAGTTCGTTTTAATTAACTTCTTTCTGGCCCATCAGAAAAATTGTTCTCGCTTTTCCAATTTTTCCTCACTTTTACTTCAACTAAAAATTTTTCAAGTTCATTCGAGCTCTCTTTTTCTCATTTTTTGTCTTTTCATCACTCTGCTTCTATCTTTTTCACCTTTTTCAGCGATTTTTTTGATGATTTAACCCTCACTTTTGCGTATTTTAGCAGTTTTTCCTTGATTTCATCACTCACAAACACCCTTTTTTTACCAGAAGGTTCAGTTAATTCCATCAATAACCCATCACTTTTCTGTTTTATAGTATTAATCTGTCCCCTAACTGTAGATCTCTCTTTCCCTAAAAGCCTAGCCAAATCCTCATAACTTAGCTTTAGCTCGCTATTTGCAAGGGTATAAATCAGGAGCCTTTCATTGCTTGATAATCCCTGCAGAATTTCATAGAAATTACCTGTTTGAACAGCTGTTTGAACAGCTTTTTCAACACCATAAACACCCCCCTGTTTGTTATAAACAGCTGTTTTTTTAGATGCCTGTTTAATTTTTGGTGTTTCAGAAATCAAGTCAACAGCTTCCCGAAGCCCGGAAATTTCATCTTTCATTGACGATAAATCAATTTTTAGTTGTTCAAGAGTATCAAACAGCTGTTTGTCTTTCTCATCAAGGTGTTTAATCCACTTGCCTACCTTATCAAAATCGCCTTTGACAGCTTGAAAACCTTTCTTAGTTTCATCTTCAAGCTTTTTCACCCTCTTGTTCCTAAATAAGCCAAAAAACATGCCTGTTTAAAACAGCCATAATATATAAACTTTATGCTTTAAAGGCCTATAAAGGCAATTCAGCAAAGTAAGAAAAAACACCCCTGTTTGAAATCTTAAACAGGTACAAACAGCCCTTAAACACCCCCCAACCAAAAACAAACAGCTGTTTGAACAGCGATAAACAGAGACAAACAGGCTTAAACAGCCATCCAAAGTGCGAAAAAATCGCTAAAAACTAATGCAAGTCCAGCACACGATTTAATTATGAAGAAAACACTCAACAAACGCCCTTTATCGTCGGCAAATTAACGGGAAAAATTCAGCAGAGAAAAGCAAAAAACGGGAAAGGCAAACACCTGTTTAAACCAGGATTAAGCAGAAAAATATATCTTTAATTAATAAGTGAGGCGCGAAGCGCCGAACGCGCTTGGCATCAAAAGAAAGGTTTATTAATCAGAATAACGACGATACTCAATGCAAAACCAAATATCAAACGAAGAAATTTACAAAGTCTTGCTGGAATTAAAGGCAAAAATGCAAAATATGGATAAGTATATAGAAGATCTCGAGTTCGCTCGCCAAGTAGCAGAGTCTTGGGAAAGATACGATAAAGGCGAGTTTAAATCTCTCCCAAAGGAAAAATTTCTCAAAGAACTGGATAAATGGTAGAGGTATTTTACGATGATAAATTCGAAAGATTTCTCAATAAGATTAAAGATGCCTCCTTTAAGGAGCAAATTATAAAGTTGGTGAAAAAGATAATTGAAAACCCAGAGATAGGTAAGCCAATGAAGTTTGAGAGAAAGGGGTCAAGAGAGGTTTATGCAGGATCTTACAGGCTGGCTTATGCCTTCCTGCCTGCTGAAAATCGATTGATTTTCCTTAAGATTTATCACAAAGACGAGCAGTAACCTTAGCAGTAACTTTCAAGCGTTTCCAACAACTTCCAACATGCCTGATAAGTTCGGGTTAAATTTATAAAGAGTAAACCACTCAGATACTAATGGACTTATTCACAGGTTTAATAGAACTTTTAAAGACTCTTTCTCCAAAGAAAAAAGCCCAAGAGAAATATTTAGATATCATAAAACTATCCATTGATATGACAACTGGAGAGATGGATGATATTTTAGCATATATGAAAAAACATGACCTCAAAATTACGCCTTCTTTTGTAATGAGAAAACAAGAGGAGTTATTTCATTTTCATATAAAGAATCAGTTAAGTTTGCAAAGCTAAATCTTCCTAGCGTTTCCTAAAAAATCCTACACTTTCAAAACGGCGGTTAATGACACTTGTCCGAACTTTTGACGAATAAATCTTATAGGGTTGCTTCTAGGCCTTGATTTTGAGTATTTTGATGACGATCCATCCTTTCATCTAGCTTCTTTCTGATTTGTATTGTGCAATAAGTAACTCCCACCACCATAGGCAAAATTACCCCCGCAGAATTCCCAACCCGAACAATTTGCTTTGTTAATTCCATGTTATAACATTGTTATAACAATATTCAATCCTTCCCTATCTCTTAGAACTATATAGCTTGCTGAAATGGAAAACAATCCACGAAGCGGCATATAAGATTACAAAATGATTAATTGTATTGTAAACATGCCATTCATTCGTATAACTTCCTGAAATAATATATCTGACTTCCATTAAAATTATTACCGGGATTGCCAGGATTAGGGCTCTGCTCCAATCTTTCTTGCCTTTTCTCACAAAGAAGAACAAAACTGCTCCCATTATTAAAGTTGCAACGAATTTTCCGACAGCATACCAAAATAATGGGCTTGTAGAAATAAACAAAAATGCGTCCGGAATCGGATACGCATAAACTTCTAATGATTCAACAGAATAATGCACAATCCAATCTCCTAAAGTAAAGATTATATCAATGAGAAGAAGCCAGAGAAAATACCTGCCAAATTTAACCTCTTTTGCCATGTATTAATATAGGATTTAATCTTTTCAAACTTGCACACTTCGCATAAGGAAAGTGAGAATCATTTATATTCAGGAGCTGGAAATCAACTATCTAACTATAATTTATACGTATAAAAATATGTTAGAAAGCTTTAGATATATCTTACACTCTCGAAGAGGCGTTGAGCTAGATTCATCATAACTTATTTAAACCTGTCTTCATATCATAAAATATGGTAGCAATTTCATTAACAATTTCAGCGGTTCTTGCAATTATTTTAGGAATAATTGTTCTTGTTTTCCCTAAAATACTTCGCTGGGCTGTTGGGCTTTATCTGATTCTTTTTGGAATCCTGCAGCTATTGGGGGGCTATGTGTTTCTTTCACCCTTTAGGTAGATAAAATGCGCTTTCTTAAGGAAAAAACTCATCATTTTTTTATTGGCGGATAGAGGTTCAGAAAAGAATTTTTCTACCAGCTAAAATTTTTAATTCTGTTCACCTTGGGATTCACAATTGCTTTCACATGGAGGCAGACAATGTTTGATACAACAGAATCTTTAGTTCGTTTTTTGACTCATGTCCAAAGCTCTGTGGGGTTGTCAGTCCTTACTTCCACAGCAATAACTCTTATTGCTTTGTTAATTATAATTCTAACTTCAAGGTATTTTAGTTCTTAAATAATCTTAAGCAAATTGCCTAATCTGCTCTATCTGGTTGAGAAAATCATCTCTGTTAAATAAATTGTGATAAATAGCAAGACCAGCATGGCTTCTCAAAGCTTCGTATGCTTGCTCATCGCAAAGAAATCTAACCTTTTCACTATTAAAAAGCGCAAGAAAACGAGGAGTTTCAATCCTAAAATAAGGAGTTTCTTTATAAAGGGGGATCCCCCTTATAGCAATCCTCGGGCACTCAAAATCTTTTCTCTCTGTCAGCAATTAAACTCATTAAAAAACTTCAGGCAATGCTTTGTATTTAAACTTATCTAGAATAATATGCCTTTGCTTCTTTGCTAAACCAAAGATAATATCCTATTAATCCCGCGATTACAACTCCGAGGAAATTAAGGTTGAGTAATGAAGAAACAAACCAAACTATAGCAAATATTCCGGTGATTATTCTTGCCCAGTTCCTTCCTCTCCATAATCCTCTTGCTATAAGAAATTCCACAACCGCCCACAACACTATCAGGATTCCTCCTAACATTAGAGAGCTAACTAACACAGATGCAACAACCGCATTTCCAGAAGAATTACCAAGACTTTCTAAAATCTGGCTGGCAAAAGTTCCGCCAACAATTCCTGCTACAAGAATTACTAATCCGAAAATGAAAGTTATAATGGCTCCAATAAGTCCCAGTATAGAAATAACTTTGATACCCAAAGGCACCTTTCTTTCAGCCCGTGAATAGCTTGCTCTGGAAGAACGCCTCACTCTGCTTTTTCTTCTTAACCTTCTCTTTGGCATTTCCTAACAAGACATTTTTCGTTTATAAACCTTTTTCTAATTCAGCTCTATGCATAACCTTTTAAACTAATAAAAATTTCCTTTAAAACAAGCAATGAAAAAAGGTTTTAACAATAAGAGACCAGACAGGGGACAGAGAATCCAGTGCATGGTTAAAGATGTAAATATGGATATGAAAGGCAGAAGCATTTCTCTTAACGGCTTTATTGATCGCATTGTTCAGACTCCGGGTCCGACAATCTTTTATTTATCAGATGGAACAGGAACAATGGCTCTCAAGGCATTTGCAGGAGCAGGAGCAAGAGCGTTTGAAGAGATACAGGAATCTGACGCGGTAAGAGTTTCATGTACAGTTGAAGAATTTAACAACGAAATTGAAGGGGAAATTATTGATCTGGCCAAACTTTCGCATTCGGAGAGGCAGGTTATTTTAGACAACGTAGCAAAAATAGAGAGAGAAAGAGCGCGGGTGCATTCTCCCAAGTTCTTAGTAGTAAGCCAGATATTAGACAAGCTAAAAGAATCTTTTATAAAGGCTGCTGAAGAAATAAGGCTTGCAGTAATTCAAAATCGTCCGATTATTGTTCGCCATCATAACGATGCAGATGGCTACTCTGCAGGATATTCTTTGGAAAAAGCAATCCTGCCTTTGATAGAAAAACAGCACGGCGGGGGCAAATCCGCATGGGAATTTTTCACAAGAGCTCCATGCTCTGCTCCTTTTTATGAAATTGATGACTCAATTAGAGATACTTCAAATTCATTGAGAAATGTTGCCAAGTTTTCCAATAAAATGCCTTTAGTCATCATAGCTGATAATGGCTCATCGCAAGAGGATTTATTCGGAATAAAACAGGGCAAGGTTCACGGAATGGACTTTATTGTAGTAGACCATCATTTTTTTGAGAAAGATGTTATAACTCAGGAAGTTTTAGTTCATATTAATCCATTTTTAGTCGGGGAAGACGGGGCAAAATATTCAGCAGGAATGCTCTGTGCTGAACTCGCCCGCTTCATTAATGATAAAATTGAGAACGTTGAGCAAATCGCAGGAATGGCAGGGCTTGCAGACAGGATAGACAATCCTTCCGCCGTTAATTCATATCTTGCTCTCGCTGAGAAGAAAGGGTACACAAAAGCCCTTTTAAATGACATCTCAGCAGTAATAGATTTTGTTTCTGCCAAGCTTAGGTTTATGGAAGCTAGGGAATACATAGAAGTTCTTTTTGGCGAGCCAATGGCAAAGCAGAAAGATTTAGTTCATTTGATGGCTCCGTATATAAGAAATCTTGAGCACAAAGCTTTGAAAATTGCAATATCAAATTCAAAAATAGAAAAAATTGGCAAATCCAACTTGCAGTCAATAGAAATCGAGGATACTTTTCCAGGGTTCGGCTTTTATCCAAAGCCGGGAAAGGTTGTTGGCTTGCTTCATGACCATGGGCGCGATGAAAGAAAAGTTTCTTCTTTAGTCACAATAGGGATAATGCCTTCTGCAATAACTATAAGAGCAACAGACGAAGCTAATTTTTCAGTTCACAATTTAATTGCAGAATTGAATAAGAAACTTTCAGACGCTTTTGTAGAGGGTGGGGGGCACAAGAATGCGGGCTCAATAACTTTCCTGCCCTATAAGCAAAAAGAAGTTCTTAGCTTTTTCAAAGACTTTGTAAAATCAAGAAATTAATTTTCAATTTCCAAGACTTTTATTTTAAATACAAGCTTCTTTCCGGCTAAAGGATGATTTAAGTCAATAGTTACAGAATCATTGTCAGCATCTATAATTTTTGCCGGAAATTGTCTGCCGTCGGGCATTCCTATGACAAGCACCATCCCTTTTTTCGGCTCCTGCTCTTTTGGAAGGGCATTTCTGGGAAATCGCTGCCTTAATTCTTCCTTATAATCGCCGTAAGCATTCTCAGAATTAATACTGAATTCTTTTTCTTCATTCAGCTTCATGCCTATTATTGCGTCGTCAAACCCCTTTATTACTTTTCCTCCTCCAGCAATAAATTCCAGAGGGTGAGAATGCTCTCCATGCTTGGAACTATCGAAAACCTGCCCGTCCTCAAATCTTCCCTCATATTCTACTTTTACTTTACTTCCTTTCTTAACTGTCATTTTAATTCCAAATAATATTGTTCTCCCCTAAATAATAAATGGTTTTTAAGCCTTTGTATCAGATTTTTGCTAAAAACTCTCTTGCCTTTTTCCTCGTTATCTTTTCTTCCTTATATTTATTGTGCAGCAGTTCATGTACAAAAGTGTCCAATATTCCAACTTCAATATTGCTCACTCTATTTTTATCTTTCAGCCATCTTTTGGTGTAAATGTCAATGACAATAATCTTCTTGGAAACATCTTCATCCTGTACAAAATACTGCCCATACAGGCCGTCATTTCCTTTCTTGAAATTAAGAATTATCTCTTCGGGTATTTCGCATTGTTCCATAAGTGAGTTCAACTTGTCTTCAAAGGCAAGCATTTGTTCATATAATCTTTCAAACATCTCCCAATTATCTTTATTCTCCCATTTAACAAGAAATACCCTCTCGCCAAAAATTACCGCCTTTTCCATATCATACTTAATAAAGCAGCCAATATAAATTTTTACAAATGCTTATTAACTCCGAAAACGCAAATATTTTATGGCGATTAGAAAAGAGCTTTTGATTCTTACAGCTCTATCCACGGCCTTATTAATTGCTTCAATAGTTTATTATTTCGGGGGGGCATCTATTGACACCAGCCCGCAAGCCAGTCTTCTGGAAGAATGTAAGTCAATAAAGTCAGGCAACGACAGAAGCATAAATTTTGTTTTTTTTGCGGATAAAGAGCAGGCAGAAAAATATTCCTCCTTACTTTTAAGTTCAGAGCCGTTTTCAGAGAATCCAGAATCATTTAACATCTACTACATAGATTCCTTTGAGCCGGAATGTGAGTTATACCAAGGAATTGCAACTCTCTGCTATTCCAAAGAATTAATAAAAAAGTCTTCCTCTTGTCCAAATGATTACGTAATTGTGATTGACGACAAACCCGGGAGCATAAGAAGCACATCTTATTTGAATGTTCTCAGCCTGAATAAAAATCATCCAACTTCTGTGATACTTCATGAGCTTGGTCATGCTTTAGGAAATTTTGCTGAAGAATACATTACAAACAAAAATCCTCCTAAAGGGTCAAAGAACTGCGTGTCAGAATGCTCTCAATTCAGAGGGATTGAAGAGGGATGCTATGAAGGATGCACCAAATCAACTCTTTTTAGGTCTTCAGAGAACAGCATCATGAGAACTCTTGATACTACATCATACGGCAAATTTAATGAAGCACTTTTAATATCAAAGATTTCTGACTTTAATTTAAGACAAAGTAAAATATCAGGCAGCGCTATTGACGAGCAAGCAGAATGCTCAAATGAAAAATATTTTCTTATAGAAGCAGTTGATTCTGACACAATTTCAGTAAAGAGCAAAACAATTGAATCGGGTTGTCCGAATACCGCTATCTCAGAAGGAGGATATTCATATAATGTTTATTCATCCTCAGGAGAAATGGTTTTATCTAACTCTTTCAATCCGGAAATATTCACAGATATTCAGGACGAAAATCAACTAATGGGAGAAACTTACACAGACTCATCTCAGCACTTTTTTATATCGGTTCCTTATGACTCTTCTTTTGCCGCTATAGAGATAATTGGCAATGAAGGACAAAAAACTCTGGAAAATCTTCAAAACGTACAGGAAAATTTAGCATGTCACATTTAATGAATAAAAAAGGAATGGTTGAGGTTGTGTCAATAATGATAATAATATTAATGGTAATTTCAGCAATATCTTTATTTTTCGCAGGATACGTTAAAAATTCTGCCATAAATTTATCCCCCCAGATATCTTGCACAGAGCTAAGGATATCTCAACCAGTAAAAATAGAGAGCGTATGCTTCAATTCACAATCAGGAGAGGTTAAGATTTCTATCCACAGAAGTCTGGATTCCTCTTCTTTGAATTCAATCAAATTTTCTTTAACACAGGACAATATTAATGAAGAATGGGAATGCGGAAGCACATGCGGGACATGTAAAATTCTTTCTTCTGGCTCTACAGCAACTTACTATCTTAGAGAATTCAATGCTATCACTGCTCCTGAAAATTTAATCATATCACTTGACGGATGCATTACTGAAAGCAAACAATTGATAGCATGCAATAATGAACTATAAATACTTAAATAGAGGTTAAGTTTAGCATAAAAAAGAGCAACATGGAAAGTTTAGAAAAACTCAGGACCGAACTTCGCTTGAGGGGATTTTCACAGATGACTCTTAGAAATTATTGCTTTTTTGTCTCAAAATTTCTTGACTTTGCCAAAAAAAATGCAGATGACTTGAGCCAGGATGATGCGCGCCTTTATTTGTCCTCACTTTTTGACAGCAAGTCAAAAAATACAATCATGCTTGCCTCGGCATCTATTAGATTCTATTATAAAAACATACTGAAAAAAGAAATAGGAGATATTACAATACCTAAAAAAGAAAGAAGGCTTCCGGAAGTTTTAACAAAAGACGAAGTAGAAAAGCTTTTAGCTTCTTCTGAAACAAACAAATCAAGATTAATTATGTCCATGCTTTATTCTTCAGGATTGAGAGTATCCGAAGTAGTCAAGCTAAAGCCTTCAGATATAAACTTTGAGGAATGCACCGGCTGGGCAAGAGCAGGAAAGGGTTCAAAAGATAGGATGTTCATTTTATCGCAATCACTTTCCGAAGACCTGCATAACTTTTTAAAAAAAAGAAAGGATAACTTATATCTCTTTTCAAAAGATAATCCTCTTACAACGAGAAATATACAGAAAATAGTTAAGACCGCCAGAATTAAATCAGGTATTCAGAAAAAGATAACTCCTCATACTTTAAGACATAGTTTTGCCACGCATCTTCTTGAAAATGGTACGGATATAAGAATAATACAATCTCTTTTAGGTCACGCATCGCTTAACACAACCCAGCTATACACGCACGTTTCATCAGAGCAGATAAAGAAAATTATAAATCCTTTAGATGAATTATTAAATAGAAAAATGAATTGATTTTTATCTGTAAGAAGTCTGTCTTCTCGCCCTCGCTTTGGAATCCCCGGGCTTTCTTGTTTCTTTTCTTCTTATATCAGCGACAAGCATGTTTCTGTCATAGGCAACAATGGCTTTCTTAAGCTCTTCAGAACCGCTGACTTTCACCAATGCCTTAGCGATGGCAAGCCTTGCTGCCTGAATTTGGCCTTCCATCCCGCCCCCGGAAGTTCTAATTTCAATATCATATTTTAAATCCCCGATAGTTCTCTTATATATCCCAAGCGGCTCTGAAATAATCAGCCGGTGAAACATCTTAAGACCTTCATATGGAAGTCCGTTATATGATATTACTCCTTTTCCTTCTTTTATTTTAGCCTTGGCTACAGCGGTCTTTCTCTTTCCTCCGACTATAATTACTTTATTCATATTAATTTTGAGAGTTCTCCAAGCTTTATTGATTTCCTGCTGGCTTTTTTTTCTGAAAATTTCTTTTTCTTGGATTCATATTCTTCAGGAATGTCATTATAACACTTAATTTTTTTAAAGCCGTCCTTTCCTCTGCCTTTTTTATAATATAGCATTCCTCTTATCGTTCTCTTCATTATTTTCTCAGGAGATCTTGGGAAAAATGGGCCTTTCAGGCTTGCTCCTCCTCTTTCCTTGGCTTCTTTGTATTTTTTGAGTATCATAGCAGGATCGCCAATCAATACAATTTCATTGCAATTAACTATCACTATGCTTTCTCCAAGGAGAGCTTTTTTTGCAGCATAGCTTGCAACCCTTCCGAGCGGAGATCCTTCGGCATCTATTATCATTGTATTCATCCTAAAATTTTTACCCCCTCTGCCTTAGGGTTTTTCTTCATTTCATCTATTAAAATTACAGCTTCACTTTTATTTTCCTTTATTTTTTTTCTTGCATTCTCTGAAAAATGCAAAGCGCATATTTTTATTCTCTTCTCAAGATTTCCCACCCCTAAAATTTTGCTGCATACGACTATAGTATCTCCTTCTTTGGAGTTTTTATTTATCTCTTCCAGATTAATTCCTCTTGCTTTTCTTCTGCTTTCAGAAATTTTCTGCACTACTTTTCTCCAGGAATTATTTTTATTAGCAAATCTTATAGTTTCAACTAGCTCTGGATTTGTCTTGTTCTCTATTCTTTTCTTGATTTCTGTTTTGCTTTTCATTTTTTCTTTCATATGCGGAGAGAAGGATTCGAACCTTCGCAGGCACTAAGCCACCACGGCCTTAACGTGGTCCGTTTGACCACTCCGGCATCCCCGCTCAAGATTTTACTGATTTCTCAAACTCAGTAAGATTCTCGCTCAATGCCTCTATTGCGTTAAGAAGCAAGTCTTCTGCACTGAAATTGCCCCAAGACTCAACAACAAGAATAATCTCGCCGCTTTCTTTCACAGCTTCTTTGTCCTTTTCCTGTATTTCTTCAAGTTCTGAATCATTTAAATCACATACCCAGCCAGTTCCTTTTTTTTCTGGCTTTATTAATCCCTTTGAGTTTTCTATTATCTTTTCTACATCTTGCTTTGAGGATTTAATCTCATAAAGGTCTTTGTAATATATAAGTCCCGGACTGTGCTTTGAATGCTCACTGCCTTTTCCGAGCTTGGCAGTTGCAACAAGTTCTATTTCCTGCCCTTTTTCTAAAAGAGTCAGAGGCATCTTATCATAGACTACTTTATTTCCTTTAAGATCTCCCGAATAAACCCATCCTGGGCTACTTTTGACGAGCTTGAGCTGGATGCTGGTCTTTTCACCCATTTTCTTGTCAGTCTTTAAAGGCACTAATCCTATTCTGTGTGCAAGAGTTTCATCATATAATGCAGAATCATTCTTGAAGATCTCAACTTCGTCAACTGCAAGAGTAGGTATTTCATCCGCGCTTCTTCTTAGAGCATTAGCGAGGGTATAATTTGCATCCATCCGTATCATCAGGTTATTATCTTTGTTCAATATTATTTCCATCTTAATTTTTATGAAAAGTTTCCTTTTAAACTCTTCTTCCTCTCTTGCCTCCTTTCTTCTTAGGCCCCCCACGAGGATATTTAGTAGTATCTATCACGCTTATTATTCTGAATCCTTCCTTTCCCAAAGTTTTTACAGCTTCGTGTCCGCCTGGTCCTGGTCCCGGATTGCCTGTCTTCGCCTTCACTCTGACATATAATCCTGTAATTCCCAAATCCCTTGCTCTTTCTGCGGCTCTTTTCGCAACGAACATTGCAGTTGTAGGGTTTGCTTTCAGTCGGCTGTGCTTTGTTACCATTCCTCCGCTTATTCTGGAAATAGTATTACCAGCCAAATCAGTAATATGCACCAAAGTATTATTATATGAGCTGAAGACATAAGCAATTCCTACTTTTTCGTCCTTCAATCTTTTATCGCTTTCATCCTCAACTTTGGTCTCTTCCGCTTCACTATTCGGCATCTTATCCTGCATTTGTTTCCGTTCCTGCCTTCATTTTTTCCGAAACCTGTTTTGCCCCTTTTTCTTTCAGCTTAATATCATCTTCCTCATCAATCTTCACAAGATAGCTTGGAGAATTTATCTTTTTGCCCCCGACTAAAATTCTTTTATGCACAATCATCTGCCGTCCCTGTTTCGCGGTATTAGAGATTTTTTTCTTTACCACTATACTCGAAAGCCTTCTTTTGAGCAAATTCTCTTTATTCAAAGCTAATACATCAGAGATAGAGCTAACCCCCAGGCCGATTTCATTCAGCTTGTCAAAAAATTTCTTTTGAGTTTCTCCGTCAGAGGTTATAAGCGCTTTCGCCCTGCTTCTGAAATATTTTACCTTTGCTTCTGTTTTCCATATTTCCCTTTTGTTTTTTAAGCCATATTTTGAGACAAGCACATTTTCTTCACCCATTCTTGTTCGGTCATATGCTTTTCTTGGTTTCTGAAATCGTTTGTGTTTTCTTAACATCTTTATTCTTTGGCTTTTTTCTTGCTTACTCCCACAGCTATTCCTACTTTTCTGAAATGGCTTCTTGTTCTTTGCCCTCTTACGGGTTGCCCGAGAGTGTGCCTTGCTCCTTTGTAACTTTTTATTTTTTTCATCCTTTTAATATCAAATTCTTTTGCAAGGTCTAAGTCTGTTCCTAACAGATGCTTAGTTTCCCCGCTTTCTAAGTCGCTTCTTCTATTTTTCAGATAATCATAAACTTCCAATTTCTTTAGCAGCACCTCTATCTTTTTTAGATATTCCTGCTTAATCTCCCCCAACTTTGTATTTCTGTCAATTCCAATATTTATGCAAACAGCGTTAGAGATAACCCACGAAACACCTTTTATTTGGGTAAGCGCCGAATATAAATTTTTTTCTCCCGGGAGGTCATAATTTAGAATTCTGATTAAGGTTTCTTTTTTTTCTTCCTGATGCGGCGCCTTTCTATTTTCTGTCATTTTATCTTACAAACAGTATCTGCCTCGGGTCTTCCGTGATTTCTTCCCAAAGCCTTTTTTCGATGACTTTTTGCGGGTCAGGAAGTCCTTTGACTCTGTTTCTTATATCTTCAAAACTCTCAAAGAGCTTCTCTTCTCTCAATGCTATAATCTCCTGCGTATGCTTTTTGCCAAAGCCTGGCAAAAGTTCGAGCTGATGCAATCTCGTATTGATTGCCTGGGCAGAATTAAAGAAATCTACGAATTTCTTCTCCTGCTCCGCAACTACTTTTTCTATGAACTTTTGTAATTGGATCTTAGCAGTCTCTGTAACCTTATCCTTCGGAAGTTTTCCAAGAATAAAGTATATCTTATCTCTTTTACCCGACCCTATATAAACTTTTTCATTGAGAACAAACGTTGTTCCTTTGTTTGGAACCAGCTGAAGCATTGAAAAATGCTGCTCTCCGATAGCCTGAACTATAGAATTCATCTTCCCATCCAATGGATACCCGTAAGGCAAGTAGTCTAAGACTATTGCGTATTCGTCTTTTTCTCTTCCCATTTTCAGTATTTCTTAACAATCTCCAGAATATCATTTATCTCCTTCTCATCAAGCGAAACATCATTAAAAATTTTGTTCAACTCATCTTTGTCTCTTGGGAGGAAGTCAGAAATCTTTACGATATGTTCGTCTTTGATTTTCACATTATTTAACGCATTTATCTCATGTTGCAGCTTTTCAGAGTCTGCCTTTTTCAGTTTTAGAAACCTTTTCAAATAGTCTGAAAGATTCTTTTTTTCATCAAGATTGCAAATATCTTTGACACTCGCCATGCTTACTGGGGTTAAGTTTATAATTCTCATTTTGGGGCCACCTCTATTCCTTTAAGATGCACAGGCCTTATTATATATTTCTTTGGAGAATCCAGGTCTTTAATCTCCACAACATAAGCCTCTCCTCTTTTTGATAGCACTCTGCCAGTTCTTCCCTGTATCTTTTTTGGGAATCCCGCACTAACTCCAAGGTCTCTAGTCACAGCTACGTAATCCCCTTCTTTAAAAATCTGGAAAAATCTGGAAAAGGAGATTTTTCCGCGTTCCTTTATTCTTTTTCTCTTTAACATAAATTTAGTTGAAAATATTACTTTAAAAAGCTTTGCTAATCATTAGAACTGATTGACCCCTGATACAAGTCACCCTTGTCTTTTGCACTTTCCATATTGCCTTTTATTGCGCTAAACATTTTCTCACCCCATATCCCAAAGCCGCACCTATCACATACTTCAAAAGCTTTATCGTCCGGGATAGAACTCTTGCAAAACCCGCATTTCTTCACCATTTTTTTTCGACCTCTTTAAATTATTCTTCGTTTATAAAGATTTAGTCTTTGATGAAATAGTAATCTTTAAAAACAGCGGTTTCGGCTAACACTTATGATAATTCCGATTAGATGTTTTTCATGCGGAAAGCCTTTAGCTCACTTATGGGAAGAGTACATTAAAAGAACAGAAGCTGGAGAAAAACCAGTGAGAGTCTTAGAGGATCTCGGCGTTAACAGATATTGCTGCAGGGCTGTTTTCTTAGGCCAGGCAGACTTGTTGCCGGAGATTACAAAGTTCAAGAAGAGCTGATTATTTTTAATTAATTCTTATCTTGCTAATATGTCCGCATTCTTGGCACCCCATTATTTTATGAGTTTTGGTTATCCTGACTTTTCCGTTTTTCAAGTCAGCAAGGCATTTCTTGCAGAATCTTTTTCTGTATCCTGAAAGCTCGATATTATACTTCATCGCCAGTCTTTTAATTTTTCTTGTCTTGTCTCTGTCCAGCTTATCCAAGGAGAAATAATTGTTTATTAATCTCTCAGAATCAGTTTTTGATAATTCTCTTTTCATCATAAAACACAGAAAATAGAGTATAAAAAATAAACGAAGACAGCATCCGTGTTTCGCCTCTTGTTGGAGACTAACGCACAGGACGCGGCAAGCTTGACTTCTGTGTTCGGAAAGGGAACAGGTATTTCCTCACCGCTATGACCGTCTTCTGAAATAGCTCTGGAAACCTATTTAAAAACCTTTCTCTCTTTATCAAAATGAAATATAAAAGCATTGTTATTTCAGGCCTGCCTGGTTCAGGAAAGAATTTATTATCACAGGAATTGTCTAAACAGCTAGGCTGGAAAGTTTTTTCTATAGGAGAGTTATGGAGGGAAAAGCATCGTGCAATTTATCCTAAAAATGAGCTTTCTTTTGAAGAGTATTGGAAAAATTTAGGGGAAAAAGAGCAGGCAGAAGTAAATGAAAAGGCAAGAAAAGCCATTGGCGAGGGTAAAGTGATTGGAGAGTTTAGGTATGCTGTTTGCTGCAAAGGCCTGCCGGCACTTTTCATATTTCTTAATGCTGATTTAGACACAAGAGCTAAGAGAGCTGCCGCTTTATCCAAATACAAATCAAAATCAATGCAACAAATCAAACAAATATTAGCACAGAGAGAAGCAGATGAATTATTCTGGGGAAAAAAGCTTTTCGGAAAAAATTACGATTTCAGGGAAAAGGGCAATTATAATTTAATCATAGACACTTCCGCGTTAAATTCGGAAGAGATGCTAAAACTTATATTAGCAAAACTTTAAAACTGCTTTTAAGCTAATTTTTTAGTGCAGGGGTAGCGAAGTGGTCAAACGCGACAGCCTCAAGAGCTGTTTCCTTAGTGGATTCGGAGGTTCGAATCCTCCCTCCTGCATTTATATGCCCTCGTGGCGCAGCCCGGATAGCGCAACACACTCCTAATGTGAAGGTCCCAGGTTCAAATCCTGGCGAGGGCGTTTTCATAAGTTTTAAAAAAGCCATATTGATAGCTATCTTGAGCGCGATTAGTTAAATGGCATAACATCTGGTTTCCAAAATGAAGACATTGAAAAGACCAGAGGTCACGGGTTCGATTCCCGTATCGCGCATAAATAACTTTAAAAGTGTGTCTTCTTCATTAAATAAATGTCCGAACAAACTGCGCAATTAGACCATAATAAAAACTGGTATGATAAATATTACAAGTTAATACTTCTGATTCCGCTGGCTTTGTTGCTTTTCTCCGTCATATACCTTTATTTTTTTATTTCAGCAAGCGGCGATTTATTTAAAAAAGATGTTTCTCTCACAGGCGGAGCAACCATTACTGTTTTTGATGGTTCTGTTGATCTGGATGCTTTGAAAAATTCCCTCTCACAGCAGTTTTCTGACCTTGTAATAAGAGCGATTTCAGATTTAAGGACAGGGGAGCAGCAGGCTTTTTTTGCCGAAACTTCATCGGATGTGCAGCCTTTAAAGAAAGCGCTTGAAGAATACTTAGGTTACTCTTTGGATGAGAAAAATTCCTCAGTTGAATTTACAGGATCTTCAATTTCCCAGGGCTTCTATCAGCAGCTTCGCTTTGCTCTTTTAATTGCCTTTATATTCATGGGAGCAGTGGTATTTCTTATTTTCAGAACTCCGATTCCAAGTCTTGCAGTTATTCTGGCAGCATTTGCAGATATAGTAATGACTATCGTCACAATAGACCTTTTAGGAATAAGTCTTTCTACAGGGGGAATAGTTGCCCTGCTGATGCTTATAGGATATTCTGTAGACACAGATATTCTCCTTACAACAAGAGTGCTAAGAAAAAAAGAAGGCACATTGAACACAAGAATTTACGGAGCATTTAAGACAGGAATGACAATGACTTTAACAGCTCTAATTGCAGTTTTGGCGTCATTTCTTATTACCCGTCCTTATTCAGATGTTCTAGAGCAAATATTTACCATTCTTATAATAGGTCTTATATTTGACATACTTAACACATGGGTAACCAACGTTTCAATATTAAAATGGTATGCGGAGGCTAAGCATATACAATGAAACTTTCTTTTAGAATCTGGATTTTAATAATCTGTTTAATTATATCCATAATAGCAATAAAACCTTCTTTCCAATCAGGAGTAATAATAAAATCAACAGAGAAGTTGCCAGCAGACACTTTAGGGGCATCTCCGGCTGCCGGAGAGATAATTAAGTTTGTAAATGGAGAGCCTGTGAATAATATAGAAGATTATTCAAAAATAATCTCTTCTCTTTTTCCATCTGAGCAGGAAATAAAACTAGAAATAACCACTAAGGCAGGAGATTACACAATTTATACAAATAGTACTCCTGATTTTGTTGTGGCAAATGTTCCTAAAACAAATATCAGGGCCGGTTTGGATATTCAGGGAGGAGCAAGAGCTTTAGTCAAACCAGACGCAGATTTAGCAGACTCACAACTTCAGGATTTGATTGCAGTCAGCAGAAACCGATTTAACGTCTTCGGAATTGCAGATGTCCAAATCAGGGCTGTAAGTGATTTAAGCGGCAATCAATATATGCTTGTTGAAGTAGCAGGGGCCACACCAACAGATCTTGAAGACCTTGTTTCAAAGCAAGGTAAATTTGAAGCAAAGATAGGAAATCAAACTGTTTTCGTCGGCGGAAATCAGGACATAGTAGATGTTTGCAAGAATGATGCTTCCTGCGCTTCCATAACTGCATGCATCCCCGCAGAAGGAGGATATGCCTGCAATTTTGCATTTACCATATACTTAAGCACCGAAGCTGCAAAAAGACATGCATCAATAACTAATTCTATTCCTCTGGATGAAAGTACGGCAGGAGCATATCTTTCTCAGAATTTAGATTTAATTTTGGATGATACTCTTGTTGATTCTTTAAGAATAAGCGCTGGTTTGAAAGGAAGAGACACAACTCAAATTTCAATTCAAGGCTCTGGGCAGGGTTCCACACAGCAGGAGGCAATAGAAAATGCAAAAAGCGATATGAATAAACTTCAAACAGTCTTAATTACAGGAAGCCTTCCTTACAAACTTGAAATTGTTAAGTTAGACACAATTTCTCCCGCGCTTGGCAGGCAGTTTGTAAATATAATATTATTAGCGGGATTCTCCTCTATTCTGCTGGTTTCTTTGGTCATTTTTATAAGGTACAGAAGTTTCAAGTCTTCTATTGCTCTGCTATTTACTTCATTTTCAGAATTAATTATAATTCTGGGAGTTGCTTCTTTCTTAAGATGGAATTTAGACCTTCCCTCTATCGCAGGAATTCTTGCAACAATAGGAACTGGTGTTGATGCGCAAATTGTCTTATTAGACGAGGCTAAAACAGGCGAATCAAGCTCTTTGGCAGAAAGGCTAAAGAGAGGTATTTTTGTCATAATGACTTCTTATGCCACTGCAGTAGTTTCCCTTCTGCCTTTGTACTGGGCAGGAGCCGGCCTGTTCAAAGGTTTTGCAATCACCTCACTTATAGGAATAACAGCAGGAGTATTTATCTCTCGTCCGGCATTTGCTGATATGTTAAAAAGGATGGGTGAATAAATGCTGCCGCGCTGGCATATTTTATCCGGGGCGATTTTTTCTGCGCTAATCTGGTTTTTTTCTCCTTATATAAACCCACTCTACATTATCGCAATATTTTTATCATCTTTTTTGATAGACATAGATCATTATATTAACGCTTCAGTGAAAAACAACCATCCTTCTCTGTTAAAATCATTTGCCTATTATAGAAAGCTTGATGACAGGCTTGAAATGGAAAAAAGAAGGGGGATAAGAAAAAAGGGAGACTTTCATTTATTTCATACTCTGGAATTCCACGCACTAATAGGATTTGTAGGCTATTTTTTTCCTCTGTTTTTTTATATTTTTATAGGGATGGTATTTCATTCTCTCCTGGATGTGGCTGATTTAGTTTATACAGATAGAATTTACATAAGAGAATTTTTCTTCTTTAACTGGTTAGCGGAAAAAATCAGATAAAACTTACTACTGCCTTAGCCAAAAGCAGGAAAGTTGGAACCCAAAGAAATATCAATGGAAGCGTAAAAAATATTGAAAGAATAAGAAGGATGGAAAAAATTAGATCCATAGAGCTAAGGATTAACTCGCCCGTTATTATGAACAAACCTTTTAGAAAAAGAAGCCCTGCGCAGAACAAGAGGTAAGGGGTAAACACATGTATTCCGAAACTTAGCATTAAAAAAGCAATAGCAGCAAGCAAGTCAAATGCTCCTAATATTTTAACAAATACCATAATTTTCTCAGGAAGTCAGGGGTTAATAAGTGTTTCTAATCTCTTACTAAAATTTTTTATAACTATACAGGGCAAGTCATATAAATTTATAAACCTTTTATCAGAATACTAATTATGTTAAAGACGGCAGTTCTCTTAGTTGGGGGCCAGGCTCTAAGGTTGAGACCTCACACATCTGATATTCCCAAATGTATGGTCGAAGTAGAAGGCAAACCCCTTATAGAGTGGATTTTTGATTGGTTGAAAGAGAATTCTATAGAGAATGTCGTTTTAGGTGTAGCTTATAAGAAAGAGGTCATAATAGATCATATAGGAGATGGTAGCAGGTTCGGTTTAAAAGTTAAATATAATGATCATAGTAGTGCTTTAGATACAGGAGATGCTTTCAGAATGGCTATCGAGAATTGCGGAGTCAATGATGAGAATTTTCTTGCAATGAATGGAGATGAGTTAACTGATATTTCTCTAAAAAATCTTTACAGGTTTCATCTACAACATGGTCCAGTTGCAACAATTATGACCACTCCCCTAAAAAGTCCATTCGGTATAGTTGAAATAGGAGAGAATCACATAATCACAAAGTTCAAAGAAAAACCAATATTAGGAGATAAATTTGTGAATGCAGGAATTTATATATTCAACAAAGCAATAAAAGAGCATTTACCTCAGAGAGGCAGATTGGAAGAAACAACATTTGTTAACCTTGCAAAAGAAGGGAAAATAAGATCATTTAAATATTTCGGATTTTGGAACACATTAAATACTGCAAAAGATTTGGAAGATATTAAAAGCTCAATTAAATACTTGAAAATGCAAGATGGATAGGGTCTTAATAACCGGGATTACCGGGTTTATTGGTAGTGAAATAGCTAAGAAGCTCATTGATAGTTACGAAGTATTTGGCTTAGTTAGAACAACAAGCAACCAGAATGTATTAAATCCAATAAAGGAAATACTCGGCAAGTTAGAGATAAAATACGGGAATCTTAGTGATTATTCAACTATCAAAAAGATAGTTAAGGATATTGCCCCCCATTATATAATTCATGTAGGTGCTGCAACAGCCGTTAGATATTCTTTTGAAAATCCAATAGAATATCAAGAAGTCAATCATCTCGGAACTGTTAATCTTGTTCATTCTGCTTTGGATCTTCCAGAGTTCAAAAAATTCATTTTTGCTTCTACTATGGAAACTTATGGGGATCAAAAGCCAGGAATTCCTTTCAAGGAAGGTTTTGTCCAAAGTCCCCTTAGTCCATACGCTGTTGCTAAATTGGCTTCGGATATGTATATTAGAATGGCAGGAAAAGCATTTGGTTTGCCATACATCATTATGAGGTGCTGTAATACCTTTGGCAGAAAAGATAATACTGGATTTGTTGTGGAATACATAATAACCCAAATGCTCAAAAATGAGCCAGTCTATATTGGCTCTCCAAACGCAGTCAGGGATCTGATGTACGTGGACGACCATGTTAATGCTTATATAACTGCTTTAAAATCAAAAGTCAAAGACGAAGTTTTTAACATCTCAACGGGAAAAAATATGACTATGAAGGAACTTGCGGAGAAGATTAAATATTTGACAGGTTATAATAAAGACATAATTTATTCATTCCCTCCAGGATATCCTTCAAGGCCTATTGCTGATCCATATCTGGCTTTGGATGCATCAAAGGCAGAAAAAATTCTTGGTTGGAAGGCCCAATTTTCTGTCGAAGAAGGACTGAAAAAAACCATTGAATATTGGAAGAATAAATTAAATACGAATTAGTTTGACTGCTATGTCCATAAAATCTCTAACGTAGGGATGAAGCGTTTTTCTAAATTTTTCATTATATTCTCCAGGCCGAACTATTTTGGGATTTTTATGATCTTTGTTTAGCCTTAGTTCTCCAGAACCCCTAGCGAAAAAAACCAAGTTTAGGCTGTCAGTTCCATAGCCATGACCAAACGGATCAGTTTTAAAGAAAGTTCTTGCATATCCTATTTCTTTAATTGAATTAATCTTTAAGCCACATTCTTCTTTCACTTTTTTTCGGATAGACTCCCAAATCTTAATACCCCTTGTAATTCCTCCTCCAATTGGCCAAAGAGCACCCTTGGCAGGAAATTTTTTTCTAATAATAAGAAGTATTCCCTTATGATACTCAATAAAAACATCATGACAAGCCCTAATCTCGTTTGCGTGCAGTTTTGAATATTCTTCGTGAGATATCTTTACGGATTCAAGTTTTTTAAGATCCACTCTCTTTCCTTCTTCTATAAAATATTCATTCATTATTCTACTATTACTCCCTGCTTTTTTAATTCATATATCATCTGGTTTATATCACTGAACAATACATTTTTTATTCCCATTTTCCTAGCCTTTTCGGTATTTTCTTTTCGGTCATCGATAAAAATAGCTTCTTCAGGTTTAACATCTAATCTTTTAAGAATAATTTCATACATCTCTTTTTCTGGTTTAGCATAACCCACATCACATGAAGAAACGATTACCTGAAAAGAGTCTCTTAATCCAAATTTATTAATTCGGTATTCATTCCACTCCTTAACTTCATTATTTAAAGCCCAACCTTGTACTTTTTAGATAATTCTTTTACAAAAATTAGAATTTTATGATTTACTACGTTATATGATCTTATTTTATCTTTTAATTCTTCAGAGGATAGATTAAGGCTGAAAGAATCTTTAATGACCTTGATATATGCATCTTCGGATTCTCGGCCTTTAATTAGATTTTCTTTGTGCTTAAACCATATCTCATGCAATTTTTTAACATCCACAGATATTTCTTTAGCTAGCCTCTCTCTTGTTTCATAAGTTCCACCATCAGAACTAAAAACAACACCCCCCAAATCAAAAATAACTGCTTTTATTTTATTGACCATTCCTTACATCTTCAATACCAAGATCTTTTAATACCTTACTAGGAGAGTCTGAAAAATCAAAGCTATAAGGTTCTATATCCACTCCAAATGCACTATATAATCCTAAAAGAGCAACATTAAACCTGAACCTTTGTTTACTATCTACTGTCCTCATCTTATTGTCTTCTACAGGTCTGTCTCCAAGAGGCATATAAAATATTCGGTCATAAAGATGTATTCCTTTCTGAAGAGCATCCATTATTATTCCATGCTGTTCATCATTTATTCCAAATTCTCTTCTATTAGGATATATTCTCACAAGAGATCTTGCCGCAAAATCAAAAACAGATTTATCTGCCACATAATTGTCCTTTGCCACATCATGATTGATTTTCGCAATGATTGCCCTAATATGCCAGTCTATATGGCCTTCATCTCCTCTTTTATCATAAAGCTCCCGGTCATCTTCATATCCCATTTCATTCAATACAACATCATTTATATCAGGTACAAATTCTAACCCCGTTTCGCTTGATATAAGCTTGCAAAGTGTTGTTTTCCCTGTTCCTGCTACTCCGCTAATTGCGATTCTCATATATATTTTCTCAAAGTATCTGTATTTAAACTTATAGTCGAAGTAAACCAAGGCAACTAGAACTCTGCTCTTAATCTTTTCATGAATTCCCTAATTTCTTCTCCATATCCTGCTAAACCTTCTTCAGGTTCTTTTGGAGCCCATTGCGGGAATTCTTTGTATTCTTTTGGATTGTAAGGGCCTTCAGACATATCCAATAAGACCGAATCTGAATCCAGGGCTACTGCAGTATGAAACCTTCCTAATGGAATTTCTATAAACTGCACATTGTCGCGGCTTAGCGTGTATTTCTCAAGGATTTGCCCCGATTCATCAAAGAAAGCAATGCCAAACTGTCCT
The DNA here is from genome assembly GCA_964437555.1 of Candidatus Woesearchaeota archaeon. Taxonomy (GTDB): domain Archaea; phylum Nanobdellota; class Nanobdellia; order Pacearchaeales; family GW2011-AR1; genus UBA92. Next base: position 13,139 of record CAYTHI010000004.1, on the reverse strand, counting down.
CTGATAGGTGCAAAATACTCTGCACTCATATGCTTATGGGGCTGTATATAGCTCGGAGGCTGAATTGCGTTCACGATTACCCGCAACCCCTTTTTCTCAGGAGGGTGAATAACTGCCACGGCTCTTCCTCTCTTGGAAGATCTTGAATTTTCCACAGCTGCCCAAACACAAGAGGGATCAATTATATTGTAATCATTCATAAATATCTTCAAATAAATCTATTTTTAAATGTTCCTAACGGCTGAACTTATCCTTCATTCCCGCCCAAACCGCTTTGCCATAAGAAGGAATTTGCCTTCTGTAATTCAAAGTTGATTTTTTCATGCTTCTCTTATAGTGTATTGGAATTTCCTTTATAGTGTAGCCTTTATTGGCAGCTTTCAATAAGATTTCCACATGAAGTCCAAAGCCCTCATTATTAAGCTTCAGGCTTTGTAAGGCTTCTCTTTTGTATATCTTAAATCCGGTAGAAATATCCCTAACACCAACTCCAAGCAACACATTTACAATTATATTAGACAACCCGCTTATAAGGACTCTTGATGGAGGCATTTCAGCAGATCCCCCGGCATATCTGCTGCCGACAATAATATCTGCTTCCTTCCGTCTTTTAAATAATTCTTTTACTTCAGCAGGATTATGAGACATATCGCAATCCATTATTAAAATATAATCTCCTCTTGCGTGTGAAATTCCTTCCTTTAACGAACTGCCCAGATCTCTGTTTGGTCTGTTAATCCTATGAATTACTCTGATTCTTTTGTCTTTCTTCGCAACAGAATCAGCTATTTTTCCCGTCTTGTCAGTGCTGTGATTGTTTAAAAAAATAATATCTCCCTTTATCTTGCATTCATCAAATATACTCAAAACCCCTCTCAAAACCTGTTCAACCGAACGCTCTTCATTTAATGCAGATATTACAACGCTAAGTTCAGATTTCATGGAAAGCTTTAATAAAAAGGGTTTAAATAGATTTTTATTATTACTTTTGATAGAACTTGTGTAAATTTAAAAGCCAGAATGGAAAAACGACAGAAATACATCATATCGGGTTTAGGATTGCTTATGATAGTTATAACTTTATTCACGCATTTTTATGGCAATACAGACATCTATGATTATTCAGACAGCGCCAAATTTTTTACAGGACAATATGATGCGAAAATAAGAACATCACATTCGTATCTCTATGGATTGGTTCATTCACCATTTGTTGGAATGATGGAAAATTATTTTTCCTTTAAAATAACCAGTTTAATTGTTTTATTTTTGTTAATTTACTCAGTTTATCGGATGAGCGGAAAAGACAAAAGGGCTTTATGGCTCATCATGCTATCGCCAATTATTTGGTATATGTCTCCCTGGATAAGCCCAATCCAGCTTGCAAGCCTGCTTTTTTTATGGGGTTATCATTTCACCAAAGAGTATGATGGGAAAGGCAGATTAATAAGCCTCTTTTATGCCGGCGCACTGATAGGTTTGAGTTGGGCATTCTGGGATGGAGTCTTGTTTTTTATACCTCTTTTTCTTATAAGCTTCTTTTATAATAAAAGTTTAATACATTCTATATATTTTTCATTTTTTATTTTAATCGGGGTTTTGCCCAGGCTGATATTAGACAAGCTCTTGTTTGGATTTGCCTTTTTTGGGATTTTCAGGCATGTAATTGCATCCTCAACTTTAACTATATACGGAGGATTTTATAATCAGGGAAGGCTATACGGAATATTCTGGCTGATACTTCTTCTGATATTTATTCCGTTTTATACTTATCTTGTATTTAAGCCAAGGGTCTTCACAAAAAACAAAAAAACCTCAATCTTTATTTTATTATCATTATTATTATTGATAATAAATTCTCAGGTAAGATTTCTTCTCATTGTGGCGCCGATTATAATTTTGACTATTTACAAAGAGATGACAAAAAAGCAGTTTTTAATCCAGTGCATTATTTTTTCAGTTATCACCTTACTTGTTATAAATCCCTACATAATCCAGGCAAAATATGAAATTAACGGGGGAGAAAATTTAGGAGGACACGAACTTGGTTCATTTATAAAATATTTTTCAGAAATGAGCACAAATAACGAGTTTAAAAAAGATTTAATAAGTTCCGACCTGAATGAAATTTCTTCAAAGCATCCGGGTGAAACATTTGTTGTTGGCAATAGACTGGATAGTTATCAAATTTTGGCTGATATTTATTGGGGAAATAATGTTAAAGAATTCGTTAGCATACAAGACTATAACCTTTATCTGAATAATGAAACCACTATTGCTGAAAAAGAATTTTGCTCACATGTTCTGATAGGGGAAAGAAGAGACATCTGTGCGTCTATGTACATAAGAAAAGCATTTAACGATGAAACAGATTATAAATCTATAATTTATGCGATTAGCGAAGGTAAAACTTTGGACATTGAGGGATTCACATTAGTTGAAGAGTATAGAACGCTCTCCCTGTTCGAGAAAAATAAATCCATCTGATATCTTAAAAGATTTTTAGGAGTTTTCTTTAAAAAATTCTTTAATATTAATAATTATATCCTGCTGATTACTATCCGTAAGCTCTGAATAAATCGGTATTGAAAGAATTTCTTTGGATAGCCTTTCAGCTATTGGAAAATTCCCTTCCTTATGACCTAAATAGTTGAAAACCGGTTGAAGATGCAATGGAACAGGATAATGAACTCCTGTTTCTATTCCCTTATTCTTAAGATACTCCTGAAGTTTATTTCTTTGGCTTGTTTTTATAACATAAAGATGATATGAATGCTCCACATCATTTGTTGTCTTCATTAAGCCAACAGCATCAATCAATTCTTTATCATAAGCTGCAGCAACTTTTCTCTTATTTTTAAGCCAAGAATTCAGATATTTTAATTTAACATTCAATATCCCTGCCTGAAGGTTCACAAGCCTAAAATTAAATCCTTCTATAGAATGAAAATATTTGTCTAATCTTCCATGATTTACAAACATCCTGCACTTTTCCACAAATTCTTCATTTGATGAAACTATTGCGCCAGCATCACCCAAAGCTCCAAGATTTTTGGCAGGAAAAAAACTGAAAGTTCCTATATCTGTTATCGGCACTATTTTTCCTTTATATTTTGAGCCATGAGCTTGCGCGCAATCCTCTACAATTAATAAGTTATTTTTCTTTGCTATTTCTATTATTCTGTCCATCTCACAAACTCCTCCATAAAGATGAACAGGAATTATTGCTTTAGTCTTTTTTGTTATGCTTTTTTCTATCAAATCTGTATTAATCAAAGAATCACTTTCATTCACATCAACAAATATTGGCTTGGCGCCGCATAATGTTACTGCAAAGGCCGTCGCAATAAAAGTATTAGCAGGCAGTATAACTTCATCGCCCTGTTTTATTCCCAAGCATTTTAGGGCAGCAAATAAGGCGGTGCTTCCATTTGAAGAGCCAACACAATAAGGCTTATTGCAAAAAGCCGCGAAATTCTTCTCAAATTCTTTTGTGAAATCTCCGCTTATAAACTGGGATTTTTCAATCACTGAATTGATTGCCGAGTCAAGCTCTTTTCTTATTGAATCGTGCTGTGCTTTCAGGTTATGTAGGAGTATCATAATTACTGCATATATTAAGCTCTTATAAACGTTATTATTTAGCAATAGAAATAAGATTAGGGGTAAGCGGGTTTGCCTGAATCATCTCTTAGGTCCCTAACATCTTTTATATATCTGGCAGGATTTCCTGCCCAGACTTGTCCTGCCGGAACATTTTTTGTCACAACAGAGCCTGCGCCAATCACTGCCCCTTCTCCGATTCTAACAGGGAATAAAGTAGCATTGCTTCCGATTATCGCCCCTTTGCCTATGAAAGTAGGCTTCCAATGCGCATTTGTTCCTTCTCTACTTTTTGAAGGAGGAAATAAATCATTAATTGTCATAACTCCATGTCCGAGCCATGCTTCATCATCAATAGTAACCAAATCGCAGATAAATGAATGGCTTGATATAGTAACCCTGTTTCCAATTTTCGCTCCTGATTGAACTTCAGTATAAGAGCCTACAGTGCTTTCATCACCAATAGTACATCCATAAACGTTAGCATAATGCCATATTCTCGTTCCAACCCCAATTTTCGCATCTTTCACAATTGCAGTAGGGGCTATCATATTTTCTAAATCCATCTAAAATTTCCTAATTCCATAGCTTTATAAAACCTTCTTAAAGATAATAATTTTTATCTCAATCAGTAATAATGTTCATCATCATCATCAGTTATTTCATCAAGGAAAACTTCCCTATTTAACTTTGCTGATTTTAGCATGGCGATTATCGCCTTAAGGCTTTTCGCTCCCTCTTCCCCATCTATTTTCGGCCCTTGATTAGCCCGCAAAGAAGTTACGACTTCTTGAAGCAATGGAGAGTGGCCGAAGCCATAAACATTAGGAGGGTTTGTTATAGAATGAACAATCTCATTATCTTCTGCTATAGGTTCTTTAAATTGCCAGGTCTCCATCTTATTCATCGCAAATCCTCCAACCTTGACAGATCCTTTTTCTCCAAGGATTGAAATCGATCCCTCTAAATCTTTTGGAAATGTGCATGTGGTCCCTTCAAAGGTCCCAATTGCCCCATTCTTGAATTTTAATACAGCAACTGCAGTATCTTCAGTTTCTATGTTGTGCGCAAATGTAGCTTTTTTACAAATAACAGAATCAATCTCTCCAACTAACCATTGTAACATGTCAATATGATGTGAAGTCTGGTTTAACAGGACCCCTCCATCATGCACTATCTTCCCTCTCCACGCGTCTCGATCATAGTAATCCTGTCCTCGACTCCATCTTACAGTCACATTGGCCAAGAAAATCCTTCCAAATCTTCCATCTCGGATAGCTTTCTTGAGGTGTAAAATTGGGGGATTGTATCTGTTCTGCTTTACAACAAACAATGAAACCCTTGCTTTTTTACATTCCTCAAGCATGTTTTTGGCATCTTTCATCTTTAGGGCTATAGGCTTTTCGCAAACAATATGTTTCCCCGCCCTTGCTGCTTTAATAGTCATCTCAGGATGAAGCCCAGAAGGTGTGCAGATATTGATGGCATCTACCATTGGATCTTTGAGCATCTCATCATAACTCAGATAACATTTAGAGCCTGTTTCCACAGCCGCCTTTTTTGCCCTCTCTTCACTTATATCGCAGACTGCAGTAATCCTTGCTCCAACAATTTGCTTTAGTGCACTAATGTGCTTTCCCGAAACTCTTCCGCATCCAACTATTCCAAAGTTTACCATTTTTATCCTATTTTCTTAAAAGAAAGACATTTAAAAATTTACCTCTTTAGAAAAACTTATATAACAATGAGACATATGTTCTCTAAGTGCACACTTTCTTAACGAAAAAAATACCCTCAAAGATATTATCAAACTCGATCTGATACTCTCCAAAATAACTCTTCACTTCATTTTGTGTCCACCAATGTCTTTTTAATAATCTTTTACCCTTTTTGTCTATAAAATATAGATCTCCCCAACGATAGCTTCTAGCAGAGAAAAGATCAATAACATAAGAGAGAAAAGTTAGTGGGACGGACCAATATTTACTAAATAATAATTTTACGCTAAAAATCATCATCGCATCGTTTTTTAAATTTTTATCAATCAGCTTAATCAATTTCTTGACCTCATTAATTTTTAAGTAACCCAGAAAATTTGAAAGGCACAAAACATAATCAAATTTTCGAAATTTTTCTCTTTGAAGAACATCTAAAGCATTTCCCAAGTAATACTTAGCTGAAGGTTCAGAGGTACTCGCGCTTTTTATCATTTTTCTAGATATGTCTATGCCATAAACTTCAAATCCCATTTGAGAAAATAATTTAGGCTCTCTTCCACTTCCACAACCAATAAGGAGTACACTTCCTTTAGTACACTTCCTTTTTTTCATTCTTCGAGTTATTCTACTTAAAAAGGGTTGGTACCCCTCAGGATAATTCACAAATAGATTTACATAATCTCTGTCTTCAAATTGACTTTTCATTATTCAATCTTCATTAACAATGAAGCAGATTTATTAATCTTTTCCTTTATAGGTATATTCTTCAACCAAGGTTAAATATTTTCCTTCAATTTTTTTTGATATTCTATCCCAGTTAAGCTTATCCACAATTGTTTTTCTTGCATTATTCCCTAATCTCTCCCTCAATTTTTTATTTCTTAACAAATCTACTATGAATTTGGAAAGTTCGACATAGTCTCCCCCTTTATAAACTAATCCATTATAATTATGTTTAACATATTCTTCAACTCCAGGATTATCTGCGATTATAATTGGCAGGCCACAAGCCATTGCCTCCATTGTAGCAATCCCGATCCCTGCTCCAGGAGTATCTCTTTTAAAGCTATCCACATAAATTATAGAAGAGTTCATGAGGTCAACAATTTTTTCATGAGGCATCCAATCTAGCCCTATAAAAGATTTATCCAATTGATATTCCTTTATTAAATTTTCTGCCTCAGAATAACCTTTATCTCTTCTAAGCACAGAGACTATATAAGGGAATTTTTTCTTAACTAAGTTAATAGCCTCTATAAAAGTAGTGGTTGAATACTTTTTTGATGATTTTCTCAGATATATTATATCAAATTTCTTCTTTTTTTTTATAGGAATAAGTTCTTTTGTATCAACCCCCCAGTAAGGGAAATCGATTTTTTTATTATCCAAGGAATAATTTCTATGTAAAAAATCTTTTGTCGCTCTATCAGAGACTTCTATAGAATCACTTTTTTTGAGGATATACCTAAACATAAAGCCAGATAGAAGATTTTTTTTCCTAAATATTGCAAGATCGCTACCCCAAACAGTGCCTATAAATGGGTGAAACCCGGTCAATGCTACTAAGAATGTCAGAGATCCTAAAAAATTAGCATGAATTAAATCAGGGCGGCCTTTCTTTATCAATCTTCTTATCTTAAAATAAGATAAAATGAAATTTACAAATTTGTTATATCTAGTTTTAATTGGATGAACATAAACATTTTCGATTATTGAGTTATATGGGCTAATCACATGAACCTCATGTCCTAAATCATAAAATTTTTTAGCCCAGAAGACTATATGGGGAGAGGTTGCATCACCTATATAAAAAATTTTTAATTTATTAACTCTCATATCTAATTCCTTAATGATCCTATATTCCCCCTAACAAATCTTTTTCCAGCATAATTCGATAATCATTCCTATCTTTTTCAAATTTAGTTTCGATTATTCTATATCCTCTGTTAAGTGAAAGAATAATTTTAGACTTAAATCTATTATAGGTATAAGATCTAACCCTTCTATATCCTCTATCTTTTGCTATTTTCTCAAAATCATCAAGAAGTTTAGAACCAAGACCCTTCCCTTGAAATTCAGGAAGAATTCCAAATAGCCATATAAACATATTCTCAGGAGATTCATAATCCTCATAACCGGTAATGAATCCTTCATCTTTCGGCGAGAATAGAAGGATAAACCCCTTTCTTTTAGACATGTCTCTTGCTTTTTCAAGAGAAACGTTATAGAAATTTATACTTCCTTCTGCTAATCTTACCAATCTTTCAAGCATTTCTTTCTTACCTTGCATTTATCTTTTTACCTAAATTCGTTTATATATTTTATTACATAATCTTGCTGACTTTTTTCAAATTCAGGATACAAGGGTAATGCAATGACTTCTTTACATAATTTTTCCGCTTGAGGGAAATCTCCTTCTTTCAATCCAAGAAATTTATTTGCTTTTTGAAGATGTAAAGGGATTAGATAATAAATGTTTGTCTGTATTTGATTCTCTTCCAAATATTTTATCAGAGCTTCTCTTTTCCCTTTAAATCTCGAAACAAAAACATGATAATTAGAAAAGACTTCCTCAGGGATTTTTTGATGCTTGAAAAATTCGGCATTTAATTCTTTTTTGTAACGTTCTGCTATTTCGTTTCTGACGATATTCATCTTATCAAGGTATTTTAATTTGACTCTTAGGATAGCAGCCTGTAATTCATCTAACCTACTATTAATTCCATTGATAATTATATTATCTTTGTCCACCATCCCATACATGCGTAGAAGCCTTATTTTATCTGCCCATTCTTTATTATTAGTAACAATCATCCCTCCATCACCATAAGCTCCTAAATTTTTCGAAGGATAAAAACTGAATACCCCCAGGTCCCCCATAGTTCCAGATTGAATCCCTTTTATTTTACTCCCATGAGACTGTGAAGCATCTTCAATAATTCTAATATTTCCAACAATTTCTCTTAATTTAGGAATGTCAACAACATTTCCGAAGATATGAACAGGAATAATTGCCTTGGTTTTGGAGGTTATAGCATCCCTAACTTTAGTTAAGTCTATCAAAAATGTATCTGGATTTATATCTACAAATACAGGTTTTGCCCCACTATCTATAATTGCGGATACAGTGGGAATTGCAGTAAAAGGAGTAGTTATAACTTCATCTCCTTTTCCTATACCTAAGGCCATCAAGGACAAGGTTAGTCCATCAGTCCCATTCCCAACAGCAATAGAGTAATTAACTCCCAGATACTTCGCAAATTCTTTCTCAAATTCTGCAACCTCCGAAGAAAGAATGTAACGCCCGGATTTAAGGACTCTTTCTATAGACTCATTTATTTCTTTTTTATATTTTTCATATTGAGGAACAAGATCACATCGCCATATCATTTCAGATTCTCCTGGAAATACCTGATCGTCTTTTTTAAACTTTGTTCAAAATCTCTAAGATGAGTTTCACCGATAAAACTTTTAAGCTTAAAATCATTAAATTTTGCACTTCCCGTATCAATCGATTTTATTTCAAATGGAATGCTCTTCTTTTCATAACTTCCCCTGCCTAATATTTTTATGATTGTCTTCACTAACTCTTCTATTCCAACCTCTACTCCGCCCACGTTAAATGCAGAAAATCCTTCAAACCTTTTTTGGCTCAGTTTTAAAATTATCTCTGCTAAATCTTCCACATAAAGCAAGTAGCGTTTTCTACTTCCATCAAAGACCTCTATACATTTATCATCTAGAATATCTCTAATAAAACCCCCAATTAGACCAATATCATCCCCTTGTGTAATCTGATTTTCGCCAAAACAATTTGGAAGTCTAAGGCAAACCACATTCAGGCCCATTATTTTTGAATAAACTCTAAAGTAAGATTCAGAGGTTAACTTATGAATCCCTTGAATATCTTCGGGAATCATCGGAGTCTCCTCATTAATTTCATCAACCGGAGGATTCCCATATTGTGCTCTCGTTCCTAAAAGTATAATTCTTTTATTAGGATTTCTTTTTAAGGCATCAATCAAGGCCAAATGAGACTCTACATTCAATCTCAAGTCAAATTTTGGGTTTGAGATTGCCGATTTATGTGCTGTCCAGGCCATACAATCAATAATAAAATCGCTTTGTTCAACAATCTTATCCAGTTTATCAACGTCTTCTATTCTAGAATTGATAAAAGTTATATTAGAGATAATGGGCTCTAAATTCTCCTTCCTACCTCCAGTTTTATTCAAAAGGCCATCTATAACACTGACTTCATACCCTTCATCAACAAATCTTTTAGCAAGATTGCTTCCTATAAATCCAGATCCTCCTAAAATTAGAATCTTATCCATCAGTTTTATTCTCTCCAGATTTTAAGTCGTAAAAATGGTTCTTATAAATCTCCTGGGCCGTTTGATAATCGCTAACTCTTCCAATGTCCAGCCAATACTCTTTCATTAGATACTTTCCAACTTTCAACTCTTTGCGAAGCATATCTTTAATTAAAGAATCTATCCCATAATATGTATTTTCAGGGATTAATTCAAAAATTTTTGGTTTCATTATATATATTCCTGAGAGGATCTCAAATTTTAGGTTGGGTTTTTCATGTACATCTTTAATGTATTCTCCTTCCGCAATGACCTTTCCGAATTCAAATGGAGGAGTTATTTCGTTTGTTACAACAATAAGATCTGCCTCAGAACTCAAAGCAAACTTATAAACTTCTGAGAAATTTAGCGTGGTAAGAATATCTCCATTCATAAGTATAAACGGTTCTTTCAACTTATCTTTCAGCAGACTTATCGGCCCGCATGTGCCTAACGGATTCTTTTCTTTGCTAGTTGATATAGGAATCCCATATCTTGCTCCATTTCCAACAAAAGCATCAATATATTCAGACATATGATTTGTTGCTACAAAAATTTCATCTACTCCATGCTTCTTTAAACTCAATATTTGGGTTTCAAGGACAGAACTTTCTCCTATAGGTAAAAGAGTTTTTGGTAATACTTGAGTAAAAGGTTTTAACCTTGTTCCTAATCCTCCTGCGAGTATTACTGCTTTCATTTTATAAGTACCCCGCAGGAGCATTATACTCTCCTAAGTTATTTTTTATCCAATTTATTGTTTTTTCTAATCCTTCATCAATAGAAAATTTAGAATCCCAAGAAGTAATCTCCTTTATTTTTGAGTTATCTGCACACAGCCTCATTACCTCACTTTTTAGAGGCCTAATCTTTTTAGGGTCTTTAATTATCCTGCAATCTTTTTTAAGTATAAAAAGGATTTTATTTATCAAAGATTCTATAGAAATCTCTTTTCCAGAGCCTATGTTTACAACCTCTCCGTCTGCTTTGTCAGATTCGGCTAGTTTTATCAGACCAGATACAGTATCCAGAACGTAGTTAAAATCTCTTGTTGGTTTTAAATTACCAACAGAAATTTCATTACCGGTTAATGCTTGGATTATAATACTGGGTATGATGGCTCTTTTTGATTGTCTAGGCCCATAAGTATTGAAAGGCCTCACTACTATGACCGGTAAACCATATGACTTGTTAAAACTTTCTGCAAGCTTTTCTGCACCAATCTTTGAGGCAGAATAAGGAGACTGCCCCTTTAGGGCATGTTTTTCATTTATTGGAACAGAATCCGGAGTTCCATATACTTCACTACTGGATACAATGATTGCTCTTTTAACTGAATTCTCTCTGCATGCAGATAAAACATTCAGTGTACCAAGAACATTAGTGTTGACAAAGGTTCGAGGGTTGTTATAGGAATAAGGGATAGAAATTTCTGCACCCAAATGAAAGACTATCTCTATTTTCTTAAGGGCATTATTTACAGATTCCAAGTCGTTTAAATCTCCGAATACAATCTTTAACCTATTCTTGGACTTAGAGTCAAAATTATCTATGAATCCAATACTTCCTCTAGAGTTATTCTTTATAAAAGCAGTAACCTCTGCTCCTAAATTAATCAACTCTTCGGTTAAATGGCTACCGATAAATCCTGCTGCTCCAGTAACAAGTACCCTTTTACCTTGTAATGTAAAAACCATAAAATCTAGCCGTCTAACACGTATTTATAGCTTTCCCCTTTAAAAAGTGAATTTAAGCGTTTTATTAATCTAAATCCTTTCATAAATAGGAATATTGTTTTAAATTAAAGACAAAGACAATAAATAAAAAGAACGTTTTTCTATTCTATTTATGAATAGATCTATTGAATTCGATAATTCACTAAAAAAGCTAGTAAGATCTTCCTCTATTGTTTTTATAGGCCTTTTTCTTTCCAAATTATTCACTTATGTTTATAGGGTGGTTATCGCAAGAGAATTTGGTCCAGAAACGTATGGGATTTTTTCTTTAGCAAATATTACTGCAGATTGGGTAATAATTTTTGCAGCACTTGGTATAACAGAAGGAATAGCAAGATTCATCCCCCTATATCGCGCTGAAAAGAATAAAGATAAAATAAGCTATTTATTCAGAGAATCCTTCTTTATTCTTTTATTCACAGGGATTTTTGGAGGAGTTTTGCTATTTTTACTCGCTCCATTCTTATCAAATGAAATATTTCATAACCCGCGCCTAATAATCTTCCTTAAATTTTTTGGAATTTTTATCCCATTTAATCTCATTCTCGCTCTTTTTTCTAGTTCTCTTAGGGCCCATGAGGAAATCGGATGGTATTCTTTTATAAATAATATACTTATAAGTTTCCTTAATGTTTTATTATTGATCTTATTCATCCTTGTAGGAGTTGATTCAAATGCAATAATTTACTCTTATTTCTTTGGGATAGTATTTGCTCTTCTAACAATCATTATTGTCTCTAAAAATAAAACTCCTGATATTTTTAAAAAAAATAGGCTAAGTAATAAAATAAAAAAACACATTTTTGAAGAATTTATAAAGTATTCTTGGCCTCTTGTCTTTACCGGAATGATCTGGAGGATCTTTAGCCAAACTGACTCCTTCGTGATAGGGATTATGAAGGATGCTACGCAGGTTGGAATATATAATTCTGCTGTGCCCATAGCTTTCGTTCTTCAGATTTCTTCTCAGATATTTATCCAACTATTTTTTCCCTTAGCAACAAAAGAATATTCAAAAGGAAATAGAGAAATTGTAAAATCCCTGAGTAAACAGGTTGGGAAATGGATTTACATGGTAAATCTGCCAATTCTGATACTAATCATGATATTTCCATCACATATTTTATCTTTGTTATTTGGTTCATCTTATCTGGAAGCAGCTAACTCCTTGAGGATTCTTGCTTTTGGAGTCATGTTCATGGCTTCTTTTTCAATATCAAATAGGCTAATTGCAATAGGAGGTAGTTCAAAGATTCTTCTTTTTGATATCGCCTTAGTTAGTGTACTCAACTTATTCTTAGATATAATTTTAGTTAAAACCCATGGTTTAAATGGAGCAGCAGCTGCAACAAGTTTTTCCTTTATTATATTGAACCTGCTATTCATATACCAAGCAAAGAAAAAAACAGGGATTATACCAATGGCAGACAGCATGTTAAATATCACCTATTCGGGAATAATTTCAGGAGCAATCTTATTTGGAATAAGCAATTTTGTACAGGTTAATTTTTATTCTTTCATAATAATTGCAGTAATTTTCATATTGATTTATCTTATCCTTATTCTTTTATTTGGAGGGTTAGACAAAAATGACCTTATGATTCTCAAGGGCATATCAAGAAAGATTGTTAGAAAAAAGATCAGACCTCAAGGTGAATAATCTTTTTGTAGTATCCTCTATTAATGTTACCTCGTGATTCTAAGTTGTTCATCTTTTTATTTCTTTC
>CAYTHI010000003.1:0-65102 GCA_964437555.1 Candidatus Woesearchaeota archaeon | reverse complement strand
AGTTATGTCCGGAGGCTTGACTGCTATTATAATTCTTCTGATGCTGCCAAAAGCAAAAGTTCACGGCGACAGGAGGCCAGAATACTCAATGCCTTACTCAAGAATTATCACTGCACTCATAGCCCTTATATTTATAGTTGGAGCAGCAATAGAAATTCTCTCGCAATTAAACTGATAGGAAGGTTTATATAATATATGTTACATAAAATATAACTAAAGTATAACATGGAACAGTACAAAATGCTAGCAAAAACTAGAAGAATTGGCGGCTCTTTAGTTGTGACTATACCGGCGCAATTGGCAAAAGAGAAGCAGCTCGAAGAGAACGAGTTAGTTGAGATAGAAGTAAAAAAGCCAAGAAAAGATTTTTACGGGGCTCTTAAGGGCATAGGCAAATTTACAAAAAAAGATAGAATGAATGACAGATTCCAATGAAATATCTAATAGATTCTTCAGCATGGATAGAATACCTTGAGGGAAGCCTATCCGGAGAGATGGTAAATAAAATTTTGAAAGAGCAAAATGAAATATATACAACCTCTCTTAATATAGCTGAAGTAGTTAGCAAAGTAAAGAGAAAAAGAGGCAATTCAGAGCTTGCTTATGAAGCTATAATAAAGAATTCTGAAATAACAAATATTACTCCAAAAATAGCACACGAAGCGGGTTTGCTCCATGCCTCAATGAAAAATAAGATTCTCGGCTTCTCCCTGGCAGATGCCCTAATAATAAAATCTGCGCAAAATATAAAAGCCACAATTTTAACAACAGATAATCATTTTAAACAATTTAAAGAAGCAATTATAATTTAGTTCTACTTTCCAAACCTTCTCTTTCTCATCCCGTAAATCTTTACGGCCTTCGTCAAATCCTCTGCATTAAAATCAGGAAAATACTTGTCGCAGAAATAAAGCTCTGCATAATCTGACTGGAAAGGCATAAAGCCGCTCAATCTTTTTTCCCCTGAAGTTCTTATTATCAAATCGGGCTCTGGAATCCCTGAAGAATCAAGATATTGTGAAAACATCTTTTCATCAATCTTTGTCTTGCCTTCTTTTATTATTTTATTAACAGCCCTGACAATTTCATCTTTTCCCCCATAATCAAGGCATAATTGAACATTAAAATTATCAAAATTTTTTGTTTCATCTTCAAGCTTATTCAACGCATCAATAAATTTGTTAGGAATCCTGTCCTTCCTGCCTATATGCCTGAACCTTATATTGTCTTTAAAAGCATCCTGCCTGAATTTTTCAATGTCTCTTGATATTAACTCAAAAACAGCATCAATCTCCTTTTGCGGCCTTTTCCAGTTTTCAGTTGAGAATCCCCATAAGCTGAAATACTTCACATTTTCTTTTTTTGCAACTTCAAATAGTTCTTTTAAATGCGTATAGCTTCCGCTTCTTTGAATTCCTTTTATGCTTTCAAATCCTTTTTCCTGCGCCCATCTCCTGTTTCCATCAGGAATAATAGCTATATGCTTTGGCTTTTCTTCAGGAGAAGCAAGCCCAAGAAGAGTTTTTCCTAATTGTGAGAAGCTTTTCTTTTGGTCACTGATAAATCCGCCCTCTCTTGCAATTCTGAAATCTTCAAATTTTTCCTTTGGCTCAGCAAAAACATAAGACATTCCGCTTATTGAGGAGAAAAAAGATCCTTTATGTGCCAAATTAATGAGTTCTCCTACTGCCTTCTCGTCTCCCTGCGCGACCAATAATAAAGAGCCATCGCTATTGTTCTTCACAAAGCCCTTTAAGCCAAGTTTCTCTGCATTGGATTTAATAAAATCCCTGAAACCGACTCCCTGAACTCTCCCGTATATTTCGGCTCTTATTTCCTTGAAATTCATTTGAATAATTCATTTAGTTCATTCTTAAATTTATCTAAATCAGCGCTTTTTATCCTCGCTCCGACAGCGTCTCTATGCCCTCCGCCCGAAGCCCCCTCAAATTTACCAATTACTTTTTCCAAAATATCTTTAACATTATCTCCTCTCAAAGAAATATTTGCCATGCCCCCGTTATCATAAGCAACCGCTACAATCTTCTTAGGAAAAGTATACATTAATTCATTAGAAAGCTCAGCGCTTATGCTTAAATCTCCCCCGTACTTGAAAAAAATAACCTTTCCATACTTTATCATCCTTGCTTTTTTAAGAAGAGAATCATATTTGCTTCTCACTTCCCTGTACTTTTTGCCGAACGAGCTTCCGCTGTCAAGAAATGAAACCAATTCCTGCGGCGACTTACAGGAAATAAAAAAATTCTGCAATTGAACAACATGTGTTACAGAATCCTTAAGCCCAAAAGAAAGCGCCTTTATCAAAAATCCAATTTCTGTTTTATAATAAATATCAAAAGGAATTTTTATTTCCTTGATTGGTTTTGAAAAATCAGGATATCTTTCTGAAAACTCAGCCAGGAAGTCCGGCATAAAATTATCAGAAACACATCCCATCAGTGCAATCCAGATATCTTCCTTTCTCTCGCCAACAACTTTATAGCACACGCAAGTTACAGGCTCCGCGCTCTTGCTTTTATTTTTTGCAGAATTATAGCTAAAGATTCCATCATAGCTTTCATCTAAATCATGATGGTCTATCCAGACCATTGGAATTCCTAAGCCTTTAATTTCATCAACAAATGCCTTTCCAATAATCGGCTTGTCCAGAATAAACACACAATCTGCATTAAATTCCTGAATTTTTCTTGCATATCCCTTGTCTATCTCTGGCTTTGTCCTTATAGCAACTCCTTTCCCTCTGCCTAAGAATCTTCTAAGAAGGACATAACTGCACAATCCGTCTGCATCATTGTCATAAAAAAACACAGGGTTCTGCGCTCTTTCAAGATGCTCCCTTATTTCAATAATCTGCTCTTCTGATAACATCAAAAACCTAAACTAAGGGGTTATTTAAGAATTCCCTTTCTAATGTATTGTAACGTAAGCGAGAGTTATTTGGTTCAAAAAAATTAATTCTTTTTCTTTCGTGCTTTCTTTCGCTTTGAAGATGTATCACTTAAATTTATTTTTGAAAACAAGAATAAGTAAAGAATCTCTAAAATACCTATAGTATTGACAACTAATAAAACCACAAACCAAACAGCCTGATTCCTCCTCGCAGACTTCCATAAGGCAAATCCTTTCCAAGCTAAGCTCCACGCTAAAACAATAACTAACAGCCAGGCAGGAAGCCCAAGCAATTGAGCATAATCATATCCGAACATTCCAGAGTATGTAAAATAAGATTTATAAATTAGTGGATTTCACAACAAAAATGTTTATAAAGTGTGATAAAATACAGATAACATGAATAAATGGTCTGAACTCTTGCTCGGGCTTGTACTTGTAATCGTCCCTGTAATAATTGCTTGGTATTCTCAATCATGGGGGCTATGGAACTTTTGGGGTGCGGCCTGGCAATTCTTTAAAGGCGGATTATTCTGGATTGTTGTAATGATGGGCGTATTGTTCATCCTTCTCGGTATTTCTGATTTGAAAGGTTAAAGAGCTAAAGTTATAAGTTATTCTCTTCAATGATAATGGAGTAATAAACTGAATATTCTTCTAAATAACCGTCTTTATTTATCAAAATATTAAAAAATAGAAAAACTAGGTTATCATTAATATTTGTAGTGTTTCATTAATGTTGATTTCATTTTTGATTAAATACCTTCATTTATATAGAGATTATATAGTCAATAAATCACTAAGCACTCTCCCTAAATTTAAAAACCGCCTTTCTTTGTAATAAGTATGGATAAAATTAAGCTTGATATTGAAAGAACTCTATGGGCTAATGAAAGAACCATGCTTGCTTACATCAGAACTGCGTTCGCATCATTAATTCTCGGTTTCGGTATCTTAAGGTTTGCTACAAATAACACAATATATTCTTTAGGTTTTATAGCAGTTATAATAGGAATAGCATTCATAATTGCAGGCATGAAAACTTACGGCTCAAGAAAGAAAGCAGTTGTGAATCACAAATATTCCTAAATACCTGATTTCCTATCTTTATTAATGTCATATAAATGCAAAATATGCGGAGAAGAAAACTGCAAAAGGCATTCTTTTCTTTTGCCTTCTAAAAATCTTAAGACAGAATTCTCCGGCTCATCGCCCCCTGAAATATTTGTAGGAAAGTGGAACTATCCGAATGTCTACACCGGCATTCTTTCTCCGGAAGAATACGGCAACACAGAAATAATGTCCTCTCCGGAATTATGGCATGAAAATAAGCTTTCCATATCAGATATAATGAGCCAGAGGCAGAAATTAATTTATTCAAGAACTCAAAATCATGTAAAAAAGCATGACACAAAATTCCTGCAGGTTTTCCATGAAATAGCAATGACTTCCAAGTCTGTTGCAACAGAATTCAAATTAAAAAAGCCGATTAATTTTACAAGGCATCCTGACTCAAGAGTCCCGTTAATAAGCAGAGCAGCATCTTTAAAATCAGCAAAGCTTCAGGAGAACACAAGAATAAAGCCAAAAGTAGATTATCTTGTTAACGATGAGGAAATTAAATCTGCTCCGGCTATTTTAGAGCTTCATAAATCTGATATTTCTGTATCAAATATAATAAAACTTCTTTCAGCCGGCTTGCTGGGATTGAAAAAGAATAGAAGATTAGTGCCGACAAGATGGGCAATAACAGCAACAGATGACACAATATCCAAGAAAAAACTGGAAAAAATCCGCTATTATCAGGAAATATCAGAATTTCAAGTTTTCAATGCAGAATATTTAGGGAATCATTATGAATTTCTACTTCTGCCAGATAAATACTCATTTGAAGTCATAGAAATCTCATTAAAATCCCCAGACGTTTGGTCAGATTACGAAACATTCCTTCCAAGAAAGAAATATGCAGATTCTGTAACAGGAGCTTATTATGCAAATCGTCTTTCCTTAACAGAATATTTAGAAAAAATAAGAAAACAGGCGCAATGTTTAGTAATCAGGGAAATACGCCCTGAATATTACGCGCCTTGCGGCGTCGGCATTCTAAGAGAAACGTCAAGAGAAGCTTTCAAAAAAGCTCATGAAACTTTCTCAACATTAAGAGAAGCATTATCAGCTATCCAAGCAAGGTTAAAACAACCAATACAAAATTATACAAATAAATCCTTCCTGCTGAAAAATTTTGGCAAACAAAGAAAATTGAATGAGTTTTTATAAGCAATAAGTTAAGGTAATCCTATTTGTTTAAAAAATTGTGGAAAATAGGAATAAATGGAAAAGCCCGGCAATAATAGAAGGAGTATGCGTTTCAGTATTGCTTGCTATATATTTACACTCCAAATAAAGACAAGTAATTGCTTTCATCCAGAATCTATTCAGGCATTCTTGAGCCAAAAAGCAAATTAATATTTAATTACAACCCTCTTGAAAAAGTATTAAGGAGTTATATAGAAAAAAAAGACAAACAGATATCCGTCTACGTTTTAAATTTAAGAAACGAAGCAGCAATGAGTATTAACGAAGATGTAGAAGATGAACCTGCAAGCCTAAATAAAAAACAAAAATCTAGACCCAAACTCGTTCGTACACATTTCTACCTTTGTTTGTAATTAAATAATGAATTGGTCTATTTTTATCTCCTCTTTCCTCAAGCAAACCTCCGGCAGCAAGAAGTTTACAATATACTCTCTGATCAGAATCTAAATCGGGGCCAACTATTCCATGATTAACAGCGAATCCAAGAGTCCTATTGAGTTCCGCAGCAAGTTGAGAATCAGCAAAACGACTATCATCTTTTAATCCATCCACTACCGCATCACGAATAACTAAATTATTTACCAAAATTAACCCTCTCTCTTCAATCTCGCAAGAACAGCCTTGATATTCTTATTAAGCTTTGTCATTGCCTCTTCAAGCTGCTGCCTGCTTTTTGTTCCTGTGCAAACAAGCTTTCCATTTGAAAACAACAAGAAAGTGGTTGTTGGATCGTCCAATTTGTACACAAGCCCTGGAAATTGCTCCGGCTCATATTCAGTATTTTCCAGTTCAAGAGCAAGAATATTGAGGTTAAGATCCACATCAATACTTCCCGAAGCAACTATGTTTTGCACAGTTATTTTCGGCTTGTCAGTTATCTTAACCCCAATTTTCGCAAGTTGTTTTATGACCTGGGCTATCACCTCTTTAACCTGTGCGACACTCTTTGTTCCTGTGCACACCAGATTCCCAGAAGAGAACACTAAAACCGCTGACTTCGGTTTTTGTACTCTTAAAACGAGACCAGGAAATTGTTCAGGATTGTATTCAGTATTGCTCTGTGACCTTGCAAGCTTTGTCAAAGAAACTGGCTTTCCCAAAGAACTCGTAGCAACAATATTCTGAACTTTAAGGTCTGATTTTGCCATGATAGTAAGATAAATTTAGTATTTATAAAGGGAGTTCATTTATAAAGGTTTCTAAAAAAATAAAAAAGATTGTCGGGATTTTAAATCCCGACGGAAAAAATAAATTTATGCTCTTATTTCTGCATAAGCATCTCTTAGCGAAGCATAAGCCTGTCTAAGATATGTATTACCCTGCCTCATAAATTCCTGCGCTGCTCTGAAAAATTCATCAGCATCTGCAAGGCTGTTTATTTCAGCGAACTTGGCTTTTGCCTTATCATATTCAGATTGAGCCAGGTCCATCTTGCTATCAAAGTCAGCAAGTATTTCTCTAGCACGCGTTACATCTTCTCCCCTCGCTTCCGCTTCCGATATGGCATTCAGAACTCTGTCGCTTGCTTCGTCAGCTTTCATTAAAAGCCAGTCAGCTCTCGCGCTTAAGATTGGAGCAATAACATTCTTCTTTAAATCCACTCGGACTTGCGCCCAATAATCCCTGACTTCCTTGCCAATCGCTACAAGAGCCGCTCTGTCAGCAGTCGCAATCTCTGCCTGCTTGCCTTCAAGCCACTGAATATCCGTATCAATCCCTGCGGCTATTGCGCTTTTCTGCGCTTCAGATAATGCCCAGTCAGCTGCTACAAAATCCTTGATATTTTCAAGATATCTCACAGTTGCTGTAATTGCCTTATCTAAGAAATTTCTTGCAGCAGTTATTGATGCCTCATCCCTTATTCCAAATCTTTGTTTTGCAGTAAAGAAATCAGCTCTTGCCTGCTTATAGATATTTTCCGCCTGCAAAAAGCTTTGCCTTGATTCAGCATATCTCTGCTCAGCAATCCTGTTTTCCTCCGAAAGAGGAACAGCACTGATTAAAGGTGCAATAGCCCCTAACAAAAGTAAAGCCATAGCAAACATAGCTCCTGCCTTTACCATTTTATTTTCCATTTCGTCTTTACCTCCTTTCATTTCTGTTTTTTTCATAATAACCTGGAATATCCGCGCCTTTTAAAGATACTTTCGTAAAGCTTTACGAAAGCTTTAAACAGATTGCTTTCGGAAAGTTCAAGAACGTAAGTTTGCAGAACTTCAATAAAGCTTTATGCTCTTTACTTTATTAAAGATGGAGAACTTTGTTTGAACAGCTTTACGAAAGCTTTATATTATAAAATCATCCTAAGAAAAATTGCTCGGCAAGCTTTCTCTTATTCTTTATATTGAGGGCTATGAGTATGATTACTATTGCTATGCAGACAAGAATAATCATAATAATCATCCAGAAATAAATCTGTGCGCCAATAGAAGCTGAACCTGCAGGATTTAATTCCTGCCCGTTCTGGCTGGATTGCTGTACAGAAGACTCTCCGCACTCTTTTACTTCCGAAGGCTTTCCAGATGAGCTACCGCAGCTATTAACATCCTCACAAATCCTAATCTGCTGGCCGCCAGCACATTCTTCCCATTCCCCGCAGCTCCATGAAGGAATACAATTAGATGAGCCATTTCCCGTATATCCCTGATAGAAAAATTCTTTTACAGCAGAGTCCGACAATCCGCTCACTAAATAATAAGAGCCAAAATCAGTGCATACATATTCCTCATCCCCAATTCCATTGCATAAAACAACTTCCTCGCTGTTTGAAGTGCATCTGTTAGAAAATTCATCTATATCCTGAATATCCCTGTTTTTAATGCATACAGAATTGCTTTGATTAGCCAGCTTATCTACATAAGCGCTCTTGTTCAGATTATCCAGACCATTTACAATGACATAGCCAAAACCTTCTGAATTATTCTGCCTCCTCAAAAATATTTCAGTTAAATCCAATACATCTTCATCAAAATCAAAAGTAAATTCTACTCTTTTATCTCCCCCCTCATTGATTGATATTTCATGCTCTCCGGAAAAATTTCTGGACAAATTCGCTGCAAAGCCATTATCGTAAAGCGAAGCATTGAAGTTGCTGTCAATATCACTGACAAACCCTATGACTCTGTTATTATCATAATCGCATCTCTCAAATGTTTGATTTTCAGGAAGGCTGATTCCGCAAGTATTGCTGCTTGTAAAGTATTTTTCATTGCGCTCTCCAGGTAGGCATTGTCCTATTTTTGCGGTAAAATTAGAATAACAAGTTAAGTTAGTGCCTGCCTTGCTCCAGTAAAGGCTAAACCACTGGTCTCCATCTGTCTTGTTGAATAAAAATCCGTCAGCATAAGTTGCGGCAAGTTTATTGCTGGAATTTTGCCCAATGCCTGTAAAAGAAGTTCCGTCTCCATAAAGCAAATAAAGCTCTACATTGCCATTCGTTGAAGGAAAACTAACTTTCAACTTGTCGCCATCAACAACTTCAAAAGCAAAATTATGGCTTTTGTATTGGGACAAAGAACCCGCATTTATGCTTATAGAATTAGAGCCCCATGAGAAAGTGTAGGGCTGGACTAAATCACCGTCACTGTCAATAACATTTATATTTACAGAAGAAGCAGGCAACTCGCTTTTCAACGGAAGATATATCCTGTTTTTTAAATTATCAAAAACCGCCCCGAAAGGCCTTCCTGAGAAATCGCTGTCAAGCTGGACTGCCTTATGAACATTATCATTAGAAACATAAACATTAGTTATATTAACATATGTAATTCCTATCTGGCATAAATCGCCTGCTTTCTTATCTGCGCATAGAATGCTGTCAGCCACGCTGTCTCTTATAGAAACAGCAGGTATACCATTAAGCCTTAAGAAATTTTCCGGAGAGAGTAAATAACTATACCTATCATTAATGCATGCTCCATCATTGCATCCATACCTGCATGCAAAAACATTTGCCCCGAAAGTACCGTTAGAAAAACAGGAATAGTCAACAACATTGCTGCTATTAAGGCAGAAGTCAGCTAAGGTTATCGCCTGCCCATAATTATAATTCTCTGACACAAGAGTTCCTTTAGTGGAAGGGGAAATCCCTCCGTCATTATCAGTGCATGTTCCAGGCTCATTAACAGGAGGAGAAAAGAACACACCAGCATTCTGCGCAATGAAATAAAAGACAAAAGAGTACAATCCGAAAAGTACAATCAGGCTCATTGCTAAATAAATGCTAAACCTCCTTTCCATAGAAATTAAAAGTACATTTCTTATTTAAACTTCTCTATGCTTATCGTATGCTCTTTGATAATCTGTCTGATGATTTTGTACTTCAGACAAGAAAATAAGCACTACAATCAGCAAAGCAAAGAATGCTAAAATCCCAAGTATAATCCAAAAATAAACGCCGCCCGAATCTTCCATTATGCCGGGAGAAAAATTAACGCCTGATTTAAAATCCTTCACCATAAGCACTATAATTACCAATAAAAATAATAAAATAATCATCAATAAATAATCATCAAAATTTCTCTTTTTCATCTTCTTTTCTGTCTTTTTACCTCTTTAATTATTTCATCCAAGGCTGCAATGTCTTTAATACTTTTCTCAGGCCTGTAAGCAGTTATTCTTGGAAATCTTAAAGCAAAGCCGGAATTATAGCTGGGGCTTCCCTGAATATTTTGGTAAGTAACAGCAACAACAACTTTTGGCTTGACCTTCACAGAGTTTCCTCTCTCGCTAATAATCAAAGGCTTGAGAAGGTTATTCAATTCCATATAAGTTGTGCCCTCTGATGATTTTTCCTTTAATCCAGAGGAAACTTTTCCAACTTCAAGAAAATCATCTCCTTGCCTGCAGGCAACTATAAAGCTTGTTAATCCCCCTGCTCTTTTGCCTTTTCCGTATTCAGCTCCGACAACAACCAAGTCCAAATCAGCAACATCTGGCTTCATCTTAACCATATAGCCAACAAGCCTTCCCGGCTTATATTGAGCATTTATATTCTTAATCATGACTCCTTCCTCTCCTAACTTTAATGCCTCCTTGTAAAACCTTTCTGCCTCTTCCATATTATCAGTAACGATTTGGGTTGCAATCTTAAATTTCCATTTTTCCTCATGAATTATCTTCTCAATTATTTTTCTGCGCTCTTTAAAAGGCAATTCAACAGTATTTTTTCCATTCAAATAAAGAACATCAAAAACATTAACCTCAACAGGCAATTCCTTGACAAGTTTGTCAATATGATATTTTCTCTTTATTCTCTGGCTGACTGCTTCAAAAGGCAAATATTTTTTCTTCTCATAATTAAAACCGACTGCTTCAGAATCAAGAATAAAACTTTCTGCCTTCACATGCTCCTTGACAAACTTGACTATATCTGGAAATTGATTTGTTACATCTTCTAATCTCCTTGTAAATAATTTTATTTCTTTTCCGTCGCAGCTGATAACAACCCTAAAGCCATCATACTTGTGTTCAATAGCTGCTGGTTTTCCGCAGGCCTCAAAGGCTTCTGAAAAATTCTCTGCCTTAATAGCAAGCATCACATTTAAAGGCCTTCCTGGAATTAATTCAACATGCTCAAATGCACTTTCTCCCTTAAAAGCCATTTTTAAAACAACTGCGAAATCAGTCAATAAATCATAAGCGTTCTTTACTTTTTTAGTCATTTCTTCTTTGTCTTCTTTAAAAAACGCAGAGATAATTGCATCTAATACAGTTGCATCAGCAACTCCGACTCTTAAGTCAGATAATAAAGTTCTTATCAAATATCGAGTTTCATCATGTGAAGCGTTTTGCAATAATTCAGCAATAATATCCATTTTCTTATCTACAGTTCCTGCGCCTTCAATTTCGCACAGCTTTCTCAAATTCAATAAGACATGATTAACATCGAGCTCTTTGAAAAATAATGCCTTTTGCTTTTTTTTATGCAAAATTTCAAAAGCAACATCCCCCAAATCCCCGATTTTATTAAACTTTTGAACAATCCCCTTGCTGTCACTGCCTGAAGCTTTCGCTATTGCCTTTATTGTCAGCTGGGATGAAATTCCAAATTCCCTTACATCATATTCCGGATAAACTCTTCCTCGCAAAAGATAAGCCCATTCCTCATGCCCTTTCAGCCTCGGCAAGAATTCAGCAATGATTTGTGTTTTCTCCAATCTGCTCGCTGTCTTGGACAATGCATCATAAACCTTCACAAGCTCAATGTATTTCATAAGGACGAAAAGAAATGAAGATATTTAATACTTCTCGTCACATTTATAAGAATAAAAATATTTAATTGTTATGCACTCTAAATTAAAATGCAATCAATTTCCTTTATTTTCTCAAAATCCTTGTCTTTTGTAACTAAAATGCCATTAGTTTCCCATGCATGAGAAGCTATAAGTAAATCAGCCAAGGGAAATTCGTAATTATGCTTGAGCTTTATTAATAAATTAGCAGTTTCTTTTGAAGTATTAATAATATTAAACTCCTCAATAAATTCCTTGGATTTGTTTTTATTCTTCTCAGATTTGCCTTCTAATCCATAGAGAAATTCAAAATAAGAAATAAAGCTTATCTTAGCTGGTGCAGGATAAAATTTTCTTATATTGGATATTTTTTCTATAATCTCTTTATTCCCTCTGTCCAGCTCTATTAAGACAGAAGTATCAAAAATTAAGTTCATTTTTAAACCATTTTTCTTTTCTTAATTTTCTTACTGTTTTATGCATTTCTTCCGCCTCCTTATCTGAAATTCTTTTCTCTCCGCTCAAAATTTTGTCCCAAAACTCGTCAGATTTTTTATTATATTCTTCAATCATATCTGAAAATAGTTCTCCAAGCTTCAATCCTTTTCTTGCGGCGATTTCTCTAAATTTAAGCCATCTTTCTCTGTCAATTCCTTTTATCGTTCTTATTTCCATAAAGTATAACAGTAATACTAGTATTTAAGTATTACTATTTTATAGCCATCCCCTCTTTCTTATCCCGCCATTCCAGATTTGGAAACTCAAACTTGATTCTTTTAAGCTTCTGTGCTTGACTAGGTCAGCACTTCTTCTTCCTTTCTCATTAGAAAGCTCAATGAGGCATTTACTCCAATACCTTAAAATGTCCCCTCCAACCATGTGAACTTCATTATCTTTCCTATAAACCTGATTAGTCACAATTACAGGAATGCTGTTTTTCCTTGCTATCTCTGCAAGCAATCTCATCTGCTTGGCTAATTCAGAATTAACTTTTTGCAGCTCTCCATTTTCCTGCTCCCGCGCAGAAGCTAAATCAAGGCGATAAAGCATTGTCATCCCGTCAACAACAATTAGCGAGACTTGGTTTTTCAAATGTTTTAAAAGTTCACTGAAAGCTTTTTTCTGCTCCTCAAAAGAAGTAGGCTTAATGATAAAAATATTTTTAAGAACATCATTAAAATTAACTTCTTTATTGTTTCCATTCTCAATAAGCTGCTTAAATCTTTCTGAAGAAAATCCTCCTTCAGTATCAATGTAAATAACCTTGTTTCCTTTTTTTGCCTGCGAAACAGCAGCCAAAAGGCAAAAATTAGTTTTGCCTGTGCCGGCATCCCCATAAATAGCAGTTATAACCTCGCTTTCATAACCTCCGTGAAGCCATTTGTTTAAATCATAGCTTCCTGCAGAAATTTTCTCCATGAAAAATACTTCCTAACGAACTATATAAAAATAATGTCAGTTATCAAGGCTGACTGCCCATGCAATAAGAACAATAAAGATAAACATAAAGCTCATCATAAAAATCAAAGAGCTTCCATCCGCAACAGAACTTGCCTTAGGCGGACTCAAGAATACTTCAGAGCCAAAAAAAACTATATTTAAAAAAGAGTTTAAAACGACTGAAAACCCTACAATAAAAACTAAAAGCACGGCAAGAGCTCTCTTTTCCATAAAAAAATAAATCAACAAAAACTTATAAACCTATTGAAAAATTATCTTCTCCTTGAGCGCCTTAATCCTAAACGCCTTCCTTTCATGTTCATTCCGCATTCTTTACATATTCTGCAGTTCTTGCAAACAAGAGCATGCAGCAAAAGCAAAACAGCGGCTATTGCAAGAATCCACTGCGAATAGGTAGTCTGCCAGAACACGAACAATACTATCAGGACAGAAAGTATTCCTTCAATCCAAGCGCAGTTACAATTCACTTTTACCTCCTATCTGAAAAAGATAAGGCGATTTTTAAGCGTTTCTAATAATAAAAAACAAATAATTTAGTTATTTAGTTATCTTTTCTTCGTGTGGCCCATGCCAGCAAAACACTTCTTGCACGTAAAAGAGTGTATAGCCAACACAATGCCCGCGATAACCACTATCCACTGCGAATAGGTAGTCTGCCACAAGGCAAACACTATAACTACAATAGCGATTATCAACTCACACCAGCTCTTGCACATAATGCACCTCCATATAATTGTCAGGTAAAAGCCTTTAATAAAGCTAACGTTCAAAGAAAAATTACTTTTTCAGAAGTTTTACAATACTATTAAGGTCTTTATTAATTAGCGATATCGCATCCCCAATCGCCTTCTTTACAGTTCCGCTTGATACCTCTATTCTCATAGTCAATGGTTTATCAGGATGCTCTCTTCTCCATGTAGCGAATTTAACGCCTTCATTGTTCAGATAAACCCTTAGTATTTCAGCGACAGTTAGATTATCCGTTTTAATATCAATAAAATCCTTGCCCGAATTTAAAACTTCAACATTCATGACAATCAATTAAAAAGAGTATTTTTAAAGGTTTCTGCTTAGATTAGTATAAAGTAAGCGTTGTGCAAAAAGGCTAGTTGAAAAAAAGTGCTGGTATACTTAAGATAATGGTGACAATTGCTAAAACCCACGTAGTCC
This sequence comes from Candidatus Woesearchaeota archaeon, assembly GCA_964437555.1. Taxonomy (GTDB): domain Archaea; phylum Nanobdellota; class Nanobdellia; order Pacearchaeales; family GW2011-AR1; genus UBA92. The sequence goes on along the minus strand of CAYTHI010000003.1, from coordinate 51,012 downwards.
AAACAAGACCTTTGTTAGATTCTATGACTTTGTAGGTAAAATAAGCATCTTTATGTCATTCGAAAGCACTACTTGGTAAGATTGTACTATCTTTATACTTCTGTCTGAAAGAGTGTTCATATTCCTCATCCCCAAAATTTCTTCCCCACGGATAATTGATTAATCAATTATCTCAATATCATCGCCAAGAAGGTTCTTTATAGAGCTTTGGTCTTTCTGGTGTGTTCTGAAAGAATCTGCAGAGTTCTGTGTGATTGTCCTGACATCTCTTGCCCTCTGCAAATCACTAACACTGACGCTTTGCTCAACAGGCCTGTTCTTTCTCAAATTTATCTTCAGAAAATTTTCCAGCTTGTTAATTAAGAAAAAGTTATCCTGGGGCAATTGCCCGTTTTCAATAATCTTTATCTGCTCTTCCTGACAGCCGATTGCATCTGCAAGCTGTTTTCTTGAAAGATTTCTTGATTTCCTGACCTTGATAACATACCAGTGAAAATTATCAACTAATTCCTTAAGAACATTGTTTTTCTTGTACTCTGCTCCGTCTCTCTTCCATTTATCAAGCAGGGAAACTCTTACTCTTTGCTCTCTGTTAGTTAAATCCAATACCCTATGAGAGGGAACATTTTCTTGGCCGATAGACCTCGCAACTTCTGCATTATTTCTTGCCTCAATCACTTCTGCCCTTCTGATAATAAACAAATCCTCCATTCTTGCCTGGACCTCGCTCATGCGAACAACCTCCCCGTCTCTTATCGCCTCTACAACTCTTTCTTGCATGAAAGGAGATATTTTATGTGTTTAAATTAATTATGGTTGCGAATCAGCATGTTTCTCAGCCGAAAATTTCTTCAAGTTCATCTATGTTGCGCAGATAAATCTTTTCTTTCTCTTTCACAACAACTATCGGGACCTCTGACACATTATAGTCTTTCTCAAGCTTCTCAATCAATCCATAATCCAAATTAAAGTCAAAAGAATAAATCATTACAAAACCGCTGTTTCTCCTTTTGAAGACACTTAAAATAGAACCCATATTCTCGCTTTTATCCTGCTTATCCCTAATATTGGAATAAAAAAATATAATTGGCTCAAAATTTTTGTTGCAATTTTCATTAAAATTCCTAATAATCTGCAGATGCTTATACTCCAAGTCTGAATAAACTTTCTTCTGCTCTAAAACTCTTATATCCTTATTCCCAAATCTTTTCTCCAGAATGTTGAGCTGCGAACCGACAGCATCCAGATTTTCAGAAGATTCAAATAAAAGCGCATCATCACAGCTCTCGCTTGCCATAATCTCATCAAGCCTTACTAAAGACACCTGAATAAGCTTATTTTCTGACCTTATGTTTTGATAATTTAGGTAAGAGACAGAATAAGCTGAAATAAATATCAAAATAAAAAGAATAGTTGCTACAAAAAAAGATATTATCATTCTAAAAAAGTATTTTTCCTGAACTTTCATAATCCTTCCCTCCATGCAACTTTCCTGTTAAAAGACACATAAAAAGCAGACACTATCCACCAAAAAGCGAATAAAAGCGAATAAAACATGCTAAATAGCACAAAATTGATTTTAATACCCTCTTTATATCCCATTTTCTTTCTGGAAAAATGAATGTATAGCCCAAGCATTATTAAAAACAAAATAACGAGTATGAAAACCGGCCTGCTGAATAATGTATAAAAGAATCTCTCAAATAAATAAGAGTTGAAATCAAACCATCCTCCAAATTCAAAATTAATAGACCTTAGAAATCTCATGTCGTCTGTGAGTTGCAAAGAAACTCTAAGGACAGTATAAATTGTCAGGATTACTGAAAGAAGAACCGTAACAACTGCAGTAGGCAGAACAATATATCCTAAAGCTCCGTGCTTAAATCCAAAAAGCCTTTTATAATTCCAAAGATTTTGAATAAGGCCGGAATACCATCTCCTCCTCTGATAAAGTAACGCTTTAAACGATTCGGGAGAGTAGGTATATGCGACCGCTTTCTCTGCATTTTCTATTATTCCGTATTTGCTCTGAATTCTTAAAGCAACTTCTAAATCTTCAGTTAAATTGTGTTCGTCAAATCCTCCGTGCTCCAAGAAAAAGTTTTTCCTGTAAGCTGAAAAAGCTCCCGGCGTGATATGAATTGCATTTACAGTAGCAAAGCTCTTCCTCAAGAAAACACCCATATAATATTCAATTTGCAGAATCCTGCCCCAAATGCCCTTAGGCTTGTAAACTCCCATTGAAGGTGAAACAGCCATTACGTCTTCATCGTAAAAATACCCAATCATCACCTTCAAAGCGTCTTTTCTCACAAAAGTATCAGCATCCATCGTAATAATTATTTCTCCGTCTGCTTTAGAAATTCCAAGATTCAGGGCAGACCCTTTTCCCCCGTTCTTTTTCCTGAAAACTCTTACTTTAGGATTTTTATCAGACGCAAATCTTTTTGCTAATTCATAAGTATTATCCCTGCTCCCATCGTCTACTATTATTACTTCCAATTTCCCTTCAGGATAATCAAGAGATAAAACAGATTTAATCGTCCTCGCAATTCCCTTGCTTTCATTATAAGCAGGAATTATAATGCTCACTGTTTTATCTGCCTTTGGCTCAGGCTCTCTAACCTTCCTGTAATACAAAAAAAGATTAATGACATAAAAAGAAGTTGCTATAAGCCCTATGTAAGAAAGAGTATACATTAAAACAAAATAGAAGTCCATATCACTTACCTTCCTTGCTCACTTGAAAATAATCGTAGAAGTCCTCGCTTAAAGTTAAATCAGCTGTTCTTCCGGCTCTCTTTCTATTAACCAATCCTGTTGAAACAAAATTTTTCACATGATCATATGCTTTATTGCCTCTTATCTTAATCAAAACACTCTGCTTTATCGGCTGCTTGTAAGCAATAATTGCCAGAGTTTCCTGCTCTGCCTTGCTGAATTCGGCGCTTCCTCCTGCTAACCTGTTTACAAGCCATGAAAACTCAGAAGAAACATCCATTTTCCATTTCCCGTCTTTCTCAATAACTTCAATAGCAGAATCTTCATATTTATCTTCTAAATCCGAAAGCAATTTTCTTAAAATAATAGGATTTATTTCAGTAAAAGAAACAAGTTCCTGAATGCTTAAAAATCTGCCAGCTATAAATAGCACGGCCTCCAATTTGCGAAGATTCTGAATATCCCTTCCTTCATCAATTTCATCAACGCTTTTGCTTGAAAAGTCCATATTTTTTAGAAGTTTAGCATCTTTTAAAACTTAACCTATCCAAAAAAGGATATTAAAAGCCCTTCAATGATAGCCGCAATCACGAGCAAGGGCAGGACAAATTCAATGAATACAAAAATAGAATTAATCAGCCTTCTCTTCAATTCAAATATCTTTCTGCCTCCTCTGGCGAAAATAAATCCTCCGATTTTAATTCCAAGCCCTATTGAGATAAAGATTGCAGGGAGTTCAAAAACACCATGCGGAAGCAGCCTGAAAATGCTAAACCATCCTTCCAAAGAGACCGCAAGAGCAAGAACATAACCCAGCAATACACCATTAAGAAGGATATTAAATATAGGAAAAATCCCAAATAAAACACCGGAAATCAGTCCTATAAAAGAAGCAAAGAAATTATTTGTAAAAATAAATACTATAAGCTCTGAAGCATTCAATCCGGCAGTCCGATCAATTAAATCTTTTATTAGCGGATTTAAATAAACAGAGAATGAATCATGAAAATAATATCCAATAAAAGAGGAAAGCACAAAAAGGACAATAGCAAGATAAATATAATTTCTTGATTCAGCAAGGTAAGCAAAAGAATTGTGATATGATTTTGCAAAGATATTTTTTCTCCTTCTTCTCATTTTATAATCCTGTTCAAAAGCCTTATTTTTCTTGAATACTTCAGCCTCAGATAATATCCATAAATAAGCCCTGCAACAAGGCCCCCAAAATGAGCGGTGTTTCCAATTGGCAACTCAACAATAAACCCGATTATGACAAGGGGAACTATAGCTATTATAGGAGTCAGCCAGAAAGGAAGGCCTAAAGGAAGTGAAATTCTCCTTAATCTTGGATTGGGAGAGAACATTGAAAAAAGCATGACAAATATTAGTATTGAAAAGAAAATATTAAGAATGTTAAGATACATGCCGCTTAGAAAGCGCGCAAGTATTACCTGAATTACAATAGCTATAAGAGGCCCAATTATAAGATAAACTCTTTTGTTTGGAACTAAAACAGCCAGCAACCCAAGAAGCCCGAATAAAGCTCCGCTGGCTCCAACTGCAAGGCTGTCCATGCTCCCAAAAGCAATGCTTCCTCTCGGAATGTATTGTCCAAGCCACGCAAATCCAACAAAAAATAATGCTCCTGCAATTCCTGAAACAAAATAAAGCCATATGAATCTCTTCCTGCCAATAATCTGTTCAGTAAAATTTCCAATGAAAAAAAGAGAGAACATATTAACAAAAAGATGAAAGATTCCTGCATGCATGAACATGCTCGTCAGTATTGTCCATAAATGTTTTCCAAGAACAATATCTGAAGGCTTAAGGGCAATATAATCGGCGGTTGAAAGATAAAAAAGATATAAAATATAAAAAAAGGCAAAAAGCAGCACATTGGCAAATATCAAAATCGTAGTCAAAGACCTTCTCTGAAAAACATTCCCTGCTGAACTATGCATACTTATTCTTTTGTAAGCCATGATAATCAAAATTTATCTCTTCTTTTTCTTCTTCTTTTTAGATGAACGCTTAGCAGCTTTTTTAATATTTTTTACTTTCTTTTTAGGCTTGTTTTTTTGATTTTCCTCTCTCTTCTTCTTTCTCTCGGCCTTCTTCTTTCTCTCCTCTGCCTTTTGTTTTCTAACCATAACAACTCCTTCTTTTTTCTGCAATTTATCAATTTCTACAAAAAGGCTGCCTAAATTCTGCTTTGCCTTCTCTATCTCGGCATTCAGCCTGGATATTACCGGCTGATTGTCTCTCAACATCATCACACTTCCGCATTCCGGGCAGGAAAAAGAATTCAGCAATGCATCTTCTTCGCTATATTCAATATTGCAGACCTCGCAATGATATATTCTCCCGCTCTGTCTGTTTGCAAGCTCTTTATTTAACTCCTGTATTTTTCTCTGTATTATATCCTTAAGATGGTCAAGAGCCCGCGATATATCAAGAGTCCAGAAATAAGTGTACCATCCGCCGTTCTTTTTGTCCTTCTTCCTGATAAAGCTGACTAGGCCCTCGTCAGATAATTTGTACAGGACATTTCTCGTTTGATTTATAGTAGAGCCGAGTTTCTGGGAAATATCAAATTCATTAACATTTTTCTTTCCGGCTAAAAGGTCAACAATCTTCTCACTTCCCGGTCCTGTAACAGAGACAACAGCGCTCTTAACCAAATCAATTGAAAATTTATCAATTAAAGCGGGTTTTGCTGATTTCTTTTTTATCCTATTGACTCTTTTCCTGGTTTTATGGCGTGGCATCAAGTAAGTTAAAGAAGAGCAAATAAAAACCTTTCTACTCACTATGAATTTCGCAACATATTTAAACCAAATATCCCAATTAGAGTAGTAAAATGTTCTGGCAAAAAAAGGGGAAAAACGAAGGTCTGCCGGAGCTTCCGCCAGCGCCAAACTCAAGGATTGAGCTGCCTCCGATAATCCCCATAACTGAAGAAACTCCTGAGGGAGAAGAAATCAAGGATGTGCGGATAGGAAACCTTCCAAAACTGCCTCCGATAGAAAATCAGCCAATGATGAGGCTTGACGAAATCCAAGAATCTGCTCCATTGCCTCTTCCTCAACTTAAAAGCAAAATGCCACAACTAATGGAAGTTAATGAATCTGAATCCGCCTTCCCAGAACAAGATTTTCAGGAAATAAGACAAACGAGATTTCCTCAGCAAATTGAATCAGGCAGCATGCCTGCTAAAGACAAGCATGCCATCTTTGTAAAAATAGACAAATTCAAGACGGCCAGAGGCTCTTTAACTAATGTCCAGGAAAAGCTCGGAGAAATAGACGACTTATTCAAAAAGCTGAAAGATACAAAGGTAAAAGAAGATGTCGAAATAAATTACTTAGAAAAAGAGCTTCAGTCATTAAAAGGAAAGATAAGAACAGTCATTGAAGAAGTCTTTGAGAAAACAGAATAAAATGGAATATATAGGTCTTGATAAATCAGAAAGAATTTTTGCAAAAAGAAATCTTCTCCATTCTCAAATGGAAATCTTAGAGATAATAAAAAAAATTAGGGAATATCAGAAAGTAAGGGAAGAAAAGCTCGCTATAAAATTATTGATAAAGAAAAAGGCGAATGAAGCAATTGAAGAATTGAAAGCACTCTATAAGCAGCTCCCTTCAATAAACGAAAAAGCAAAAGAAGAGTTGGAAGAAATAAAGCACGAGCATAAAAAAAGAGAGGATTTGGAGCTGGAAATAGAAGAAATTAAAAGGCAGATAGAAAAATTGCAATAACACTAATTTTATATATAATCTTCAAGATATCTCTCCATGATAACCAGAAAAAACCTGATAGATAAATACCTTAATTTCTTCAAGAGAAAAAGGCATGAAATAATCCCTTCATCATCCCTAATACCGGAAAATGATCCTACTGTATTATTCACAACAGCCGGTATGCACCCCCTTGTTCCATACATAATAGGGAATCCTCATCCTCTTGGAAGAAGGCTCACAAGCGTTCAGAAGTGCATAAGAACAGGAGACATAAATGAAGTCGGAGATACAGCCCATCATACTTTCTTTGAAATGCTCGGAAACTGGTCTTTAGGTGATTATTGGAAAGAAGAAGCTATTTCTTTCTCATACGAATTCCTTACAAAAGAACTTAAAATTCCGATTAATAAATTAGCAATTTCCTGTTTTAAAGGAGATAAAGATGCGAAAAAAGATGAAGAATCCGCAAATGTCTGGCTTTCTTTAGGAATACCAAAAGAACGTATTGCCTTCCTTCCAAAAGAAGACAATTGGTGGGGGCCTGCAGGAAAAACAGGCCCATGCGGTCCTGATACAGAGATGTTTTATTGGGCAGGAAAAAAGCCGGCTCCAAAGAAATTCAATCCAAAAGATAAGAACTGGGTTGAAATCTGGAATGATGTTTTTATGCAGTACAACAAGACAGAAATAAAATACATATTAGTGGATGCCATAAAATGTCTGATAAATGACAAAGATAAATTAAATCAAAAATTGCATGAATTACTACAAAGATATAGAATAAAAAAAATTATTGTGACGAATGATAAGAAAAGAGTAGAAGAGGTCTTACAGAATTTTAATACTGAAGAAACCCTTAAAAACATTGAAGATAGACTTGGAAAGCCCTATGACATAATAGGGTTTGATAAAAATCCCTCAAAAGATAATCCAGAATTTTTTAAAAAATTATTAAATAATTACAATTTAAAGCCAGAAGAAGTCATTTATTTTGACCATAAAAAAGACAATTTAGAATCTGCAAAAAAAGCAGGGATAAATAAAGCGGAACTATACAAAAATCCAAATCAAATTGAAAAGTTTATTGAAGGCAACCGATACTATTTTATTCCATTAAAGCAGAAAAATGTAGACACCGGCATGGGAGTTGAAAGAACCCTTGCAATTTTAAACAATTTAGACGATAATTACTTAACAGAAATTTGGAAACCGATAATAGTCGGGATCGAGAAATTAGCTAACAATAAATATAAAGATCAAGAAAAAATGAGGATAATAGCTGACCATGTAAAGGCCTCAGTGTTTATACTTGCAGAGGGAGTTACACCAAGCAATAGGGGAAGAGGTTATGTTTTAAGAAGATTAATAAGAAGAAGTGTAAGGTTAGGACAAAGATATGCCTTAAAAAACTTTATGCATAAAGTTGCTGAACCTGTCTTTAAAATTTATTCTGATTATGCAGAGTTAGAAAAAAATAGGAATTTCATTCTTACACAATTAGATGAAGAAGAAAATAAATTTAATAATACCATTGAAAGGGGATTGATGATATTTAATAAAAAAATAATTGAAGCTATAGAAAATAAAGGAAAAACTTCAAAGTCAAGAAGCATGGGAACTCTTACAGGAAAAGAAGCGTTCCTCTTATATCAATCCTATGGTTTCCCTTTAGAATTAATTGAAGAGGAATGCAAAAAATTTAGAAATCTAAAATTTGACAGAAAAGGATTTGAATCTGAAATGAGAAAACACCAGGAATTATCAAGAACTCAGTCAGCAGGTGTCTTCAAATCAGGTCTTGCAGATTCATCAGAAGCAACAACTCATCTTCATACTGCAACTCATTTGCTAAACGAAGCCTTGAGAAGAATCCTAGGCCAAGAAGTGAAACAGCGCGGTTCCAATATAACTCCAGAACGCTTAAGATTTGATTTCAATTTTCCAAGAAAAATTACAGATGAAGAAATAAAGAAAGTTCAGGATTTAGTAAATGGAAAAATCTCTGAAGGGTTAGAAGTCATAAGAACAGAGGAAAAATTACAGGATGCCTTAAAATCAGGAGCACAGGCAGAATTCGGACACAAATATCCAGAGAAAGTTTCCGTATACACAATTATAGATAAAAAAGAAAAAGGCGGATGGTTCAGCAAAGAAATCTGCACAGGCCCTCATGTAAAGAACACAAAAGAAATTGGCTACTTTAAAATTATCAAGGAAGAATCAGTCGCAGCCGGAGTAAGAAGAATAAAGGCAATTGTTAAATCAAAAAAACTTTAAGTTTAGTTTTTTGGATGTTCAAGAAGTTGAGGAGACTTCTTGACATAATTAAAATGGCGCTGCTTCATCAGCAACAAATTCAGGAGTAACAGGCAGAAGGTCATCATCTCTTTCAGCACTCAAAACCACATCTTTATCACTATCTCTCCCGCTATCGGGCTTATAAGAAGGCAAAGATTCTGGCCTGTAATCTTTCACAAATTCTCTTATCCAGGTTCTATGCATTCTATCGTCAATTTTCAAAATTGGAAATGATCTGATTTCAGAATCATGGCACCTAAGTCTGGGAGAAGACCTTTTTCCTTGACGTTCTGTAGCTATCAGGATTCAAGCCAACTTGTTCTATAACTTGCGCTGAATCAAATGCAAGATTATCTAATACTCTGGACCTTAATCTTATTCTGGGAAGCCACGTTTTACTTCCCTTATACCTATGCGCAACCCTTTTTTCTTCTCCCGCCTCAAAGAAATGATGTGCAAGACTAAATGGCAAAAGAATCATATACGCAGTTGCGTGTTTAGTAAGAAAATCTAATAATTCAGCAGAATTCATACCTTGCAGAGGAATATTTGGAGTTCTATAGCGTGCAACTGCAAAATGCAATCTATATCTACGATGAGTAGATTGGAAATCTGCTAAATAAGCTATTTGATTATCTCTTAAATCAAGAGTTCTTCCTTGTACAACTGCTTTGACCTCGGTTCCGGTATGATTACGCACATCTATAAAATCAGGATAGCCGCTTCTGCCATCTTGAGATTCAACAAGAGCTCTTCTATGAGTACAGCCAACAATTGCTCCGACTAAAGACTCATAATAATTACTCACAACATTATTAGCTGTATCTCCAACGCTTTCAAATAAACTTCTTGTTTTAAGAGAAGGTTCAAAAAGAGATGGATGATCCAAAATTTCAAAAGAATAAGTTCTGGGCCTTAGTATTTCAGAATGCTGTGGACGTATAGAAGAAACCAGGCTATCCATCCCCTCTTTTACCATCTAAATTCTTAATAGTTAAGTGCTTATAAAGATTGTTGCATACAAAACAATTCTATCATCAAAGATATACTTTAAAATAAAGTTAAATAAAATCCTATTCCGAAAGCGAGGATTAGACAGTAAAGTCCGAACCAAAACAAGTTTTTTCTCTTTGTTAAAACATAGTTAAACATCAAATATATTGATAATAATCCAACAAGAAAACTGACAAGAGTTGCCCATATAAAAGTAGGAGAAAGAACAGCCTTTTCCACTGTTACTAAATTGGCTCCAAAAACTATCGGTATCGACAAAAGAAAAGAAAACTTCATTGCATCTTTTTCATTCAATCCCTGCATTATTCCGGCTGAAATAGTTGCCCCTGATCTTGATATCCCTGGAATAATTGCCAAGGCTTGCGCAACTCCAATCAAAAAGGATTTCTTAAAATTAAGCCTGTTTTCTTCAAGTTTCCTGGGAACACTTGATATCAGAAGGAACATGCCTGTAAGAGCAAACCCCCATGCAATAACCGTCAGATTTGAAAAAACTGCTTCAAAGAATCCCAAAGTAAAATACCCAAGAATTGCGGCAGGAATAGAAGCAAAAATAAGAAAAATTCCCATTTTTCCATTAGTGCTGTCAAATTTCAATCTGAAAAGATCTTCTAAAATATCCACAATTTCCTTTCCAAAATAAACAAAAACAGCCATTAAAGTGCCAAAATGAAGCGCAACATCAAAAGGCAAACTCGTATTAAATCCTAAAATCTTTTCAAATAAAATAAGATGCCCCGAACTTGAAATAGGAAGCCATTCTGTAAATCCCTGAATAACTGCCAAAATCAAGGCAGATAAAACATCTGAAGTCATACAACAATCCTGAATGTGTGATTAATAAAATTAATTGAGATGGAGAATACACAAAATAGGTCAAAATTATATCGTTTGAGCAAGGCTAATCTATCCTTTCTTTTCCAGAATCTTATATTTTTTGTCAAATTTTCTCTGCTTATTTAAAGAAATAAATCCTTCAACAATCAGGCCGGCTCCTGCCAAAAACCAGAATCAATCAGAGGAAAAATTATAAAACCCTGAAAGCCTGGCTAATGTTCCAAAAACAAGCAAAAAGCCTATGGCAATAAATAATTCATAACGCAAAATGCTTTCAACATTTATTTTTTCAGAGATTTTTCTCATTAAAAAAATAATTTTATCCGCCATTTAAATATTATTCAACATAAATTCCCGGCTTGCCCGGCTTTGCCTTTCCTGCCTTGCCTTCAGGATCATATTTTTTCTTGTCATTCACAGCAAAAATCTGTGCTTTCAGATTAGTTTTCATTCCTATTAGTTCAGCATCATAATTCTTAACTTCATTGGGCAAAGCATAGATGTAAGCTTTCTTCGGCTCTTTTTTTCTCTTCTCGCTGATAATTCTGATAATATTCTTTATGTCTTCTATAACTTTCTCCTTTTGTTTTTCAGTTTCTTCCAATTTGTCATCTATTTTCTTCTCATTAAATTCAGGCCATTTTTCCAAACTAACAAATCCCTTTCCTCCCAATATTTCCCATAGCTCCTCAGCAATATGCGGGCATATCGGGCTTAATAATTTAATAAAAATCTCAATACTCTTCTTATCGCATCCCTCTTCCAAATATCCAAATAATTCCCTTAATTTTATTACAGCAAAATTATACCTGAAATTTTCCAAGTCGCGGCTATAATCCCTTATTGCCCTATTTAATCTGCTTTCCTGCAAAGCAGTTATTTTCCTATTTTTAAAATTTTTAACAAAATTCACAACTTTGGATAAAAAGCGCAGGCTTCCTTCAGCCCCTTCATCACTCCAATTTATATCTTTATCAGGCGAAGCCACTGAAACCAAAAACATCCTCGCAGTATCTATTCCATATTTCTCACTAACAGCTTCAGGCACAATAATATTTCCGTAAGATTTGCTCATCTTCCTTCCGTCAGACGCATGCAGAGTTCCCTGATTAAACAATCTTAAAGCCGGCTCATCTACTTTCAATAATCCTGAATCCCTTAGAAATTTTGTATAAAACCTAAAATAAATCAAATGAAGGCAGGCATGCTCCCTGCCTCCTATATAAACATCAACAGGCATCCAGTATTTTGCCTTTTCCTTATCGAAAATTTCTTTTTTATTTCTGCTATCTAAGTATCTTAAGAAATACCAAGAAGAATTGACAAAAGTATCCATTGTGTCTGTCTCTCTTCTTCCTAGTGATTTACATTTTGGGCAATCAACTTCAACAAATTTCCTGTAATCAGCAAGAGGATTTTCTACTCCTGAAAATCTAACATCGTCCGGCAATATTACAGGCAAATCTTTTTCAGGAACAGGAACAATTCCGCACGAATCACAATAAATAATTGGAATAGGTGTTCCCCAAAACCTCTGCCTTGAAATGAGCCAGTCCTTAAGCCTGAACTTTACAGCCTTTCTTCCTTTTCCCTTGAATCCAAGAGCTTTTATGATGTGCTCCTTACCTTCATCAGAAAAAAGGCCGTTGAAAGCCTCTGAGTTTACTAATATTCCATAATCAGTAAATACATCTTTCATGCTATTAGATAATTTTTTCTGCTCGGGCTGTATGACTTCCTTTATTTTTAATCCATATTTCTTAGCAAACTCAAAATCCCTCTGGTCATGCGCAGGAACTCCCATTACAATCCCGCTTCCGTAATCAGCAACAACAAAATTCCCTGTCCAGATAGGAATTTTCTCCTTTGTTAAAGGATGAATAGCATAACTGCCTGTAAAAACTCCCTGCTTATCCATCTTCTCTAAATCTTCTTCTTTTACTGATTTTATTTTTTTCAAAAATGCAAGGGCTTCTTTCATCTGGTTGTCTGCTACTAATTCAAGCAAATCAGGATGCTGTGAAGAAACAACAAGAAATGTAACTCCAAACAAAGTATCAGCCCTCGTAGTAAAAACTTTCCACATCCTGTCATTAATTTCAAAATCTATTTCAGCTCCTTCGCTTTTACCAATCCAATTCCTCTGCAATGTCTTTATTGTTTCAGGCCATCCTTCCAATTTGTCCAATCCTTCGTAAAGCTCATTCGCATAAGCAGTTGTCTTGAAAAACCACTGCTCCAATTGCTTAACTTGAACATCACAATCTTCATGCCTCCAGCACTTTCCATTAACAACCTGCTCATTTGCCAAAACACTATTACATTTAGGACAAAAATTAACAGGAGCTTTTTTCCTGTAAGCAAGCCCTTTTTCAAACATTTTCAGGAAAATCCATTGGTCCCATTTATAATATTCCGGCTTATGGCTTTCTATCTCTCTGCTCCAATCATAGCTTAATCCAAGATTTTTCATCTGTTTTATGTAATTTTTAACTGCATCTTCTGTAAATTTCTTAGGATGGGATTTAGCAGCTATGGCTGCATTTTCAGCAGGAAGCCCGAATGAATCAAATCCCATAGGATGCAATACATTGAATCCCTGCATTCTTTTGAACCGCGCATAAATGTCTCCTATTGTATAATTAAGAGCATGCCCCATATGCAACCCGCTTCCAGAAGGATAAGGATACATTTCTAAAACATAACACTTCTTTGTGCCTTTTCTCTCTTTTACTTCAAATACTTTCTTATCTTCCCACTTCTTCTGCCACTTTTTCTCTATCTTAGAAAATTTGACTATTTTCTCTTCAGCCATATTTAATTCAAAAGAATTGGAGATTTAAAGTTTTGGTTTGGTGGCATAAGATAAACATTAAAATAAATTAATAATAATATTTAAGTAGCAACATTAAGAATAAAAAAGAGATGAAATATAAAATTTTTACAACGGAAGAGTTTGATGGAGATTATAAAGCACTTGATAACTCAATAAGAAAAAGAATAGACAAAGAGATAAAACAACTGGAAATTAACCCTTTCGTTGGCAAGCCATTAGGATATAAATTCTTTAGGGAAAAGAAAATCGGAAACCATAGATTTTATTATCTTATATACGAAGAGTACTTAGTAGTGTTTGTTATAGCTATAAGCGACAAGAAAGGGCAACAAGAAACAATCAATACAATAAAGAGCCTAATCCCTCATTATAGAAATGAGATAAGGAAAAAACTTAATTTTTAGCTTTCCAACGTTTTATTCTTCCTTCTTTTATATCTTCTAATCCTCTAATTAGCTTAATCAGCAGAGATTCGTCAAGCTCTGCTTTTCTTTTCAAATCGGCGTATTCTTTTCTTGGCAGAGTTATGGTTTCCATGAAAATAGTATAATTAAAAGCTATATAAAATTATCTGTTTCCAATTCAATATTCTTAAATATTCTATGAGCATTATTAGCCCATGAAAGCCCTATCATTGAAACAGCCATGGGCAGAACTGCTGGTTCAGGGAAAAAAGAAGATAGAAATCAGGAAATGGAACACTAATTTCAGGGGAAAATTCCTTATTCACGCATCAAAATCTCCTGATGAAAAAGCATTAAACAAGCTTAATATCAAAAATCTAACATATGGAGCAATTATAGGGATAGCTGAAATAACAGAAGTAAAAAAATACGCAAGCGACCGGGATTTCATGAAGGACAAATCTCTGCATCTGGCAGATTCTTCTTACGGCAAATACGGATTCATAATAAAAAACCCAAAAAGAATCAGTTCAATGGAATGCTGAATTTCTGGGAAGCTCCTGAAGGCATTATGCCCGTCAATCTTAAATATGCATAATCACTATTAGAGCCATGATAATCGCCCGCCTTATAGGAGACTCAATTGCATCAAACTCAAGAGAAGCATTTTCTTTATATGAAAAATCAAGATTCGGAGAAAGAAGAAGAGATAAGATAGAATATTCTTCATTAGAAGCACTATTTCTTCTTTTTGAAAATAAAATAGAGATTTTCTCAAATAACAAGAAGATTACAGAAGATCAACTGGTAAAAAGACTGAAAAAACATGATAAAAAGCTGATGATAAAGTTTCCTGTATTTTTAGATTTAAGAAAAAAAGGATACATTGTCAAAACAGCCCTTAAGTTTGGAGCTGAATTCAGAGTGTATGAAAAAGGGATAAAGCCGGGGCAAGACCACGCAAAATGGATTGTCTTCCCTGTAAAAGAGACAGAATCTCATTCATGGCATGATTTGGCAGCAAAGAACAGAGTTTCCCATGCTGCAAAGAAAAAGCTCTTGATAGCCATAGTTGACGAAGAATCCGATGTCACTTATTTTGAAGTTGACTGGATAAGGCCTTAGACATAACAATATTTATAATACTCATCACTCTTTTTGGATTATGCCTGATTTACAAAAAGTTCTTGAGACAAAAGAAAAAATAATTTCAATAATAAAGTTAAATGGCCCAAGCTTTCCGTCAAAAATAGCGAGAGAAGCTGGAATCTCTCCACTTTTTACTTCAGCTTTCCTTTCAGAATTAGTAAGTGAAAGAAGATTAAAACTAAGCGATATGAAAGTTGGCAGCTCGCCTATATATTATATGATAGGACAGGAAAAAATGCTTGAGAATTTCACAAATTACCTAAACGGAAAGGAAAAGGAAGCTTTTTTCAAATTAAAAGATTCCTTTGTGTTAAATGATGAAGAATTAGACCCTTCCCTAAGAGTTGCCTTAAGGAAAATAAAAGATTTTGCCATTCCGGTAACAGTAAGAGTGAACGATGCTCCAAAAATATTCTGGAGATATTTTCAGACAAAAGAAGAGCAGGCAAAAGAGCTCGTTAGAGATATTATTTCTCCTGAAATAAAAAAGAAAACAGAAGAAAGGAGAGAAAGTAAGAAAGAGGTATTGAAAGAAATTAAACTGGAAATTAAAAAGACAAAAGAAATAGAACCTATCTTAAACTCTCCTCAAAAACAGAAAGAAAGCAAGAAAGAAAAGATAATGAAGCTAATACAGCCAGACTTGTCAGACTCTATAAAGGAATACCTAAAATCAAAAGATATCCAAGTTATAGAAGAAATGCTGTCAAAAAAGAAAGAATATACGGCAAAGGTAAAAACAGCATTAAAATTCGGAGAGCAGGAATTCTATCTTATTTTCAAGGATAAGAAAAAGATAAGCCAGAACGATTTGACAATAGCAGTACAGAAAGCGCAGACAGCGAAAATGCCTGCCATTTTAATATCAACAGGAGAGTTGGACAAAAAGGCAGCTGAATATCTGTCAGAATGGAAAAATATGATAAAGTTTGAAAAGTTAAATCCATAAATTTAAAAACCTCTGAAAGCAAACTCTCGCATGGGAAGAATAAAATCCTTATTAATCAAGAAAACAGGAAGACAGCTCGCAAAGGATATGAATTCCTTTACAGAGAATTTTGAAAACAATAAAAGAATACTTAAACACACAATGCCCAGCAAAAAGACAAGAAACAGGATTGCAGGCTATATGGTTAGGATAAGAAGAATCGAAAAAATGGGGCTAAAACCCAAAGAAGTCAAGTCAGAAGAGCGTTCAAGATAAGCCCATAAACCTTTAAAACCATCTTTTTCTTTATTAAATTAGTATAGGGCGCTGTAGTTCAGCTGGTTAGAATGCGGCTCTCATGAAAGACAATTTCGTAAGAAATTGGATTTTCTCACAAATCGTGAGATTTGAGAAAGGCCGAGGTCGGGAGTTCGAGTCTCCCCAGCGCCATTCAAGCCAGCACTCTTAGCCCGTCGCCTTCTTTTCTCGGAATTATATGCAGATGAGCATGCATAACTATCTGCCCTGCAACTGAAAGATTATTCATTAAAACATTAAAGCCATCGCCATATTTTTCATCTAAAAGCTTTCCGGCAACCTTCTTAGTAAATTCAAGCATTTCATTTCCCATATTGTTTGGGATATCAAGCAAAGTGGCAAAATGCTTTTTCGAGATAACTAAAGTATGCCCTTCTGCTCTGGGTCTTGTATCCTTTATTGCAATAAAATTATTGCTTTCATCAATTCTCTCACTTTTTATCTTGCCCTTAATGATTTTGCAAAAAACACAATCATTTTTCATGCTAATCCTTGAAGATACTGGTATAAAAATTCTCCCTTAAAACTTCCCTGTTAACTTCTTCTTTTTTCAGAGGTATGTCAAAAAATGTTGTGAAAAACCCTGGCTTTCTTTTAATGCCTGCAAGAGCTGCGGCAAGCTTGTTTATTTCCTTGGAAAAATGAGACCTTCTTGAATAGAGACTGATTGGAATTCTCTCAAAAAGGCTTCTTCCCACATTGGCATCTTCCTTTATCCACGCAACAACAGGAATTCCTGTTGATTCCTGAATCTCCTGCAGGCTTATCTGATAATTCCCATCAACAAACCTGTTCACAATCATTCCTGAAACATTCCCTCCTCTCTGCCTTGCAAGCCTTGCTGCTTTCATAGAACAGCTAAGAGTAGGGTAATCCGGAGTTGATACTAAAAACAAGGAATCAGATGCCAAAACAACAGATAATAATTCCTCATTTAACGAAGGAGAAGAATCAATTATAATAAAATCATAATTTTTTCTTGCATATCCAATTTTAGCCCTCAATTTCATGGGATTATACTCCCTGTTAAAAAGAAAATTCCCGGGAATAACATCAACATTATACTTGCGATGCAAAGAAGCAGAAATTTTAGTTCCATTCAAAATATCATGAATAGTTTTTCCCGGAGTGATAATATCCATGTGGATTCCAAGATTCGGCGCGGAATAATTCCCGTCTATCAGCAATACTTTCTTGCCATAAAAATTAGCAAGTTCTGCAGCAAGTGCAGCAGACAAAGTAGTTTTTCCAACTCCTCCCTTTAATGAAATAAAGCTTACAATCTTTCCCATAAGCTAACTAAAAACAAACATTCCTTATAAGCGTTTCCTTATTCAAGCAATAGCAACAGGGCCATCACGCCAACACCAATCAGCAGGCAAAGAAGCTGAAGAAATGCCTTTCTTACTCCTGTTTCCTTATGTAATTCCGGTATTAAATCAGCTCCGGCAATATAAATAAATCCTCCGGCAGCAATAGGAAGCAAAATACCTGAAATAGATTCAACACGACTGCTAAGAATTAATCCAATTAAAGCTCCGACAACAGCAAATAGAGCAGATACAAAATTCAAAAATAGTACTTTTCCTTTTGAAAATCCCCCATGCAAAAGAACGCCAAAATCTCCTATTTCCTGCGGTATCTCATGAAAAATAACCGCAAGTGTTGTGGCAACTCCGATTGGAACAGAAACAATATAGCTTCCTGCAATTATCAGTCCATCAAGAAAATTATGGAATCCATCTCCAACCAAATTAATATAAGCAAATGGATGAACATGCTTCTCAGTGATAGGCATATGGCAGTGCTGCCAGTGAACGAACTTTTCTATCACAAAAAATAATAAAAACCCCGAAAGAATCCATGCAGAAGAGGAAATAGTAAATCCTTCCTTCCCTAATTCAGGAATAATATGAAGAAAAGCGTCTCCGAATAAGGCTCCTGCGGAAAATGCCAGCAGATAAATCAAAATCTTTTTAAGGCGGACAGAAGAAATTCCCAGAGTAAAAACTCCTACAAAAGAAATCAGGCTTACAATAAATACACTGGTAAGAGTATAAAACCATATAGTAATCACGATAAATCATAGATTAATAACTTTTAAACTTTTAGATTGAATCTTCTGTGAAAAATGCGATTATTTTTTCATAAGCCCTTTAGTATTGCCGTTTCTTATCACAAAGAAATAAACCAGCGCTCCAATCCATGTAGCAAAGATTATTACCAAAACCCAGATAACTTTTTCAATATCTTTTCTGAAACCCCTCTTAATGCAGTCAATCAGCATCCAAAGCCAGAAAGCGAAAATAAGGATTCCCACTAAAACCGCAAGAATTCCGGCCATGGCAAAAAAAGGAAAAAACAATATGCTATTCATCAGGTAAAGCAAAAACGAAAGGATTTTTTAAATCTGTCTATTTAACCCTTGTCTCGACTATCTTGCCCGCATCCTCAAACACTATTTTATCTCTGACAAGCTCGTCAATAACTTTCTTCAAGTCATTTATTTTAACTCTTATCTGCTTTGTAGAATCCCTATCACGAATAGTTGCAGTCTTTTTCTTCAAAGACTCTTCATCAATTGTAATGCAATACGGCGTCCCTATCTCATCATTCCTTGAATATCTCCTGCCGATGCTTCCTGACTTGTCAAATAAGACATTAAAATCTTCTTTCAGGTCTCTAAATACTTCATATGCAACTTCAGCAATCTCTCCTTTAGAAACAATAGGAAGTATAGCTGCCTTGTACGGAGATAGCTTAGGATGCAGGTGCAGAACAACATTCTCCCTTTTCCTATCATGCTCATATGCATCGAGCAGGAAAACTAAAAAAGCTCTTCCTACCCCCAAAGAAGGCTCGCATGCAACTTCAGGAATGAATCTTTCCTTAGTATCCTCATCAAAAACTTCAAAGCTCTTTCCAGATGCTTTCTGATGTTGCATCAAATCATAATTGCCTCTGTTAGAAAACCCCTGCAATTCCCTCCAGCCCATAGGAAAATTATATTCCAAATCCCATGTATCTAAAGCATAATGGCTTTTTTCATCTTTTGTGTGCTGTCTTGCCCTAAAATTACCGGGATTAGCTCCGAGCATCAAAAACCAGAAATATTCCTGGGCAAGCCAATAAGCCTGCCAATCTCCTATTATTTTCTTTTTCCATGCATCAATTATCTTCATCTTCTTTCCCTCTTTAGTTTTTTTCTGCATTTCAGCCGAATAAAAAGAAATTTCCAGTTTTCCTATTTCATCAATATATGGGCATCTCGTGCCTTTCTTGATAAAATATTCAATCTCCATCTGCTCAAACTCTCTTGCTCTAAAAAGAAATTCTCTCGGTGCTATCTCATTCCTGAATGCTTTTCCTATCTGCGCAATCCCAAAAGGCAGTTTTGCCCTTGTGCTTTCAAAAACATTTTTGAAATTAACAAAAATAGACTGCGCTGTCTCTGGCCTTAAATAAGCATTTACCGCTTCATCTTTAATCGCTCCTACTTTAGTAACAAACATCGGATTAAATTCTCCTTTTGATTCGTATTCTCCTCCGCATTTATCACACCTTGCTTTTCCAAGCTCGTGCTTGTCTATCTTGCTTTTAGACTTGCATTTCCTGCATATTACAACAATATCTACAAAATTTTCAATATGGCCTGATGCTGCCCATACTTTAGGATTTGTGATTATGCTTCCGTCAATGCCTTCAACATCCTCCCTGTTCCTGACGTGAAACTTCCACCATTCATTTTTTAGATTCCTTGCAAGCTCTGTTCCGAGAGGGCCAAAATCCCAAAAGCCGGAGAGTCCGCCATAAATTTCTCCTGAAGGATAAGCAAACCCTTTGCGCCTGCAAAACGCAGCAAGTTCATCAATAGTAATTCCTTCTGTCTTTTTTTCTTCAGCCATTCAGATAAGTAGAAATTCAGATATTTAAAGAATTGCCTATTTTGCTAATTTTATTCACTTAACCTAATTTTTTTCCGCAATTTAAAAAGGCATCCTGCTCCTGAACATCCTGCTAAGCAGGATAGCAAGCATCAAAAAAACTTTAAGTTTAGTTTTTTGGATGTTCAAGAAGTCTCCTCGATTTCTTGACATAATAAAAAAAGCGCACGCCAGGACTCGAACCTGGGAAAGGTTGCTCTGCAGGCAACTGCAGTAGCCGCTGTGCCACGTGCGCGTAATTTACAAAGATAAAAAGACCTTTTAAACGTTTATATGAATAAAATGCCTTAGAAAAAATAGATTACTACTCTAATTCATCTATCAATTTTTTAACAAGACCTTTAACATCCTCGCGTGTCTTGACATGACTTTCATAACCCGTTCCGGCAGGATCGTTCATCTCCCAAAAGATAACTTTAGGATTGTTAGTTAGATAAACAGGAGATTCAGCTCTATGAGCTAACACGACAACTCTATCATAACTTGAAACCATCGGCTCCGTTAGCTGCGTTCTCTGGCTCATGCTAACATCAACGTTCTCCTCTTACATAACCTTCATAACATTATCTGCATGACTTTTAAAGCCCGCAAAATCTTTAAGAATTTGTCCTGTCTGTCCGTAATAACCATCAACCTGAAACCCCACACTATCAGCGTGATGTGTTTTAGAATACTTATTAAATAAACCAGCAGCCATCTGGCTTCTCCCTACATTCGCTCTGCAAACAAATAATATCTCCATAAAAATTTCTATTGATAAGGGTATATAAATCTACTTAAATAAAACGCTCCCGACAGGATTTGAACCTGCGACCCCCGGATTCCTTCTTCTTATTAGAAGTCCGATGCTCTATCCAGGCTGAGCTACGGGAGCATCACAAAGAAAGTCAAAAAAACCTATTTAAAGATTGCCCTGACTATCTTCCAGATTCAATTTAATGAACTTTCTGGAAGAAAAATAATTATGAGCATTTTCTCTCTTTATAATAGACTTCAAAGCAATGAAGATTACTATCAGCGAGATTAAAACTACGAACAAAGAAGTAATCTTTGTGCTTTTATCAAAAACAGAAAATCCGGTAATCCTGCTTTCCATCTTCTTATTAGAGCCGATTAGACCAGATTCAGACTTAGAATCTAATAAATTTATATAAAAAATACCATTTTCAAGCCCGCTTTCACACGAAAAAGTATAATGAACTAAATAACTTCCCAAGAACGCAGTAGATACTGCATTGATATCAAAATTATAATTCTGTTTCTCCAAAGAATATATGATTTCCTTCTGTTCTGTTGAAATAGTTCCGGGGAAATCACTCTCAAAATCAAACATGCATCCTTTTAAAACCCCCGCATTTAAATTTATAACACTAGCAGGCAACTCTAAACTTTCCCCTTTAAGAATATCAGTCTTTTCTGGAATATTTACAATAACATCAAAACTATAATCCGAATCAGAGACTCTGCCTGTGATATTTCCATATTCAGAATAAAAAATAAAAAACATACCAGATACGAATAAAACCAACATGATTAAAGACACAGCTCTCTTTGCCATAGAAAAAAGAGTGAAAATTGATTTAAATACATTGACATAAGTATATAAAATACAAAAGATTTAGTTAAAAATGGACTTAAGAATAAAGTTTCTTGGAACATCAAACTCAATACCTACTAAAGAAAGAAATCATACAGCGATACTCGTAGATGTAAGCAATGAGCATATATTAGTTGATTGCGGTGAAGGCACCCAAAGACAATTCAGATTAGCAGATGAAAATCCTTGCAAATTAACTAAAATGTTGATAACTCACTGGCACGGAGACCATGTCTTAGGTATTCCTGGATTGCTTCAAACTCTTGAAATGTCAGGATATCCAAAAAAGCTGGAAATATACGGGCCAAAATGGTCAAAAGAAAAATTTTCCTCAATTAAGAAAATATATGGAAAGAGAAGCATAAAGCATGAAATTACTGAAGTAAGCAGGAAAGTGTTTGAAAATAAAGATATAGAAATAAATGCCTTTCCTGCCATTCACGGAATCCCTACAAATACTTATTCAATATCAATAAAAGATAAAATCAGGCTGGATAAAAAAAAGTTAAAAAAATTAAAACTGCCGAATTCTCCAATAATTGGAAAATTAAAAGAAGGAAAGGACATAATTGTAAATGACAAAAAGATAAGCGCTAAAAGTGTTTCCTACACAAAAAAAGGAAAAAAGATTGCAATAATACTTGATACGGGATACAGCTTAAGCCTGATTAATATAGCAAAAAATTCAGACATCCTTATCTGTGAGGCATCATATTCTGAAAGTGAAAAAGAAAAGGCAAAAGAATTCAGGCATTTAACTGCAAAACAAGCCGCAGCAATTGCCAGGAAAGCAAAAGTAAAACAGCTGATTTTAACTCACATATCCCAGAGATATGAGAAAAATATCTCAGAATTAGAAAAAGAAGCAAAAAAGATATTCAAAAACACAAAAATTGCCAATGACTTTGATGAGATTATAATCTAAAAAGAGTTCCTATTTACTGATTAATCCAGAATTATTATCCTATTATCAACAATCATGTTAAGCTTATCATTATTGGCAATTTTATTATACGAGAGCTGATTATTATTTATTCAAACTTGTAGATGCGGGCGAAATTAAGATTATTGTATCTCCTCTCAAGAATGTAAGGCCAAGATTCTTCTTCACTTCCCCTGAATGCATTTCCTTTGCATTATCCAGGACAATATTTATATGGATATCAAAAGCCATTAAAGTTCCGACAACCTGTTTATCATTCTTCAACTGCACTAAAACCTCTTTGCCCTTAGATACATTAAGCAAATCAAGAGGCCTCTCAATTCCGTTAACCATGACTGCATTCATTACTGACACTATATAAACATTTTGATGTTGAAAAATAAAATATTACAGAAAAAACCAAAGGCATAGCAACGTTTTTAAACCTCTTAAAACAAAAAATAGAATGAATAATGGAAGAAAGATTTCCGGTGGAAAATACCATCGGGAAAGAAAGAAAAAAACATCTGACAGGCAGGCGCAGGAAAGTCATCTCTCTCTTGGAGAAACTAAAACCAAGGCAAAAAGAATCAGGGGGGGGCATAAAATCCATGTAATGCTTAGGGCAAACACTGCAAATATAATAATTGATGGAAAAACAAAAAAAACAGAGATAAAAAATGTCTTGGAGACTCCTCAAAACAGGTTTATGGCAAGGCAGAACAGATTGATGAAAGGCGTTATAATTGAAACATCTTTAGGCAAAGCAAAAATCACAAACAGGCCTTCAAGGGAAGGAAATGTTAATGCTGTCTTAATTAAGGAATAACTTTCAGAAATAAAGCAAGTCAAAGGCTTTCGGCTCCGAAAGCCTTAAATACCCTACCTAACCTAATTCTTTTTAAACCTTGTGGTGCTTAAATGAGTAATATAAAAAGATGCCCTGAATGCGGAAGCGTTGATTTAACATACGACGACCAGAAAGGAGAAATAATTTGCAACGACTGCGGTCTTCTTATTGAAGAAAAAATGGTTGATACAGGTCAGGATTCAGGCGGCCAGTTTGACAAGAATGAGAAAAAGAGCAGGGGCGGTGCTCCTATGTCAATGCAAAAATTTGACAAAGGACTGACAACAAACGTCGGAGAGATTTCTGATATTTACAGATTAGAAGCAGGCCAGACAAGAAAATTCTTAAGGCTTAAAAAATGGCAGGAAAGAGTTTCAACATCCATTGAAAGAAACTTAAGGCTTGCAATGGCTGAATTAAGGCGTGTTGCCTCTTTCCTCAATCTGCCTTCAGTTGTTAGAGATGAATCAGCGAGAGTATACAATTTCGTTCTTCAACGCGGCTTGGTAAGAGGAAGAAGCATGGAATCAGTAATTGCTGCCTGTATTTATGCCGCCTGCAGGTCTTATAATATTCCAAGAACATTAGATGAAATTTCAGCAGCTTCAGATGTAGCAAGAAAAGAAATAGGAAGAACTTACAGGTTTATAATAAGGAAATTAGGAATAAAAGTCCGTCCTTCATCGCCTAAAGATTACATCTCAAGATTCTCTTCAATACTCCATTTGTCTCCAAAAACACAAAATGAAGCCCTAAAAGTATTAAAAAAAGCAGACATTTCTGAATTGACAAGCGGAAGAGGTCCTGCAGGAATCGCTGCAGCAGCATTATATGTAGCCGCTTTAATGAATGATGAGAAAAAAACGCAAAGAGAAGTCGCAGATGTTGCAGGAATAACAGAAGTAACAATCAGGAACAGGTACAAGGAATTGATAGACCGCCTTGGCATTGAAGATAAGCTAAAACAGAAAGAATCTGAATCAAAAAAGAAGAAAGAGTAATCTACCATCCTAAACAGATTTATTTCAATAAAAGAAATCATTAACTTTAAATTGTTTCTAAATAATTATGGACAATTCTGTTACTTGGGATATATTCTTAAGAATTGTCCATAAGAGAACTCTGGACAAAAAGGATTATAATTACCAGAATTCTCTATAATAGCATGGAAGAATTTCAATTATTAGCACACCCATGGTGGGTAAATCTGCTGATTCTGGTTCCATTCATCGCATATTTTTTCTGGAAAGAAAAGAAATTAAATATACAAAAGCAAACACTTCTAACAACTGCAATCTTTAGCGCAGCATTCGGATTTGTTGAAGCGGCTGTTGTGATTTATCTTAGGATAGCGATAGGACTTAATCCAGAAACCCAAGCTCTCAGTCTATCAAATGAACTGCCGCAAACATTATTTGCAATAGAAATATTCAGGGAAATTGCTACAATAATAATGCTGGTTTCTATAGCTTTACTATCTGTTAAAGCAACCAAAGAAAGATTTGCCGTATTTTTATGGACATTTGCAGCATGGGATATATTTTACTACGTCGGGCTTTGGCTCGCTGTGGGTTGGCCATCTTCATTATTAACCCAGGACATCTTATTCTTAATTCCTGTTCCCTGGATTTCGCAGGTATGGTTCCCAGTACTAGTCAGTCTGCTTGGAATGCTCGCTGTTATTCTTGCAAGAAAAAATAAGCAGTAAACCGCCATACTTATAAACAGCTCTTTTTTACTAATGACGAGCGGGAATGCCGGAGTGGTCAAACGGGCTTGGCTTAGGACCAAGTAGCTTAGTGCTTACAGAGGTTCGAATCCTCTTTCCCGCATGTTGTTAAAAAAATCCGTCAAAATCTTTCCCGTCAATTTTGCTCGTAAGGGCAGAAACACTTTCATCAATAAAACCTCTTTCCTGCGCATCACTAACCTGATTGCTATTGATAACAATTTTTCCTTCACTAATGTCTCCTATTAAAATAGCTCTGTCTGAAAGTACAACGAAAACTCTTGTGCCAACAAAATAAATAGGACTAATCACATTATCAGTATAAAGAAAACTTCCTTCCTTTCCGTGCAAAATGCCATCCTTAATGCTTAAAGATTGCTCTGCTGTTCCTGCTGCTTCTTGACCTGTCCCTCCATTACTATTTCCTGTTATACTAGCACAATCCTCATCAACATTGCATTCATCATCTCCAGGCCCTTCCACAGAATAGCACATTTGCTCTCTGCATTCTGTGTGGCTCGCCTTTCCTAATCCTTTAAAATCACCTTTAAAATCAGGCCCGATCAATATTCTTGCAAGCCCTTCATAAAGTCTGCCTCTTTCAATCAATAAAGCAGCTTTATCTCTGTCAAAAAATAAGTTTCTCATTAAGTCTTCTATATCTGACTCAATAGAAACAGCTTTCTGTGAATAATCAGATGCAAGTGATTGCTGATTCTTTAATTCACTTCCTTTTCCTACTAACTTATCTATTTCTGTTACAATCTTATCTATCTTTAACAAAGCTTCTGCATTCAAAACAAATCCATTTTCCTGCAATATTTTATCTGCTTCTCCCCCTAATTCAGAAAGCGTCTGATTATTTATGCCTGCTTTTATATCCGCAGGAATGCTATCACTTAATGCTGTATCAACACTATTGGTATCAAGCCAGCAAACAAGTTTCTCATCGCCGCAGAATCCAACTTCCTTGAATCTTGCAGAATCAGTTGAAAGCCCGGGATTTTCAGTAGAGCAAATCCTTACAATCCCTCTTTTATAGACAGCAGGGTCAATTGCTTCCTGTGCTGCCTCCTGTATATTAGGATTCAGCAAAGCACCGGGATTAACACTTCCTGAAATGCATTCAGCTTCAGTCTTAATGTCTGTCCTTCCCAATTCATCTTTTACAAACTGGTCTTTCAAATAGTCAACTGCAAAGCTCGTTGAAACCTGCTTGAATCCGCATTCTTCCTGGTCATTCACTCTTATGCAAAGCTGTTTGTATCCAGAAGGAGCAGTGAAGTCTTTTGTTTCGCTGACTGCCTGCCCTCTTGCAACAAATCCGGAAGCTACAATTATTTGCGGCGTTGTCCTGTAATAAGAGCTTTCCGGGGGCTCCTTCAAATAAACACTGAAAACAGCCCCTCTGTCGTTTCCTGCAAAGATATGATAAAATAATTTATACTGCGATGTGGAAGGAACAGTTGCATCACTATAAATTGTCTCTCTAAACCATGCATGATATTGCGCCGGTGAATCTGGCGCTAATAACGTATCAAACGACGTCGGTGACTTAGCAGAAACAAATGCCTTGCAGAAAGGAGTTCCCGCCTCCTCAATACTTCTTGCTCTGAAAGAATCAAAAGAATTCTTGGCATAATAATTAGTGAAATAGTCTATTGAATCCTGCGTATTCTTCCAAGCAGATTGAACAGTCAAATATTCTCCTCCTCCTCTGACTTGCCCCTGTCCTCCTGTATAAGCAAACTCAACTATCTTAGGCAATAAAACATTAGCAAGAGGAGCTGCCTGTCTCCAGAAAAATTCACAAGCATAAACAGAAGTGATTAAATCACATACACCAACAGTATTTCCCGTATCAATATTTTCCTGCAAACATGCCTGATGAGATTTCAATATAGATAAATACCCATCCACTCCTGCTTTTATTCCCGACAGGCAGACAGGAACAACAATTCCTTCTTTAGCATTAGGAAGGCATAATAAAGCACTTCCAACAATTCCTGATTGTATTACATTATCAACAGGGTATTGCCCTCCAAAATCACATCTTGAAGTAGGGCATATCACAGGATCGCAAACATTGAAAAGCAACTGGCAGTCTTCAGGGGACATGAAATCCTGGCATTGCGTTGCAGGAGAAGATGCAGCAGGCGCTCCTGTCTGGAAAACTTTTCCAAGAATAGTAACCTGGCTTTTTCCATACTGCCTTGCGGCTTCATTTAATGCCTGAATTGCCTTCTCAACTAATCTTTTTGCCTTACTACTATCTAACCCCGGGAATACATCTAAAGGCTGCCCTGTTGTTAAATCAAATCTAATGCATCTGTCATCTCCAAATCCTGGAGAGAAAAATCCAACTCTCTTGTCTTCCATAACATTACAAACATAAAATCCTACTATTCTTCCTGAAGATTCAAATGCTTTTATATTTCCAAATCCTGGCAATGTTTGCTCTGTCGCAGCATAAAACCCGGACTCAACATCTACTGGCACCATTGCAGGCATTCCCTTAAATGGCTCTCTTTCATAATATTTCACAACAGCCTCTCCCTGCGCAAAAGCATAATTATAACTTCCCGCATTCAAGCTCCTGAAAGTGGAAAAACTTCCAATGCTTTTGTCAACATCAAAAGTTGCAGGCAATGCATTGGCTGTCCAGCCATTATTATCAGTCAGTTTATAAATTTTATTTCTGTCATAAGAATAGATTGTCTGCCCATCCTGATTCTTTAACTCATTTAGAACAAACAAATACTGTGCTCCATCATTGCCCTGAACAGCTTGGATAGGAGAATTCGCCTCAATATCAACTCCGCTTCCTAAATTTATCTTTCCCGATGAATAAACATTTCCATAATATTCTCCCGACTTTGAATAGCTTGGAATATACGCCTTAAATCCTGTATCTGTCTCAAAGCTCGTTCTTTCGCTATCTGCTGTATTCCTTTTTTCAACATCCTCAAGAATAAAACCAAGTCTCTGCTTGTACAATTCTTTCTGCTCATTGCTTATTCCCTGATTATCAATCAGCTTTGCATAAAGTTCAATATCACTCATTTTATCAAGAGAAAGAGAATCAGCACTTTGCAATCTCCCTATGACATCACCAAGAACAAGCTGCTGATTGCTAGATGTCGTGCTTTCTATATTAGAATTTCCATAAGTCTGTTTTATATAATCTAAGTTGGTTTGTTTTAATCCGTCTGTATCAACTGTAATTGTCTCTCCAAAAATTCCTGCGGGCTTGACATAATCTCCCTGTATTCCTTTAATCCTGTCATTGACCTGATTCAACGCCTCTGTCATTGATTTTACATCGCCGCTAATGGCTCCTGCATTCTGCCTGAAACATTCATCCATACTTGAATACTCTCCTCTGCTTACAGCATTAGTGCATCTGTCTGTCCAGCCTCCTCTGTCTCTCATAACTTTTTGCCTTGCCAAAGCTTCTCCGCTTAATCCTGTAAGAAAATTCTTTGCAGTCAGAATTCCTGAAGTTGCAAAGCACGCCGCCTTCAATCCTGTTACAACATTTCCAAGGCTATTAGAAACAGATTCCCATTTTTCAATGGTTTTATTCAAATTTTCTATTTTCTCTCTCGCCTTCTCAGGAGAAAGCTGTATCGCTCTTTTTTCAATTCCAATATTGATACTTATGTTTGTCTGTCCTGTTGTTCTTGTTGCAGGCTCAACTTTTATCCTGGCAAAATCTTCTATATTCAGATTTACAATTGACAAATCCCTTCCGCAAACACCTCTTTGAGTTTCATCAACTTTAACATTGAAATTGCCTCCGCTTAAATCCTTATCCAAGCATTTAACTGAAATGCTGATTCCTGTTCTTTCAATCCTGTTCAGAGTCAGATTTCCAAGAGAGACTGAAGTGCTGTTTCCCTGCTCAACGCTGAATCTTTCTCCGCCCCATGCAATGGTTGCCGTAGATTTTTTCTCCGGCGCTCTAAAGCCAATTAATTTTATTGTCTTATAATCATTATCAATATCCACAACCGCAACTGCCTTGTCAGAATTAATGCTGTACATCCTGTTAAGCTTGTCGCTGTATTTTGAAAAGTTATTTGCAGAAGGGTATTGCTCCAAGAGCAGATTGATTAATCTTGCTTCTGTAACTTCTTTGTTTGTATTATCAGCAAATTCAATTCCCTTTTCAAGAGCTCTCTCCCCGTAAAATCCGGAGTTGTCTTTTTCAGCTGAATAATCAACGGCTGTTCTCTCGTAGCTGTCAATAGATTGCTTTATGTAATCCTCAATGCCTGCATTATATACTGCCTCATAAAGCCTGCCTTCATCAGCAGGAACAATTTCTGAATAAGAAATAGTTCTGCTTTCTGTTCCTGCTAAATTAGTAATTCTTATTTTCTTCCCGTCAGAATTTTCTTCAAAACCAACAACACTCCAAAGTTCTGCGCTCTCTGCCTTATCAGCAAACTTGACTAAATCTCCCGTATTCAGCCTTTCGGGATTTATGCTTAAGCTGAATCTTTCTGTTCCGCAGACAACATCAACACTTCCTTCGCTATTGCTGGTAAATCTAATGTCTCTGACAACACATTTATTATTAAGAAAACTGCTGCCTTCATAAACCTCAATTTCATCGTCTCCAACTTTTAATCTTGCAATATTTTCAGGAGAAACAAATCCGTCATACTTTAATCTAAGCTCTCCTCCGCAGTACAAGCCGGGAAGATAAATCTTTTCTGATGCCTCTGCTCTGCTTATTCTTACTGTATTAATTTTTCTGTCCTGATGATAAACAGAAACAATCGCAAATTCCGGCTCGGCGTCTTCTAATCTGAAGAAATATTCGCCGTTCAAAAAGCTCTGCTTGTTTCTCACGGAATTCCATTTACTATCATCAACTACCTGCAAAAGTAATTCGCTTGAGCCTATCCCAAAAGCATTGCCGGCATAATAATCTAAATTAGCAGTAAGGGTTGCATTGACAAAATCAGGCAATTCTTTTTCATTCGGATTTTTCTTCAATACAACTACAACATATCCTACATCATTTAAAACAGGATTTCCCAGCAAAACATTTCCTGTCCTTAATGCAGCTTTAGCAGGATGAAAACCTGTTCCTGAAATTTCAGCAGGATATCTGCCGCTGAATCTTATATTTCTTATCTGCTTTATATCAACCAACGGATTTGCCTGTATTGCCTGCAGTTGGCAGAAAACAGGAACATTTTGCTCAGCAAGCAAATCACTTCTTACAACAGTCGGCTGGCATCCCGCCGGAGCAACTTGTAATATTATATCCTGCCTGTTTCTGCAAAATTCATCTTCCTGGGAGAAAATAGGATAATACTGCCCAAGCCTTTCCTCAGCAGAATAATATTGCCTGAAATCAGGAGAAACATGATTTACAAAAGTAGCTGTCTGCGCGCCTGCTAAACCAACAAAAACCAAGCCAAGTAAAGATACAAAAAAGAAAGATAATATTATTTTTCTCATCTGAATGATATTCCAACCCCCATGCTGTTGAAAAGCTCATAATTGTACTGCAATTGCTCCAAAGAATCAGGCGAAGGCAATTCCTGAACTTCCAAATTTATCTCTTCTGAAATCAATTCATCTTTAAGGATATAACTTTCCTCTTGCCCTCCGCCTTTAAGAGCATAATCAATCTTTGTCTCAGGAATATCAATATTAAAGCATTCCTCTTTTGTCGCTCCGAAAAATCCTGCAAAGCCCCCTCTGGCAGCATCAATGCACTGCCTCTTGCTTGAAGCAGGGATTGTAATTCCGGAATTCCCGTAAACATAAACCTTAATTTTGTATTGCCCTTCCTTAAGCTTGACTTTCTCATTTCCTGGAATAACAGCGCTTCTGCCGCCTTCATCATTTTCAAAGTAAATAACTGCTTGCTCGCCTTCCTTCATGCCCCCTCCTGCAACCATAACATTAACTCCAACTTCATATTCTTTCTCCATGATTACATTTGCAACACTTTCGCTATTTGAGGAAAACGTTTGTCTTGCATCAGAAAATCCTTCTGCTTTGGCAACTATTTTTCCATTTACACAGATAGGAATACTGCCTTCAAAAACAGCATCTCCATTCTTGATTTCTGTTCTTCCTAAATCGCATGATTCTTCAAGGCATTCAAAGCTTACATCTGCTTCAACAGGATTAAGCTCTTCATCATAAGTGTGAATCTCGGCTTCTGCTTCCTTGAAATCGCACATCCTGAATTTAGGTTCCTGGTAATTTATTTGCGGCAATTCAGCTTTCTTAGCCAGATTATTATCTACAATCACAGTAACAGGAAACTGGAATAAATCAACCCCGTCCCCTACTTGAAACATAACCGGAAACCTCATGTCATATACAAAATGATAGGGAACATAGCAAAAGCCCATCACTCCAAGCCCCTGCTGATTTCCAATAGCTTCTGCAATCATCAGTTCATTAGTTACTTTATCGCCGCTTATCTCAAAAACGCTGGGCCATTCCTTGGAATAAATTAATCTGGCAGGAACCTTTGTATTTGCGTCAACAACAAAATATTTGTTATCTTTACTCCCCAGAGTAAAATCGTCCCCCTGAAACTTTATCGCAGCTATATTTGACTCCAATCCTTCCTTAACAGCATCAATCTCTTCTCCTGTCTTCCAGATTTTCGGGCTGCACTGGACTTCAACCCCATCAACAGGAGCATACAATCTGATGACATCTATAGAATATTCTTCTGCAAAATTTGTCTCAGCTTCATAATCATAAAGTTTTCTTGCCGCATCATAAAACTCTCCAAGCCTGCTTTGCGTTTCTAAATCATATTTGCCTTTTACAGCAGAAATATCTTTTTTTGATACGCTTAAGCCAGCATCCACAGAAACTTCCACTTTATTATTTGAAATGCTGACTGACGAAGAGATTTCATCAGGCAAATCAATATAAAATCCCTGCTCATAATAAGAAGATAAATCACAATCATTCAGATTTTCTTCAATAAGCTGCGCAAGCTCTTCTTCCATGTCTCCTCTCGCGGGGATGTTCTCTTCAATGAACCCTTTCTCGTCAAGTCTATACCAATAAGGAACAGAAACTCCGTAAAAATTAAGATTTTTTGTAAAGGGCGAATAATCATTCCCTAAGTCAGATTCATCAATATTTATTCTTCCTCCCTGATTAGCTAATAAATTAAGTCCTCTTTCAGTTTCTTCATTAATGCAGGCCTGATACGCATTAAAAACCGGCTGTAATTCAGCAGGAATGCTCGTTCCGAAAATAACATCCCTGAATGAAACAAATAAAACTATTCCTCCTACAATAATTATCGCAATTATGATAAAAATAGCGACCTGCCCTCTTTTATTCAGCATTATTTAATCAGCCAATAAGGATATATAAGGTTTATCAGATATGTTCGTCAGTCATATTTTATTTTTAGTTCTCTTAAAAACAAGCATTAGAATAAGGACAAGAAATACAAAAGAAAGAAAAATGCTAAAGAGCAAAAGTAAATCCGGATATGCAAAGTTTTTCCCATCTTTAGGAGCTCCGTTCAGGACCAAAACATCTCCTGTAATCTTGTCGCTTAAACGCTCAAACACATTTTCGCCCTTAACCTCAAAATCTACCCACATACCGACAGCAGCATTCTTTGCAAGAACTTTTGCGAGCAAAACTCCGTAATATTCCCCTGCCTTGACTCCTATCAAACACATTTGATAATTGCTTTTATCTCCTGACCTATTCAATGAATTATAAGAAAAGCTTATGCCTTTCTCAGCAGGATATAATATATAATCTCCGAGTTTTCTGGAATCTGAATCACTCCAAAAAGAGCTTATATCAAATTCTACATCTCTGTCAGAAGATAAAGTAAAATTCACACATGCATCCATGCTTTCATCAGCATGCAATTCAACCTGAGAAGGACTTATTCCTATTTTAAGTCCGTCAACGATGAAAAAATTTAATAAAAAGATTAAAACAAAAAATAAGACAGCTACTTTCATTCTCCCACTGCAACAAATAACACGTCAGTATCATAATCAATAAGGCTCTGATTAATATTTCCGGTAAAATCCGTCAAATCCAGTCTCATATAAAAGTAATCATCCTCATATCCCCCCAATTCATCAGATCTTGGAATAAATATGCTCCAATCTCCTATTTGAGTCCAGTTAAAATTCTCGCCGCTTAATCTTTTTGTAAAATGAAGAAATTCATAAATTTCATCAGGGTTTTTAAGTTCAGGAGTTACACTCACATTAACAGTTCCTGTATTGTTAATATAAATCTTATCATTTGAAGTCGGGTTAGTCCTACTCTCATAAGTCCAGTTTATCTCGCCAAGGTCAACATAATCAGGAACTTCTATTTCAACAATATCCTGCGGAACAACAATGTCAACATTCACATTCATTATCTCATCAGCGAAACTCACAGGAATAAAAGAAAGAAAGATAAGAGCTAATAAAACACTCTTTTTCATTATATATATTGCAATATTAGGTATTTAACCCTTGCTATAGGCAAAAAACGAGCATGGCGAATGGCCCTGCGCAGAATCGAACTGCGAAATGCTCCACGTCAAAGAGCCGGTTGAACCATTAGCCTACAGGGCCTTATACTTCAAAGGAAAATTTCTCTATTTAATTCTTTTGCAAAAAAGCTTTTTAAGGTTGTCCTCATTTAAAAACAAATGAAACCCAAATACTTATATCACGGAAGTGGAAGAAAAATAAAAGGTCGTCTGCTTCCAAAAAAAGCCTCAGATAAGACAGGAAACAAAGATAACTCTCTAAAAGGAATCTATGCTTCCAGCTGGAAAAAGCAGGCAATAATTATGGGGATTTTTGGTTGTAAAGGTGTAAAACATGCTTCAACCCATATAACAGGCAAGAATAAAATAAAAGCAATTTTGTATAAGGGATATCCCAAACAAAAATATTTCTATCTCTATACTTTATCTTCAAAAAATTTTGAGAATAGGCCACAGAAAAGCTATCAATGGGTTTCTTTAAAATCTGTCATTCCGGAAAAAATAGAAAAATTGACTGTTAAGGAGTATATCAATTTAATAAAAAAAAAGAAAACAAACGTTTAAAAACCAAACCTTTCTCAATGAAATAACGCATAGACCCTTGCACCCTTAGGGCGATGTTTGGCGAGCGCAATTAACACAAGATGTCTCAGACATTTATTGTGCCCAAATAATATGAAACTTCCGAAAGAAACGAAAAGATATTGTCCATACTGCAAGAAGCAGACATCACAACTAATAAGTGTAGCCAAGCAGAAATCACGTTCTTCTGCACATCCGCTATCAAGATGGGGCCAATTAAGGACCAAAAAAAGAAATTACAGGACTGGCTTCGGTAACTTGGGAAGATTCAGCAAGCCGGCCGTGAAAAACTGGAAGAGAAAAACAAAAGCAACAAAAAGATTGACAGTTATGTACACATGCAAAGTATGCAAAAAAGCAAAAAATGCTAAAAAATCTATAAGAACATCAAGAATAGAGATAGGAGAAAAAGTAGCAAAGTAAAATGGCAGAAGAAATAAAAGCAAAGAAAGGAGCAAAAAAAAGATTTTTTGAAATAAAGGCACCAATTACCGCAGCAAAAATACATGTTCTCGCTCAGGACGAATCAGAACTGCCCGGAAAAGTTGTAAAAATAGATTTGACAAAGGTATTGAGAGGAAAAAACTTTGAGCTAAGGCTGAAAATAGAAAAACAAGGTCAGGAAATGGTAGCAGAGCCGGCAAGCATGCAATTGCTTCAGTCATATGTAAGAAAGACTATAAGAAACGGCATAGACTATATTGAAGATTCATTTGAAACAAGCTGCAAAAACTCAATTGTGAGAATAAAGCCGTTTCTTATAACAAGAAAAAGAGTTTCAAGAGCTGTAAGAAACGAGCTGAGAAAAACAACAAGAAAATACCTTGAAAGCTATTTAAAAATGAAAACCACAAGAGACTTATTCGCGGAAATAACTACAAACAAGCTTCAGAAAACATTGTCCCAGAAATTAAAGAAAATTTATCCCTTGGCTTTGTGCGAAATACGCGGAGTTATTGTAATAAAACAAGTTGAATTAAAAGAAAAACTGAAGGAAGAAGTACAGCAAACCGCTCCAGAGCAATAATCCGATAGATTTTTAAGACTATTTTCTTTTCACAATACAAGCCTCTGTAGCTCAATGGTTAGAGCATCAGTTTTGTACCAAGAAAAGCAAAAAAACTGAGGGTTGGGGGTTCAATTCCCTCCAGAGGCTTTCATAGTATACTGAGCGAAGGCGAAGCTGCTAGCCAATGGAGGTATGAGAACGCAGTTCGAATAAACCTCCAGAGGCTTAATCAAAAGAGGCTTTGTTTAAAAAGTCATAATTTACCTTGACTTATTAAACAAGATTTATACTAATTACATAAGGAATTTCTTTAGTTCTTCAAATAACCCTTGATGTTGTTTGTTAAGTTCTATCCAGTGGGGCGTTGATGACTCTAAGCGAGTAACCCCTTTCAAATCTTTTGGGTAATAATTATGTGCAAAGATGTTTCTAATCTTATAAAAGTCTATTAATTTATTCTTAAAATCTGAGCAAGACTTTAATTCTTTTTTATTCGTAATATCTCCAACAATTTCCAACAAAAGTTCTGCTCTTGAACTTGCACCCAAGTTATCTAAGAAATAACTATTAAATCTATTTATCTCATTTGCATTCAAAAAACGATAAGGGGGTTCTTCTTCAAACTTTAAGTCTAAGTCAAAAGCACGTCTTATAATTCGGTTAGAAAGGTTATTTATTTCAATCGTTCTTAAAATAACTTCATGTAGTAAGTCCTTTGGTAAAACGAAAGGGTCAGTCATTATCTTTCTAATGTCTCATCTAATTTAAATTCTGCCTTTACTCCTAATTAGTTTACTTCTTGAATAACTACACAGATGTTATGACATAGAACCTTAATCAATAATTCGTTAAAATGGGCTACTTGTTTTTTGCTATTGCGACCATCATCTTATCAATAATTAGTCTCTTTGTCAAATAGACTTTTTAAACAGAAGCTACTTGTTAAACAAAGCCATCAAAAGAGAAAGATATATAAAATAAACTTTTAAGGCTTAACAAAGCAACAATGGCATATACAGCAAAAACCAGAGAGAGAAATACAATTGAGGAACAAGACATGCTTGCAGAACAAATTGCAGCAGAATACAGATTAGCTGCTCGTAGATTAGAGATAACAAACCAAGTAATTTCCTTCTATACTGCAAAATTACTCAATAAAAGAATAATTGATATAGATATCAAATATGACAAAGTGCATTGCTACGATACAAGAGAAGAAAGATTTGCCAGAGAAGTTGCAGAAAGATGGGCTGCTCTTTCAGGCAGAAGAATGCAGATAGTATTTGATAAGCCGCATCCGGATGATAGGATGATAAGCCCATCCGGATGATAGGTTTGCCACAAATTATCAGTTAGCTTCTTAGGCAAATCAATTCAATCCAAAACTCTCCGTAAAATCAGCAATCATTCTGTAATTCTCTAAGAACTTAATGCCTTTCTCAGTAATAAAATAAGTCTTGCTTTTGTCAAGTTTTTTCTCAACTATAAACTCTTTGGAAATCAATTCATTAAGATATTCTTCCATCATATGATGAGACAAATTGGATTTATACAAAATATGAGTGGGCTTTATCCTTCCGTTCCTGTCTTTTATAACATTAAGAATATCTTTAATCACTTCAAGCCTCGTTCTTTTCTTGCTCATCTTTTCCTCAACTTCATAAAAAGGAGGATAAAATTAGCAAGAATAAATGCATATCCAATCAAATAAAAGATGTGCCCAACAACATAAGTTATATGACGCACAGCAGAGAATGTAAAGTCAACAGTCCCTGCAAACAAGAATACAAAAGATAAAAGAACAAAGTAATTGCTGAAAGACTTGTTTTTCCATTTATTAATAGCATAAAAAGACAGAACATAAAGCAGCAATAAAGATGAGACGAAGTAAAAAGAAATACTCTTGGTCTGGCTGAACAATACTGATATCAGACTCAGGCTTGCTAAAAGAGTATAAACTCTCTGGCTTCTAATGCCAAAAGTAAGATATGCCAGGGTAACAAGCCCGAGAACAAAGAATATTATATGCGCATAAATTCCAAGAACAATAATTGGCGTAAAACCGGCAATATTAAAGACATTATCAACAGATTTCTGAGCAAGAAATCCTGCATATCCGCTTACCGCAGCCCATATAAAATAAGACAAGGATAAAGCCAAAAAAGACCATCCGAAAATCTTTGGCTCTCTTAATTGAGAATATTTATACACTTTAAAAGAATAAAGAGAAACAGCCAAAGTTATAATCCCAAAAATCAATTCCAAAATAGTGCCAAAACCGAAGAACCATGAAGGAACCAGATAGAAGTTAACCATACCAAAAGTAAGCCGCTTCCCTTTTAAATCTTATGAAAGAGCTTTCTTGATTTTTCTTTAACAACCCATTAATAAAAGAATTGTCTTATCCTGTTAATAAAAATGGAGGAAAAAATGAAGCCAGAAAAAGCACCGCGCCGCACATTCAATGTGCGGCTCATACTCCCACTAAAACGGGATAAACCACCAGGTCAATGTTAGCCATATTCAGGAGGGCTTGCTAATTCTAGGCACTCAACCACTGCGAGCCTTCCTGAAATTAAGCATCCACAAGACTTGCCTTGCTGTCAGAAACAAGCATATCTGCAACATCAGAATCAATATTCGCAAGCGTCCCCTTCCTGAAAGGACCTATTATACTTCCCCTCATATCTATCATCTCGTCAACATCCTCATTGAAAACAATCATTTTTTCCTTAAAAGCTTTTTTATCACTAATCCCGTTCATTAAATTTTTCAGTTTAATCCCGCTTTCTTCAACAGCCCTTACTAAATACTCAAACAATTCCTGCTCAAAAGAAAACATATTGCTCAGGTCTCTTTTCATTACTCCTGTTTCAGCAGCAACAAAGACAAGAGAAAGAATTTTTTTCTTTCTTCGCAGAATAAGCTCATTGAATATAGATTTAGAATTTTCATACTGCTTTTTCTCCTTTAAGGAAGAATCAGAAAATAAATCATCTCCAAAAGAAATAAGCTTTTTCTGGCTGTCAAAATATTCCTTGACGCTCTCTAAAAAATCCTTGGGAAGAAGTTGGAGCTGTTCAGAATATTTTTCCTTTCTTAAAAGCTCATAAAGCTCATCATACGTTACCATGAAAACTATCAAAGTCAGAGCTTTATAATAATTATTATGCTTATTGCTATGGGTCAAAAAAAGAAGTCAGCCTTTTTCTGGAAGGCTCTCTTAAATCATTATCTGCTTTATCATGCTTAAACTGCCTTATCAAAGCATCATAGCTGACCAAAGCAAGAAAAGAAACAATCTCCATCCCTGCCTGAATTCCTTCCCAAATATACTGCCCAATCCTGCTAAATCCATATCCCATTATCTAAGGCAAGTTACAAGGTTTATAAAATTATGGACAATTGGAACTGTAAAATAAACGTCGGCTATTCCCCATCTAGGATTCTTTAAAAGGAAAAAGTTAAAAAGTTATTGAAGAAAAGTCCTCTGTTAACCTCTTTAAGTTACTCTTGCCCACAATTTTCTCCAGAGAATATCTTCTTTTTACATGTGTTCTTTCTACAATAAATCTGCCTTGAGAAAATCCAAGATGAATCATCACTGCTATGTCTTTCTCTCTGAATTCTCTGTGCACAAATTCTCCTCCGTTTAGAGGCAGCCTCAGACCATCTTTATCTTTTCCTTTGTTTACAATAAGGCCATTCTTGCTCATTCTAGAGAATTTTCTAAGGCAATCTACTAATTCATTTTCATCCAGCAAGTATGACTCTAGCTCATCTTCTTTTATAGAAAAAACTCCGTTACATGAAAAAATATAGTCATATATCAAACTTGAATCAAATGTCCTTATATCGACAGGATGTATAACTGCCGTAGGATATTCTTCATAAAGGTTAACAAGCATATCATGTGACTTATCGACTCCTTCTACCCTTCTTCCTTTCCTTGCTAATGGTTTAAGAAGCTCTCCTGTTCCGCAACCCAACTCTAACACCGAACTCCCTTCTGGTATAATGCATAATAGCTGATCTAAATATCTATTTTGAGTGTGATATCCTGCTCTAATTACCCTGCCGTAGAAGTCTGCTACTGCCTTGTCATAAATATCATAACTGCTTAACTCCATGAAAAAACCTCAAGCGGGACAAGATTTAAATATAAGTGGTGAATAAATCACCACATGATTAAAGAAATGCAAGACTTAGGATTTACAGAAAAAGAAGCACAAATATATATGATTTTGGCAAGAGAAAAAGAACTTTCAGCGCCGAAAATAGCATTACTTCTAAACATAGATAGAAGAACAGTATATGATGTAATAAACTCCCTATTTCATAAGGGATATATTTCTCGAAAGAAAGTACAAGGAAAAGAAATATTCTCTGCAATAAACCCTGAACTAATTGTTGAAGAATTTAGTGGTAAGGTAGAGAATCTCAGGAAAGGAATCGCAGTTTTTAAAAAAGAGACAAATAAATTACATCGGGGATACCAGGAGGTCAATATTTTATATGGAATAAGAGCAATACGCCTGCTTATAAATAACGCTCTTAACTCAAAATCAGAAATACTCTTTATGGGAAGAGGAGGTTATCTATTAGAACAAATGGGGGAATCGAAAAATCAATTTATTCATCAGCTGAACTCTTTAAATTGGAAAATGATACAAACTGATGATTATAGAAAGATTCATAAAAAGAGAGAATTTATTCCTCAAGAAATTAAATATATACCGGAAAACATTAACCTTGGTGTGGCATATATTGTTTTTGACAATAAACTCTATTTCTTCACAAAGAAAAAAGATATTCAAGTAATTGAAATAATTGATAAAGAATTTGCTGATACTTTCAAGACTTATTTTAATTTATTATGGGGAATTGCTAAAAGCAAATAATTCAATTAGAACACCTGTTTTTCAGAATTCTCTTTATCTTTGAAAAAGTGTCTGCTGTAAAAGCTTTTTTGCCATAATCTTTCTTCCTTCCAATCCGTACTTCTCGCTAAATCTTTTTCCTGGCTCTGCCTCAAAATCCTTAGAATAAAACAACACAGGCACCGGCTTGTCCGAGTGCGCTTTCAGCCTGCACGAAGTTGTATGGTCTGCTGTAACTAAAAGCTTTGCATCATGCTTCTCAATAAATTTTCTTAAGAAATAAAACAGCTTCTTGTCAAGCATTTCAATCATCTTGACTTTATCATCCGGCTTATTATCGTGCCCTGGAATATCAGTCTCTTTTATGTGAATATAAAAATAATCCTCTTTATTCCAATTCCTTTTTAGCATTCTTATTGCCTTCCTCATTGCTTTCTTCAATCCTGAATAAAGATTGTCATACACATCTATTCCCATTATTTTAGGATATCTGAACTTATACAAATCCATCTTGGCGGCCATTGCTATTCCTGTCTCCAAAGGCATATAAGAAAGCGCCATCCAATTCCCAGGCAATTTCTTTAGTTTAACAGGAGAATTGCCAGCATCCCTGCAAAGAATAAAATTAGCTGAATAAAGCCCTTTTCTTGCTCTATACACATTGATAGGATGTTTGTCCAAAATCTCGTTGCTTTTTCTTATGAATTGATTGACTAAATCAGCGGACAGCTTAGAATCATCCTCGTCATCCAACGGCTTCGCCCAGATCATTTTATAATTACTAGGAATTCTAGAAAATCCTTCTCCGTAAAAAGGATTTGCATTGCTTATATTATCAGAAAACCCTCCTCTAAACACCAATACTGCTCTATGCTGCGACATTGGA
This sequence comes from Candidatus Woesearchaeota archaeon, assembly GCA_964437555.1. Lineage (GTDB taxonomy): Archaea > Nanobdellota > Nanobdellia > Pacearchaeales > GW2011-AR1 > UBA92. The sequence goes on along the minus strand of CAYTHI010000003.1, from coordinate 9,847 downwards.
TAGAGCTCAAACTTAAAAGGCAGTTTAACCTTCTCATTAATAGCTTCTGCAAGTTTCCTTGCTTCCTTTGTTGTTAATGTTCTTCCTGCTCTCGGGTCTAGAATATTCCAGTTAGAATCATCAACAGTTGCAAAATTGCATCTTAAAGCCAAATCTCCTTTTGCCATTTTTATTCCTCCTCCAACAGCCTCTAAAGGTCCTCTGGGAGCATATCTGTAATCATATCCAAATAAAGAAACAACAGCACTTGAAGATTCAGGAGCAATACCTTCTCCAATAGGATAGCAATGCCCCATTTTGCTTTTGCCTGCAAAATAATCTAAATTGGGAGTATCAGCAGCTTCCAAAGGCGTCTTACCATTCAAAACACTGCATGCTTCATCAGAAACTCCATCAACAATAACAAACACCCCTTTCATCCCGTCAGTAATTCAGCAGAGCTTATAAGAATTATCAATCTTCAAAGCATAAATACTATAAAATGACGAAAATCCCAAACCCTCAGCTTTAAAACCTCTTTTCTCCTAAAATTTTCATGTTAAAAAAAAAAAAAAACAGGCTTAAATCCTGGCTTGGCACGCCTGATGAAAAAATAAAAGAGAAGAAGAAGGAAAAAAAGCCTAAAAAGCAAGCCAAGGAAAAGCTGAAGAAGAAAGAAATAATAGAGCCGGCTAAAGCTCAAAAGCAAAGGGCAGAGCAAATACAAGTAATACAGCAAGCGCCAGAATTAGCAGAAGAAAAAGAAGAAGCCAAACAATCATTTTTCTCAAAGCTCTTCGGAAAGAAAGAAGAAGCAGAGGAAAAAATAGAAGAAGATAAAGCAGCAGAATCTAAAGAAAAAATAACAGAAGAAAAAAAATCTTTCTTCTCAAAAATAGCAGGAAAATTCGGAACAACTACATTAAAGCAGGAAAATGTAGAAGAAATCTTCCGGCCATTAGAGTTAATCTTGTTAGAAAACAACATCGCCCTTGAAGTCGTTGATAAAATAAAAGCTAATCTGGAAAAGGATTTAATAGGAATAGAAGTAAAAAAAGACAAAATAGAGCAAACAATCCTGCAATCCCTGAAAAATTCTATTTCATCGGTATTAATAGAACCCCCAAACCTTATAGAAATAATAGAAAAGAAAAAATCCATAGGCGATATTTACACAATAATTTTCTTCGGCATCAACGGAAGCGGAAAAACAACATCAATAGCAAAACTCGCACATAAGCTAAAAAAACAAGGAATATCCTGCGTTTTAGCAGCAGGCGATACTTTCAGGGCAGCTTCAATTGAGCAATTAAAAATTCATGGAGAAAGATTAAATACTCCAGTTATAGCGCACAATTACGGAAGCGACCCTGCGGCAGTTGCATTTGATGCAAAAGCATACGCTGAAAAGCATAAAATAAACTGCGTATTAATAGACACAGCAGGCAGGATGTACACAAAAGAAAACCTAATAAGAGAAATGGAAAAGATAATCCGCGTCACAAAGCCAGACCTAAAAATCTTCGTCGCAGAATCAATAACAGGCAATGATGCTGTTGAGCAGGCAAAAACATTCAATGAAGCAGTTGGAATTGACGGCATTATTCTTACAAAAACAGATGTTGATGAAAAAGGCGGAGCCGCCTTGTCAGTATCACAAGTCACAGGCAAGCCAATTTTCTATCTCGGCACAGGTCAGTCATACGACGACCTCAAAGATTTCAAAAAAGCAGATATAATTAAGAATTTAGGCCTGTGACTTCCTTCTTTCCTCTAATTGCCTAAGTATTCCTTCGATGCCTCTAAGATTATCCTGTTTGACTTCAGAATACAATCTTCTGGCAGATTCTGTACCAAAATCAGAACATCTCATAAAGTCAGCAGTTCCTTTCAGCCACTGATGCATGTCATTCACTCCTGACTCCTGCCTCCAGGCTTCGTTAGAAAGCCAAAATAGCTCACGGTCCCCAAGATTCGCAACATCAGCATCCCTTAAGATCTTAGCAAGGATATCGTTTGGAGTTTCCGAAACTTTACTGGAGCCTATAAGCCTTGATACTTTTAAAGCCTGCCCATAAGTGTATCCGAACTCAGGAGCAGGAAGAATAACACAAGCATGGGCTGCTCCCCTATCTTCATGTCCTTCATATACAGGGCTAAGAGCAAGTCCAAAATCATGCAAAGTCGCTGCACTTGCAAGCGATTCATGATCTTCCCCAAAATGCAAGTCGCTTGGAGTCTCAAGAAGATATAGATTATGGGCTACAGCAATAACTCCATTCTGAGGATCAAAAGTATGGTCCATTGTATGATACTGAAGCAAATCCTCCCTAAGGTGGGTTTTCATAAAATCCCTAACATAAGCATCTAAGTGAGCAAGTCTTGGCGTGAAAGGCTCATATCTCGCACATTCTATTCTTCCAGCGTCTGTCATAAATCAGTTCAAAAAGAGCGATATTTAAACCTATTCCAAACCCAAAAACTTTAATACTCAAAATCTCCTCGCTTTTCCGTGTTAGACAAGCTATCCTCAATACTGAAAAAAACAACAGACAAGATAGCGAACGCTATCTTTCTTGACAAAAATCTAGTAGATTCAATAGTAAAAGACCTTCAACGTGCCTTAATAGAAGCAGACGTAAACGTCCAGTTAGTATTGGAAATAACCCAGAAAATAAAGCAGGCAGCTTTGGATGAAAGGATAAAAGGCATAGAAAAGAAAGAACACATCATTAAGCTTTTGCACGATGAATTAAGAACAATTTTAGGAGAATCAAAAACCCTGCTCCTAAAAAAGAAAAACACATTCATGATGCTCGGGCTATATGGCTGTGGAAAAACGACGAGCATAGCAAAATTAGCATTATATTACAGCAAAAGGGGCCATAAAGTTGCAGCCATAGGATTGGACGTCCACAGACCAGCAGCATCCGAGCAGCTAAAGCAATTAGGAGAAAAAAACAATTTCGCAGTATTCATAGACAAAAATGAAAAAGACCCTGTAAAAATCTGGAAAAAATACGAAGAAGACTTAGAAGAATACGACCTAATTTTAGTAGACACAGCAGGCCGAGACGCTTTGGACGAAGAATTAATAAAAGAAATAAAAACAATTGCAAAGATAGCAAAGCCAACAGAGACTTTCTTAGTAATGGCTGCAGATATAGGGCAGGCCGCAAAGAAACAAGCCCAGACATTTAAATCCGCAGTAGAAATCACAGGAGTAATAATAACAAGAATGGATTCAACAGCAAAAGCAGGAGGCGCTTTAACAGCCTGCTATGAAGCTAAAGTCCCTGTAATCTTTATAGGAACCGGGGAAAAGCCACATGACTTGGAATTATTTGACCCTGATTCATTCTTAAGCAGATTATTAGGCATGGGCGACCTAAAATCCTTAATTGAAAAAATACATTCTATAACAGACAAAAGCAAATTAAAACAAACTCAAGAAAATATAGAAGCAGGCAAGCTAACATTAAGAGATGTCCAGGCACAATTGGAATCCATGGAATCTCTCGGCTCTATGGATAAAATTCTTTCAATGGTTCCTGGATTAGGAAAAGCAAAAGAAAAAATCACAGGAGAGCAGTTAGAGCAGCAGCAAAAGAAAATGAAGAACTACAAGAACGCAATAAACTCAATGACAAAAGAAGAAATAGAGAACCCTGAAATATTGGAAAAACAGACATCCAGAATGCAAAGAATAGCAAAGGGTTCAGGAACAAGCACTTCAGACATCCGTGCTTTAATAAAGCAATACAAAATGCTCAAAGAATTAATTAAATCCCAAAGTTCAATGGCCGAAGGAAAGATAGACCAAAAAACATTAATGAAAATGGCAAGAAAGATGGGCAAGAAGGGTATGCGGTTGTAGGAAGGCAATACTCCTTAATCTATTTCTAGATAAGACTCTCTCTTATGAGGGTTAAAACAAAAATTTGCTTTTGTTTTCTCTAAAAAATCAACTCCCAAAAGACTAGGCTGTTTTTTACCTTCACCGCTCAAGGGAAATTGAACATCTAATTGAGTATTCAAATAATTTCCTATTCTAAAACCCATATTCTTCAACTTAATAGTTTGCAGTTTGCTACCGCCTATATCGACTTCTTCCTTTCTGCCAATTATCTTGTTTATCTGGAGCTTTGATAATCTCATTCTCCTCATGTCCGCACCTCCTATAAGTGTCGTCGGACTGCCCGTATCAATAATGGCACTAATCGGAAGAAATATCTTGGGGTCCTCAGAAGCGAGTATAACTTTAAGCATGGGCCTGAAACCTCCAGCAAAATAAGCAATCTGGGCAGGTATTTTAATCATTTTACAAAAGAAGAACGTAATCTTTTGGATAAACAAATTCTATAAACACAAAGGCCAAGTTTTCTTTTCTCTCCTCAAGTTTGCCTATAAGGACATCTATATTCTCGTCAGAAGCAATGGGTTGAAAATTTTTTATTGCTACAAATTTATCTACATATCCTTCCTCTCTTAACTTATCAGTATTCCTATAGAACCAGTCGCTATCATTTCCAAATCTTTCTATCAATTGTGCCTGTTCCATGTCCAAACCCTCCCCATTGGCTATTTAAACATTTCTGCCTTTAAATAATTATGCTGGGTTCCCCAACAATTGATTTTTATAATCCTCTAACTAAGGAAAGATAATGAGAATCAAAGACCTCCCGGATTCCAGCAAGCCAGGAGAACCTTAAAAAGAAAAAATTATAATCTCAAAAATCCATAAAATTGAATGTATGGCAATTTAATAGCGAAAAAGTTAGAAATTGAGGAGTTTCTTAGCATAATCAAAGATTACAAGTCAGAACAGATTGAATGCACAGAGCATACTTTCTTCAGACTAAGTGATAAGCAAAGGAAGATATTTAAATGTGAAAAGCTTAAGGAATATATCCTCCACGATACTCCAATAGTGGTAGGAATCCAAAACAATGGAAATTACGCTATTTTCTACAAGCACGAAAAAAAGACAATGAGGATAATAGCAGACATCCAACACCAAAAGATTAAAATAGTGTCATTTTACTTCACAAATATACCAAGAATATAAAATGGAACAAAAAACAAGACATCTGGAAGGAAAAGGGGAAATGGACTATGATTATGTAAATGACATCTTATTTTTCAAGGTAAAAAACAGGGAATATGACTTCTCCTTGGAATTTCAGAATATGATAGTTGACATAGATGAAGACAGATATATAGTTGGAATTCAGATATTTGATGCCTCTAAGTTTTTTAGAGTAGACAAAATCTATCTAAGACAGATACCAAAATGGAAATTTGAAGCTAAAATTGAGGAAAACACCATCGAACTAAGATTATTCTATGAGATAATGATAAGAAATCAGATTAGGGAAGTTAATCCGATTATTGTTCAGGAAAACACACAAAACCTTCCACAGCAGACAATGGTGGTTCCTGTTTAATCGAATTAATCCAAAACCCAGTAATAAGAGTTAAATAATTTCTTTTCGTTCTAAATTCATGCGTATCAAAGACCTCCCAGATTCATCAAAGCCCAGAGAGCGTTTCCTGAAGCACGGAGCAGAAGCGCTGAGCGACGCGGAGCTTTTCGCGATAATTCTAAGGACAGGAACGATTAATGAAAATGTCACAGACATGGCAAACAGAATGCTAAAAGAATATCCCTTATCAAATATCCCTTAATGACAGCCTAAAATCCTTTTCCTTTTTGATTAAGCCCAGAATTTCTGCATCCAGCTCTTTTTTTCTTATTGCAGGAGCAAGCTTAAAATAATTAAGGGAAGAAAATTTGTTATAAAGCCCCTTGCTCCTGATTAATTCCGCGAAACCTTCCTTATCATCAGGATAAATAATTTTTTCATATTCCTTTATTGAGCACTTTTTACAAAAAAAAAAAAGGACATCCGTATTCTTCTCCTGCGCAAGCCCTATTATCTCTTTCTTGATATTGTCCAGCTTCTCTTCTATTCTTAGTCCTTCGCCTTCTTTCCAAACCATCCGCCCCAAAACACTTAAATACTAGTATATACTAAGTATATACATGTTAAAGCAATTGGAAAATCATGAGCAGATAGTAAGAAAAGTCACAGGAATAGGTAACGGCGCCCATATATTTGCCCCAAAAGAATGGCTCGGGCAGGAAGTAATCATAGTTCGTCCTGCTAAATCCTTAAAAGAAAAGATTTTATCATTATTAGGAAGTCATCTTGAAGAAATAGAAGGGCTTTACTTATATGGCTCTCATGCCAGAAACGAAGCTGAAACGGGCTCTGACATAGACTTGCTTATTATTTCAGGCAGGAAAATAAAAATAAAATCAAGAGGATATGAAATAATTTCCATAAAAAAAGAGGACATAACCGGCTCAATAAAAATTGCTCCAATTTTAATTTATTCAATTCTTTCTGACGCAAAGCCCATAATAAACGCGCAGCTTTTAGAGGATTTAAGAAAAAAATACCCTCCTAAAAAATCAGATCTTAAATTCTATATAAAAGAAACAAAAAGCATTATGAAAATAAACAAATCACTTATCAGCAGAAAAGAGAATTTAGACGGGGTTGCCTACTCTCTGATATTGAGATTAAAAGGCCTATATATAATTAAATGCTTATTGTCAGGAAAGAAATACTCAAATAATGCTTTTGAATCGTGGATTGAAGAAAATGCCGGGGGAATAGATTACAAGGCAATAGATAAGGCATATAAATCAATTAAAAGAGACCAAAAGTTAACTATCATATTAAATCCGCAAGATTTAGAAAAGCTCCTTAATTTATTAAAAGATAATCTAAAAATATAATGGCAAAAAGAAAAAATCGGCTCAAGAGGGGAATAGCATCTATACAAAAGCAGATAGAATTGCATGAAGAAAAAAGAAGATTGGCTCAAGAATTAGGGCAGGAAGAGTTATATGAGTACTTCACAAAAGAAATTGAGTCATTAAAAGAAAGACAGCAGAATAGGAAAGAAAAAGCTGATAAGTCTTGATTTAATTAACATTAAAGTCCTTATTTTCTCTCGCCCCATCTAAAAGCTCTTTCTCATTCTCTGGATAAGTCTTCCATTTAACTTCAATAACATCCATTTCTTTATCGCCTTTGCACTTATGCCATGCTGTGCCTGCTATTATACAACCCCCGCAATCAGTTGTCAATACTTTTCCGCATTTTGGGCAATTTGCTGTTGCTCTCATGAAAAAATCACGCAATTAATACTTTTAAACCTGTCCAAGCAGCCCGCCATGATAATGCAGTCGGTAAACTTCCTTTCCCTTAAAATAAATCTTTTCTGTGCCTCTAAACGACCCAATGTCCCCTTCATTTTCATCTCTATACTCAAATTTTCCTTCCTTAAATTTAGATGGGCCTCTGAAAGGCCTTTCTTTTGTTAAAAGACTCATTGCCTTTCTAAGAAAAGCATATACTACTTCACTTTCAATGTTATTAGAAATCAAATAACCATAAAAATTCATAATCCAAATAACCTCGCCATTATACCAGACTAATTCCTCTCCGCCAAAAGGATTAGGGCCCTTAGCATAATATCTATCCCTGTATTTGTATCCCTCCTCCTCATAAACAAACTCTTCAAAACCATCTGCTAAGACTTTTGCTTTATTCCCGCTTGCATAACTGGTTTTCTTTGCCTTGACTAAAAGCTCGCTCAACTCCATCAAAAATGAACTTCGTTGGAAGTTTTAAACCTTCTCTCTTAAAATCCTCAACTGCATTTCCCTATAGCTTTTAATATCTTTACCAAATGGTTTTTAACCTTCTAACTTATTTATAACCTCTTTGATTGGCATGAAAATCTCACCTCTCCATTTATCTTCATGTTTTGTTTCCTTTAATTCTTTTATCTTACCGACAAAAAAATGCATTTCTTCTCCTTTAAATCTTTTATATCTCTCTTTTTGCTTGTCTGTCTTAGCCCAGTCTTTACCCCAGATAAAATTGGCATCTCCAACTTTCTGCAAATTATCAACTATTGCGCCTGTTTCCTCAAAAGTCTCTCTGGTTAATGCTTCTTCGGGTGTTTCTCCATCATCAACTCCCCCGCCTGGAAACTCTGTAAATTCCCCTCTATCTTTAGCCAAAATATTTCCTTCCTTAAAAAAATATCCTTCACAATTTCTCCTGAAAGGCAATTTGCTTCTTTCCATATAAAAGAAAAAGAAAGAATTAATTTAAACCTTCCCCAAAACCCTTTTAATCTCTTTTCCTCATTTATTAAGATGAAAATAACTATCACAGGCCCTCGCTCAATAGGAAAATCCACGATTTCAAAGATAGTGGCTAAAAAATTAAAACTAAAATACATCTCTCCTGATGAAATAGGAGAAGAAGCCTTCAAAAAGCATGGGGGGCTAGATAAAGTAATAAAATCAGGAAAAATAATAGAGCTGATAAAAACAGGCTCATACGAGTTAATACTTAAAGAATACAAAAAAGACAATTTTGTTTTCGATTTATCAGGAGGTTCATTCAGCTCAAAAAAGTTTCCTGAATCAAGCGAGGAAGTCAGAAAAACAGCTAAAGAAAATTCAGTAATTGTTGGTCTCCTTCCATCAAAAGACGCAAAAGAATCAATACGCATTCTTTTCAAAAGAGAAAGAGATAGAACTCATTTTAAGGATGCTGGCCCTAAATGGTTATTAGAAAAGGCCAGAGAAAATTATTTCAGATTTCCTCATTTATTTAAAAAATACTCTGCTCTAATAGTCTACACAAAAGATAAAGCTCCAGCCAAGATAGCTGATGAAATCATAAAAAGAGTAAAAAAATTAAAATGAAAGAAAGAATCATCGCCAGAGGCGCAGAAGCAGTAATAATTCAGGAAGGCAATAACATAATAAAAACCCGCGTTAGCAAAGGATATCGCCTTCTAATTCTAGATGAAAAACTTAGAAAATTAAGAACAAGAAGCGAAGCAAAACTATTAGAAAAAGCAGGACAATTAATTCCTGTCCCAAAGTTAATATCCTCAATTAATAATAAATCTTCTTCTCAAGTTAAACAAAGAGCCGGATTATCTAATAGTTATACTTTAGAAATTCAGCACATCGCAGGAAAAAAACTATCAGACAATTTAGAAAAATTAAATTACAATTCAATCTGCAGGCAAATCGGCTCCTCGCTGGCTAAATTGCATGATGCAGGAATAATACACGGAGATTTAACAACATCCAATTTAATATATGTTCCAAAATCTCAACATATCCATAAAAAGCCATTTCATGATAACTATAATAACTCTAAAAATAAGCAATTAAAGACAATTCAAGAGGGCAAAGTTTACTTCATTGATTTTGGCCTTGGCTTTCATAGCAATAGAATAGAAGACAAAGCAGTAGATTTGCATTTAATCAAAGAAGCATTAGAAGCAAAACACTCAAAGATTTACGAAAAAGCTTTCAAAGCAATTCTAGAAGGCTATAAGTCATCTAAAGAATACAATAAAACAATAAAGCAGTTAGAAAAAGTAGAAAAAAGAGGAAGATACAAAGCGCAATACTAAATAGCCCCGCCAGCTTTTAAACTAAAGTAATGGGAAGGCTATATTTTTGCTTCTCTGTTAATTCCCAAGGTTTCTAAATAAAGCAATGTTAAGTCTGAAAGATATGGAAGTTTCTTAATCTTTTCTAAAGAGAGAAATAATTGTTTTTTATGCTTTTGAGGTTCGTTGTTCTTAATTTCTCCTTTATATTTTAAAATTTCAAACAAATGGCTAATAACTTTTACATTATTTCCATTTCTATCATAAAAATAATCTCTCATAATTATCTCATTACACTTTTCAACAATTATATTGCACTCTTCAAATAACTCTTGTTTCAAGCCATCTTTAATACCTTGTCCCA
>CAYTHI010000002.1:0-72083 GCA_964437555.1 Candidatus Woesearchaeota archaeon | reverse complement strand
ATCAGGATGTGCATCACGCATAGAAGCCTTGCCTTTCAAGGCAAGGAGTATCACTAAAAGTTGATTTTAACTATTAAACCTCTCTATTATCATAGATTATTGTTCTTATTATCTATATTTGTCCAATGCAAATTATGTTAAGTTAGAAGGGTTACTTAACAATTTAATAAGCTTTAAAAACAGAATTTGTTAATCCTGATTGTGAAAGAGAAAGAAGATATCATTAAGGTTAACAATCTTACGAAGAAGTTTAAGGAGCTAGTAGCTGTGGATGATTTGTCTTTTCATGTAAAAAAAGGGGATGTTTTTGCTTTTTTAGGGCCGAATGGAGCGGGAAAGACAACAACAATAAAAATGCTTACTACTCTTTTAAAGCCGACAAGCGGAGAGATTAAAGTTGCAGGCAAGAATCCTGTTAAAGATGCTTTTGATGTCAGAAAATCTTTTGGAATTGTTTTTCAGGACGTGAGCTTGGACAATGAACTGACTTCTTATGAGAATATGCAATTTCATGCCATGCTGTATGATGTGGACAAAAAAACAATGAATCCCAAAATAGAATCTTTACTTAAATTTGTCGGATTATGGGACAGAAAGGATGATTATGTGAAAACATTTTCAGGAGGAATGAAAAGAAGGCTTGAAATTGCTCGGGGATTGATACATCATCCTAAAATCTTATTTTTGGACGAGCCAACTATCGGACTTGACCCGCAAACAAGAAATCATATATGGAATTATATTAAAGAATTGAATAAAAAAGAAAACATGACTGTGTTTTTTACAACGCATAACATGGAGGAAGCTGAAAGGTATGCAAATCATATAGCTATTATTGATTACGGAAAAATTGCTTACAGAGGAACGCCTGATGAAATTAAAAAACATACCCAAAGCAAGAGTATAGAAGAGGCGTTTTTGAAACTAACAGGGCATACTATAAGAAAAGAGAACGCAGGAGCAATTGATAGGGTAAGGGCGATGGCGAAAAGCTGGGGCAGGATATGAAGAGTATAGAAAAAACAGAAATTTTGGGAATTGACAATATTCATGAAGGAAACTTTAATTATGCCTATATAATTGTTAGAAAAAATAAGAATTTTTTTAATTGGTTGTGCGAGGCAATGTACAATTCTTTTGAAAATATGCCAGATATTGATAGAGAGGAGTATATTGATAAGAACGATAAATTTATTTCGAAGAAGAAAGATATTGATAATTATATTGATTGGCATGAATCTTATGAGGCAAATGATAATAGGGCAGGGATTTTTTATGGAAAAGAAAAGATTTTCATAAATATAATAACAAATTTAAAATTTTGTAAGATATTGATGGATAATTTGGGAAAGTATTCTAAGTTTGTGAAATTTAATAGAGGTAAAAAACAAAAATGAAAGCAGTTTATATTCTCTGGCTTAGGCAGTTGAAGAGATATGTGAGAACAAAATGGAGAATGGCGGGCTCTTTAGGCCAGCCAATTTTATTTTTATTGGCTCTCGGTTTCGGATTCGGCCCTATTTATGCTAAAGCCGGAGGGGGAGATTATCTGCAATTCTTAGCTTCCGGAATAATTGCAATGACTGTTTTATTTACAGCTACTTTTTCAGCCATGGAAATAATTTGGGACAGGCAAATCGGATTTTTGAAAGAAACTCTTGTTGCTCCTGTGCCAAGATTTGAAATAGCTTTAGGAAAAATATTAGGAGGCACAACAGTTGCTATAGCGCAGGGAATTTTAGTGTTTTTAGTTTGTTTAATTGCCGGTTTTAGACCGGTAAGCATTTTAATGCTGCCCTTAGCTTTCTTATTTTTGTTTTTAATAGGATTCCTGTTTACTGCTTTTGGAGTTGTTATTGCTTCAAATATGGAAGATATGCAGGCATTTCCTCTCATCCTGAACTTTCTTATCATGCCCTTATTCTTTTTGTCAGGAGCGTTATATCCTTTGAAGGATTTACCGATAGCGTTGGATATAATTGCCAGATTCAATCCTCTTTCTTATGGAGTTGACGGCTTGAGAGGCGCTTTAACAGGAATGTCTCATTTTGGCGTTGGTATTGATGCGCTTGTGCTATCAGTCCTTTCATTAATATTGTTAATTCTTGGAAGCTATATTTTTTCTAAAGTTCAGCTGTGAATTTAAGGTGTTTCTGTTAAGTGGTAACAGAATAGAAAAATTTAAATACCGATTATTTGTAGGAAAGACATGGTAAGAGAGATAAATCAGAGAGTAGACGGAACAGATATTTTTGTTTTTAATCAGGATGATGGAAATTATACTTTTTCAATGCCCTTTTGTGTTGACGAAGCCAGAGAGGTGGTATCTGCCACTAATAAGGCAATTGTTTCTGATTATGGCAACGCACCTGGATTGAAGGGCGGAGTTTCTGTTGATAAAAGTACGGGAGAATTATATAATATTAGCCGTCTTAAGGGAATTGTAGTAAATAGAGTTTTGATGAAGAGAAGCAGGGATGAAAGATGGCTTCCAACAATTGGAGAAGGAATTCAATTACAAAGGGCAGGTATGTATCGCCCTGAAATTTTAATAGACCATGGGCTTGCTTTGTATGATGAAAATAATCCTGATGCAAAAGTTGCGCAAGCTTTAACTCAATATGCTGGGAAACATGGGCTTGTTATGCCAGTTTTAGCTTCATTTAAATCTCTTGGCTTGAAATTAGGAGGAGAAAGATATGGAGTAATGCCTCAAATAGTCTCTGCTGATGGATTAATACAGGGACAGGATGCAGAAAAGACATTAAAAGATAATTTTAGATGGAGAGGAAATTCGGGCGTTCGTAGGTTGAGCTTGAGCTACGGCGACTGGGATGCCGACTGGGGCGTCAGCTTGGACTGCTTTAGCGGGCTTTGCAGGGTGGGGAGAATTTCTGCCGTAGACAGCGCAAAAAATTTGAGTGGACTTATTGAAAGTCAAATAGAAAAGAAGTTTACAAAATCAAGGGCTGAAATTGAAGGAAGACTTGCACAGCTTAAAGCAGACGAGCAAGCATGCATTGATTCTGCAAATGCCATATTGAATGCAAGGATTGTCTGACTTTCGGGGCTTTCCGTAATTTTCTCCTGTGTTGTCAGGTGCGGCTTGAACTGATTTAATTAAATTCATCCATCTGTTTCCTTGTCCTGCAACATTAAGCTTACATCTTTCTGCTGCATACATTTTATAGAGAAACATCCTATAAAAGTTATCCCGAAAGCCCCCCAACCTGACAGCAAAATCAAGCCCCTAATTCTTGACACTCTTTTGAATGCATAATTATAAAAATACATCTTTTCTTTTATTATTCCTAGCCAGAAATGGCTGGGCCACACGCATAATTATTAGCCCTTTCGCGCGGGAGGCAGTCAAATTCAACTAATTCATTAAGTATGTCTTGGCAGGTTGTTTTGATGCAACAGGTATTTATCAGACTATACGATGGAATAGTAAAGTAATATATAATACTATACGATGGAATAGTAAAGTATTTAAATGTTTAAGAATTGAAATATGTATGGAAATTGAAGCAGAATTGTTTAAGCAAAATCCTTGGTGGGAAAGCAAGTTTAAAGAGGAAAGCTACATTCGGGAAAAATATTTATCACAAATATTCAAAAATATTAAGTCAAAAGAGATAATTATTCTTACTGGATTGAGAAGGGTGGGAAAGACAACAATAGTAATACAGGCAATAAAAGAATTATTAAAGGAAAATAAGCCCGAAGATATATTTTTTGTAAGTCTGGACGCATTCAATCTTTTGGAATTTAGTATTCATCAATTAATAGAAGAATATAGAAAGATACATAAAAAGTCTTCTGCAGACTTCTTTTATTTATTTTTAGATGAAGTTTCTTCCAGAGAGAATTTTGAACAGGAACTAAAGAGCATTTATGACAATGAAAAAATAAAAGTTATCTGCTCTTCTTCAATTGCTACTTTATTAAGAGACAAAAAAGCAAGCCTGACCGGAAGAATAATAACAATAGAAATAATGCCTCTGGACTTTCAGGAGTTTTTACAATTTAAAGAAGCCAGCATATCCAAATCTGATACGGCCAAACTGGAGAGTTATTTTACAGATTATCTGAAAATCGGAGGAATGCCAAATTACGTTCTAACAGAAGATAAAAATTATCTAAATGAACTAATTGAAAGTGTAATTTACAAAGATATAATAGCTTACCATAAGATTACAGCAGAGAAAACAATAAAAGAGCTTTTTGTTCTTTTATGCCAGAGAGTTGGAAAACCAATGAGCTATAACAAGATGGCAGAGATATTAAAAATCTCGGTTGATAGTGCAAAAAGATATGTAGGCTATTTTGAAAAATCTTATTTATTTTATATTGTTGACAGGTATGCTAAATCCTATAACGAAAAAGTGACTTCCCCAAAGAAAATTTATGCAGGAGACATAGGAATTAAAAATATTATAACGGGATTAAAAGATTTAGGCGCTAGTTTTGAAAACTTGGTATTTTTGAAGATAAAAGATGAAAATCCTGCCTATTATCTTGAAAATTCAATAGAAATAGACTTTATCACTAAAGACGCCTTAATTGAAGCAAAATACAACAAAGAACTGGAAAAAAAGCAAAAGGAATTGTTTAATTCAATAAAGATAAAGAATAAGATAATTGCAAAAGATTATTCTTTCTTTTTAGATAGAGCTAATTTAATGGATAAAAATACTTAAAACTACAACTTTTAGAAAAAGTTCTGGTAGTCAAAAAGATTAAATAATAGGTTTTTTTAAAGGGGTGATGGAGAGGACTTTTATTAAAGAGGTTAAGTCGGGAGAGCAAGTAGTATTAAATGGATGGGTTCATGAAATAAGGAATTTATCTAAGATTAGTTTTATTCTTCTTAGGGATTATACAGGAATGATTCAGTGTGTTGTCAGTGATAAAGGTTTAATGGGTAAAATTTCAGATTTAAGTTTAGAGAGTATTGTTGAGATTAAAGGGAAGGCGAAGAAGGCAAGCGTTAAGGCGGAATTTGCCAGAGCAGATGTTGAAGTTGAGGTTTTCGATATTAAGATATTAAATAATGCGGAGGAGCTGCCTATGCAGGTTAATGAGAAAGCGGTCAGGGCGGAATTGCCTACAAGATTGGATTACAGGTCTCTTAGTTTGAGAACTCCCAAATATAGAGCGGTTTTTAGGATACAAGCTAAGTTGATAGAGGGAATGCAGGAATACCTTAACAAGCATGGTTTTTTACAGGTTTTTACCCCTGCTCTAATGGGCGTCGCTTCTGAATCAGGAAGCGAGGCTTTTGAAGTAAAATATTTTGAGACCAAGGCATATTTAAGGCAAGACCCCCAGCTTCATAGGCAATTAACAGTTGCGGGAGGCATAGAAAGAATTTACGATATTGGACCAAGCTGGAGAGCTGAAAAAAGCAACACTGTAAAGCATCTGACCGAGCATAGGACCTGTGCTGTGGAGATTGCTTTTATCAAGTCTGAAAGAGAGGTTATGAGAGTTGAAGAACAAGTCATTATTTCTGCTTTTGAGAAAGTGAATAGTGAATGCAAACAAGAATTGGAAACTTTAGGAGCCACATTAAAAATACCGAAGGCACCTTTCCCAGAAATAAATTTTCCAGAGATTTATGAAATTCTCGGAAAAATGGGGAAAAAAATTAAAATCGGAGAGGATTTAGATGCTGAAGCTGAAAAATTATTATGGCGGCATGTTCAGGAAAAATATCCCGGAACAGAATTTTATTTCCTTAATAAATTTCCATTTAAGGTTAAGCCATTTTATGTCTATTGTGAAGAAGGAGAGAAATATGCAAGAAGCACGGACCTCTATTATAGAGGAATGGAAATGTCTTCTGGTGGGCAAAGGGAAAATCGTTATGATAAGCTAATAAAAAATGTTAAAGAAAGAAATTTGCCATTAAAGTCTGTAGACTGGTTTACTAAGTTTTTTAAATATGGAGTTCCGTCCCACGGCGGCTTTGCCTTAGGAATAGAACGCATTACAATGGTGCTTTTAGGGTTAGAAAATATCAGAGAAGCTGTTTTGTTTGCAAGAGATCCGGGCAGACTTACTCCTTAAGTTGCTTTTTGAAAGAAAGATTTATAAGTAAGGAAATTCTTACTTTCCTATGGAAGTTAAAATTATCAAAGTTACAGACAAAGGGCAAATATCTCTGCCTGTCGGCATTCGTGAAAGTTTGAAAATTGAGCAGGGAGATGAGCTGTTTGTGACAAAAACAGATGACGCAATAGTAATTAAGAAAGTGAATAAGGATGATTTTTCTGATTTGCTGAAACATTCTGAAAAAGTTGCTAAAAAATTATGGGATAATAAAGAAGATGAGGTCTGGAACAATGTATAAGCAGGGTGAAATTATCATAGTTCCTTTTCCTTTTACTGATTTGAGCGATAAAAGACAAAGACCTGTTCTCGTATTATCTAAAGAGGAGGATAATAAATTATTTGGGGATATTGTAACCTGCGGGATTACTTCAAATTTAAAGAATTCAAAATACTCTGTTTTAATAGATAATTTTAGTTTGGAGAACGGCAGTATTCCAAGGAAAAGCAGGATTAAAATTAATAAGCTGTTTACATTGGATAAAAAAACTATAAAAAAGAGTGTCGCAAGAGTTAATAAGGAGACTTTTGAGAAGGTTAAAAAGGAGTTTAATAATATTTTATAATTAAAATGAAATCAGAATTTATTTCAATAAAAGAAGCCATGAAAAAAGGCAAAGGCGAAGTTGCTGTGCGCGGCTGGATACACAGAGAAAGAGGAAGCAATGCAATTAAGTTTATTGTTCTTCGTGATTCATCGGATATAATTCAATGCGTTTTTGAGAAGAAGGACTTTGAGAAGCAATGGAATGATATTGATAAATTGAAGATTGAAGCAAGTGTTGAAATTCGTGGAAGTATCAAAGAGGATAAAAGAGCCCCGACAGGATATGAAATTCATGCTGATAAAATTGAAATTGTCGGGCTTAGCGACGAATTTCCTATTAGCAAGGATTTGAATGAAGAATTATTAGGCGACAGAAGGCATTTGTGGATTAGAAGCAGGAAAATGACTTCTATTATGAAAATAAGAAGCACTGTCACAGGTGCTTTGCATGAATACTTTAAAGGCAAGGGATTTTATGAATTTCAATCGCCGATTTTGATTCCAGGCGGGGCTGAAGATGGACCAAGCATGTTTGAAGTAAAATATTTTGACAAAAAAATGTATCTGGCGCAGACATGGCAGTTGTATGCAGAGGCAGCCATGTACGGCTTAGAGAAAATCTATACAATTGCTCCTTCATTCAGGGCAGAAAAAAGTAAAACTTCACGGCATTTAACAGAGTATTGGCATACTGAAATGGAAATTGCATGGGCTGATTTAGACGAATTAATGAGTTATGCAGAGGAAATGACTAAATATGTTGTAAAAAAAGTTTTAGAGGTAAATAAAGAGGAGCTGAAATTTTTGGAGAGAGACGTAAAAAAGCTGGAAGCTGTTTTAAAGAAGAAATTTCCCAGAGTTAGGTATGATGAGGTTCTGAAAGTTTTGAAAGAAAAGAAGAAGATGCATGTGGAGTGGGGAAAGGACTTGCGCACTATAGAAGAAGAAAAGTTTATGGAATCGCATGACATACCTGTTTTTGTAACTCATTATCCTAAAGAAATAATGGCTTTTTACAAGCCAAGAGACCCTAAAAATCCCAAATTAGCTTTGTGCTTTGACATGCTTGGGCCTGAAGGAAACGGAGAATTAATCGGGGGAAGCGAGAGAGATACAAACATAGATGAATTAAAGAAATCGTTGAAGGCAAAAGGAGAGAAGCTGGAAGACTATCAGTATTATTTTGACATTCATAAATATGGGGCTGTTCCTCATGGAGGATTTGGATTAGGAACAGAAAGATTGGTTAAATGGATATGCGGCCTTGATACAATAAAGGATGCAATTGGCTTTCCAAGGACGATGACAAGATGGAAGCCTTAAGGCATAATTATAAAAATACACATTTTCTTTAAATTATTTAGATAGAAAGATTTATTTATATAATCTGGGCAATATGCCTATATGGTAAAGGTAATCTCCTTGTCTGATGATGTTTATAGAAAATTAAAAGCAATAAAAAGAAATATGTCTTTTTCAGAAATTATAAGGAATTCCTTAGAGTCTGAAAAAAAGAAAAAAGATATAACAAAATTTTGCGGTATTTGGGAAGGAGAAGAATGGGGTAGAATTATTAAGGAGCTTATGGAAGCTAAAGCTTAAAAACCAATTTATTCTTTTTTGTTCATGAAAATAAAAGCGTCAAAGCCGATTGCGCAAATTAAGAAAGGCGACAAGATGAATATAAATGGACTGCAACTGGAAGTTGATGCGCATTATGTCTTTGAAGATTACAAGACAACTAAAGAAATGATTATTGAGCTTTTTGACGCTAAAACAGACAAAGATTATCAATTGAGGTATTTTGACGACCAAGTTGAAGAGACTATTAAATTTTACGAATTAAAGACAATTGTTTATGAGCAAGTTGAGCTGGAAAGTGCGGAGTGGTGAAGTAATTATTTAATAAAATAAGGGACGAAGAGAGATATTAGGATTATTATCGCTACATAGTCCTGGATTTTGAATTTGAGTCTTGGAGGATATGTTCTTTCTTTTTTAGCTCTGAAAGCCCTCGCTTCTATTGATAAAGATAAATCAAATGCTTTGTTCAGAAGAAGGTTGAATGTTGGGATTATGATAGGGAAGAATGTCTGCAAGGATTCTATTGGTCTATTTAAAGAGAATTTTATTTTATGCGCCCTTGCTTTTTGTGCATTTATTACATGGTTTATTTCCCTTGTAATTACGGGCACAAATCCCGAACTGGCAGGTATTCCGGTTGCACTTACTATCCAAGCTTCGATTATCCCGTAGACTTCGCCTTCGTTAATTGTCATGGAAATATTATCAAGGGCTTTCTCTTTTTCTTCGGGAAATGAAAATGTTAGGTTTTTTACTTCAATTAGCTTTTTCATTGATTAAAATAGGAGATTTAGTTTAAATAACTTTTATATATCAAGAAAAGAGGTGTTAAAAACTAGGCAAGGTTTATCAATCCTAATTATTAAGAAAAAGCATGGACAAAGTTGTGCATTTTGAGATTCCATTTGATGATAAGAGCAGGGCTAGTAATTTTTATAAAAATGTTTTTGGATGGAAGCTCAATGACATGCCGGAGATGAATTATACTATTGTGCATAGTGTTGAAGTTGATGATAAATTCATGCCTAAGGAATCTGGCGCTATAAATGGAGGGATGTATAAGAGAGATGAAACGAGCGCTAAAAGTCCTGTTTTAGTGATCGATGTTAAGAATGTTGGTGAAAAAATTAAGCAGGTTGAGAAAGCAGGCGGGAAAATAATCAAGGCCAAGCATAAAGTAGGAGACATGGGATGGTATGCTCAAGTTAAGGATACAGAAGAGAATATTATCTGGATTTGGGAGGCGATTAAAAAATATTGATTGGGCTTTAGCAAATAGAAAACTTTATATATCAATTGATATACAGATTCTCATGAACTTAGTTAGCAGGAAAGAGCAAAATCCGTTTTTAAGATCACCAACACTTGATACGGTTCTTATGATAGAGAGAGCTATAGAAAAATATTCAGGAGAGTTCAATAGAACCGAATTGTGGAAAAGACTTCCTAGGAAAGTTATGTGGCAGACTTATTTGGTTGTTTTGGATTATTTGCAGAGTATTAATAAAATAGGCTTTGACAGGGAAAACGTAATTGTTTATCTTTGGAATCCCAAATTAACCAAGCTTATTGCAAAAAGAAAGAGGTACTAATTATGATAAAACGCTCTAAGGTAGCATTTGTTTCAGAAATTCTGGAGAAAACTTTTGAATCTCTTAAAGACAATGAAATTTTGAAAAAGCATATTAAAAGAGCAATTGAAGAGCTCAAAGAAAATGCTTTTGCAGGAATAAGAATACCAAAACGACTATTTCCTCGTGAATACATTGTTAAGTATAATGTGACTAATCTTTGGAAATATGATTTGCCAGATGGATGGAGACTTGTGTATACTATAATCTCACCAGATAAAGTGGAGATAATATCTGTTATTTTAGAATGGTTCAATCATAAAGACTATGAAAGGAGATTTGGTTATTAGCTTGTGAAAATTAACAATCTTTAAAAATCACGGCTTATATTGTTTCTCATGAAGATAGGCGCTGCTGAAATCCTGTTTTTGGGGCATTCAGGGTTTTTTATCAGGAACGGCAAGAGGATTGCCATAGACCCGTATAATATACCTGACAGCTTTAATGAGAAAGCTGATTTAATCCTGATAAGCCATAGCCATTATGACCATTGCTCTATAAAGGACATTGAAAAACTGGCTGAAGCAGGAACTGTTGTTGTCTGCACAGCTGATGCTCAAAGTAAAGTAATGAAGATTCAAGGCGTGGAATTGCAGGTTGTTGAAGCAGGAGACAAAATTGACCTGGACGATATCAAGATTGAGGCTGTTCCTGCATACAATGTAAGGAAAGACTATCACCCAAAGTCAGAAGGATGGGTTGGATTTGTTATCAAGCTTGGAGATGTTGTTTTATATCACACAGGAGACAGTGATTTTATTCCTGAAATGAAGAACCTTACAGGATACGGTAAGCACGGAAATGAGTTTATTGCTTTGCTTCCTGTTTCAGGCAAATATGTCATGAATGCTGAAGAGGCAGCAGAGGCAGCTTCTATTATCAGCCCTGATTTGGCAATACCAATGCATTATGGCTCTGGAGTTGTTGGAACAATGGAAGACGCTCAGAATTTTGTTGAGCTTTGCAGGGAGAAAGGATTGAGAGCGCAGATTTTAGAGAAGATTTAAGCACCGCTTGCTGCCTGTAAAAGAGCTTTTATCAGAATAAATCCTATTATAGCTATAGCTGCAAACTTTATTATTTGTATTAATAGCTCTATGGGGTCGTCTGTTTTGCTCATTTTTTAAACACCTTCTTCTCTATAATCTCCATTTTTGTCTTCAATCCTGATAAATCTTCTATTGTTTTAAATATTTCCTTAAGAAAAGATATTTCTCTACTTACTTCCTTTAGATTTCTAATTATGTTATCAATTTTTTCTTCCAAGATATCTTTTCTTTTTCTTTCTTTTAGATAAATATCTAGCAAAATTACCAAGAGAAGCAATATAAAAAATACTATCAAACCAGTAATTAAGTTTATTGTTGAACTTATTTTTGGCAGGCTTGGGGAAAATATCGCCAGGGCTATAGCCGTCATTATAGCTATTATCGTGTAAAGATCAAAATTGGCAATATTTTTTATTTGATAATAGATTAATAAAAATTTATATACTAATCTAAGAACTTATTTTAATGGAATTTAGACTAGGCAGCAGGCAAAGAGCTTATGATTTCATACAAGGCATAAGTGAAGGTGATAACCTTGCCCTGCTTAGCCACAATGATTTGGATGGAATATCTTCTGCAAAAGTTGTTAATTATGTCTTTAAGGCAAAGATAGTAAAATTTTTGAGTTACAGCGATTTGGATGAAAATCTTGTTAGCGAGCTTGAAATGGAAGGCATAAATAAAATTATAATTACTGATATTCTGATTACGGACAGAAATTTTATAACTGGCTTGGAAAAGTTTGCTGAAATTTTGATATTAGACCATCATGTTTCAGTTAATGATTTTAATTCTAAAAAATGTGTATTTCTTATTGGAGAAGAAGGATATTGTGCAGCGTTTTTATGCTATGAGCTATTAAGTGAGATTAAAGATTTGAGCAATTTGGATTGGCTTGTTGCATGCGCATCCATATCTGATTTTTGTAATGTAAAAAATGAGGCTTGGATGAAAAAAGCTTTTAAGAAATATGGAGAAATTTATTCCAGTGATATGGTAAAACCCGGATTTGATTTTCAAGCATTAAACAAATCTAAATTTCATAGAATGCAATGGGATTTGACTCTTGCTTTAATATATTTTATAAATAGTCCGGAGAAGGTTTTCTATTCAATAAAGGCAGAAGTTTGGGATATTGAAGATTTAGGAAAGTATATTGGCAGGGTTCAGGGAGAAATTGATTCCGTTCTGGTTAAATTTGAAACCGAAAAGAAGAGCTTTCCTGGAGGTTATTATTTTGAATTCAAACCTATGTTTCAGATCGGGACAATAATAGGAAATATTATTTCAATTAAATATCCTGACAAAAATATTATTATTGTTAAGCCAATGAATGAAGGATATACAGTGAATGCCAGGAGGAATGACAGGAAAGACAGCATGCCTGATTTGCTTAAAGTCTGCATGAAGGGATTTGATGATTCTAATTCTGGAGGGCATATTCCTGCTGCAGGAGGATTTTTTCCCAAGAAATATCTTGAGGAATTTAAAAGGAGGCTTGGAGTTCGGGATAATTAAGATGAGAAAAAACAGCAGAAATGTATTGGCTGGTATTTTTGCTTTCGTAATATCTTATGCTCCTTTCATGGATATAAATAGGAATTACAGCCAAAGAGAAAGCGCAGGGGGTCAATTATATTGGCCGAGGTTGCGTATTTTGGAGAAGGAGAAGTTGCTTAGGTCAGCTTTTTGCATGGAGACAGAGGCTTTAAAAAGCCGCGATTTTTATTTCTCGGATGTGCAATAGCGTAAGAGCAAAGTCATAAGAATTTGTCTGATTTGTAGCTCTTGTTTTGTTCTGTTTATTATGTTAAAATGGCAAAAAAAATATTTAATACAAATGAGAGAATTGCCAGGAAAAACTTACTTAGAGAAAGCGAGGAAATTCAAGGCATTAAAGTAGAAGGATATGATTTTGATGAAGGGATTGATTATGCCGGGATTTTGGATAGCTTTAGAAGTTCGGGTGCGCAGGCGAGTGAATTTTCCAAAGCCATTGATATTATTAATAGCATGATTAAGGAAAATGCATTTATATTTTTAGGATATACATCAAACATGGTTTCTTCAGGGAATAGAGATATTATAAGATGGCTTGTAAAACATAAAAAAGTCAATTGTCTTGTGACGACTGCGGGAGGAATTGAGGAAGATATTATAAAATGCTTAGGTGATTTTTACATAGGAGATTTCAGGGCATCCGGAAAGGAATTAAGAAATAGAGGGATAAACAGGATAGGAAATATTTTTGTTCCAAATAACAGGTATGTTGAATTTGAAAAATTTGTTCATCCTGTTCTTGAGGAATTGTATAATTTGTCTAAGAAGGAGAACAGGGCTATAACTCCTTCTGAACTTATTTGGAAATTGGGAGAGAAAATAAATAACGGGAAGAGTATTTATTATTGGGCGTGGAAAAATAAAATTCCTGTTTATTGCCCTGCAATTACAGACGGGGCTTTAGGGGACAATATTTATTTTTTCAAATTTAAAAAAAATATTGTTTTGGATATCGCTGAAGATGTAAAGAGATTTAATGACTTAACAATTGGCTTGAAAAAATCAGGAATTATTGTTTTGGGTGCAGGAGTTGTCAAGCATTCTATTCTTAACGCAAATATGCTTAGGAACGGAGCTGATTATGCTGTTTATATTAATACTTCTTACGAATATGATGCTTCTGATTCAGGGGCATTGCCTGAAGAAGCAATCTCATGGGGAAAAATCAGGAAAAATGCTAAAAGTGTCAAAGTTTTTGGCGATGCGACGATACTTTTTCCGCTTTTAGTTGCAGAGAGCTTTGCGAGGGATTAGGCTGCTTGAATAGCTCGGGTATTGCCTCTAAGATTTTTAAGACCGGCACTTAAAGAGCTTTTTATTGTGCCAATCTTTTTTTGCCTAATCTCTGCAGACTGCCTAAGACTAAAGCCTCTTTCATAAACTAAAATTATATTTTCTCTTTGGGAATGCGGAAGAATATCAACATGCGGCTGCAGCGAGCCAAAATCTGTCGTGTTTATTTCCCTCTCCTGCCTTGCTTCTAATAATGAGTCCAGGCTATTTTCATCGGGCTCCTGGGCGTCTAAAGATAGCATCTTTTTTCCTTTAGATTTTCTTAGGTGATCTATTACTTTGCTCCGAGCGATTTGGTATATCCAATTTTTAAAACTTCCTTTGCTTGTGTTAAATCCGTGTCTGTTTTTATGCACTGCCATAAATGTTTCTTGAGTTATGTCTTCCTTTAAATAAGGTAGTGCAGCACCGCAATAGCTTATTATCATTGGAGTATATTTTGCTACTAAAACTTCAAAAGCGCGCTCATCGCGTTCTGAACAGTATCTTTCAAAGAGCTCTTCATCAGAATCTTCGCGATATGAGTCTTCTTCTGCCGCCTGCCTTGAAGGATTTATTGCTATCATTGTAAAAAACAGGCGATTTATAGATTTATAACTCTTTTTATTGTTGCAATTGTGATATAGTCAAATATTTAAAGAAGGGAGTATAGATTTCTAACATAAAACTGAAAGGAGGTATGAAAAAAAGAGTAAATGGTACTAGATTTTGCAAAAGAAGCAATTCAGAATGCATCTACGCATAGTATTAATTTTGATGAATTAAGGGCCGGAAAGGCCAATATCAAGGTTTTTGGCTGCGGAGGAGCAGGATGTAATATGTCTACATGGCTTTTCAACAAAGGCATTAACGGCGCCAGTGTTTACGGCATAAATACAGATGCTTTGCACTTAAGTATTACCAAGGCGGATGAAAAAATCTTAATTGGCAAGGAATTGACAAGAGGTTTAGGATGCGGCGGATATCCTCAAAAAGGAAGAGAAGCTGCAAAGGAAGCTTTGTCAGAGCTTAAGAAAGCTACTTCAGGGGCGGACATGGTATTTGTTCTGGCAGGAATGGGCGGAGGTACAGGAACAGGAACTGCTCCGGTTGTTGCACAGCTTGCTAAAGAAGCAGGCGGAGTTGTAATCGCAGTTGTTACAATGCCATTTGAGTGTGAAAGGGCCAGAGTAGATAAGGCAGAATTCGGACTTCAAGAGCTTAAAGAGGTTACAGATACTGTTATTGTTATTGATAACAACAGGCTTGTAGATATAGCAGGTAATTTGCCAATGGAACAGGCCTTCGCAGTAGCAAACGAGCTGATAAGTACAATGATTAAAGGAATAGTGGAAACAATTACCTTGCCATCATTGATCGACTTAGACTATGCTGACGTTTCAGCTATTATGAAGAACGGTAACGTTGCAGTTATTGGCATTGGAGAGTCTGACAGTTCTATGAGAGTTGAGGAAGCTGTAAGGCAGGCTCTGACACATCCTTTATTGGATGTTGATTACAGGGGCGCCACAGGTTCTTTAATCCATATAACGTGCGGGCCTGACTTCAAGCTTGAAGAATTTGCCGGTGTTGGCCAGCTTGTAACAGAGAATTTGAATCCGGAAGCCAATGTTATTATTGGCGCAAGAATCAACAAAGAGTTCGGAGGAAAGGTAAGGGTCATTACTATAATTACAGGCGTTAAATCGCCTTATGTTTTAGGCAAAGACCAATATCCTGAACCTTCAGGAGCCAGATCAGAAATGTCTGAATTAGGCATAGAAGTCTTCAGATAAAGGCAGATTTTATTTTTATTTTTTTGCCTTTTTCTTTTTTTTGATTTTTAGGGAAATAATTTTTACACGAACATTTTTAAATAATTAATGTCATTATGTTTGATGGATGCGACTTTGAGAGAGAGGATTGCGGGAAGAGCAGATAGCCTTCAGAGACATGCGGACACGATTTATGGTGTTCTTGCTGCTTGTGATCCTGTAAGTCTTCCAGAAGGATATAATGGAACTGAAGAGAGCTATTGGCGTTTAGTTATTAATAACGAACGACTGGGATTTTCTGAAGATGAAACCCGTCGAGCATTTAATTCTAATGAACCTTTAAACTGGATAGAGTTTAGGCGTTTTGCTCAAAGATTTGCTTCGTATGACGACCTTTCGTCGCAAATTCTTTCTGGTCTTGATAAGCTAGGAAGAAAAACTTATCGTCAATCGAACCAAGCTGGTGGAAGGTTAGCAGAAATGCGCTTCTTTGAAAAAATGCTTACGCGTAGGCTTACTCAAGATAACTATTTAGAAGTTGAGCATCTTTTGGCAAAACCTCAAAATGGAACAAAATTGGTTGCTTAAATTTTTTTAATAAAATACAGCTAACCAGATTGTTTCTTTTTCAGGGTTTGTTTTTATAACTCTATGTTTGACGTGCTTGAGAATATTAATGTAATCTCCTTTTTTCATTTTTATTATTTTATTATTTTTTTCAAATAATAATTCTGCATTTCCTTTAAGAATTATTACAAATTCGCTCCTTTTTTGATTATACCATTTATTGTCCGGAGCTGAATGTCCTTTTGAAATAATTCTTTCTATTTTTATTTTATCTACAGCAATAATCTGCTCAAATATTTCTTTTGATAAATCTTTAGGAATATCAGAGAAAATATTTTTTATTTTCATAAAATTATTCTTACCACATTTCAGGATCTTTGATTAATGTAGGGCGCCTTTTATTTCCCCATTTTTCCCAGTAGATGGAAGATTCTAAAGACGGCTTTTTTGGCTTTGGAGCTTTCTTTTTTGCATATCCTAATGGGAGAATTGCTTCAACATTTATTTCTTTCGGTATTTCTGCCAGGCTTCTTATTTTATCTTCGTCATAAGAGCCAATCCAGCATGTTGCTAATCCTAAGTCTGTAATTTTTAGAAGAAAATTTTGTATTGATGCTCCTGCCTGCTGTCTTCCATAAATTAATCCTTTTTCCCCGTATAACTTTTCCAAATGAGTGTGGTCTGAGCAAATCAAGATGAGCATTTTTGAATTTGCTATCCATGGCTGATTTGCGGCTTTGGCAATGCTAAATATAGTCTTTGGATCCTGAACTATAACAAATTTTAGAGGGAGGCTGTTGGTTGCAACAGGAGATTGAATTGCAGAATCTATCGCCTCTATCACTTTATCCCAGGCGGCTTTCTTATTTGTAAAATCTCTTACTGATCTTCTTGAGCTTATTGCCTGGTCTAATTCCATGGTTTATAGAGAAAAAAGAAGTATAAAAAGATGTTGCTGATTTATTAATGCTGGCTTAGGTAATCTATTATTCTTGTAGTATAATCCCAGCTTGCTGCAATTAAACTTGCTACTGCTACGAGCTTAAATGTTTCTACACTAAACGCACTATATTTTGAGATATCAGTTTCTCCCCATTCTTCCAGTTGTCTTCTCCTTTCTTTGAAGAATCCCAGAGGCTTAGTGAAAGCTCTTACTGCTCCTCTTAAAGAACCAATTAGAATTCTTTCATTTTCTTCATCGCTAATGAAATTATCTATACTCATAGCTTAGAGTAGGACGTTCTTATATAAAAAGTTGTTGTTATACAATATTCTTAATTTGATTATTTGAAAGTAGAGGGATTTTTAAACCCAAATTCAGGTAGCTTAAGGTTATTTCTTCGTGCTTTTTATCCCATGAGGAGATGCAATCCTTGGCTAAAACAACATTATAATCTCTTTGATATGCGTCAATTGCTGTTGTTCTAACACGGGCATGAGTGTATATTCCTGCAATTATTATATTATTTATCCTTAATTTTTTCAGCTGTTGCTCAAGGCTTGTATTAAAGAAGGCACTCCATTTTTTCTTAATTATTATTTTATCTTTCTTTTCAATAACAAGTTTGTCTAAAAATTGAGCCCCATTTGTTCCCTTTATTGTTGTTTTTTCATTTCTTTTTTTCATAAATAAGCATCTGACAAATCCGGCTTAAATTCCTGCTTAATAAAGAATACAGGTATTTTTTTACTTCTTGCGTAATTTGTTAGAGCATTGATATTATTAATCATTCCTAATTTATTCTTTGTAAGATTAACTTTGTTAAAAAGGTCTTTTACCATATCCACTACTAAAACTGCTGTTTTCATGTTAATATTAATAGTGAATTTTATTTAAATCTAATCTCTCCGCCGCCTAAAACTTCTTTGCCATTATAGATAACTGCGGATTGGCCTTCTGCGAGACCGAGGACAGGTTTTTTCAGAATACATAGAAATTTATTGTGTTGTTTTTTTAATCTTACGTCCATTAGAGAGCCGAGATGCCGTATTCTTACCTTGCAATTTAATGGAATTCTATTATTTTTATTTATTAAATTGAAATTAATTATTACTAATTCTTTTTTCTTTAGGGCAGAATGACCTTTAGGAGCTATTGTTATAGTATTCCTTGTTTTGTCTTTTTCCGCTATGTATAATTTATTTTTTTCTTTATTTAGATATTTATTGCTTATATGAAATCCTAATGATTCACCTATTCTTTGCCCGTTTGTGTAATAAAATATGCCCGGATGAGTTCCTATAATTTCTCCTTCAGTTGACAAAATATTTCCTTCTTTTGGCTTAATCTTCTTGCTTAGAAAATCTTTCAGGTTGACTTTTCCCACAAAACATATTCCGGAAGTGCTTTTTCTGTTATAATTAGGAAAATTGTTTTTCTTTGCTATTTTCCTGATTCCTAGTTTTGTATAATCTCCTATTGGGAAAAGTGCATGTTCTAAATCTTTCTGATTCAATTGGTATAGGAAGTAGGACTGGTCTTTTTTTTTATTTTCGGGAATGAAGAGTTTATATTCGGATTTTGTTTTTTTGCTTTTTATATAATGACCAAATGCCATGTAATCTGCTCCAAGCTTTTTTGCTTCTTTCCAGAATAAAGGAAATTTTATTATTTTATTGCACAATGCATCAGGATTAGGTGTCAAGCCTTTTGAGTATGCTTTAATCATCGGAGCTATAACATATTTTTTATATTCTTCCTCAAAATCAAAAACAACAAGCGGAATTTTAAGGTGCGCTGCAACCTTAATGGCTTCTTTTTTTTCTTCAACCCAATTGCATTCTTCTGTCAGCATATTTTTTGTATCTGAAAAGTTTTTCATGAAAGCGCCTATCACTTTATATCCCTGCTTTTTCAGAAGAAAGGCAGCTACGGCTGAATCTACGCCTCCAGAAAGGCCTACGACAACTGTCTTTTGTTTTTCCATGACTCTATCTTGGTAAGAAGGTTTAAAAATTTTTAAATTGAACTATTTGTGCTAAATATGGCTAACAAAATAGGCAAAGGTCTGCAATATGTTGTTTATGATTATGGAGACAGAGTTCTTAAAATACCACGCTCAATATATGGAATAATTTTTACTTTGTTCAAATGGGCATTTTTTGAACCCTCTTATTTATTTTTTAATAAGCATATAAAAAATCTGGAACATTCTAGAGTTAATTCTATAACTGGCATAAAGAGCAGAAAAATAAAACCTTCTCTTTTAGGCAATCCTGTTTTTGACGGAAATAATATATGGCAGGATAAGGCAATTCCCCTGAAAAAATTGATAAAATCAGAAGAAAATCTTGAAAAGATATTCAGAGATTATGCGATTTTTATAAAAGAATGCTGGAAATATGGATTCCAAGATAGAATATTTAATTTTGGGATTAATTATGGGCTTGACAGAAATGAAAAAATAATTCTTTTGGATTTTGGTGAGCTTACATTTGATAAGAGGGAAGTAGCTAAGCTTATATCATCTCACCATTGGACTAAAAGCCACGATTATAATTTTCTTCTCAATAAAGAGCAAAAGAAATTGTATTTAAAGATAATGGAGAGTTATTTGACTCTTACTGACTTGGATAAATTTTGGAGAACCAAAGTTTAATTTTTTATTGTATTATATTCTGGATTTGTCTTTATCCATTCAGAAACTTTTTTTCCTGATGATACATATGTAGTTTCATCCCAATACCTGCCGAATTTTTTGCTTATATGATATGCTGCCTCCCTGCATAGTATAAAATACCTTTTGTCCGGATTTTTGTGATGCTTGTCTATCAGTATCATGTGGTCTATGAATAGAAGGCATTTTCCTGCTTTTTTATTTGTATTAAAATTGTAACATTCTGATTCTTCTATATTATACCAGTCCTCGCGCTCTTTTAATTTTTTTAATTCCCTATCGTTTACTTTGAACAGAACTCCGTTGAAGGCAGAACTTTTTTCAGGGGTGAGATTTAAAACATCATGGCTGTTGCCTTCATCTATATTGAAAATTCTTTTATATCCTTTTACTATTACTTGTTTGAATTTTTTGTCTTTGCAGTCTTCTTTCAGGGACTTGTGGCTTAACAAGCTTCCGTAGCCGATGATGTTATAATCCATTGTATTGGTAATTAATAATTAAATTTAAATTTATCTTAGAGAGATAGAACGTCCCCGCGAGGACTCGAACCTCGGACATCACGGTTTCTAAACTAATTTTAACAGCCGTGCGCTCTAACCAACTGAGCTACGGGGACATAATAATTGTGGGGCAAAAACGTTATTTAAAGATTTGCTCTGCAAATCTTTGCTCTACAACTTCAATGTCTCGAGTAAGTTGCTTGTTTAAAGATTTACTTGAATAATTTTTCCGCTTTATTTCTGATTTTTTCAGAGCAATTTAAAATTTTTTGAAATTGGAAAATTTTAAATACGAGATTAACTTGCTTTTGTTGTAAAGAGGTGTTGATAATGGCCAAAAAAAGAAAAGCTTCGCGGAAAGTAAAACATAGAAAGGGTAGAGGGTCTTCCAGGGCAAAGTCTAAGCGAAGAACTTCCCGACGAAGATAATACCAATAATTTCAAAAATCATTTTTTATTTTTTTATCTCTGTTTCTTTTTTCTAGATACCTGTAAACATTGGCTTGTTTTGAGCCCTTGATTAGGCTTGTCAGAGCAGTTATTGCATCTTCAATGTCTTCAGATGGTCCGATTATGCCTACAATATTGTCGTTGTCGTGAATCATAAGCCTGCACCCTGAAATTTCTTCTATTGTCTCTTTTGTTTTTCCTCTTGTTCCTATTAATCTCCCTCTTATTAGCAGAAAGTTTTTTTTCTTTGTAATATCTTTTATGCTTAATTGCCTGAATGCGAAATCAGGGTTTTTCAGAAGAATAGCTACTTTTGTTGAGAAACCGAAGCCTATTGCTTCTAAAACTATTGATGCTTCATATTCATCAACAGCATTTCCTTCTATCGTTATTTTTTTTCCTTCAATTGATATTTCTACATTTAGCTTCTCTTCAAGAAATTTTTTTTCTCTCGCCAGCTCTTTTGTTCTTTGAAGTAAAAGGATTTTCATTTTAGAATTCTTCTTTGATTGTGTCTAAAATTCCTTTTTTTCTTAATTGTATTATTTCTGAAGAATTATACTTGTAAATTATATCTCCTTTTTCGTCATTGTCAGGCCAGGGAGTAATTAATACGATATCTTTAGGCCTGAGCCAGAGTCTTCTTTTGAATCTTCCAGGGACTCTGCAATTTCTTATTTTTCCGTCTGTAGAGTTGATATGCATTCTATTTCCTCCAAGCCTTTGCGTTATTACTCCAATTACCTCGCCTTTTCTTGGCATTCTTACTCTTGTTGGAATTCCCGGCTCTTCAGAGACCTCCTGCTGATGTAAATTTTCATTTATTTCTTCAAAATCTCCGAAATCATTTTCTTTCATTAGAAATATTGTAAAATAGGTTATTTAAAATTTGGCTTTAAAGCAGAACGAGAATAAACGGGATTCCCTGTATTTTGCTGATTTGTGCCGGGTTTATCATTCCGGCTTCAGTAGCGGCTTTTACAGCTTCTTTTCCAACTATGTTAAAAGTTGAATCTTCTCTTGCCTGGGATTTAATTAATGAAATAGCCTCTTCCAAAGAAACTTCTTTATCTTTATAGAAGAATTCCTTCAAATGAAGCTGCCTCTTTCCTTCCTCAAATTTCTTTCCAAGCAGTTCGGAGTCGCATACAGCCACTACATTCCTGTACGACTTATGTATCTTGAAACTAATCATCGAGACCTACTTCTGAATTCCGCCCATTCTGCAAACTGTTGTTCCGCAATTAGGGCATTTTCCTTTAGCTATCTTGGTTCCCTTGGATGTTCGGGATTCAACAGGGTTTTTCATTTCTACCTGTTCTTTGCATTTTACACAGTATCCTTTTGTTGCCATATTTATACCTCCGTCCTATTTCTTTGTTTTTTGGTATTATAAAGGTTTTTATTGGTGATTTTTGATTTTTTAGCAAGGAAAGAGCTGAATTACTCTTCACAACCAATTAATTGTTCTACCTGTTCTACTAAACTCTCTTGCCTTGCTGCTAATCCTCTTAGATGTGCTCTTAATTTTTTACGGGCATCTCTCTCATTTGTTGCTGTTCCGATTTGCTCAGTACCTTCTGGTATTCCTAACATTCTTGAAATAGTTCCATATAAGTATCTGTATAAAGTGTATCCTCCATTGGGAGTTGGCGAAGCGAACACTCTTGCCGGAAGCATGAAATTGCCGGATATTATTGCTTGATATCCGATAGAATCATCGGATGCTTCTATTTTTACTATAATAATTAACTTTTGTTAGCCTATTTAAATCCTGCTTTTTATTGGGGTTTTTGCTCCGCAGGCAAGGCAATGCTTAAATTTTATTCCTTTTTCAGATATTATCTCTGTGTCGGGCTTTTTGCATTCATTGCATAAAACAAATTCTTTTACATATTCTTCTAATTTTTCATTTATAAGAGCTGAATTTATTTTTCTGTTAAGTATGAGGCGATCATTTTCAATCTTGCCTGGCGTTGCCAGTTCTTTTTGAAGAAACTTTGCTATTTGCTCCTGCGGTCTTCTTATGTATGAAGCAATCTCCCTGAAATTGCTGATTATTGTATTTTTTCCTGCTACAAATCCTTTTACTTTTGGTATTTCAAATCTCTCTGAACTTCCTTTTATTTCTTTTATGTTTTTGTAGGCATCTTCAAGAAGATTTTCGTATGATTCCATCTGATTATTGTATTTAGATAGTTTTTAAGAGTTTTGATTGCCTTATATAAATGCTTAAATATTGCTTTGATAATGTTAACCTATGCCTCAAATTAGATATATTTAATCTTTGCCAATTGAAATACAAGATGAAGCCGGTCTTGAGCTCTTTCAAACTAGTGTTAGTGTTGAGCTTACTTCTTTACTTGTACATAGAAACAGGGTTTTGGATGTTCAGACTACATCATGCTCTGTTGGCACATCGGAGAAGCCGAGAATTGTTTATCTTGCACAGATAACATATGAACCTAAAAAATATATCCGATGACCGATAAATAATATTTATAAAGATGCTTGTTTAATTCTAATTATGAGATTCAAGAATATTGTTTTGGGAGTGGGGATATTTATTGTTTACTTTTTAGTATTGCTTTATGGCATACAGACTTTTTATCCTGAGCCGAAGTATGAGGATTACTGCACTTATAGGTATCCTACTATTTACAGGGAGCCGGCAGTTAATTGCACTTATTCGTCCGAGTTAAGTGCAAAAGAGCAGGCTTGCTATGCCATAAAGGGAGAGTTCAGGTCTGAATATGATAGCAGAGGGTGTGTTACTGATGGATATTGCGATGAATGCGGGATTAATTATCAGGATGCTATTTCCAAATATAATACTAATGTTTTCTGGATTGCACTAATTATAGGGTTAATAACAATTATTGTAGGATATTCTATCTTTAGTATAGAGCCAATCGGAAGCGGATTGATGGCTTCAGGAGTTCTTGCTATTGTTTATGGCTCTGTCAGGAATTGGCAGAACTTTACTAATGCGATTAAATTCGGCCTTCTTGTATTTGTATTAATTGTATTAATCCTGCTTGCTTTGAGAGTTAACAAGAAGAGTGGATTTTTGCATAGGATTGGTTTTAAAAAATAATGAGTTTTGATTCTTTATATAAAGGCAAAAAATATTACTGGGGATTGGAGCCGAGCAGTTTAGTTGTGAAGGCAATTAGTTTTGTTAAGAAAGGAAAGGTTTTAGATTTAGGGGCGGGAGAAGGCAGAGATTCTGTTTTTTTAGCAAAGAAAGGCTTTAAAGTTTTGGCTGTTGATTCTTCTAAGTATGGAATTCATAAATTAAACCAACTGGCTAAAATTCATAATGTTAAATTAAAAAGTGTTGTTGAAGATATAACTAAGTTAAAAATTAAGGGAAATTATGATTTGATTATCTGTAACAATGTCCTGCACTTTTTGCATAGGAATGATGTTTACGCTTTAATTGAAAATATTAAAAAGCATACAAAGAAAAAAGGGATTAATGTGATTTCTGCTTTTTTTGATGATGATAAAATAAAGTTTTCTTTTTTATTTAAGAAAAGAGAATTGAAGAGTTTTTATGAAAATGGATGGGAGATTTTGCATTACAAAGAGAACTCTGTTGCTGAATTGATTGCGAGGAAATTATAAATAAATCAACGGGAAAGTGCCGGGAAATGTTTTGGGTTGACTCCATTTGTTAAGTGTATTGGACCTTTTCGGCCCTGATATGTTTTCGCTATTTTTGGGATTCTTGCAAAAGTTGAATATCTCAAGACTAACTCCCACTCTGATATTTTTGTCTTGCCGCTCGTTTCATGTGGCGGAAATTGACTCATCCAATCCCATGAAATTATGTGAAGAGTTCTTTCAGTTACCCTCTCCTCAAGCATTTTAGGATATTGCATTTGGTGCTCCTGCACAACCCATTTTTTCGGATGGTCCGTACTAATAGTCTTGATTTTATTTCAACCCCCGCTGCTTCACTTACTAAATCTATTCTCGGGCCTGAATTTTGTGGGATGCCAAGCGCCCTGCTGACATAGCTTTCATGAGCAGGAATCATTACAGAATTGAATGTTCTGGTTTTCATTATCCTAAATATCGTAATTTTCCCGGGCGGGGCTCATAAATAAGGCCGTCTTCAAGAAGCCTTTTGACTTCACTATTAACTAAATCGTGTGTTGTTTTAAGTTCATTAACTATTTTTTCTGTTTCTATTCCGCCGTTAGATTCTTCTTTTTTAATCATTGAAAGTATGCTGTCTCTGAATGTATTTATTTGGCTCTTATCTATCTGTTTTGGCTTTTGAAGGTCTGTTTCTAATTTTCTTAGCAAAAGAAATTCAGGATTTCTTTTTTTTATTATTTCAGGAGTTATGTATATTTCATTATTCCATGAGCGCAGAAGCCCTATAATCTGGATGGTGTCTCCCTGTACGAGAGATGAGAACTTTTCTATGTCTTCTCCGAATGTTTTTATTCTTATCTGCCCGGAGGCATCGTCCAACGTTACAGAGGCAAATTTTTTCTCACCATCTTGGACAAATTTTTCTATTACATTTGCTATTATATTAACTCTTGCAACTTTTTTGTCTCCTATTTCAGTAAATTTGAACCTATCAGCATCCATAACAGGCTTTCCTGAAAGAATATCACCTATCCTAAATTTGTGTGCAATGTGCCTTTTGAATTCCTGTTCCTGCATTTTTGTTAAAATGATGATGGTTATTTAAGCATTTTCGTGATTAGTAAAGATATTTAAATTTCTTATTTCTGCTGCCAAGAGGTTAGTAAGCCAGGTTATGTTTACATTAAAGGCGGTTAAAGATAAGCCAGGTCTGACTTTAGAGGAGCTTTGGGAATATATGTATAGCCAATGGGGACATAGCGATAGGGTCAGATCGATAGTTTTTAATGGAGATTATTCGCATTTAAGATTTTTGATTAATGAACTGACTTGCGTTCAGGAGAGAGATGGAAGATATTATTTCGATGGAAAAGCTACAACTTATTCTGCTAGAAACTATATTGATTTTTCTGTGAAAGATGCTATCGAGAAAGGCAGATTATAACTTCTGAATATAACCAGGCTTGGGCCTGAAAATATCCCCGGATTTGTCAAGCTGATTTATTGCTTCTTCAATCTCTGTTTCTGATATTTTTCCTTCTAATTCTTTTTGCAGTTCTTCTATGGGAATAAGCTTTCCAAGCCTTGACTCTAATTTTGTCAATGTTTCTTTTACGCTTATTATTTTTCCTCTCTTTGAAGATGAGATTCCTGTTGTTATCCTGTCTATATCAAACGCTTTTGTCTCTTCATCATAGCCGACCTGGCTAAGAGAAAATTTCAGAAGATTTATTGCTTTTTTTGCGTCATCCCTTGAAACTGTTTCACTTAATCTTACACGTGCGCAGGCTTCCGATAATCTTACTATTGCTTCTAATTGCCTTGCTGTTATAGGAATTGGCTTTATGTCTGTATCTGTTCTGACTGATTGATTTCTTAATGAAATGTAGAAATCTTTTATTTCATCGCTTGCTTCTTCTGTCAGTTTTGGTTTTATCTTTTTGGCATAGGCAATATATTTTCTTAGTAGATTTGGCTCAACTACATCTCTTATTACTGTTTGTTTGTGTTCTTCCAATATATGCGAGGCTATTGCTTCATCCTGGCCTTTGTTTGGCAAATCACGAAGGACAAAAATAACATCAAATCTGCTGAGCAAGGCAGGAGAAATGTCTATCTGTTGCGGAATCGGCGTAAATGGGTCAAATCTTCCGAGCTTTGGGTTTCCTGCTGCAAGAACAGATGTCTCGGCTCTTAGTGATGCCTGGATGTTTGCTTTGGAGATGGTGACAGTATTATGAAGTATAGCAGCTTGTGAAATAAAAGAGTGATTTGGCTCTATCGTAATGTCATAAACCCAATTTTCATCTTCGTTTTCAATTATCTCTATTCCTTTGATATATTCCCAGCCAATATCTTTTGTGAATTGCTCTATATATTTTTTATTTTTATAACCCTTTATCAATGGCAGAAGATTTCTTAGGAATTCTGTTGAAAATGAAAATTTATCTTTTCTTTTTTGATGGTCATAGATTATATCGTATATTTTATATTTCCCAACGTCACTTATACCTTCTTCTTTGAGGATACTGATAATTTTCTCATTAAATTCGACCGGTATTATGTTTTTTACATGCCTTTTAATGAGCTTAGTTCTAAGATAGTAGTCTATTATTCTGTTTTTTTCTTCTGTGAAGAAACCAATATCCTTTCTAAATCTTTGAATATTGGTATATTCAGCTATTCCCACCCTATAAAATCCCATGTGTTCTGTTATAGAACTTCTTATGCCAAATCTTAACAATAAATCCTGAATTTGTTCTGCAAGTCTCTTGCTTTTGGTTTTATATCCAATTCTTATTGTTCTCTTTTTAATCGCAGCATACCCGTCTCCTTCAAATAAGGAAGAAAGCATTTTTGCGATATCTTCTTTTCTTCCTCTCATTGCAAATTCAGGGATTTCTTTACTGCCTGACTTTCTAAGCAAAGATGGCATATTCTTACTTATAAAACTGATTAGATTAACTGAAGAATATCTGTACATATCTCTTGGCTCATGGTCGTCTATCTTAGTTTGTTTGTAAGGCTTTAGGTTAAAAACTTTATGCATACCGCTCTCAAAATCTTCCAATACGCGTTTATCTTTATTTGTAAAATTAACTCCTACAATTTTCCCTCTGTTTTTTTCCCTGGAGCCCTCTGAAATTAAGTACCCTACTATTTTGAATAATTCTTGGCAGTTCTTCTGCGGAATTTTTATTTGCTGCTTTATTCTCTCATTTTCTATCAGCAGTATTGGTTCGAAGTTTTGTTCTTTTCCTATTATCGGAATATTTAAGGGTATGGGGGCAGAATTGCCTATTTTTATTTCATCAGCTCTTTTCGTGATTATTTCTCCATTTTCAGCAGTAAACACAGGATGCTCTGGCGTGACTGTTATCTCTCTGCCATGAGAGAATTTTATTTTGATAAATCTGTCAAAGGCTTTATGCTTGCTTATCCTCGTGGCTTTTGTTTTGAAGACATTTGTAAAATCAGTTGTAAGCACTTCTAGGTTTTCAACAGGAAGGATAAGGCAGTCTTTGCCTTTGATTATTTTGCCTTTATTTCTTTCTAATAGCTCTTCTACTAAATCTCCTATTTTAGCTTCTGAACCATCAGCCATGGATATAATCGTGTCTTTATGGTAGCATTGCTGCTCCATTGCTTCATGCATAGTTGAACGATCCTGCTCATCCATCTTTTCTATCTCATCTATACAGACAAGACCTTTATTTGCCAATACCATTGCTCCTGCTTCTAAAGACCATCCTTTTAAGAATTCGTCTTTTACAACTGCCGCTGTTAATCCTGCTGCAGTCGCTGCTTTTCCTGAAACATATCTTCCTTTCGGGGCAATTGTTGAAACAAATTTCAGAGTTACGGATTTCGCTACGCCCGGATCTCCTACTAAAAGTATATGGATATCTCCCCTTGTTCTTCCTCCATCAGATTTTACTTTTTTTACTCCTGAGAATAATTGCAAAAGAATTGCCTCTTTTATTCTTTCAAATCCATATACGCTTGGGGCAATGCTTTGAGAAAGCTTCTTGTGAGCGTAAGGGTCTGAAGCCAGCTCATTTATCTGCTTTTCCTCTTCTTCACTTATTTGCAAGTCTTCAAATGTTTCTTCCAACGGAATCATGTTGTTGGCTTCTATTGCGAGATCAAAGCGAGTAGATATAGAGCCTGTTTGCAAAGGAATCGGAACTTCTTTCAGAACACCGAGAACTTTAACCCTGCTTCCAGGAGTTGTTCTTTCTTCCATTCGAGGATCTACTAAATCTTCTTTTAGAAAAATATTTATTCTTCTCGGCTGTTCTCCTCCGTCGAGAGAATCAGAAGCTTCCTCTATAACTAATCTTTGAGCATCAACCATTTCTTTTGAAAGCAAATTGAATTGGCCTTTTCTTCCGCATGAACATCTCGCGGGCTCTCTGAATTTTTTATCTATCTGCAATACAGAGAGAATTGCGCCGCATGTTGGGCATTCAAATCTTGCATTCACTACCTGCGGCCTTACTTCAGAAGCTTGCTTGACAATTCCTTCTATCTGCAGGAACTTGTCTAAATGTTTTGCTCTTATTTCTCTTATTTTTATATCTGTAGAAGCGGGAAGCTCTTTAATCCTAATCCTTGGCCTTTCTCTTAATCCTGATTCTTCCATTGCAAGCTCTAACAGCGCAAGGGTTTCTTCCGGAGTGTCTACGAGCTTTTCAGCTAAAGAAGGAGAAAATTGCAGAACATCTCCGAAATTAAGATAAATAACGCTTTCTTCGCTTCTCAAAGATTTTCCAATATCTTTTTTGTATACTTCAAAGAACTTTTTTGCTTCTAAGACAAATTCCTCTTGTTTTTTAATCTCCATTGGAAGTAAAGGCTAGGGGTTATTTATATGGTTTATTGTGGTAAGAAAATTATTATACTTTTTGATTATTACTGAAAGGCGAATCTTAATATGGCTCCTACACCGCCTGTTAAGTTATCAAACTGCTCTCCTTCAATGGTCTCAAGGGAGATTATTGTTATTTCTGCACCTATATTAATGGCTTTTTCTTCAAATGCCTTTGTTTTTTCCTTGCTCATGCTTTTTGAAATCAGAAGTTTTTCAACTGCGCCTCTTTCCAAAGCCAAAGAGACTTTTTTTTCACCATAAGTAGCTTTTTCAGGATTCTTTCCAAGAGTTTCAAAGAATTTTTCAACCGCTTTTTTCTCTTTTACTAATTCTTGCTCCTGTATATCTTCCTGCGATGATTCTACTAATAGCTCAAGGCCGTGCTCATCAACATAACCTATATCTTTTACAGCTATAACTAACTCTTTTAGCTTTGTAACTAATTCTCCTTCTTCCAGAAATTCCTCTTTTGTGGGAATAGGACCTCCGATTAGCACTCCCTTTAGCTTCGGCAGGTCAAAGAAGAGTTTTTTCATCTCTGCAGAAACACGCCTGAAGAATTCTTTTGTAAGGCCTTCTGTTACTCTATGAAAGCGGGCTGCGCTTTGTCCCCCGGCCCTTACTTTTCCAGGAACTCCAGATGTCATTTTGCTAAGAACTTTTATTTTTTTTCCTTCTAATAACCCCATTGTTGCTTCCTGCCTGTCTATTACAAGCAAAGCATATACTTCCTGTGTTTCAAGCATCTCTCTTAAAGGTGTCGTAACAAAAGTTTGGTCGCATCTATACATTCTAATGTTTAATGGCCTTGGAGGTTCAATTACCCAAAGCTTAATGTCCTGAACTCCTTCCTGTTCTGCAATATTTCCTGAAAATAACGCCAGGCCGTTTGGAGGGGTCTGCCTGAAACTTTTTAATTCCCTGATAATTCTTTCCAATGCGTCAGAGACTGCTGTTCTTGTCTGCTTTGACTTTATGTTTGCAGCAGTTGATTTTTCAGCTTCCAACTGCCTCACTACCTGGCTCACATTGAATCCTGCAGGTATCATGACAGTTACTAATTGGGTGTGCCTGCCTTTTCTTGATTCTAAGTCTTTTATTTTTTCTTCAAGCTCTGATTTTTGCTTCTCAGTTATCTCCATTTTTATGAGAAATTAGAGGAGTTAATAAAGATTTGCTGATTTAAGCTAGAGAATTTCTATATTAAACATACCTTCGTTGATTTCTTTTGAGCAGGTAACTGCTTTTATGTCATCCAAAACATCTTCCAGGAAGTTTATGTCTTCTTTTGGTAACGCTAAAATAACCTGTGCTTTCATTGATTTCTTTGCATTTGATTTTGCCTGCCTTACAGATGCTATTATCTCAGTAATTCTTGCCCATTTTTTATCATCATCTTTTGATTCCTTTATTCTGATTTTTTCAGGCCAATTTGTAAGATGTATTGATTTTTCTTTTTCATATTTTTTAAAATGCTGCTGGTATATTTCCTCTGTTATGAATGGAGTTATAGGAGCAGTTAACTTTAGTATGGTTAAGAGCGCATTGTAAAGAGTATAGAAGGCGGAAGATTTTTCTTCTTTTGTTCCGTTGTAAACACGATTTTTAACTATCTCCAGATAATTGTCTGCAAATGAATGCCAGAAGAATTTGTCTGTTTCTAATTTTGAGCACGCATAATTATAATTCTCAAAAGATTCTGTGGATATTGCTATAAGGCTATTCAATTGAGAAAGGAAAATTCTGTCTAATTCCAGGATTTTTGGAGTTTTATTCTGATGCTCTAAATTCATAAACACGAAATTAGCAGCATTGAGCATTTTTGTAGAGAATTTATTTCCTGTAATCACATCTTTTTCGTGATATTCAAAATCCTCTCCTAATGTTGAAGAGGCCGCCCAGTATCTTATTGCATCTGCTCCGTGCTTTTCCAATACTTCCTGAGGGCGCATGACATTTCCTTTTGATTTTGACATTTTTTCTCCCTTTAATTTTACGTTCCCTGTAATTATGATGTCATTCCAGGGGATCTTGTTTTCGTGAAGATAGGATTTGACTATTGTGTAGAATGCCCATGTTCTAATTATGTCATGTCCCTGCGACCTTAAAGAGTAAGGAGTTTTTATTTCTCCTCCAAATAATTCTGAAGCTATTTTTGGGGAAAGAGAAGATGTTGCCCATGTGTCAAGAACTTTTGTTTCAGGCTCCGCTAATGATTTGCATTTGTCGCATCTTTTTTCTTTTTCCACAGGATCTACAGGAAGCTCTGACTCTTTGGCAAGAATTATGTTATTACAGGTTTTGCAATACCATAAAGGGATAGGAACTCCGAAATGCCTTTCCCTTGAAATTGACCAGTCCCACTCTAATCCAAGAATCCAATTTTCATATCTTTTGAACATGTATTCAGGAATCCATTTTATTTTTTTTCCTAATAGTATCAGCTTTTTCTGCTTGTCAAGGATTTTTATGAACCATTGCTCTGTCGGTATAAATTCTATTTCTGCCCCTGATTTTTCATAAACATTGACTGTGTGTTTTATTTTTTCCTGGTTTATTATTAAATCGTTTTTCTTTAGGTCTTCTAAAGTTCTTTTCCTTGCTTCTGCTATTGTCAATCCTGCGTAAGGCGCTATGTTAATTGTTCCGCCTTTGCTTATTATTATTCTTGGATTTAATTTATGCTTTTTTACAGCCTGTATATCATACTTGTCTCCGTAAGAGCATACCATCAATAATCCTGTGCCTTTCTTCATGTCTGCTGAATCATCAGCTATTATGGGGACTTTATTGTTGAACAATGGGATTTTAGCTTTTTTTCCTATAAGGTTTGAATATCTTTTGTCTTTTGGGTTTACAAAAACTGCAAGGCATGCTCCCAAGAGTTCCGGACGTGTAGTTGCAATAGGAAGGATTTTTTCCCCGCATTGGAATTTTATCGTTGTAAAGAAAGATTCTTTTTCTTTATCTTCTAATTCTGCCTGAGCTACAGGTGTTTGGAATTGAGTATCCCATATTGTCGGAAATTCTTTTTTGTAAATATGCCCTTTATTGTATAATTCAATGAAAGATTTTTGAGATATTTTTCTTGAACTATTGTCAATTGTTGAATAGATTTTTGTAAAATCAGATGAAATGCCAATATTTTTCCAGTCATCTGTGAATTTTGGGAGCATTTGCTTTAGGGTTTTCAGGCATAATTTGATAAATTCTTCTCTTGGCATTGATTTGCTTTTTACGTTGTTTGTTTTTTCTATAAGCTTTTCTGTTGGGAGGCCATTGTCGTCTGTTCCGAAAGGATAGAAGACGTTAAAGCCCTGCATTCGTTTGTATCTGGCTATGAAATCCATCTGGGAATACATAAAGGCATGACCCATGTGCATTTCTCCGGAAACAGTCGGAGGGGGCGTATCTATAGAATAAATTTTCTTTTTAGAATCAGGCTTGAAGGAATATACTCTTTCTTTTTCCCAATAGTTTCTCCATTTTTTATCTATCTGCTTATTCTCTTCACCCATCAGTTTTTTAAGAATGAGGGCATTTTAAATTTAGTGTTTGTGCTCTTTGTAATCAATAAAAAAATAAAAATAATATTTTTGCTTTTACTTGGCAAACCAGCCTATCGCCGCAGACACAAGGCCGATAATCAAATGCAACCAGTTGTCCAAGTCTCCAGCTCCTGCCTGAACTTCCAAGAAAGTCAGAAGTCCTGCAAAACCTATTATTCCTACGAAGATGTAAATGACTCCCAGCCATTTATTGACAGGCATAGCTGAAGTTCCTTTTGAGAATCCTGCCCATGCAAAAATGAGCCCTGTAACTATATGAACTATGTTATGCGCAGGGTTTACTCCAAATAGACTCAGTACTGGCTGTTGGAAGAATCCCCAAATACCCACTACAATAAGGATTATTCCTATAATCATCGCCCATGATCTTTGTAAATTGTTCATGTTTTCGTACCTCCTTTCAGTAAACATCTATAAGTATATTGATTAAATAAAAAAAATAAAAAATTTATTTGGCTTTATTTGCCAGAAAATGCTCCAAGGCCGCCTATCACTGCAAGAATTCCTCCGATTGCAGCAAGATAATAACCAGGCCAGAATTCACCAATCACAGCAACAATTCCGCCTATTAAAGCGAGCCAAGTTTGCCAACCACCACTCATCTTATTTACCTCCTTTCATTCTGAACATGTAATATTATTTGGCTGGACACCTATATAAATGTTATTCATTTGAGGTTTTCCTGACTTTATGCAATACTTTAAATTTCTGGCTTTTCTTTCTGATTGGTGAACAAAAAAGAGTATTTTTTTGAGATTTTCAGGAAAGCCGAGAGAAAATATGGCAAAAGCGGGAAAAGGCTTGCAGGAGAAGGATGGGATTATGACTGGCAGACTTTAATCGCAACAATTATGTCCGCGCAAAGCAGAGATGAGACAACAATACCGATTGCTGAAGAGCTTTTTAGAAAGTATGGAAATTTGGAAAAATTGGGCAAGGCAAGATACAGCGACGTTCTTAGGATTTTTAAAAGCTTGAATTATAATAAAACAAAAGCGAGAAATGCTATTGCTGCTGCCAAGTTTATCCTAAAAGAGTTCAATGGAAAAATTCCTGATGAAATTGACGAGCTTGTGAAAATTCCGGGAGTTGGGAGAAAGACTGCGAATCTGGTTTTGAGTGAAGTTCATAAGAAAGATGGAATTACAGTTGATACTCACGTTCATCGTTTATCAAATGTTCTCGGGCTTGTTAAAACCAGAAATCCTACTGAAACTGAATATGCTTTGATGAAAATTGCCCCGAAAAAATATTGGAGCAGAATAAACAGGATTTTTGTCTTATGGGGAAAAGAGGTTCTTGGAAGGGATAAAAAAAAGTTTTTAAGAAAGCTGGAGCAATAGATTTTTAAATAATAGATATTAAAATAAGTCATGGAGAGAGATAATAAGATACATATGCCGGGCGTTTTTGGCGGGCTGATGAGGTATGATGATGAATATAACAGCAAGTTTATGGTTAATCCCAGAACAGTAATTGTATTTATTGTTGTTGTAATCGCTTTTGTAATTGCTCTCAAGGTCTTTTGGCCGTCGGTTTAAAAAATGGGAAGCTGTTTAGATTTAAGAGATAAAATGGATGACCCGAAAGTCCATGAAGCTTTCGGATTAATCTTGTCTGGGAAGAAAGGCTATAAGCCTGTTATAGAGAGAAGAGTTGAGCCAAAGAAGTGTTCTCAATGCGGAATTATCTTAAGCGGAGAGGAAAAATTCTGTCCTGAATGCGGGAGCAAGATTGCTCCGCAGGCTGCGCTTATTGCGAAGAGCAACTAGAGACTTAGGATTTAGTAAGGTATTTATACTTTTATTCATCAGCTGAAATATGTTTGGAATGGGAGGATTGGATCCTAAGAAGATGCAGGCAATGATGAAGCAGCTGGGCATCAAGCAGGAAGAAATTAATGCTAAAAGAGTTATAATTGAGAAGGAAGACGGAAATATTGTTATTGAAAATCCTAATGTGCAAAAGATTGTGATGCAGGGCAATGAAAGCTTTCAGATTTCAGGAGAAGTCAGAGAGGAAAGCAAGAGCGAGGGATTTTCTGATGAAGATGTTAAGATGGTTGCCGAAAAGACCGGAAAATCAGAAGAAGAAGCTCGGGATGCTTTAGAAGAAACCCAAGACATTGCGGAAGCAATCATGAAATTGGCAGATTAATTCTGAAATCACTTAAAAGTGATAAGTGCAAAATTCAGAAAGGTATAAATACTTCTTTTGCCTTCGTGTTTCTGCTTTTTAAGA
Organism: Candidatus Woesearchaeota archaeon; assembly: GCA_964437555.1. Lineage (GTDB taxonomy): Archaea > Nanobdellota > Nanobdellia > Pacearchaeales > GW2011-AR1 > UBA92. The sequence goes on along the minus strand of CAYTHI010000002.1, from coordinate 37,119 downwards.
GGTAACGACTTGGTTATGGATCATATAATAAAGGAAAAAATCAGTGCAGACCATCTTTTATATGTAAGCTTAAAGTACACGAAAACCTGTGATGTTATTATAAACTTGCTGCTAAGATGGAAGGTTATGATTGAAATGTCAATGGACAGACTTATTGAGAAGGTCAAGAAAAGGCAATGGAAGCAGATTCCTGATGCTCCAAGAGCGAAACTTATTCAGTTGAAAAGCATTTACAAGGGAGAGCCGATTGTTGCCAAGACTCTTGAGATGTATGAGCTGTTTCGCGATATAGAAAAACTGGATAAAACCAGAGAAAATGAATTCAGGAAAGGGGTAAACCTTAAAGTTAAGTATAAAGACCAGATTGTGAATGTGAATTTGGAGAAACTTAAGGAATATTCAGATACGTTAGAAAAGTTTATAAGTTATCTTAAATAGAGTTGTTTTACTTTGATTTAATATGGCTAAATTAATTTCGATTATTTCAGGAAAGGGGGGCGTTGGCAAGACAACCACTTCTGTAAATATTGGGGTATGCTTAAACCAGTTTGGAAAAGAAGTAATTTTAGTTGATGCAAATTTAACCACTCCTAATCTTGGCCTGCATTTAGGCGCTCCGATTGTTCCTGTAAGCCTGAATCATGTTCTTCAGGGCAAGGCGAGGATTTCTGATGCAATTTACGAGCATGAATCAGGAACAAAATTAATTCCAAGCTCCTTGTCTGTAAGAGAATTATCGAAAATAAATCATTCCAAGCTAAAAGAGGTTGGCAAAAAATTAAAGAAACTTTCTGTTGACTATGTCATTTATGATGGTGCTGCAGGATTAGGGGACGAAGCAATAGGAAGCATTGATGCTGCTGACGAGATAATTCTTGTTACTAATCCGGAAGTTCCGGCAGTTACAGATGCTTTGAAAGCGATAAAATTTGCCGAGCAAAGAGGAAAGCGTGTCAGAGGAGTTATAGTAACGAGAGTCAGAGGAACGAAGGCAGAGATGTCTGTTGAAAATGTAAGAGATATCCTTGAAGTTCCTGTTCTTGGAGTTGTTCCTGAAGATCCGAATATGCAGTTTGCTCTTGCAAAAAAAGATGCGATAGTGCATTTGCATCCGAGAAGCAGGTCATCTTTAGCTTACAAGAGGATTGCTGCAAATATCTCCGGCATAAGGTATAAAACACCCAGCTTAATCTCAAGAATTCTTGGATGATAGTAATTTCTATCTTTTTATAAAATGAAAGGTTTAAGAAGAACATTCTTTTTGGTTTTTCATGAGTAAAACATATTTGTTAAAGGGAGTTTCTAACGTTTCCGCACCAAATGGCAGAGTTGTTGATTTAGGAGACTTTACTTTCGTCGATGATAATATTTCTGAAATAAGTAGAAGAATACTTACAAATTTAAAGAAAAGAGGCGTATATTCCCATAATCTTTTATATCGGGGATTAGTTGTGACTGATGAAACTGTTGCCAGAATAATTAGATTTGGCACTGACAGAACGAGAGAAAAATGGAAAGTGTTGGCTCATTTGCATACAACTCCGTCAGCAACAGAGCTTTCTATGTTAGGAAAGCGCGAGTTTGAAGAATTTTTAGTTATTAACTATTCGCCAAGATATATTTTTGCTGCGCCTGAACGAGACTTGGAGGAGGTTATCGGCGAGTATGCTTTTGTTGAACCTTCACATGGCGAGAATTCTAGAAGTGTTGTGATTGCTTATGATGGTAAATTTCTAATCTCCAAAGAAGATAAAGCAATTGATGCTTATAAGTTCATTAGAAATCCTGTTGATGCGGTTAAAGCGGTATTTAAGTTTAGCAGGTAAATTACTTAACTTTGCTGCCGACATCAATATCTTTTTCAGGACACAAAATAAGAACATTTCCTTCTTCATCACTTGCCGCAAGAATCATTCCATTGCTTTCAATGCCTCTGATTTTGGAAGGCTCTAAATTTGCTACAAAAATTGCTTTTTTGCCTTCAAGTTCTTCTTTTTCGTAATTTTTTCTTAATCCTGCAACAATTATTCTGTCCTCTTCTTCGCCTAAATCTACAATTAAAACATATAATTTATCTGCGTTCGGATGATTCTGAACTTTCATTATCTTTCCAACTTTTAGCTCAAGTTTTTCAAAATCTGAATATGAAGCTTTGTCGGGGGTCATTCTTTCTTTGTTTCTCCACCATCAATCACTATTGTTTCTCCATTTACAAACTCATTTTCGCTTAAAAATATTGCTGCATGCGCTATTTCCTCTGGCCTTCCATTTCTTTTTAGTAGTTTTGATTCCTTTAATTCTTCTAATATCTGCCTTGAATTTTTTCCGTACATCTTTTCCCAGATTTCAGTTTCTATTGTTCCCGGAGCAATACAATTAACTCTGATTTTATTTTTTCCGAGTTCATTTGCCAGAGTTTCTGTTAGTATAATCACTCCAGCTTTTGTCGCATTATAAATTGAGATTCCTGGAAATCCCCTTATTCCGGCTATTGAGTTTATATTTATTATGCAACTTCCCTCTCTTAACTTAGGTAAAGAGTATCTGCATACCCAGAAGACTCCCTTTAGATTAACGTCAATTGTTTTGTTTAATATATCTGCCGTTGTTTCTTCAAATGGTTTTTCTATCGCAATTCCTGCATTATTAATTAAAATGTCTATCGATTTTATTTTAGATAGAGCTGATTTTATTTCTTCCTCTTTGCTTACATCAACTTTATGAAATTCACAGCTATAATCTGGCTTATACAAACCGAAAATAATTATTTTTGCTTCTTTTTCTATAAAAGCTTCGGCCGTTGCTTTTCCTATGCCAGTGCTTCCACCCGTGATGAGAACTGTTTTATTTTTTAATTTCATATTTTAAATAAACAGAATTAGTTTTTAATACTTATTGCCTTTGGAGTTTAATTATATCCAGTAAAATCGCGCTCACTTCTAAGGCCTGTACGATGTGGCGTTGTTGTACTATTAGCTCCTGAAGTTGCGTGAGTTCTTGCTCCCATTAATGAAGGCACTTCTAAATTTGAGCCAGTTATGATTCCCTCAGTGGCTATCTGAACTATATCAGCATGGCTTCTTGCTCTTGGATTATATTCTTCTATTCTCTTTATCCATGGAGGGGTTACCAAGTCTAACCTGTAATCCTGCCTTCTAAGATAAGTGGATGTCGGTATGCTTAATGCATCACTATGCACTCTGGAACATGCTGCTAATGACCTGACCGGATTAACACTGTTAAAACATACTACTGCTATCTGCTGAAGAACATCTGTTATATCCTGAGAAGCATATGAAGATTTTTGTCTTATTTTTTCTAGGACATCTCTGAATTCAACTAATCTTCTAATCACTTCACCACGATTTTCTCTAAATCTTCTTGCTATTTGTGCTAAATATGCCACATCCATCTGTTCTCTTCTAATTAATCCTTTTTAGACTTTGCGGTTGCGAAACTTCAAATAGAAAAAGTCTTATTGATTTTTAACGAGAAAAAGCTAAAGAAAATTCAGAGATTCATCTCTTTAATATATAATTTTACTGCCTCTTTCAGATTGCCTATCGCTTCTTCCGCTGTATACCCTTGACTAACCACGTTTGGTTTTTTACATATAGCAATATGTTGTTTCTCGCCTTTTTTTATTATATTTTGAGATTTCATATTTTCCTAAATAAAACATCTGATTTTTTAATCTTGCTGATTTTTAATGGCCTTTCTAATTGTTTTAATTCAATTTTGAAGTTAAAGGTTTTTGCGATTTTTTCGCATGTGTCCGGCATGAATGGAGAAAGAAGAATTGTTACATCTTTGATTGCCTTTAATAATTCGTACAAAACTTTCTTGTCCTTTGTTTCCCATGGCTTTTTTTCCTGGACGTATTCGTTGCATTTGTCTATGAATGCAAAGATTTCACTTAATGCTTTGTCTAATTCGTAGTTGTTGAAATGAGATTCAATAGTTCTTAGTGTTGGTTTTATATCAATAGAGGATTTTGTTTTTTCCAATCCATATTTTTCAGCTAAAGCTGAAACTCTTGACACTAAATTGCCAAGTTTGTTTGCCAATTCATTGTTATGTCTTTCTATTAGCATGGATTCTGAAAAATCCCCGTCTTCTCCAAAAGGAGTTTCTCTTAGAAGGAAATAGCGCGCTGAATCAACTCCCGCTATATTTATTAAATCCTGAATTTTTATTGCATTTCCTGCAGACTTTCCTATTTTTTCACTATTCACAGTCCACCATCCATGAGCGAAAACAGATTTTGGCAGAGCGAGAGAGGCTGATTTAAGCATTGCCGGCCAGTAAACAACATGAAACCATAAAATATCTTTTCCTATTACGTGCAAATCTGCCGGCCAGAATTTATTTAATCCTTTTGAAGATTGTGTCGCGGTGTAATAGTTTATCAAAGCATCAAACCAGACATAGCAACAATGCTTTTTATCAAAAGGAAGAGGAATGCCCCAGTCAAAAGAAGTTCTTGATATGCTGAAATCATGAAGCCCTTCCCTGACTCTGTTTATTATTTCCATTCTTCTTTTTTCAGGGAGTATGAACTCCGGATTCTTCCTGTAAAATTTAAGAAGAAAATCCTGATATTTTGATAATCTGAAAAAATATGATTTTTCTTTTAGTCTTTCAAGGGGTTTTTTGTGAATAGGGCATTTGAAGTCCGGAGAATCTTTCTCTGCATAATATGCTTCGCATGAAGTGCAGTAATATCCTTCATACTCTCCCAGATAAATGTCTCCGTTGCCATATACTTTTTGCAATATTTTGCTTACCATTGCTTCATGGTCTTTATCAGTTGTCCTGATGAATCTGTCATATTGAATGTTTAAGTCTTTCCAGGCAGATTTGAATTCAGGTATTAAGGAATCAGCGAATTCCTTTGGCTTTTTTCCTGCCTTTTTTGCAGTCTGCTCTATTTTTTTTCCGTGCTCGTCGGTTCCTGTAAGGAAAAATACTTTTTTCCCAAGAAGCTTATTCCATCTTGCTAACACATCCGCAGCTATTGTTGTGTATGCATGACCTAAATGAGGAACATCATTAGGGTAGTAAATTGGTGTTGTTATGTAAAATGTTTTTTTGTTTTTCATAAGTAGAGAAGATTAGAAAGGTATAAAAATATAATGCTTAAGGAACAATCTCATATCTTGCTTTTATCTTTTTTGAATTTTCTTTAATTGCCTGTAACCTGTCTCTTACTGTTTTTATGTTGACAAAGATATCATTCCTGACACTTGTTGTTCTATACCATGAAAATGTTTCTCCTTCAGCGAGCCGTGATTGTTCTGCTTTTAATGTTTGAACAACATTCTGGTAATCATAATCTTCTACGCGTACGAGCTGTATAAGCACGTATTTGCCTTCTCCAATCTTTCTTGCACGCGGCACAGGGCTATCTTCTGCACTAGGTATCTTTTCAGAATCATATCCTGTTTGTCTGGCATGCCATTCTTTAACCTTATCTTTGAATGGAGTAACCACTTCTTTATCCAAACTTGCTTTAAATTTCCTGACTTGGATTGCTATTTTTACAGTTTCTTCATCAACTTTTCTAAAATCTCTTACAGGCATTTCCAGACGCCTTACAGGATAATCTTCTTTTCTAGCTTTGGGCCATCCTATACCTATGCTCATAGTTTGTGCCGTATTGCTCTGGATTTGTTTTTTTATTTGTTCTCCCCATTCTGCCACATTAATACAATATCCAACACCTTCTGCATACGTGACATCTTTCATTGCCATTGCCCGCGCATCGTCTGCTCTTATATCAAGAAAAGTTGCGAGTTCATCAAGCGCGGGTTTCCATGATGTGGATGTTCCTCTCTTTTCGGTTCTTGACAGGCTTATATTGCCTAAAACTATTAAATTTCTTTTTAGACTTTTTAGCGCTTCTTCCACAGGATCTATAACTAATTTGTCTACTAATGTTCCAAGGCCTCTTTGTTCAAGATATCTTGTGAACTCTTCCTCTGTCAAGTCTCCTTCTGAAGTGATAGGATCATAACGCAACTCTATATTTTGCATATTATTTCTGATGCCATTTAGTTTTTAAACTTGTTCTTTTACAAAAGATAGAGCGCTGATGGTCTAGCGGTCATGATTCGACCTTCCCAAGGTTGAGATCCGGGTTCGACTCCCGGTCGGCGCATTTCTATTCTTAAGATTTATTAATTGCCTTTTCTTTCTTTTGGCATGGCTAAAGGAAAAGAGATGATTGTGAATCAGTCTCCGTACGTGATTCATTTTGAAGAGCATGCCCGGAAGAGATTTATTTCGCATGGAGTTGTAAGCGACGCTTCATCAAACTTAAGCTCTTCATTTATTGTGCCTTTTGCACAAACCCTTAAGGCGACAACTTCCCAAATTGGATTTCTAAGCGCATTTTCGGGCTTGCTCTCTCCCTTAGGAAGCTTGTTGGGAAGCAAGTTGATGGAAAAGCATTCCAGGAAGAAAATACTTCTTCGCTATACTTTATTGGAATCAGTGATGCTGGTTCCTATGTTTCTACTCATTTATTTGTTTTGGAATAATTTATATGTTCCTGTTCTGCCTTATGTTTTGATTGTTGTTTACTCCTTGTTTGTTTTTTTCAGCGGAGTAAAATCACCCCCATTTTTTTCCTGGATAGGCGATGTTGTTTCATCAGAGGACAGGGGCCATTATTTTGCAAGGCGCAATAGAATAACTGGTATTTTTGGGCTTGGTGCATTTTTAGCCGGAGGCTTGGTTTTGAGGTTTTTTGAGAAAGGCGGAGATGTGCTTGTTGGTTATATCATTTTGTTCGGTGTTGCGCTCGTTCTGAGAATTGTTTCTTTTCATCAGCTAAGAACGGTCTTTTCTCCGCAGCTCAAACTGCATAAAAAAGATAAATTTTCAATGATTGCTTTTTTGAAGAGATATGATACAATAGGGAAATTTGCAGTTTTCCAAGCGCTGTTTAATTTTTCTATCATGGTTGCTTCTCCATTTTTTGCAACCTACATGCTCAAGGATTTAAATTTTAATCTTCTTACTTTCACTATTGTAACTTTGAGCACAACTGTATTTTATTTAATTCTGACTCCTTTGGCCGGGAAACTTTCTGATAAGTATGGAAATCTTAAGCTGCTTTACATCGCAGGGTTTGCTTTTCCTCTAACGCCATTGTTTTGGATGTTTCTTAAAGACCCTGTTTTTCTTATTCTTATCCCGGGATTTATTTCAGGAGCAGCCAATGCGGCTTTTACGATTGGCTCAACTAATTATATTTATGATGGCGTTTCTCAGCAGAAAAGAGGAATTATTGTTGCTTATTCAAGCGTGCTAAACGGGATTGGTGTGTTTGCAGGCTCTATTCTTGGAGGACTGATGATAGATTATCTGCCTATAACTTTTATGAGCTCTACTTTGTTTGTTTTTGCTCTTGCAGCGGTTTTGCGCTTTATAGTTGTATTTTCTTTCCTGCCTCGCCTTGAGGAAGTAAGAAAAACAGAGAGAATTAAGGGATTAAATGTTGATTTCCATCATCCTTTCAGAATGGTGCATTCTGATGTTGTATGGTTTAAGAAGCTCATAAGGGAGAAATAAAATCTTCCCAAAGATTTAAAAGTTTGGTCTTTTTAGATTAATCATGTTCGGTAAGAAGAAAGCGTGTCCTAAGTGTGATGAGAAGATTAAAGACAGCTATGACTTTTGCCCTTTTTGCGGGTGTGATTTGAGAAACCCTGAGAAAGAAATGAGAGACTATGGCCTGCTTGGAAAAAATAATAATGTTGAGGGATTGCCATTAATCGGAGGAGGAAATATGGGTTTTACAGATAAGATGATAGGCTCTTTAATGAATGGGTTATTCAAGGCATTGGATAGGGAGATGAAATCTGCCTTTAAAGAGAATGCGGAAGAATCAAGTGTTGAGACTTTGCCTAATGGCATAAGGATTCATTTTGGGATTCCGAAACAAGAGCCAAAAAAGAGGCAAAGCAACAAAGTTAGTATTACTGCAGAGCAGGTTAAGAAAATGTCAGGCTTGCCAAGAATAGAAGCCAAAAGTTCTGTCAGGAGATTGAGTGATAAGATTATTTATGAATTAGAAGCGCCCGGAATTGAAAGTGTGCAGGATGTTTTTGTTTCTAAAGTTGAATCAGGATATGAAGTCAAGGCAATAGGAAAAAAGAAGGTTTATGTTAATAATCTTCCTGTTAATTTACCTTTAAAGGGATATGCCATAAATAATACTGGCTTGGTTGTTGAGTTTGGCTTGCAGTGATTTTTTCTATTAGCTTTTTTTACCAAAAAGGTATTTCGATGTAAACTATTGATTTGGTTGACAGAATTTTATTTATGAGATTATCCTTGCCATTGATATAGATGCCGTCTCCTTCGTTATCTATTTCTACTTTTCCTGTTTTTGGATTTTTGTATCTGAATTTTCTTATAAGTCCTTTTTTGGATTTCAAGCCCATCTTTTCAAATATTTTTGTTTTTAGAGTAAATCCTAATGCGCTTTTTTTCTTCTTTTTTACGATATTAATCATAGCATTAACTAAAATTTTTCCATAGCCCTTGCCTTTTTCTATGGATATTATACTGCACAATCCTAAAATATTATATGTTTTTCCAAGATAGCTAATTTTTATTGGTCTTATTATTCCAAAAGCAACAATCTCAGATTTATCCTTTACAAAAAGGTAATTTGAGCTCAATGGATAATCTTTCTTAAAATTCTTGACCTCTTCTTTTCCAAATTCTTTTACTCTTTTTTCGTTCATAATCTGCGTATCTTTTTTCGTTAAACTCTTGCTATTTTTGATTATTATTTTCACTTTGCTCTCTTTGTTTAAGTATGCTCTTTTATGAATGATCCCGCCAAGATTTGAACTTGGGACCCCTGCCTTTCTGATAGGCTTATCAGAGCAGTGCTCTAACCAGGCTGAGCTACGGGATCACAAGTTAATCTTTATTTCTTCGTTTATAAAATTGTTGTTTTTTCTTTTATTCTGGAGAAAAGCATAACAGCAAGTTTTAAAAAGCTGTTTTCTGAATTGATTGAATGGCTAAGGGAATGTATTCTTATATGAAGCAGGCTTGGAGAAAGCCTTCAAGAGAAATGCTAAAAGACAGATTAATTGCATGGAGAGCAGGAAACTCTTTAGTTGTTACTGAAAAGCCATTGAGAATTGACAGGGCAAGGTCCGTTGGCTATAAAGATAAAACAGGATTTGTTGTTGTCCGCTCAAGAGTTAAGAGAGGCGGGAGAAAGAGAGAAAGGCAGGGAGTTAAAGGAAGAAAGACAAGAAAGCAGACGGTCAGAAAAACATTAAAGATGAGCTATCAATGGGTTGCAGAGATAAGGGCTGCAAAGAAATTTAAGAATCTGGAAGTGTTAAATTCATATTTGCTTGCTAAAGACGGGAAATATTATTTTTATGAAGTTATAATGGTTGATCCTGGCAAGCCAGAGATTAAAAACGATCCTGTTTACAAATGGATTTCTTCTGATAAAAACAGGAAGAGGGCTGAAAGAGGATTGACAAGCGCGGCTAAGAAATCCAGAGGATTGACCAGCAATAAGGGAAAGAGCTCCAATTTGAAAGTCAGGCCGTCGTTGAGAGCTTGGAACAGGAAGGGAAAATAAAATGATGTACGGAGCCCACATTCAGTCTGATTCTTTTGCAAGGACAGAACACCCAGCATTTGTTAGAGCGGTTGAACCAGTTGCTGCTTCTGATAGCGGAAGGAGATATGCTGATGGACAAAGAAATGATGGCTACAATCCTATGCAGAGGTATTTAGTTTACGACGGAAAGGGAAAATTGAGTGGTCTTGAGTCAAGTGATTTGGATTTAGTTGCATAATAATGTTTTTATACATAAATGCTTAAATAGTTTCCATGAAAATAAAATCTTAAATGAAACCCGCAATTATTGGTGTTTTTTCGGCAATATTTTTTATCGGTATTGCTTTTGCCCTTAATGTTTCTTCAATCTCTGTTGCCAAAGATGTGCAAAACAGCCCTACTTACGCGGAGGATGTTTTAGTTTTTGTTACGAGCCTTAAATTTTATAATCCTAATTTATTGGAAACTCCAACGGCAGATGAATTATGCCAGGAAGCTGCCGATGCTGCATACCTTCCAGGAACATTTGCTGCATGGCTAAGCACAGATGAGTATAATGCCGCAGACAGGATTCCGGAAGGAAGATATATTAGAATTGATGGAATATCCATTGCAGATAATAAAGCAGATTTAGTGGACGGGCATTTAAGAGCAAGTCTGCTTATTGATGAGTTTAGCAGAGGCATTAGTGGGGGCTTTGTTTATACAGGAACAAAGAGCAATGGGCAGAAATGGAGAGGAAGGATGTGCAATAATTGGCAAGGACTGGATATTAATAATGCGGAAAATTATTATGCCGGCTTGGGGGATCTGACAGCAAATGATAAGAAATGGACAGAATTTACATCGCAGGCATGCGACCAAGCATATTATAATGGAGCCCATTTATATTGCTTTCAGACTGAAAATGCCAATATAGACATAAAAATAACTGCTCCGCTGGATGATGAAATAGTTTTCTTAGACCATACACCAATAGAAGTGACTACGAATGAAGATACCACTTGTGTTTATAGATATTGCAGAATAATTGTTGACGGCACTCATATTACTCGCGAGGATTGCATTCCCTGGGATGCAATTGACCAGGAAGTAGGAAGGCAGCACTCCGGCGTTATCAATAATTTGCAGCACACTATGTTTCCTGATTTCTATAATCTGGAAGTCCAGTGCACGCTTTATGATGAGTGGAAGGAAGATTCTGTGAATTTCTTTGTTGACAGGCAGTGATTAAGTTATAGCTAAATATATTTTTCTTCTATAGTATTTATCCTCTAATAAATTTTTAAAACATTTGTTAATTACCTTATTTTTATTCTTCGCTATCTTTTTGGGGTTTCTGTTCTTGATGTTCCTGCTGTTCTTTTTGCTGCTCGGCTTTCCAGTTTGGATTGAATGGAAATTCCCACGGACGCCTGCCTCTTTTTAATAAAATTAATATTGGCAGGCCTTTTTCTGAAACTTTGTCTGTTTTTTTTACAAATCCGCCGGGGGGCAGAGAGAAAGTTGTTTTGCATTCAGGGTAATTATCACAGGCAACAAACTGCCTTCTGTTCTTTTTTGAGTATTTTATCGCTAAATGCCCTTTTTTGCAGACAGGGCAGGGCATTATTATGCTGTTTTCTTTCTGCTGTTCTCTTAACTCTTGTGTGCCCTGCAATAAATCCTGCCCGATGTTTCTTTCATTAATTCTGAATTCTTTTGAGATGTCTGTGATTAATCTTTCAACATTATGGATGACTTTATCTTTCTTTTCCTGAAAACCAGCTTTTGAATTCTGAATTTCTTCCATTTTTTCCTCTAATTCTCTTGTGAGGTTTTCGTCAATAATTATCGGAGAATATTTTTCCAGGGTTTCAATAAGTTTTAAACCAAGAGGAGTTGCCTGAATGCTTTTTCCGTCTAAATATCCGCGGTCAAATAAAGTATCTACAATCATGCTTCTTGTTGTTTTTGTGCCGAGATTCTTTTTTTCCAGTAAGGAGACTAAAGAAGCAGGCGTGTATCTTTTCGGAGGCTGTGTAAGCTTTTCATCAATCCTGATTTTGTCTATTTTTACTCTTCCTGATAAGTCAGGCAAAGAGCTTTCCTGCAATTCTGTTGGGTAAACATTCAGCCAGCCTTTTTCTTTTATTGTCAGGGCAGAAGCTGTAAATGTTTTTTTAGGGTCTTTTAATGATGCCAGCTTTATCCTTTTATTTGCTGTTATTGCATCCTCGCAAAAGCAGGCTATGAATCTTTTTACTATTAATTCATATAGCTCTTTTTCATCTTCTTTTAATGAATTGTTAAATTCGCCTGTTGGGTATATTGAAGGGTGAGCAGGGTCTGATTTCCCGCCTTCAACCGGCTTGCTTCTCACGGCATATTTTGTCTGGGGATATTTCTTAGCTAATTTTTCAAGGATATTTTTTGGCTCTATCTGCTCTGGTATTTTTTGCGAGGAAGTTCTGGGATACGAAATAACTCCGTCTAAGTATAATGCCTGCGCTATCTGAAGAGTTTTTGAAGGGCTTAAGTTATGAAGGCGATATGCTTCTCTTTGCAGTGCTGTTAAATCAAACGGATGCGGAGGCTGCAGATTTTCTTCGGATGCTTTTGTTTCTGCGTCAGCTTCTTTTATATCTTTAAATTGCTCAAGTTCTGTCTTTTCAAAAATATCTTTGGGATGCTTAAACTCATTTTTTCCTATAATGGCAAAAACCTGCCAATACACTTTGGATTTGAAGCTTGATATTTCTTTTTCCCTGTCCACTATTATTTTTAATGCAGGGCCCTGAACACGGCCTATTGAAAGTATCTTGAAGCCGCCTGTAGTTTTTATTGCAGACATTAATGCCCTTGATAGGTTAATTCCGTAAAGCCAGTCTATTTCATGCCTTGTTTCACCTGCATACGCCTGCCCCCAATCCAGATGAGGCATTGCATTTTCATATGATTTTATTAATTCAGGCTTTGTTAATGTAGAGTATTTCATCCTTTTTGCGTCTTCTTTGCTGCAGATAAATCTAAGGACGTTCCACCCTATTACTTCTCCTTCTATGTCATAATCAGTAGAAACGATTATTTCTTTTGCCCTTCTTGATAATTTTTTTATTAAATCATAGTAATTTTTTGTATAGGAAGCTTTTTGAGTATAGGATGGGACCCATTCTGTCTTGAAGATAGGCCAGCCTGTCTGGCCTTTCACATATGTAAGATTAAACAAATGCCCCACTGCAGAAGCGACAATTATTTTCTCATTGTTTTTCTCCAATTCATAGAAAGGAACATTATTTTCAGAATATTTTCTTGCATCTCCCAATGCAGAGGCAATTTTCAATGCAGCTTGCGGCTTTTCTGTTATTATTAATATTGCATCCTGCTTTTGGCTTATTTTTGTTGCTTCTTGGGTTTTTGGCTTATTTTGCCTTCTTGCTTTTTTTGTTTTTTTTGGCTTTTCTTTTTCAAATTCTTCCATCTCTGAAGCTGGAATTGGCTTGCCTGGCTTTTCTATTGTTGTAAGCTCTTCTGTTGAAGGCTTTCGCTTTACAGTTTTTTCTACAGTTATCTTTGCATCTGTTGTTGGGGGATAGCTTTGAATTGGCATTTTATTTGCTGTCTAAGGGGCTTCTTATGTTTTTTATAGATTGCTGTGAAATCTGAAGATACATTTGTGTAGTTCTGATATCTGAATGCCCTAATAATTTTTGGATTATTCTTAAGTCTGTGCCCTGCTCAAGGAGATGGGTTGCAAAACTATGCCTTAGCAGGTGCGGATAAACATCTTTTTTTATTCCTGTTTTTTTGGCTGATTTTTCAACTATTGCCTGAATTCCTGCTGTTGTAAGCTTTCCGCCTCTTTGCGAGGGGAATAAGAGTTCTTCTTTGTTAAGAACCGCATAATGCTCTAACTCTTCTTTTACGCTTTCAGGAATTTTTACGAACCTGTCCTTTTTTCCTTTTGCCATTCTTATGTGAATCATACTTTCATCTAAATTAATGTCTTTTTTCATCAAACTTATAACTTCACTTACACGTAAGCCGCATCCGTACAAAATTTTTAATATTAGCTGATGTTTTGGGTTTAAAGGAGCATTCACAAGCTTTTTTGCTTCTTCAAGAGTAAGTATTTCAGGGAGAGTTTTGTTCTTTTTAGGCCTTGGAATGTATATTTTCTGGCCTAAAACCTTATCAAAAAAGAACTGAATTGCGAATATGCCCTGCCTTATTGTAGATGGATTTTTATTGCTTATTCTTGATTGTATGTAATCTTTGACTTTTTGCTGGCTCATTTCATTGCCATTAGAATAATCAAGGAATTTATTGACTGAACTTAAGTAGGATTTTATTGTTTCCTTAGAAAAATTCCTTATCTCAAGCTCCTGCCTTAGCCTTTTAAGGTGTTCTTCTTTTTGCATGCTTTGCATTAGATGGTATTGTATTTATAATTTATGATAATGCGTATTTAGGCATGTTATCCCAACTCTACTTGGGATAACTTTATGTTCCCAGATTGCATCCAAATTAAAAATTCTCTCCCACCCAATAGTAGAAATTGTTGTCAAATGCGAGTCGCCTCGGTCGCTTCGCGACAAATAGTCTGCTTCGCAGAAAGTAAAAACAGAAAAATACTTCTTTTATCGGACCAAAAAACGGCTATGAAATGCTTCGCACTTCATCTAACAAACGATAAAAGGTTTCACTTCGTTACACCCAAATATTTTTCAGTTTTTTTTCTTGAGATGGGGGCGTCCTTCGGACAAATAGTCTGCTTCGCCGAAATGAATTTTAAGAATTATTTTTTCTTTACATTATGGGACATTTGAACAGCCATTTTAACAAATGTCGCCCATTTATGTGGTTCTTGAACTACATATAACTGAACTTTCTGTCTGTTAGTTGAACCTATTTCTATTGAATCTTTATATTCTTCTACAGAAACAATTTTACTAAGAGGATATTCTATATTTTTGAATCCGCCATTAAAAATTAATCTTTGATTTGTGAGTAATAATCCCCCATTATCTATTGTTCTTAATTCTCCATGAGATTCTGATTGGCTTCCTCCAATATATACACCTTTCATTACCCTTACAGCTCCACCATGTGAACGTCTTATTGCTCTTTCTTCCATAAGTTTTGAAGAAGAATACCAATGGGCTTGTTCTCCTGGCTTTAGTATAATTTTCAAACCGACTACACTTGCTTTTGGTAAGTTATTTGTTTTTACGCATAAATCCAAATCAGAAATACCTCTTTCCCATTCACTTTTCTTTAATGTTTCACCTTCATATTTATTCTTTTCATTAGATTCAGATAAATCCAATATGTAAGTTGGTTCCTCTTGATATTCTTCATCTTCAGAGAATTGTGCTAAACATTTATTACAAATCATTTTAGTAGATTTAGCGAAACTAAAAAAACCCCTTGGTGCTAATTTTTCTACTTTTCCTTTTTTGCATATAGGGCACTTTTTAAAAATAATTTCTTCAACACTATATTTTGATTTGTCCATTATAAGAAAATTAGTTTACTTATTTAAATATCTTACTAAAACTTCTTTTAGAAAAAGAAGGCAAAAGCCCCATCTCAAACTTCTTTTTTAGAAAAAAAGAAGCAAAAAGACGGCGAATCCTCTAATACATAAAACTCAATGGTGTCCCACCATCCCAAAGTCCGATTTAACTTTACATTTTTGCCTTCGGCATCGTTGCACTAAAATGTAATCCCTACAAGTATTCGGGAGAAATGAACAGCAGATTAAGCGGTTCCAAAACCTTGCAGGTTTTTCCACCCATATTTTTGCTACGCAAAAACACTCGAGCGTTCCGCAATTTTTCCAGCTCTGTTTCACGAGGGAAAAATTTCTACACTCGAGCCTTTCAGGTCGCTTAATCGCATATGTTAATTGCAATTTTCAAAAATCCTAAAACATAGAAAGAGGGGGAACTTTTAGTGCTGCGGACAGATAGTCTTTTTCTGCAAAAAAGAAATTATTTATACTGCACAGCAACACAATCCACCAAACCCAAATCACTTATTGCTTTTTGCTGTGCTGGAGAAAAGACTTCCAAAGCTTTTCTATACGCTGAACTATCTTTTGCTTTGTAGTCAGAAAACATTGACCAATGATTTGCCATGAATTTTTCAATGGTATCATTATCAACGGCTTCTCTGTATTCGGCGTCTGTTGGTTTATCAATTAAAGATTCGTCTCCGACACCCCTTACATATTCAAATGCAAAATCAGGCGATAAACCAAAAACCAAAACCCTGTGTGGCTGTCTGTTCTCATAATTTGCCCACAACAATGCAGTATCTACCATATCGCCGTTGAAAGCAATGATATTTTTTGGTGTCATATGCGGGTCTCCTGTTCTGTTGAAAAATCCAGAAACATAAGCCATACTATTTTCTACATTACCAATTGGAGCAACCAACCTATCCTTTAATGGAACATCTCTTTTGAAATCATATTTTGATGTTCTACTTTGCTGAACTGAAGAACAAAAATCAGTTCCATGAATACTCCCCCAATAAAAAAGCAAATCAAATCGTTCATTTTTCAATTGGCTTCTTCCATCTCCAATGAAAGCAACATCACCAAGATAATGATTTACGCCATTTTGACCAGCCAACATAGGATATAATTGTGCTTCTCCAATTCTATCTAAATCCTTAGTTGTTGGAATAGTTCCTTTACAATACTCATTCCAATCAGCATCTAATGTCGCTGGTTTCGCTCCTAATGCAAGAAGTGCTTTAGATGGTTCTTGCCCATGTCCTGCTCCAATCTCTAAAGTTCGTGAATCTCTCGGTAAGTGTAATGAATCTAAGAATTCGCCCATAACTTGTTCCATTTTTTTCAGGTCTTGTCCATACCTTCTACCATTTGAATGTTCAGATATTTCAGGAAAGATATTTCTAAACGGGCTTGATTCTCTTTCTGTAATAATCTCTAATTCCATAAGTATTTGAATTAACTGATACTTTATAAAGCTTTCTATAATTTTACTACCCCTAAATGACTATTAAAAATAAAAAGTTCCCCCTCTAAAACATTTGAATTTATGGGGCTTCGCCCTTGATGACGGATTTTTGAAAACTTCTTCGGCTTTGCCTCGACCACGCTGCGCTCTCGCCTATCGGCTCGGGGCAATTAACAGGAATTTAACGGTTCCGAAACCTTGCAGGTTTCTCCGCCCAAATTTTTATTTAATTAATTATTCGCCAAACAATCTCTCGGCATTTTTGTAGGCGAATTTTTCCTGAACATCTGGGGAGAGCCTGCCGATGAAAGCGCGGGTGTAATCAGATAATGTTATTCCGACATCTTTATCTATTGACCATTTGGAACTCCATCCCCTGTCTGTTCCCCATAATACCTGATTAGGATGGGAGTCTATAAAATTTTTCCATGTAGCAAGGTCTTTTTCCAATAATTCTTCCTGATTTTCAAAATGCGCTAAAAATTCTTCCTTGCTGACTTCAGGGCGGAGAAGCCAGATGTCTCCATATAATTCATCTATTCCGTAATATGCATTTGGATGATTGCTTAAAATATCATCAATATGCTCTAAGTTTTGAATGCCATTTTCATATGGGATTAATTGGTCTCCATGCCAGATGAAATTAATATCAGGATTTGCTGTCAAGGCTGTTTCAAAACTTTCCTTTTGCCCTTCTCCTAAATGAAAGTAAATAACTAAATTATTTTCTCTGATTATTGGATAAATATCAGCAAGCCTTTGAGAGTCTGGAGGGAGCTCTGGGGCGCCTGTCGGGCCTCCATTGTCTCCCCGCGCATATAAGCCAATTTCTCCGTATCCTTCAAACAAGCCAGGATAAATATTGAGCATTTCCTGCAAGGTTTGTGCTTCTACTGTTGGAAATCCATCAGGGCTGCCATCATTATCAGGAGGCATGATAAATGGAATAAATTTGTCAGGGTATTTTTGCATTGTTTCATATACAACTTGAGCCATTTGTTCTTGGATTTCCCTATACAAGGGGAAGAAGCCGAGAGCCTTTGCTGTTCCTTCATGCTCTAAAGTGCAGACAATATCTGCGATGCTAATATCTTTTCCTAATCTCGGATGCTCGCTTTCTTCCTGATATCCTTTTTCAAATTCCCTTGGCGTTGAATCAGGAATGTTAGCAATATGAAAATGAGTATCAATCAATTTTTCCGCATAATATCCTTGAGGATATGTTCTTCGAGTTGCTGCAGGGCAATTTACAGGAGCAACAGCAGCGTCAATTCTCTGCTGCCAGACTTTTTCCTCAAAGGAAAGCTCATTATCATCTGTTTTCATTTCATTATCAAAGAATTTTTTCATCTGGTTTCCTAATTTTCTTTTTCCATCAGGGCTGCTTAGATGGCAGCCGTCTTTTGC
Source organism: Candidatus Woesearchaeota archaeon (assembly GCA_964437555.1). GTDB lineage: Archaea > Nanobdellota > Nanobdellia > Pacearchaeales > GW2011-AR1 > UBA92. The sequence continues at coordinate 19,134 of CAYTHI010000002.1, read as the reverse complement.
AGTATCAATTGGAGCCATAGGGCCAAGCACAGGGCCTGGAAATACATCAGCGTTATTATTTTCTAATTCCCGGACTAATTCTTTTGCTTTTTCTATCCCGAATGTGCCTGTTATTTCGCACACCCCCTCTGTATAATCTGCCAGTGCAGAGACATAAATTACTGCATCAGGAATTCGCTGCCTGATTTCATTTAAAATAATCTGGGCTTGCTCATAATTTGTTTCCCTTTCATCATCGCGTATGCAGAGCTCCCACCATATAAATTTAGTTTTCGGATTTTCTTCAAGAAGCTCATCAAAGACATTCCAATATCTTTTTTCCGGCTCTGCATCCAGCGCCCAGTCTTTAACAGCGCCTGAATCATATCTTTTATCATAATCCCACATGTCTCCTCCGCCTACTCTGTGATAGCCTTCAACTGTTTCTCTTGTGTTTGAGCATCCTATATATCCGATAGATGCCTGGCCTGGAATGTAATTGCTTTTTTCATTGTCTTCCCCAAATTGCAGTATTTCTTTTTTGTATAATACAAACGCAATGATTATTGCAATAAGGATTATAGCAATTATTATCCCTCTTTTTAGTTTCATTGCAATGATTAATTTTATTTAATATAATAATGTTTCTGACTTGCAAGCCTTTAAAACTACTGGATTTCTCTTAAACTTATGAAACCTGAAATGAAGCCTTTATTTGAAGAAAGGATGAAAAAATTGCTTGTTGATAGCAGGGATTTTGATGCTTTTGAAAAAATAATACATAAAAGCCCCCGCAATTTCATAAGGTGCAATATTTTGAAGATTGATGCAGATAAGCTTTTTAACAGATTGGGCAAAAAATGGAATGTTAAAAGACCATTTGCTAATCATAAGGAAATAATTTTAGTTGATCAGGAGCTGATGCCCGGGGAATTAGGAAATGCAATTGAGCATTTGCTTGGCTATTATTATATTCAGGAGATTTCAAGCATGATGAGTGTTCTTGCTTTAAATCCGCAGGCAGGAGATTTTGTTCTTGATTTATGCGCGTCTCCTGGCTCAAAAGCTACTCAAATTGCCGCGACAATGGAAAATCAAGGAACTTTAATTGCCAATGACCTTTCTATAGACAGAATAAAAATATTGAATGCCAATTTAGAGAGATGCGGAGTTACTAATTGTATTGTAACTAGGAATGATGCGGTTGGCTTGTGCGTGCGGCTTGCCCAAAGCGACTTTAAATTTGATAAAATCTTATTAGATGCTCCGTGTTCCGGCGAGGGAACTTTGAGGAGTAGCTCAAAGACTTTTTTAATGTGGAATATTAATGCTGTAAAAAATATGGGAAGGATGCAGAAAAAATTAATTGCAAATGCTTTAAAATGCTTAAAAGTCGGAGGAGAATTAGTTTATAGCACTTGCACGCATTCTCCTGAAGAAAATGAAGCTGTGATTGACTTTGCTTTGAGGAATTTTCCTGTTGAGATTGAGAAAATAATATTGCCCTTGAAATGCAGAGCAGGAGTTAAAGAATGGAATGATGAAAGGTTTGATAGCAATGTTGATAAATCATGCAGGATTTATCCGCAGGATAATGATTCAGAGGGATTTTTTGTTGCGAAGATGAAGTTATTGGAAGAAATAAGGGAGTTATGAAAAATGAAAGAAATAAAAGCGGTAATTTTCGATGTGAATGGCGTGCTGGCTTTAGGAGTTGAATTAAGAAAAGGCAGTAGGTTTGCAATGGGCTTTCATGAGGAGATGGCAAAAGTCCTTGACCTGGAGCTCGACACGTGGCTTGATGCTATTGATTCTGCTTATGCGTATTCAATGGAAGGCAAGATTTCTAAGATAAAAATTCTGAAAATCATTTCTGGCAATCTTAATATTTATGCGGGGAAATTAGAGAAGAAAATTATTGAAAGTTATAGGAAACTTTATAGAAGGAATGATGAGCTTTATGACTTTGCATTCAATCTAAGAAAAAAAGGATATAAAATTGCAATCTTGTCTGACCAATGGCATTTGTCTAAGAATGTGTTTATTGATAAAAAAGATGCGAAAAAATTTGATGCTGTTGTTGTCTCATGCGATGTTGGGATGAGAAAGCCAAATCCTAAAATATACAAATATACTTTGAAAAAATTAAAATTAAAGGCACACGAGACGGTATTTATTGATAATAGGAAATGGAATACTAAAGCCGCTAAAAAATCAGGAATAAAAAGCATTTTGTTTAAGAGCAATAAGCAGGCTTTCAGGGAGCTAAAGAAGCTCGGGATTTCAGCATGAATATTGAATTCATTAACAGCAAAGAGAAGAAACGAATTCTGGAAAAGTTGAATGACGAATTTGGAATAAATGAATTGCCTTATTTGTTAATTGAAACAGGAAAAGAAAAGATTCGCGGATTTTCAGGAACCATGACAAGAGATGAAATTAAATTACTCGGAGAGCTTGCAAGAATTGAGATTATCGGAGCTTATTTGTTTAAGGAAGAAAATGGGGCTTTAAGATTGAGCTTAGACGGAATTCATATTTTAGGGAAACAAATAGGGAAGAGTATTATTGAAATCAGCGAAAAAGAGCTGGATAAATGGATTAGAGGAGAGAATCTTGAGATTGAGCATAATGAAGAGCAGGGAATGTACATTGTTAAGAATAATAATGACTTTTTAGGCTGTGGAAAATGGAACGGGAAAGTTTTAATTAATTTTGTTCCGAAAGAAAGGAGAATTAGGAAGAATTAAGCTGAATCTGTATCGTATCCAGAAGTCCGGCCATTGCCTCTTAGACTTTTTGGTATTTGGATAACAATTCTGTTCTTAAGAGCAGCCATTCTTTCGCTTGAAATTCTGTCGGGTATTAAAGTTCCTATTGGATTTGGACCTGTATACTCTTGCTGACTTTCTTTATACGCAGAGTCTGATACAGCTCTTGCAATTTTTCTGTCTAGTATTGGATTACCTGTATGTTCATTTCTCTCGTAAGGAACATCGCCAATTCCTTCATATTCTGCATATTCATTTGTCATAAAATGTTTGAATAATATATGTATTTAAATGTTTGTATTTGTTATTACTACATAGTTGCTTTTTGATAAGATGGAACATATAAAAAGCGTAATGATATTTCAAAAAAATGAAACAAGATGAAATTGAAAAGATAAAGAAGGCGGGCAAGATTGCCAAGGAAGTGATGGATTATGCAAAAAGCATTATTAAGCCGGGAATGAAATTGCTTGAGATTGTTGAGAAATTGGATGCAAAAATTTTTGAGCTTGGAGGAAAGCCGGCGTTTCCTGTGAATTTAAGCATCGATGAAATTGCTGCTCACTCTACACCGGCATGGGATTCAGAAGATGTTGCCCATGGCTTGCTAAAAGTTGACGTGGGAGTTCATGTTGATGGATTTGTCGCAGACACTGCTTTCAGTTTGGATTTGGAAAATAACTCGGAAAATAAAGAATTAATTGAGGCTGCCGAAAGTTCTTTGAATAAGGCATTGAATTTTATTAAGGAAGGAGTCAAGCTTAGGGAAATAGGAAAGATTATTGGAGAAGAAATAGAAAAAAAAGGTTTTTCTCCTGTTGTGAATCTGACAGGGCATGGAATAAAGAGGTATGATTTGCATGCCGGGCTGACAATACCAAATGTTGATAATGCTGATGAGAGTTTTTTAAAAGAAGGGCTTTATGCAATTGAGCCATTTTCAACAAACGGATTAGGCAAAGTTAAGGACGGAAAGCCCTCTGGAATATTTTGGCTTATTGGAGCAGGAAATGCCAGGGATAATTTTGCCAGAGAAGTTTTGAATTTTATAATAGAAGAGTATAATGAGCTGCCTTTTTGCTCCCGCTGGATTCATAAGAAATTTGGCTCACGAGGGCTGTTAGCTTTAAGGCAAATTGAGCAGGCAGGTCTTTTAAAACAAGAGCATCAATTAGTTGAAGCCAGAGGCAAGAAAGTTGCGCAGGCTGAGCATAGCGTTTTGATTTTTGATGATAAGAAGATTATAACGACTGATTAGCACTTCCTATTAAATTTTCATCGTATAAAAGTATATAAACCAAAATTTATATTCTAAGTGAGGTGTTTTTTAAAGGAGAAATAGGTGATGGATGAAATGAATTTTGATAAGTCGGGAAGGGCAGGAAAGTATGTTCTTTACTTTTTTCTTGTTGCTGCTGTATTAGCCTTATTTTTTTCGTTTATAGATTCTTCAATATTTTCTAAAGCTACTGGAAAAATTTCTCTTGACACAATGGGCGCTATTTATGAAGTCGGGGAGCCAATCGGAGGAGTTTTGGAACTTTCTCTTTTTGGAGGGGAGCTTGTTCCAAAGGATTCGTTAGTTGTTGTTCAGATTGATGATAAAACAAAAGAATTTTCTCTTTCCAGCCTTGTTTCTTTAGCTCATGTTTCTGGAGAGTTTTATGCTGAAGGCACAGACATTGTGGGTTTCGGAAAGGGATATGGTGTTTTAGGAGAGAAGATAATTTATCCTGAAGTTGAATTTGAAATTCGCATTTCTCAAAAGATAGGATCAACTTCCGGAAGAGGCGGGGGAGGTTCTCCAAGCGTGAGTTCTGCAGATCAAGCCGGAAGAGGCGATGAAAGCGGTTCGGATACAGCAGCCCCTTCAGATTTGGATAGCGGTGGCGGAGACAGCGGAAAAAAGCCTCCAATTACGGGAGGAACAGTTTATGAAACTTTTTTTATTATTTCAGGAAAGGCAAGCAAAGATAATAATTTTGTTTATTCTATTGAAAGCAATCAGGATGCCGAGATTGTGCCCGGAAGCGTAAAAGCCAGTGGTTTTGTGATAGATGACTCTTCAGTTGATGTCAGAGTAAGACGAGGAGAATTAATTGTTTCAACGGATTATTCTGAGAAAGTTGAGGGGTTTGGCGAGGATTTCCTGGCTGATTCTGAAAAGCTTATTGCAGAAATAGAATTATCCAAATTTGAGTTAATTGCGGAAAAGAGCGTCAAATTAATTTCAATAACTTTATTTTATAATGGAAAAATTTTAGCCAAAACGGAAAAGAGAGTTTCAGTAGTAGCTAATGAGATAGCCGGAGAAAATGCCAGCGGCATTGCTGAAGAAAATGCAACCGCGAACATAGTTGTTGATAAAATGCAGACCGGCGCCGTTTTAGGAAAGCCTGTGAAATGGGTGCAAAAAATTGATTTAACAGAAAAGGAGGCCAAAAAAGTTACTGTTACTCTTCCTGAATATGCAGAAAATGTTGAGGTTGTCGGGATAGTCAGGGTTGACAGGAGCAAGTCAGGAGATATTGCGGAGCGGATTAATGTTGATTCGAGCAGGGGAGAAGATGTTGAAGATATTATAGAGATTGTAGAAGAGAGTTTATCCAGCGGGCAAGGCTCATCAGGAACAGTTTCAAATAGTCCGGAATCTGCTTCAGCAGAAACTACATCAGATGAATCTTCAGCAATAACCGGCGAGGTTGTTGCAAAGCTTAAGCTGGAAAAGGAAGGCAACTTCCTAATTTCTGTTGTTTACTGGATAAAGAATCTTTTTGGCAGTCAGACCGGGCTTGTTATTTCTGATGAACGCGGGATTAGTGTATCTGAAAAAGCTGTGGATGGCAATGTTGTGGAAGTTGTTGACAGCACAGGGCAAGATGTAGTTCAGGAAGTGACTATTGAGTATGAAACGCCTGCTCCTTATGCTATTGAAAGTGTATTGGAAGATAAAAAAGAGGTTGTGATTATTGGGCCTGATAGTGTTCATTATACAGATGTTTTGTCTTTCACAAATATTCCTGAAAGTTTCGAAGTTAAAAGTCCTAATGCTCTGAAAATCTTTTGGAAGGAAAAGGACGCTTATGTTCAGCCGACTTTAGTTTCAGATATAAATTCAAATGGAGTTTACGATTATGTAGAATGGATTACTCCTAGTTTGAGCAACCAGACATTCATTATAGAAATTATCAAAGCAGAGCATTTGGATGCTGACAAAGAATTCATTTCTGATATATATGATGAAGTAAAAGCATTAGACGGAGTATGGAGCGAAGCTATTCCTTCAGAGGATTACGTAAGAGTGACTTTTGAGAGAAATCTGACATCGGAAAATGATATAACTCTTTATCCAAGGATTGTTTCCGGTAATCCTGGAATAGAAGTTTATACATTTAACGGAAGCGAAGTTATTGCGGTATTTGATAATTTAATTCCAGAAGAATATAACAAAGTTTATTTGACTGGCTTGAAAGGAGAGCAGGACACATTTGACTTAAGGGTTTTAAATGGAGACGTTGAGTTTGACCATATCATTGACCCTGACTTTGAGCCGTCTACAGTTGCGACATTAAGAGCTCAAGCGTGCAGTGCTGAAAATTTAGGAGCTCAGAATTCTTATGCAAGTGCATGCGACGGAATTTATCCTGGAAATTGCGGCGGAGAAGAAATTACTGATTTTCTAAGCTGTGATGACGGAAGCTCTGAAACCCAGACATTCAATACGGCTCAATACGGAGGAGTAAATATCAGTTCTTACAACAGCTCTGTGACAAACTGCGCAACCACAGGAGATGTATTTTTATGTTATGAATGGTGGATTGTTGGGAGCAATCCTGCAAGCTGTTTAATTGCAGTTGATGCTGACGGAGGAGGAAGTTACAGCAATGTAACAACAACATGTCCTGGAACATCAGCAAATCCTGGGTTGACTTGCACAAATGTTACTTCATTGGAAACATGGACTTGCAGTAATTTCTTTGGAAGCTCCGGAACAAGAGCAATGGCAAGAGATGAAATTACAAGAACCGGAATTGCAGCAGGAGGGCAGGTTTTAACAACAGATGCTTTATTCTTCAATGTTACTTATGTTCTTGCAGACCAGACTGCTCCAAGCGTAACCATTAATTTCCCTGCAAATACAACTTATGATGACGATGACCTTCCTTTCATATTTAATGTTTCTTTGAATGAAAATGGAAGCCTTGTTCAGTATTCTCTTGATGACGGAATTAACAATTTAACCATGAGCAGTATGGATAACAGGGAGCATAATGCAACAAATTCTTCAATTGCTTTGGGAGGATATAACTTCAGGGTTTTCGCTAATGACACTTCAGGAAATAATAATTACACAGCAAGTGTTAGATTTACTATCACTAATAGCTCATTGATTACAGGATGCAAAGAATTAAATGTTGCTGGCAAGACTTATGTGCAAGGCTCAAGCTTTGTTCCTGCCGGATTAGAAGCATGTATAAATATTACAGCACAAAATGTAACCTTTAACGGAAATGGATTTAGTATAGGCAATACCATTACTTCAGTTGATTTAATTTATTCTGACCAATACGGAACTGTCGTAAATAATGTTAATTTAATAAGAAGCACGGGGCTTTCAAGCAATGTCGGAATAAAGCTATTGAACTCAAATAATTCCAAGGTTCTGAATTCAAAGTTCAGCGGCAATGTCGGAGTTTCATTGCAGGGAGTTTATAATTCTAATTTCTCAAATAATAACTTTACAACTTCAGACAGGGGAGTTAATGCAGTTGGAACAGCAGATGGGAATAATTCCTTTACAAATAACTCGCATTACAATGCTAATTACGGGCTTGTTCTTGGAGGAGATAATCACGAAGTTTCAGCAAGCGAATTTAATAATATGACTGTTAACGCGCTGTTTATGTCAGGAAATAATTATAACGTAAGCAAGAGCATTTTCATTAATGCTGTAGGAGCTGTTGAAATTTCCTCTGATGGAAATAATAGCAGATTTGATAATCTGACATTTATTGATTCAGTGGATACTCCTATAACTTTGTCAGGAAATAATCATATTTTGCAAAATATGACAGTTAGAAATACAAATTCTTCTTATTATGACATTGATTTTGCAGGCGCGAATAGGACAAATGTGATTGATAGTTATTTTGCAAATTATACTTTCTCGGGAACAGGAGGAATATTAAGATATGTTGAAACCACACAGGGAGAAATTTATTTCTTAAGAGATGTAAATGGCTCCGGAACTAATTTAAGCAATGACATAAGATTGTCAAATAATCTGGCTGTTGTTGAATCTACGAATAATATTGGCTTGAACAGAAGCGCCAACATAACTTTCTACAATATGCCTGCAAACTTTACAGAGCCATACATATTCAGGGACAGCAGCATTTGCTTTGACTGCTATAACTACACTTCGTTGAATGCCGCGACAGTATTATTCAATGTAACTTCGTTTACTAGCTATTACATAGCTGACTTAGGGCAGTGCCTTGCTCTTCCTCAATGTGCAGAGGGAAGTGATTGCAATGTTACAAGCTCATGCTTACTATATTCTGAATTATGCACTAATAATATTTGCGACTTTACAAATCTAAAGTTAAACGCGTCGTTATACACATTATTTGATTCATCAGGAAATGGAAGAAATCTTGTTTTGAATGTTTCACAGAATGTAACTTTCTTGCCAGGGAATCAGATAGTATTCAGAGGCAAAGCCGGAGCACAGGGCGGGAATGGAGGAATTGTTAATGCAACTGTTTCTAATTTGTTCAACAGGACTAATGGAGTTATAGATGGAGTAGGAGGAGCAGGAGCTTTAACTGAAGGTGCTGCCGGAGCAGGAGGAAATGGGGGGATATTCCAGATGAATGCGCACGGATTCATAAGAAGCTTTAGCTCAACTAATTTAGCTGGCGGTTCTGGAGCTTCAAGCGGGACTGCGGGGGCAACGATTGTTAATAAGAATTTGAATTGCCCTGTTGATGCTGATGTTACGGGGGATGGGCAGATTACCTTGGCGGATGTTTTATCTATTACTAATAATTATAATAAGGCTCTTGGGCAAGAAGGATATAACGCTTCATATGATATTAATTGTGACGATGAAATGGATGTTGTTGATTTGGCTAATATAGGCTTTGAATATGAAGACAGATAAAATTGTTTGGCAGGGCAGGGAAGGGGTGGAAAAGATTATAGCATTTGGGTTTAAACAGAAGTATGTGTGGGCTGTATTTCGCAAGGCAATATAGGAGTGATTAATTCTCTATCTGTATATCCTATCGTCTATTGATTCTTCAATTTCATCGTATTTTTCAGGCAGGGAAATATTATCAGGGTCTATTTCCCTATGCTTTTTTCCAAACAGCTTATAAGGCCAGATACTTTTAAAGACTCATCAAATGCCCATTGGATTGCAAGAAACCCGGCAGCATGGTAGTTTTTTCTTTTTGATTCAATTTCTATTATTGCATCATATGCCTGCTTTTGTGCAGTTGCATAAGCTCTTGCACCTTCTTCAGCGCATGCGAAAAATCCCGATATTGTTGAATCTGCCAAAGGCAGATTGTTTCTTGATGCATTATAAATTTCCCTTTGAAATTCATTATCTTCTCTTCCTTCATAGATAGATGAAAAATTTCTGACTGATTGAGGTGTTTGGTCTGCACATGAGGCAAGTAACGTCAAAGATGAGACAGCTAGACCTGCTAACATTCTTTTTAATCTATTGTGTTTTTTCATAATGATTTTTTCTAATATTATGTATTTAAATTATTGCTTTTACTTTTAAGAAGTGATAACAAAACGAAAGATTTAAATAGTTTGAACTTCTAAGAAAAGTATGAAAAATAGGGCATTATTTACTTTAGGAATAGGATTAGTTTTAGCTATTGCATTTGCTTCATTTGTGAACGCGCAGATGGAAATCAGAACAGAGATAGAAGGCGGAAGAACTATTTTAGTTTCTGACGGAAGAGTTTATAGGATGAATGTTTATGCTGACTCAACAGAGCATCCTACAGATATAATTCAAGGTGTTGAGTGGGATGTTGTTCTTGCAGGCGGGCAGTCATGGGCTAATTTTAATATTGTAACTGCTTATATTCCTGCTCCAACTGATACTGAAGATTATTTCTATGGATATGACATGCTTTCAGGCTGGAACAGAGTTGACTCAACTCCTGATGGAAGCGGGGAATTAACCGATAATGTTAGAGGAGTTGACACAATTTTACATGGAAACCAATACGGAGTTGTCAATGGAGATGGATTTTTAGGCTATTATGAATTTACAATAACTCCTGGATTTAGCGGATGGACTAATTTTGATTTGAATGAAGTAAGATTTACAAGAAATGATTATTATATTTATAATAGCGACAATGGTGATGTCAGAATAGACAATCAGAGATTCAGAGTTGTTCCCGCTTTTCCAAGACTTTCATTCAGAATTTAGATAGATTTCTTTAACAGAGTTCATAGTCAGACCTGTGAATTTCCCGAAGCTTTTTCTCACGCAGAGGTAATTATTGATGATAAGTTTTGCTTTCAGTAGCTTTATAATCTTATGAAACTTCTTTATTTTTATGGCTAAAGAGGCGCATAGAAATAGATTGTTTCTGATTTTAGCTATTACTTTGGTTATTGCTCTTTTAGCTATTTTTTATTTTAAAGGGCACTTTGAAACGCAAGCTGAATTAAGCCCTTCTGCATCTTCACAGCTTCAGCAGGTAGAAGAAGCCAATGCTTACGGGCTTCCTTGGTTTATACTTAAAGTTGAAGAAAAAATTGAGCAAGGATTAGGCAAAGATTCGGGAATTGTAGAGACTGGGGAAAGCGGAGCTGGCGGAGATTCAATAACTTTGGCTTGCGGGGCTACTATGTGCAGAACATTTGTCACAGAGAAAATAATAAAAAGAGACCCTTTAAACAGGGATCCTTTATGGTGGAAAAAGCTTTTTGAAGATCAGCAGATAAATCGTCAAATTGAACAACTTATTGAAGATGCGCGAGAGTGGATTGATAGTATTGACTGCCAGAACGGATGTAATAAAGTAGTTAGTGGCGATGTTAGCATCTTTATGGAGCCTGTAAATACGAGAGAAAATCCTTCTTGTTCTGGAGGAAGTGCGAGCCAGACAGTTAGTGCGACTAAAACTTCATCAGGATTATTTGGAACAGGAAATTTAGCGTGCGAATATGCAACGAGTGACGCATTTAATGAAGTGCTTCGTCTTATTAGAAACCTTATGGATAATACCTGTGGAGAGGATTGCGCGTCAAGCGTAAGCATTTCACATCCGATAATAGGCGATTTTCAGCGCTCGGGAAATGAATGTACGGTAACGGTTTCTGTTGATGTTGATATAAATTGCCTGCCTGGACGAGGAAAAACTGGAGGAAGCGCAGGGAGAGATTATCATATGTGGGTTGAACTAAATGCCTGCGTAACCTGCGTGCCGGAAGGCGATATAAAAGTTGATTAATCTTTTAACTTTGCTTTAATTATCTAGTATTCTATTATCAAGAGACTGCTCAATTTCTCTGTATTTTTGCTGTAAGGTGCTGTTATTGGCATCTATTTCCTGATTTTTTTCAGATAATCTTTGAATAGCAAGATGCATTTCTAATGATTTGTTTATCATCCATTCTGCGCCTAAAAATCCGACGGATTGATAAGCTTCTCTTTGAGATTCAATTTCTCTGATTTTATCATAAACACTTATTTGAGCATGCGCGTAAGCTCTCGCATACTCTTCTGAACATGAGAAAAATCCAGATATTCTTGTTATTGTTGAATCTTTCAAAGGCAGATTATTTATCGATGCATCATAAATTTCTCTTTGGAATTTATCATCTTCTTTTCCCTTATAGATTGCGGAAAAATCTCTTACGAAAGTTCTAGGTTGGCTTGCGCAAGAGGATAAAAAGATTAACGGAGCGAGAGCTAAACCCATAAATGTTTTAGCTGCATTTTGCCTTTTTATCATGTAGTTTTCATAAAATTAAGGTATTTAAATAATTGCATTAAAGGTTTTGTTGTACGAGCGAAGGATAAATTAAAATTATCGACGATATAATGCTTAAAACGAACCATTGATAATCTCTATTTTACCGAAGACAAATTAAGCTATCCTTACTTAATGCAAGAGCATCGCATTAAATATTTTTAATACAGCCTATTCCTTGAGATAATTCTCAATAGAATCAGTCGTCCCTGCTCATTATAGAATCAAAGAGTAATCTGTCCGGAGTATAACCTTGGAATAGATGGCTTTCTTGAGCAGTTGCTGATATAATTTTAAACGGATATTCTGAATTCTAGTCTGTTGTAGCATATATTCTGGCTATGACTTTATCGCCTTGGTACCATAAAACCTCTAGTGTGCGCATTTTTTGCCTTTCTTTTATAGGCTCTCCCCATCTGCTCTCTTTAATCTCTGCTTTTACAGAATAACCTTCAGAAAATCCTGACCCAAATGTAGACCCAATTAAGTGCCAGGAGACAAAAGATAAATTAAGAGGGCTTTTGAACAATCAAGAACAATGCACAAGCTGTTACCCAGACCCAATCCCTAATTTTGAATTGTCCAAAGACTGTTGCACAGATGTAATCATTCAATGAAAATGTTAAGGTTTAAATAGCAATAATTATCAAGTTTATTATCATGAAAGTGAAAAGAAGCTCTTTAGCGATTATGGCAATGACCTCCTTAATTGGAACAGCATGTTCTAATCCTCTAAAGTTGAGTCAACATACTTTACCAATAACGAGCAGAATTGAATCTGTTAATGGAATAGAAACTTCTTTTGATTTGCCCGTTTTTACGTATGATCATCCAGATTTTGGAAAACTTGGTCTTATCGTGTCTGAAAGGGCGATTGATAAAAATAATGATGACCAGTTTGATTATCCTGGCTAATTTGAGCGAGTAAGAAGGCAATTTCCATATCAGACACCAGTCACTATAACTTTCTTCATAGAAAAGCCAAGAGAAGGACTAAAGTATGAACTAACTAGCGCAAATTTCAGAGCAGAAAAAACCTTTTCAAAAAGTGACAGAGTCTTTTCTGACACTTATCTTGATTTAGAGCCAGGAACTTATATAATAACAACTATAAATGATAAGAACAAATCGCATTTTTTCGGTGATTGGTTTGAAGTTATAAAATAAATAGAAAATCAGAGATTCAGAGTTGTTCCTGCTTTACCAAAGCTTTCCTTTCGCCCTTAGATAATTTACTTTGAGATAAATTTATTTTGCTTTCAGATAAATTCAGGCCATAAGCCATTTCCAGGCAGGAATTAACCTAATTGTTCCTTCTTCAACCCTAACTTTTTTATCTTCATTTTTTGTTATTAAAATCCCTTCTTTCCTGCCGAACTTCCTCATAAATTCTCTTAATGGCTTAAAATCTGATGAATCAACTCTTTCATGGTATTTTACTTCTATAGGAATATCATCATGGACTATATCTATTTCATTTCCATTTTTCCAGAAGGAGAGCGCTCTAAGCTTATTGATTGCAGAAGTTTCAACCATTCTTCCAAAAAAGCCATCTTCTATTTTAGGCTTATATAAATAAGTAAGTGCGTTATCTGCAGGATAAGCTCTTTTTATTTTTCGCAATGAGGCCGCACTGCCTTTCCTATAGTTTCCAAGGATGCGTATTAAGAAACTTTCTTTAAGATAGATAAGATAATCCTTTATTACTCTTCTATCCTTGCCAAACTGCCTGCTTAATGATTGGTAATCTATATACATTCCGGGATTTGTGGCGATAAGTTCAATAAGCACTCTAAGGAATTGCGGGTCTTCTATTTTAAACATCAGAGGTATATCCTTGAATATTATTTTATCTATGACAAGAGAGCCTATATATTCCCTGAAATCCCTGTCGCTGTCAAAAGAGAATGTTTCGGGAAAGCCGCCTTTTTCCACAAATGCAGAAAAGAATGGTTTTATTTTTGTCTCATACTTTAATTCTTCTTTTTTCACGCCATTAAATCTAAGATATTCTTTGAAGCTAAATGGAGCCAGATTAAACTCAAAAATTCTTCCCGCCAGGGTTTCTTTTGTTTTTTTCCTGATAAACAAAGATTCTGAACCGCTAATTATAAACTTAAGTTTAGGATAAAGGTCATAATATTTCTTTAGTTCGTTTTCCCAATTAGCGCATTTTTGAATTTCATCCAAAAAAATGTAAATCTTTTCCTCTCTGAAGTCTTTCTTATGTATCTCTTTGTAGGTTTCTAAAACTTCGTCAAGCCCTGCCTTAACTTCATCAAAGGAGAAAAATAAGATGCTTGCAACTTTAACCTTATCTTCAATTAATTTCTTAATCAGCTGATAGAGGGTTGTTGTTTTTCCTACTCTTCTTAATCCTACAAGGGCCAAAATAAATTTTTTGCCGAGGCCTCTTTCTATATCCTGATAATTATCTCTCTTGAAAGGCAGAGCTAATTCCGGGTCAACTTCTTTTCTTATCCACCAATGATTAAACTCTTCAAGCCATGATTTTTCCATAAGTACATTATAATGTATATATTTATAAACTTTGTGGTCATGCTGATGTATATATTATTAGTATGTTCGGGGGCGTGAATTAACCATACCGCGTTGAAAACACCGAGTTCATTGTCAGACCAGTGAATGCGCCGAAGCTTTTCGTCACGCAAAGATAATTGCCTTTGAGACAACTTTCAACTAATTAATTGTGTACAAATTTGAAACAATAACATTTAAATTCAGTATTTCTTATTATATTCATGGCAAAAGAGGTAAAGGGGCTTTTATTAATTGTTGCTTTTATTGTATTTGCTTTACTTTATTCATCTAATGCTGAAGCTGTAAGCTTTAGCCTGTCGGACACAGAGACTTTGGCAACTATAAGCGTTTCTAATGCAGATGATTTATACGCGTATGAGATCAATATGGCTTTTGACGGCTCTATTGGGACTATTGATTTCAATGATTTTCTTGGAAGCGGGACAAGCTCTGGCTCAAGCACTTCAGGAAGCACATTAAGCGTTTATGAGTCAAGACTGGACAATAACAGGCAGGGAGTTACAGGAAGCGGAGTTTTATTTACAGTTGCACATTCCGGGGGGACTTTGAGCCTGTCAAGTGCTACAGCTGTCAGCGCAACAGGAGTGGAAGAGAATTTTAATTATGTAACGGCAGGCGGAGGCTCAAGCACAGGAGGAGGCGGAGGAAGTTCAGGAAGCGTTTCAAGCGGTGCTTCGATTTCTATACTTCCGGAAAGGCTGCATGTGCAAGTAAAACAAGGCGAGAGCATAAGGGAACAGCTTCTTATCACCAACGATAACTCAGGAAATATACTTCTGAAGTTTGATGTTTCATTGCTTAGCAATTTTATTTTATTTGAGCAGGAATCCCTGTCTATTCCTGCGCAGAGGACAAGGGAATTTAATATTGATTTTTTTGCAGGCGAAAATACTCCTGTTGGAATTTACACAGGAAAGGTATTGATTTATTATAATAACGTAGAAATAAAGTCTGTAAATACTATTGTTGAGGTTCTGCCAAAGCTTCCTTCATTTGACGTTGCTTCTTCCTTAGATTCACAGGAATATTTGCTCAATGATGAAATTACTGCAAGAATAAAAATGACTAATATAGGGGACTTGGAAATTGTAGACGTTGTATTAGATTATTCAATTAGAGATTATTCTGGTCATGAATTCTCTTTAGGTCAGGAAACTGTAGGAATTAATAGAGAAGATGAGATAACCAGAAGCTTTGCCCTTCCATCTGAATTATCTTTTGGAGATTACTTGTTTGCTGTCAAGCTTACGACAATGGACGGGCAAATTGCGACAAGTGCAACGCCGTTCAGCACAGTTGAAAACCTTGGCTTTAACTTCTATGATTTTAGATATTATATTATTGCAGGAGGAATTCTTGCATTGATAATTGTAATCGGAATTATTTCTTATGTTGAGGCAGGGCGCTCAAAGAGGAGAAATGCTTTGCACGGGCATTATCTTTTAAGGAACCCCTTGAAAAGAAGCCGAAGAGTTTATCGTCATAGAAAACACAGAAGATAAATTTTACGAAGATAATTATTATTCCCAATAATCTAAGGGGTTTGTTATACCAAACTTTATCGGACTTATCATTTATAGCTAGATAATATTTTTCTTTATTGTTAATAAAATACAAATTAAAAGATATTGTTATGTCAAGAAGTCTCCTCAACTTCTTGAACATCCAAAAAACTAAAACTTAAAGTTTTTTTGATATGGATTAATAATTATGTGATAGAATTGACAAAATAAAGATTAAAATAGCGGTTTTATCCGGTGTAAATAGGGCCCGAAGCAGCTATTCCTGCCTTGGCTGATTTTAAGTAATATTCTTCTATCTTCTTGTAGCGTTTTGCTGTATCATCGGAGACTGAAGGAGTTACTTTCATCAGTGCTTCCTCAAAATCCTTCATTGTTATTTTATCTATATTCATATCTCGCCTCAACGCAAGCAACACAGCCTCCCTGCAAAGATTTTCAATATCGGCACCGACAAATCCCTCTGTTTTTATGGATAGATAATAGTTGAGTTTATCTCTATCTGATAATTCACTAAAGTCTGCTTCTTTCATCTTCTCTTGTTTTTTAAAATCTTTTTCATTTAACGGATTATCAGAAGCCATTCTAGAGGCAATATTGCCAGCCATTACTTTTTCGTTTTTGAATTTTTTCTGTAATACTCCTACTTCTTCTTGGGTTAAGCCAATAGGGGTGTTCTTTGTATGTATTTCAAATATCTTTCTTCTTGAAGCTTTGTCAGGGATATCTACTAACAATATCCTGTCAAATCTTCCAGGCCTTAAAAGAGCAGGGTCTAGCATGTCTGGCCTATTTGTAGCTGCAATTACTATAACATTTTTCAAATCTTCTATTCCATCCATTTCAACTAATAGCTGGTTTAAAACGCGCTCGGTTACTCTTGTTCCTGCTTCTATTCCTCTTTTTCCTGCGAGAGCGTCCATCTCATCAAAGAAGATTATGCATGGAGAAACCTGTCTTGCTCTCTCAAAAATTTTTCTTATTCCTTCTTCGCTCTTGCCGACCCACATCGACAATAATGAAGGTCCTTTAACCTGGATGAAGTTTGCTTCTGATTCATTTGCAACTGCCTTCGCTAATAGCGTCTTTCCTGTTCCCGGAGAGCCGTAAAGCAAGATTCCTTTAGGCGGCTTTATTCCCATTCTCTTGAAAGATTCTGAATGCTTTATAGGCCATTCAACAGCTTCTATCAAATCCTGCTTTATTTTGTCCAATCCTCCGATGTCTGCCCAGCCAACATTTGGAGTTTCAACCAAAACTTCTCTCATTGCTGAAGGGCGAACGACTTTCAGGGATTCTTCAAAATCCTCTCCATCCACTTCCATTTTTTCCAGAATTTCTTTAGGAATTTCTTTATCTTCATCCATCTTAATATCAGGAAGAATTCTTCTTAGGACACTCATAGCTGCTTCTTTTGTGAGAGCAGCTAAATCGGCTCCTACAAATCCGTGAGTTTTGCCTGCTATCATATCCAACTTAACGTTTTTTCTTAGAGGCATGTTTCTTGTGTGAATTTTCAGAATGTTTAATCTGCCTTTTTTATCAGGAACTGAGATTTCCAGTTCCCTGTCAAATCTTCCAGGGCGCCTTAGAGCGGGGTCTATAGAATTTATTCTGTTTGTTGCGCCAATAACAATGACTCTGCCTCTTGTTTTTAATCCGTCCATCATTGTTAATAGCTGTGAAACTACTCTCCTTTCCACTTCTCCCTGAACTTCTTCTCTTTTAGGAGCGATCGCGTCTATTTCATCTATGAATATAATTGACGGCGCGTGTTTCTCTGCTTCTTCAAATATATCTCTTATCTTTTTTTCTGATTCTCCGTAAAACTTGGAATTATGCATTAAAAAATACGGCCCAGCAGTGAAACTATCCTTATCAACTGTAAAATCAAAAAGTTCCTGCTTCCCGAAATTTTCTATATTCTCTACCCTCTCCCAGCCTATATCTTCTCTGCTCAATAATTCAAATTCTTTCCTGATATTATCGTTCATAATGTTATTTTTTGAAGCCAGCTCATGAAGCACATTCAAAGAATGTTTTGTTGCTTTTCCTGCCTCATATATATAGTAATCTTTATTTCTATATTTTTTATAAGGCAGACTATTCCTTATATCCTTGATTAAAATAGACGGATGGGGTATGTTCTCATGCTCCTTTATTCTGATAACTTTCTCAATTTCCTTTAATCTTTCAAATTTGTGTTTGCTTGTTGCTCCGATTTCTAAAAATTTAATTCTTCCTTCATTGCCCCTAACAACTAATTTGTGCATTAGCCCTTTCGGAGTTTTATGCTCATGCAATTTGCACTTAATGTTAAGTTTCAAGAGCATCAGGGATTGCATATGCATCAGAAACTCTCTTTTAACGCTGTATAAAATCGGAATAGGGTAAGTCATGTTTTTTATCCTCAATCTTGAAACAGTTCCGTCCCCATCAAAATACCCCTTGATAAAGGCCATTATCTCTTCTTTTGGAAGCGTATAGAAATATGCAGGGATATTCTCTTTGTTTTCATTTGTAAATCCTAATAATTTCAAATATTCAACCAAAATCTTGGAATAAGCTATTACACCAGACAGGTTTCCCTGCTTTTTCTCTTTTAGTTCTTCAATTCCAAAAACTTTTTTCATTAAAAATTTGAATCTTTCTATTAAATCAATATCATTATTGTAAAATCCAACGGAATCGTCTTTTTTTCCGATATTTCCGTCTGAAACAATTAAACCCAATAGTTCCAGCAATTCAGGAGAAGTTTTAGAAGGCAATTTAATAAAATTGCTTCTTGACAAATTCCTGCTTTCTATAGCATATCTTCCTTCTTTTTTCTTAATATTGAATCTGTCTTTCAGTTCGTCTGGAGAAATCTCTTTAGACTCTTCAGGCAGATTAATTTTATTCAGCCTGGCTACGTAATCTCCACTCTTGAGATTTTTGACAGTTTCCCAGACTAAATCTCCATTTCTATAAACTAAAAACGGCTGGTTTTCCGAAGCAGTAATTTCATTTCCATCGCTTAAGCTGAGTCTGAAAGAATCAGCTTCCAATTTTGCCACATGAGTTATATGTGCCTTTTCTATTTTTCCGTCTTTAAATGAATAGGTGCTTATAGGCGTCTCTAATTTTTTCAATTCATAATTTCTGAACCTCTCGCTTTCGCCTTTCTGCTGATAGACCTCTTTGGCTTTCACATATCCTTTTGGATTCGTCAATATTTGTGTTTCACCGCCAACGCACATTACTTCCGGTCCATTTAGAAGAATGAAGTTTGCTTCTGATTCATTT
>CAYTHI010000001.1:0-102494 GCA_964437555.1 Candidatus Woesearchaeota archaeon | reverse complement strand
CAGAAAATGCAGGAAAAAGATTAGAAAATCTTGTTTTTATAGAATTAGTAAGGCGAGGGAATGAAGTTTATTATCATGCTAAAAAGAATGAATGTGATTTTATAATCAAAGGAGGACTTAAGATAACTAAAGCTATTCAAGTATGCTTAGTCTTAGATAATGCAGTAACAAAAAAGAGAGAGGTCGATGGATTAATAGAAGCTCTGAAGGAATACAAGTTAAAAGAAGGTTTAGTTCTAACTCTTGATAAAGAAGAAGAGTTAATCACAGAAGAAAAAAAGATAATTATCAAGCCTGTCTGGAAATGGTTGCTTGAGAAATAATACCTGAGAAATAAAAATCTCTCTAAAATCACAAGAATATAAGATGCTCCTGCCGGCTTATTCGAACTGCGTTCTCATGCCGTCAGTAGCTATGACCTCGCCTTCGCTCGGCATCATAAATGCTCCTGCCGGGATTCGAACCCGGGTTTCCGCCGTTCTCTATCGCCCCAAGAATTATGGGGCAATATAATTGAGAATGCCTGTCCTAGAGAGGACTAGAAGCGTCATCTCAACGACTTAGCCTCTGGCTGATTCGAGAGGGCGGTATGCTTGGCCTCTACATTACAGGAGCACATACTTAAGTAAAATTGTTAATTTAAAAAGGTTGGGTTTAACTGAAATTTTATTTTAGAAACTTGCTTCTTGTATCTTTCTCTCAATAGCCTCAATTTCAGCAAGCTCTTGCGCAATCTGCATTTCAATTTCTAATATATTTATTAAACAATTTCTTCTTCGCAAGGATAGCCGCCGAATTTCCGGCTCTTCCTCTTCACCAACGATATATCCTTTTAGTCTCTTGTTTTCTTTCTGCAATTGCCTGAAATGCTTAATATACAACATGTCTTCATATTCTTTATCATACTGCATGGCTCTCTTAATTTTTAGCAGTTAATAAATTAAATGTTAAGGAGAATCATTATTCCCAGAAAATGCAGGAGATAGCTTATTACTGCCAAAATCTTTGGCTTTACTTTTGTAAGACCTGCGAGCATTGAGACGCCTATTTCATCCGGAACGGGAGAAGCAATTATAATTCCTATGAATGAATAAAGAAAATATATTTTTATTTTATGAAGCATGCCTTTGTTGAAAACATTGTTTAGCTTATGAAGTATTTCTGTTTTTTTCAGTCTTTGAAATTCATCCAGAAAAGATAATTTAATGAATTTGAAAATTATCATGTCTGCTATTAATGAGCCTAAGCTTGCTATCAATGCTGTGAGTATGACTAAATTTGTATTCATGGATATAAAAAAAGCTGTTGCAAAGGGAGCTGTCGGACCAAAGGACAAAAGTATTCCAGCTATCAGGATTGAAAGATAATAGGAGAATTGGTTTGTTTGTTCAGGAATAAAAATGTCTATATTTCCAAAAAGGAAGTATGCAAGAATTATTGCCAGCGCAAAAACAGCTAATTTATTTTATTATATTTGAACTTGAATAAGGCCCTGAAGTGCAGGGTTCTTCTTATTTTTTCCAAAGAAGAATGGAATTCTTCCTTCAGCTTTTGCTCTTCTTTTCCTATTTTTCTATTCATTTACTCTCTTTATAGCCCTGCCCGGATTCGAACCGGGGTCACAGGCGCCAGAGGCCTGTATACTTGACCACTATACGACAGGGCTGTAGATTTAGTTGCAAATAATTACTTAAAAAACTATTGTTCCTGCCTTGGGGCAGTGTAAATGTATTCCCTTATCATTTGCTCAAGGAAAGTGAGGGATTCATTCCATGTTCTTAAGACTTCTCTTGGATTTTTGTATAATTCATCAAGCTTTTTAGGATTTGTATATAATTCTTTTATTCTTCTTAAAGGAGCTGAAGGAATGTCCGGAAATAAATCAGCGATAGTGTCTAGGGCAGAGAATCTATTTTTTCTTAAATTTCCGTCTACCATTTGAAGTATCTGTTTTGACCCTCTGCTTGACGCATCCAACGCTTTCTGAAATTTTTCTAATAGCCTGGCGTAATTTCCTGATTCTTGTAAATGATGAAAGAAGAGCAAGCCCTGCCTTGATTTTCTTAGATTGAATGTGATAGGGCCTTGCACAGGATGTTGTGGCATCTCAAATCTAAATTGATTTCTGTAATCCGGACCAACTAATATCTTTCCTTCTTCAGTGAAATATTCTTGAAAGTCCGGAGCATATGAATTAAATCTTCCGTCTCTCATGCTTACTATATCTGCCAAAGTTATCTGAAAAAGAATGCGATTAATAGATAATGCCTGATGCAATGCCTTTCCCAAGTCTAATATTTTATCTTTATCAGTTACTACATCGTCTCCTGTTATTATTACTGCGTCTATGTCGCTTCTTCCTGGATTATGTTCTCCCCTTACGTAAGAGCCATATATCATAAGACTAACATCAGGATGGTCCACTTTCCTTATGAAGGATGTGAACCTTTCAAGAAATTCTCTATAATCTTTTTCTTTCGGGCGGGGTTCGTCATAACCTAATACCATGAAGTTTTTTATCGGGATTGCTTTAAAAAACTTTATATTTGCCCTTTTTCTATAAATAGCATGCTAATGAGAACTCATATTGTGATAGGTCTTGCTGTTGCCTTATATTTTCTGCCTCATGTAACTGATAAGCTTATTTTTGTTCCTATTGTTCTTTTGACAAGCTTATTGCCTGATGTTGACTCTCCCAATTCTTATTTTGGCAATAGATGGTTCTCAAAGCCTGTGCAGTGGATATTTTCTCATAGAGGGCCAATACACAGCTACACATTATGCATAGCTCTTTCTGCGGTTTTGGCTTTGTTCTATCCTGTTTTAGCGCTTCCTTTCTTTTTAGGCTATTCTTTTCATCTTGCCAGTGATAGCTTTACTGTAACGGGAATCAGGCCATTCTGGCCCTTAAAGATGCAGGTAACTGGCAAGTTAAAGACAGGAGGAAATGTTGAGAGAGGAGTATTTATGACGATGATTGTCGTTGATCTATTTCTTTTGTTCTTGCAATTCTTCTCATAAGGCAAGGTTTTTATAGATTATCAGATTAATTGTTTCATGGGGAATGGAAAAATCATTATTTTTTTGCTGAAGTTTTTTATAATCAGCGCACTATTCATTATTTCTAATCAGCATCTTGCTCTCACTGAGCCTGCAAGCAGGGAAGTTTTTTTTGACAGATATACTTCCTGGCTGTCCAATACCTTTGACAATACTTATTTGTTAGTAGGGGATGCTGTGAAACTGGAATGGCTGCCTGAGAGCAATAATTCCACTTCTTTGAATAAATAAATTTTTATACCAAGTTATTTCTTTCCATGTATGCCTCTGTAGCTCAGTGGTGGAGTACGTCCTTGGTAAGGACGGGGTCCCGAGTTCAATCCTCGGCAGAGGCTTTCAATAACTTTTTATATTATCCATGCTTTTGTATTTCATGATAGGAATAATATTTTGGGTGATTGTCATTCTTGTAGTATTTTATTTTTTTAATAAGTACCAGAACAAGTAT
Organism: Candidatus Woesearchaeota archaeon; assembly: GCA_964437555.1. Taxonomy (GTDB): domain Archaea; phylum Nanobdellota; class Nanobdellia; order Pacearchaeales; family GW2011-AR1; genus UBA92. The sequence goes on along the minus strand of CAYTHI010000001.1, from coordinate 98,986 downwards.
CAGAGCTTTCAGGGCAATGTTTTCAACCTTATTATTATCGGCTTTCTGCTTTTCTTTGCTGGCACAGGTATTTATGTTTATCTAAAGGTTAGGCCTGATTTAGGTAGCTTTAATGGCTCTCTTGCTTTTTTCAAGCTCTATTTTTCATGGCTTGGGCAGTTTTTTACTGGCACAAGGGATGTTGTAGGATATGCTGTAAGCCATGACTGGGGAGTCAATTCAACTTCCGGCTAGAAAATAGGTTAAGTATTTAAATCAATTTTTTATTGTCCTTTTATGGAGTTGTCGGAATTAAAGGCGGAATATGAGAAATTAAGCAGGAAACATAAGCTTCCTTCCTTCAAAGAATTGAATGAGATTTTTGAGATAGAGAGGATAGAAAAAGAAAGCGATTTGTTGTTAAGGCAGGTGAGGAAAGTTATGATGGACAAAATTGTCGGCTATATAAGATTTTCTGAGATGCTTCTTAACCCTTCGCAAGCTCCCTTGTCTTATATGAGCATGGCTATCGATATGAGCAACGAAATTAAGGAATCTGTGCGGAAAATTTACAAGACATTCATAGAGCTTGAGTTAAAAGCTTTGGAGAAAGAAGTAGATTACAGCGAGGATGAAGAATCTGCAATAATTATTGATATTTATCAGACTTGGAACAAGCTTAAAGGAGAGATGAAAAAAGTTATGTCTGCTCTTGAGGCCTCGTGGAATGCTGATAAGCCGTTAAGAAAAGAGAAAGATTATTTCGGATGAATTGTTAATTTAAGGCATTAAATATTTCGTTAAGGGAGATTTCTATTACTGCGATAGGCATTTTAATTTTCCAGCCATTAAGCATTTTCGGATGTAATTCACCAAGGTATCCTATTTTTTTGCCACTTAATTTTATTGAGCCGGTCCTGCCTTCAATCAATCCGTGAATTTCATCATCGCCTATTTCATACTTCAGGTTTAATGCTGAGAATAAGTAATCCAGATGCTGTTTTGCCTCTGTGAAATTTGACGGCGTAAGGGAGATGATAAGATTATCTTTTTCTTCTATACCTGTTTCTTTTTCTTGATTATTGACAAAAGTCCTTCCAATTTCAAATATTTTCTGCGGATAATCTGCGTCAATGTTCTCAGATATAATCCTTAATGAAGGGATTAGGAGATTTGGCCTTAAGATTTTGTATTCTGTCTTCGAGTCTTCAAGCTCAAGAATTTTTTTTAATTTCATCGTATCGGCTTCCTCTTTTTTTATTAAATGATATGAGGAGATTTCTAGCAAGCCGAGGCCAAGCAGAAGTTCTGTAATGTTGTCTTTCATTTTGGTTGCTTTTGTCTCTTCTCCTATTGTTGATATGTTAGGTATTTCAGGAGTTATTTTGTTATAACCATAGGATATTGCAATGTCCTCAATTATATCCACTTCATGCAATACATCCGTTCTCCATGCAGGAATAGAAACTTTTTTGTTCTTATATTCATATCCCATTCTGGAAAGAAGCTTAGGCAAGTCTTTTTCCTTTAAATCTAATCCAAGCAATTTATTTGCATTTTCCAGAGAAACTTTCATTCTTGTGCTTGCAAGATTAGGAGTTATTTTTGCTTTGGCATCGTGTATGTCAACTGAATATATTTTTCCACCCATTTCTGCCAATGCTGTTACTATTATATTAAGCGTTTTATCTAATGCATTTTCATCGTTTCCAGAGCACTCAATAAAAATATCTTTTGTTGATTCGCTTACTCTGCCTGTGTCTTCACTATTTATTATCGGAGGCATTGAAAGTATTTTATTATCCGAATCCATGAATACAGGGTATTTTTTCTTTCCTTTTAGTAAATAGCTGTATTTTTTTCCCGCAGGGCTTTTTGTCAGAATCTGCGAGGCACTTAGAGCTTTTTTTTCTTCCAAAGGACAGAAGGTTATTGAGGCAGGGCTTTTTGCCGTGTAAGTTATGGGGAATTTTATTTTATCCAGAGGATATATGCCTATTGCCACTTTTTCCCTGTTTCTTCCCAAGGTAATGTGCAGTTTTTCCTGCATGTCTATTATTTCTTTTATTCTTTCATCGTCCAGATGGATATCTTTTATTATTGCGCAGACAGCGTAAGGCCTTACATCTTTTACAGATTTATCAATTATCAATTTATTTCCTGAAGCGCTTGCTTTGTATTTTTTAATGCCTGTTTCTTTGCCCAAGAATGCTTTGAAACCTCTAAGGAAACCATGCATTGAAATTAAGTCAGGGCGATTTGGGAAGACTTCTATTTCTAAGGAATCTGAATCAATCCTTTCAAGAGGGGTTCCAAACAGGCTTATTTTCTCTATTGTTTCCTCCGTTAAATGCAGATGTTTTTCTATTTCTTTTCTTGGAAATTTTATGTTTGTCATTTTAGATTACAGGCTTCTCCCTGAGATTTTTAATATCATTGCTGTACAATTCACGCAGGTCTTTGATTTTATGGGCTTGCATCATTAGCCTGTCAAATCCAGGACCCCAGGCAAGGACAGGCATTGCTGTTCCAAGCAAAGGATAAGTTACTTCGGGCCTGAATATTCCTGCAGCAAGGACTTCAACCCATTTTTGTTTTTCTTCATTCCATGCTGCTCCTTCCAAGCTTGGTTCTGTATAAGGGAAATATGCCGGCTGTATCCTCAGTTTTTTATATCCCATTTTCTCCGCGAATTGCTTTAAATAGCCGATTAGATGGCGGAAGTTTGCGTTAGGGTCTATTACTATTCCTTCGCTTTGGTTGAATTCAAATCCGTGGCTCCAGTCTACTGTTTCATTTCTGAAAACTTTGCCTATTGCGAAATATTTTCCTGCAAATCCTGGTTTTATTTTTGCAAGGGTTTTTGCTGATAAGCAGGTAGTGTGCGTTCGCAGTAAAACTTTTCTGGCTTCTTTTTCATTCCATGAATATTGCCAGCCCCTGCTTCCTTCAACGCCTGATTCATGGGCTTTTTTAACTTTTTCAACAATTTCTTTTTGAGGGAGGGAGCCGATGAGTTTTTTTATGAAGAAAGTATCATGCATCTCTCTTATAGGATGGTCCTGCGCAGTAAATAATGCATCAAAGTTCCAGAAAGATGTAACTGCATAATCGCCTTCCATTTCTTTGAATCCCATGTCTGTCCATATTTTTCTTCCGTCTTTGATTGCCTTGTTTACGAAATGTCTCTTCCCAGCTTTTATTTTAGGAACAGGAGCTTTTATGTCATATCTTCTGAACTTTTTGTTATTGGGGTCTTTTATTATTTCAGGAGTGACTTCCTCAATTAGATCAAGATTTATTTCTTTTCCAGCTATTTTTTTTCCAAGTTCGGTAAGCTCTATGTGTGTTTCAGTGTCTTTTTTTATTTCTATTATCTCTTTTCTTGACCTTAATTCTTCAAGCGAATGCTTTTGCTCTCCATTCAATTCCTGGAGCTTTAAAGGCAGGGATTCAATTAGCTTTTCTTCAGGAGTTTTATTGACTATTTCCTGCTTTGTTGCTCTTAGGATTATTCTTCCTTCCTTTATTTCTATGGCTGCTCTTTTTTTAAGAACGCCGAGAGAAACTTTAAATTCATTGTCTGAAAGTTTTGACAGGCTTTTAGCTTCCTGAAGAGTCAATAGCTTGTTCATTACAAGCAAAGTTAGCAGCTTTCTTTCCGGAAGGCTATTCTTTTTATAATATAGTCCGTTTACTCCGAGGTCTATAACCTCCTTTTTCTCCTGGCTTAATTTTAGAAGACCCTTTGCCTCAAGAAATTTGAATGCCCTTAAAAGAGAAACCATGTCAAGGCCTGTTTTTTTGATTATTTCTTCAATGCTGCTGTTAAGGAATGGAATGACTTTTAGCTCTAGTGGAGAGAGGGATTCTGTTATTTTTTCTATATTATTGTCCATTTTATTTTCACGCTTTGGGACGTTAAAAAGTTATTGCTTATTCAGATACAAAGGATTAAATATATATTTGCCTATTATTCCTCATGGTTGAATCGTATAGGTTAGGAATAAGAGGGATATCATATGACCCTTCTGAGATTACACAAGAGAAGGTTGGGGAGATAAGGTTAGGAATCGGAGGAATCTTTTGGGATCCATCTGACTCGAGATATGAGCCCTTTAGGGGAGATAAGCCTGATGATGTAAGAGTTGTCGGCTACATTCCGGCTAATAGACATTCCGGAATCCTGCTGGTAAGGGCTGATAAAACTCTTGTTGCTTTAATTTTAGGTAATTAAGAAATTGCTTCCTTTGCCTGCTGCGTTGATGCGCCAAGAGAGAGAAGGAACGCTCTCGCTTCTTCCTTGTTCCCAGAGTTTATTATTTTTATCTTTGTCTTGGCTCTTCTGCAGATTTTGATATTTTGCCTTATTTTTGCGAGCCTTATAGCTTTGTCTTTTTTGTCTAATTTTGATATTTTATCCATGTCTATGCCGATACTAATATTATTTTTTGCAGCTATTTTTGCAAGAACATGATTTAAGCCGGAATCTTCCTGTTTTACCCTGCTTTTTCCTGTAATAATCTCAGGCGATAAGAGGATGTCAAAATTTCCATATTCCAGCATTTTCCTGTTATAATTTTCATCTTGAGCCAGAATTATTATTGGCTTTTTTGAGGATTTTATCAATTTTTTTGTCTTTTCAATGCCGGTTTCAGAGATTATTTCAGCCATAAATTGTTGTTCCTTTGAACTTTTTATTATTTAATAAACTATCAAGGTTTTTTGTTTTTGGGCCGATAATATATGTTTTTATTTTATCCTTTTTTATTATTCTTGCTGCATCCTGGTCAAGCACAAAATGCTGGCCTGGCCTGAATTTTATTTTTAGAGCCATTTTTTCAAAGTCTTTCCAGCTGATAAAAGGTATAAACTTTGCATTTTTATTTTTTAACGGATTTGAACTGTATAATCCGTCTACGTTTGTGATATTTATGAAATCTGTCCTGAAGTAATTGGAAAGTTTTGCAGCAGTGCTGTCAGATGTTTCATTGGCCGCATATCTCAAGGCTCCGCATATAACTATCTTGTTTTTTGCCAAATAATCCCTGACGTCTTTCATTGAGGTCGGGATTACATCATTGGCTGTTTTTCCAAAGATTTGCATCAAAAGCGAAGCATTCATTCTTGTTGCCTTTATCCCAGCGAGGGATTGCTCAAGTTTGCTTTTGTTTTGCTCTTTTAGTGCTTTTATGTAAGTTCTTGCTATTGCTCCTCCCCCGCAGACTATTATGAATTTGTATCTGCTAAAATTCTTTGATAAAACTCTTTCCAGCTTTTTTAGGTAATTAGGATTGTCTTCTCTGGGAGCTATCAGGCTTCCACCAAGGCTTATGACGACCAATTTTTTCATTTAAGATTAAGTTAAATTAGTTATTTAAATTGTTTCAACAGATATTTTCAAGTATACCAATTCTTTTTAAGCTGGCTTATATATGATTTTCATGGCTGTTGATGCTTCAGGCTTAGCTAAAAGGTATTCTGGCTGGCTTGATAAGAGAATACAGCTTTCTGCTTCAAGAATAATGCAGGCAGGAGGCAGAGTAAAAATGCCGAATATAAGCTTAGAATGCTTTGACAGCTCTGTAAAAGTTGAGTATGGCAGATTGTCAAGAATATTTTTAATTAGTTTTGGCCCGGATAACGAGCTTTATAGGGGAGGTCAACTTCCTGACAGGCTGCCGGAAGAGAGGTCTCGCCTGGGTGTTTCTGTTCTTGCTGTTGCGATTCCTGAAAGTGCGACGCCTGATTTTGTTCATGGATTAAGAGAGCATTTTTCCCATATGGATCCGAGGAGGTTGGCTGCGCACAGAAAGACTTTTGGCGAGTCAAGGAAATTTTTTGATGTTAGATATGCAAGGGAGATTTATCAGGGGCAGGAATATTCAGGTGTTCAGGTTGCTTCTCCAATTGTTCCTGTTTTAAAGCATGAAAAGAGGATAAGGCTTATTTTTGAAAGGATTAATGCTGATTTTTTTGCTCCAATTCAGGCTTTTTCTTCCAGGTATTATGAGTAGCTAAGAACTTTTATATATATCAAATGTCTTTTTTAGTCATGGAAGAATATGTTAACATTGGTCTGCGTTATTTTGCCCTTGTGTTTTTGATGGGAATTTTCATCTTTTTAGTTGTTTTTTCAAATATAGGCAATGTCACGGGAAATGTGTCTGCAGATTTTATATTTCAGAAGAGATTAATTGAAGGTGAAACGCTTTCCGGCTCCCTAAGAATACTTTCTGATGGCGTGTTACCCTCAGATTCAATTGTTATTTTGAGAGTCGGTGACCAGATTATTGAAAAGCCGCTTTTTTTTGTATTGGATGAAGAGCAGAAGAGCAATATAGAGCCGGATCTTACTATATATCCTGAAGTTAAGGTTGAGATGGAGGTTTTTGTCCGAAGCCCGACTGGAAATAGTGGGGGTTCAGGAAATTCTATAAGCGGATTTGTTGCAGCTGACTCTCCGGATTCCCCTGGGGAAAGTACAGGGAGTGGCAGCGGAAGTTCAGGGAGTGGCTCTGGAGGAGGCATTTTGACTCATGTAACCATCACTACTATAAGCTCTCAATCTGACAGCACTATCTCTTTTGAAGAAGATTCAATAATTACAGAAGTAGTAATAAAGAGCGCTAAGCTAAATGATGGAACTCCTGTTTCTTTGGATTTAATAAGATATTATATAGCTGAAAATAAAGTTAACATTATGAGCGATTATAAGGAGAATGTCAGGGGGTTTGGAAAAGGAAAGGCGTTGAAAATACCTCTTTCTTCTTTTGGGGCGAAAACGAAGCTCGGAGAGATTGCCATATCTATAAAATATAAAGGAGAGAATTTGATTAAAGAAGGCGGGGAGATTTATGTTCCGATATCTGTTAAGTCGTCTCCAAATTCTAATCTAAGAGAAATTCTTTTTGGAAAAAGCAGGGAGCAAATACCTCAGATAACTAATTGCGGCGAGACTAAGTGCTCTATTCAGGAATGCGTTCTCCCTAATTTTGATTCAGATGCGGTTTTGCAAGGAAATATAAAGAAAGGCCTTGTAAATGTGGTTACATGCTCAAATCTTTGTGCCAGCAAAAAAGTAGTTTACGCCTGTGAGCAAAAAAAGGAAATTGTCGTTGTCAGAGATTCTGCACAAGAGGATTCTATTTTCTTGCAGGTCTTCGATGAATCTTCAAAGGAGCTTATAGCTAAAATCGATGCGAAAACTTCGGACAGGCGTGTCAGCAGAGTTGATATATCTTTTATGAATTAGCCTTTCCTGAAGGCAGGAGAGGCTCAAACGGGGTCCTTTTTTGTATTGTAAATTTGGTTTCTACAAAGTCTGAGATAAATGCGGTAATTATAATGTTTCCCAGAGCGGCTTTAAACACGCCCTTCATTAACGGAATGCGTGTCTTTTCTGAGAAGTCTTTTATGATGCTGGTTATTTCCTCCTGACTTAAGGAGATTTTTGTTTTCTGCGTTGAATTTCCTATTTTAACCAGCATCTCCCTATTTGGGCCGTAGCAATCAATTTCTTTTACTCTTGGATCGGATATCAGGAGATTAAGTTTGCCAAGATTAACAGCTCCTATTGCAGGCTTAATGTTTTTTGGATAATCATCCTGTTTAGCCAGATTCTGAAATACGTTTTCATTGAACCTTGTTCTTGGGGAAGCCATCATTAAATTCTGCTTTATTTCGTATTGCTTTTTTTTAGGCTGTTCTTTTCTAACTATTATAGGTTTTCTTATAAATTCTTCTTTTTTGGAATTTATGATAAGATGCTTGGTAAATTCTCTAATCAAAATCCATCTTAACTTATTTTTTTCCTCAGTTAGTCTTGCCATTAGAATTCAGGCTCTAATCTTCTTGTAAAGGAATGAGACGCCTCTTCCTGCGAATTTTCTCCGTAAATTTTGCCCCTCAATCTTTGTTCCATTAAAGTTAATCCTTTTGCCAAAGTTTTATTTTGTTCAAGCAATCTGTCCACTTTATCCAGGAATTCTTTGTCTTTAAATGTCATCTCTGTAGAAGGCGCCAGAGCAAAAGATTTTGCAGCCGATTCGAACAAATTTAGCAATGCACTTATCTGCGAATTAAGCATTTCAAATTTCTCAACCATTCTTATATTAAGCTTCTGTAGCTCTATCATGTTTTCTATAAGTTTGTCCTCGATTTTTTTAGAACCAGCAGCGGATTTTTGCCTCTTTCTTGCCATGTTTATTTTAGGGCTGGGATATTTATAAAGATTCCTAAGTGTATTGGTAAAGCTTAAAACCTCTAATCTTGTGATATGAGCAAGGACCCGTAGTTAAATGGCATAATTTCTGCCTCCAGAGCAGAGGTCGGGGGTTCGATTCCCTCCGGGTCCATTCATAATTTTTTTAGCTGATTTATTTCTTCATCAGAGATTGCGCATCCCTTATATTTTGTCGCATAAATCAGCGCTTCAAGAGCTTTTTTTCCTCTGATGTGAGTCATATTTTTCTTATGCGCAACAAAGACGATTTCGGAAGACCTTATAAATTTAAAACGGCCTATCTTTCTGAAATCGTTGTTTTCTATTATGGCTTTTTTATGCAGCCTTTTCTGCATCAGCCTTATGAGATTTTCCGGCTTTTCAAATATTGCCCTTGTTGTTCTTTCATCTATTGCAATCAGATTTTCAATACCTTTTTCGTTCAGAATCTGGCTCAATGCAAGGCAGGAGCATTCTGCCTCGCTTACAATTGTGATGAATTTTCCATTTACCTTTATTGTTGAATTCAATTTGTTTAATATTTTTTGCGTTCTTTCCATTATGCTGCTGTTGCTTATCCCTATCTTGTCAGACATCTCAAAGATATTTTCACTTATTAATTCGTCAACTCTTATTGCTCCCAGTTCAAAACGAGGTATGTCCATCGGTCTGTCTATGACTTCTTTTTTTACAGAATCTGTCAGGATTATTCTTATATTTCCTGATTTTTTTATTTCTTCAAATAAATAAAGCAGACCGTTCATTGACAGGTTTATTATAGGCCCAGAATCCAAGATAAGAATTTTCATTTTAAGAGAAAAACTCCAGGGCAATTGTTGCCCTTTTTTTTATGTCTATTGTTTGGCTATATTCATCTTTTCCAAGGTTTTTCTGCCCTACATATTCAGCCAACTCCCATTTGGACAGCCCGAGTAATTTTGCTGTTTGTGAAAGGGAGATGCCATGCTCGTATATTTTTGATGCTTTATTTATAGATGCTTTTTTTAGAACATCTTCTATGAACGGCTTAAGAGAAAGATTATCTGTCAGAATCCTTCTTGTTCCTTTTAGTGCCTGTCCGAAAGCAACTATGTTATTTTGCTCTAATGATGTAACTGCATCTTCAAGCCGCTTATTTATTTTAGCTACTAATTCAGGCCAATTTTTTATTTTTAATGAGTCTCTTTTTGCAGCTATTTTTCCAATGCTGTATATTATTATTGCTATAAGAATATAATCCGTATGCTGTTCTGTTGAAGCTGAATGGATCGTTTGGTCAGAGAGGGATTGCAACTCTATAACATTGTCTGTTTCAAGAGCTTTTTTTGTTTCTCTTAAAAGCCAAATCAAATGCTCTTTTTCTTCCATTTAATCTATAACTTTTCAAACTATATAAAAGTTAATATACTTATTTTTCCTGCCTTTGTTGTGGAAGTTATTTTAGACAGCAGTTTTATAATCTCATGCATAAGAAATAAAATAGACTTTTTATCTCAGCTTGAAGAGCAGGGCTTCAAGATTGTTGTTCCGAGAGAAGTTTTGCAGGAATTACGAGGATTAAAGAAGGGAAGAATATCCCACGAAGACAGAGTTGCATTAGGGGTTGCTTTGGAGATGATTGATAACAGCAAATTAAAGAAAATAAGTTTTGGACAGGGAAAAGTTGATGATTCTCTTATAAAAAAGGGCGTGGAAGGAGCTTATATCGCTACTCTTGACAGGGAAATAAAAAGGAAAGTTCCGAAAACAGTTGTTATTCTCAAGTCTAAGAGTAGTGTCGGTATTGAAAAAGGATAGTTAAGAGCAGGATTCAGGATGATCTTGCACAAATTTTTCAGTTTCTCTGATTTCTGCAAGCATGTATGTGTTTGGTCTGTATGGTGCCTGTGGATGACTGCCCTTTTTTCTTGGCCATTTGGAATGCAGTTCAAGCAAATGAAAGTCTGCATATGGCCATTGTCAGCAAGGCAAACAAATGCTGAAGCAGTTTATATTTTTTAGGTCCAAAATGGTGCAGATAACTTCTGCAATTTAATTGTTTTAGCAAAGAGCTAAGTTTTTTAACTAGTTTACATGACTTTTTCATGTGTATCACCTCAAATAGATACACATTCTCAGGGTAGATTAATCTTTACCCTGAGGACTTTTTCAACTAAGCCTGTGCTAAAAGAAACCTTTAAAAACCATGTTTTTATTAAAAGATTAGAATGTTCTATCTTGCTGAAGTTGAGGATCATGTCAGAGTGGAGCCCAAGCATTTTGGCTTGCTTACTCGTGAGGCTGTAGAAAAACAGCTAAATGAAAGCTATGTTGACAAAGTTAATAAGGAGCTTGGATATGTGATAAGTGTTGTTTCTGTTGATGATGTAATAGACGGAGTTATAATCCCTGGCGATGGCTCTGCTTATTATAAATCTATATTTAAAATATTAGTATGGAGACCGGAATTGCATGAATTGGTTTACGGAACAATCTCTGAAATTGCAAATTTTGGAGCTTTCATTGACATGGGCATAATCCAGGGAATGATTCACATATCGCAGACAATGGAAGACTATGTTTCCATGAGCAAGACAGGAACTTTATCAGGAAAAAATACAAAGAGAAGCATCGCTAAGGGCGACAATTGTTTAGCAAGAATTGTTGCGATAAGTTTCAAGGCAGGAGAGCCAAAAATAGGTTTGACAATGAGACAGCCAGGATTGGGAAAGATAGAGTGGCTTGAGGAAGCAAGGAGAAAGAAAGGTAATGTTGCTAAGTCTGAAAAGAAGCCCGGAAAGAAAGGAGGAAAGAAGTAAATGGCAAAAGAAAAAGCATGCAAGCAGTGCAGAACAATTTATGAAGGTCCGAAATGCCCTAAATGCGGGAGTGCTGAATTTACAGAGAGCTTTAAGGGTAAGATTCATGTATTTAATTCCGAGCAGTCCGAGCTTGCTAACAATCTAAAAATAAAAGACAAGGGAGAATTTGCTGTGAGATTGAGATGAACATAATAAAAAATTTTAAAAATGATCTTTTGAGCAGAAAGGAATTGCTTGTTGAGATGGAATCTGTGAAGAATCCGACCTTTGAGGAAGCTTCTGCTAAACTTTCTGAAAAGTTGAAGGCTGATGGTTCTTTATTAGTTGTTCAGGGTATCAGAGGCAATTTCGGAAGCAATAAATTTCATGTAAGTGCTTTGCTTTATAATTCTTCTGAAGCCAAGGAAAAAATTGAGAGGAAGCTCAAGGTTAAGAAAGTTGCTGGAGGAGCAAGTTAAGATGTCTGAAAGAGCAGGCGGAGCAGCTAAAACAGGAAAGGGGAAAAAGCCGCATAAAAATAAGCCAGCAAGCAAGAAATATTCAATGTATTCTATTTCCGGAGGCGAAGTGAAAAGAAAATCTTTTTGTCCGAGATGCGGGCCAGGAATATTTTTGGCTGACAGGGAAAACAGGAAGCATTGTGGCAAATGCAATTATACTGAATTTACAATGAAATAAATAGAATTCCTCACCTCTTCTTGCATTAAGTTATAAGTCCATTAATAATATATTTTCTTTCTTTTTTACTTAATATTTAATTAAACCCTGGAAGAGGAGGCCTAATCCTTCAAAAAGATGGACTAAACGTCCTCTCCTGGGGAAAAAGAGGTGATAATATTCAGATAGAATTTAGGTATTTAAATCTTTCGGTGTGTTGTAACTTTCTAATAGGAACAGCTATTTTTTTGTTGTCTTTCTCTGATAGGTAGGAGGCGTTACCACTTTTATTGGATATAATATATTAAAACGAACTTATTTTTAGAATCAGAGTGCTCTTTTTTAGTTAACCGAACTCTTTTTCCTTAAGTTTATCACTAAACTCTCTTACTGCTGTTCCAAGAAATCCCATACCTAAAACTGAAACCAATAACCCTGTTAAACATAAGTTATTACCTGAATTTTCATTTTCTGCTAATATCCTTCCTGCTGAAGCGTAAACATATTCTACAGGATACTGTTTTCTTATCTCCTGAATATCTGATTGTATTAGCTCAATAGCTCTATTTGATGCTTGTTCTTTTATACTTCCTTCCAATGTCTGCTCAATAGAGGGGCGGATATGTGTCGGCCCATAAGTAAGAAATTCTGGATTTGGGTCGCCTGGCTGTTGCAGCTCATACATTGTATTGAAAGCTTTTCTGTATTGAATCACTATAGGATTTGCTTCAAAAGTCCTGATTTGTTCATTTTGCTCATTAATTGTAATTGAGACTCCTTGGCCCATCATTAAACTTCCTGCTAAAAATGCTGAGATTCCGCATGCAGCTCTTATTGTGAGCCCTCTGTATTTTGAATTCATGGAATTTTCATAAAGAGTAGATATTTAAAGTTTTAGCATTAATGCTTTAAGATGACAGAAATTGGAAAAGTAAATCAGGAGCAAATACACGATTTGCTTTTCGGCGAAGAATTGAGCTGGCATGCCATTATTTATGACCTTGTTAATTCGGAGCAATTGGATCCTTGGGATGTGAATCTTTCTTTGCTCGTTGACAAATATCTTGTGAAAGTGAGAGAATTAGAAGAAGCTAATTTCTATGTTTCTTCCAAAGTTTTGCTTGCCGCTTCAATTCTTTTGAGGATGAAATCTGACATCTTACTTCATCAAGATATACCCGGTCTTGATGAAATATTATTTGGAAAAAAAGAAGAAAGAAGATATGTTCAGGAAAGAATTGAGCTTGATGAGGAGATTCCCAATTTAATTCCCCGCACGCCTCTGCCAAGATTTAAGAAAGTAACTTTGCAGGAACTTATGGATGCTCTCGGAACAGCCATAAAGACGGAGAGCAGAAGAATAAAGAGAACTCTTGTCCTTAGGCAGCAGGAATTTGAAACTCAAGTTGCTCTTCCAAAGAGCTTTTTTTCTCTTGAGAGCAAGATTAGAGAGATATATTCAAAGCTATTAGGGGTTTTGGATAAAGGCGAGGAAAAAGTAGCTTTTTCAAGCCTTGAGCATGAAGGCAGGGAAGATAAAATCAGAGCTTTTGTTTCTTTATTGCACTTGGATAATCAGCAAAAAGTATGGCTTGAGCAGGAAGAACATTTTGATGAAATCTGGATTTTATTGAAAAGGATTTATATGGAAAAAAATAAGGAGAAATTTGAGCAGCTTAAGAAAGAAGTTGATGATTTTATGGAAAATGAGTTTAAAGAAATGGATGAGGAAGAGAAAGCTGAAGATTAATCTTTCTTTAATGCATTCATAATCTGTTTTTCAGAGAGCATTTTTTCATCGCCCGATTGCATGTTTCTTAGCTTGAATTTGTTCTTTTTTATTTCCTGCTCTCCTATGAAAACTGCGTATTTTATCTTGTAAGAGTCTGCATATTCCAATGCTTTTCCTGGCTTTCCGAAGAAAATTATTGATGAAATTCCTTCTTTTCTTAATTTTTGAATCAATTTTATTGAGACTTTTTCCTGGTCTAATGATATTATAACTGCCTTTGTATTATCCATATTTACCTGCGCGAGACTTGAAAGCCTTTCTAACCCGCAGGACAATCCAAATGCAGGAACCTCTCTTCCCAAATACTTTCCAACTACTTTATCATATCTTCCTCCTCCGCCTATTGAATTTTTCTCTCCTGGCAATCTTATTTCCACAATGTTTCCTGTATAGTATGATAAGCCGCGCATTAAGAAAGGATTAAATTTTATTTTTACTCCATAGTTTTTTAGCAGTTTTTCAAGATTTCTTATTTCTTCAGCTCCGTCAAACAGGTTTTCTATGAAAAAATCAAGGTTTTTTTCCAATAGCTTGAACAAAGTCAATACCTGCATTGAATCTGCATGCTTTTTCAGGTTTGATTTTACCTGGTCTTCTCCTATCTTGTCTATTTTGTCCAATTCGCGCATTGCTTCTTCCTTGCTTCTTATCTTTACGCTTTCAAGAATTGCATTGATTAATTTTCTGCTGTTTATCTGGAATTCTGCTTTTATTTTCAGTTCTTTCAGAATATCTGAAAAGCAGGCAAGGCATTCTGCCTCACATTCCTGTGATGAATCTCCTATTATATCTAGGTCACATTGAGTGAATTCTTTGAACCTTCCTGCTGAAGTTGGCTCATCCCTGAAGTTCTGCCCTATCTGATATCTCCTAAAAGGCGTTTTTATATTTGGATTTTGCTTGAAAATTCTTGCAAGCTGAAATGTAAATTCATATCTTATTCCTAAATTCCTTCCTGCCTTGTCCTTTAGCCTGAATCTGTCTGATATTGCTTCATCTTCTTCTCCCAAAGTGTCTGAGCGCATTAGTTCATCCAATTCAATTGTCGGAGTTTCAACTGGGAGAAATCCGTATGCCCTGAAGTTCTTCTCAACTATCTTCCTCACAGCATCTCTTTTCTGAGATTCCGGAGGCAAGAAGTCCTGAAATCCTTTTACTGCGTCTGGTTCTATTATCATGAAGTGAGAAGAAGACTGGCGTTTTTATAGTTTATTAAAAGCGGGAAAAACAACTCTGAACAAAAATGTCTATTTTTATTAAATCGCGTCATTTTTCTTATGTGGCTCAAAGCATTTTTTCCATAGCCAATTTTCCATCGCCATTTGGGTAAAACTTCTTATAGTATTTAGTAACACAAAATCCATATTTGTTATACAAGCCAATTGCGGAGTAATTCTTAGCCCATACCTTGAGGGTTATTTTCTTGCATTTATTAGTGCGTGAGACTTTAATTGCTTTTTTCATTAAAATTTTTGAAAGTCCTTTTTTTTGATATCTTTTAGATATCGCAAAGTAACACATATATGAGACTTTACGGGAGATTGAGAGCAAAAAATAGCCTGCTGGCTTATTCTTTGTCCATAAAATATAAGCATGGATTTTCTTGTCTTTTAAGTCATGTTTCATGCGTTCTTTAAATCTCTTTTTTTTCATAGCCATCGGATAACCACTTTCATATTCTATTTTACAAATAATATCAAGATATTCAATTCCTGCTTTTCTTAAAGTTTTTTTGATTTTCATCATTTTTACGCTTTAATGTCTTTACGAAAGCGGAAGAAGGGAGTCGAACCCTCGTCTACGGAGCCACAGTCCGTCGTTCTACCGTTAAACTACAACCGCCATGATATTATACAAGGATATTAGTTTTTAAAGACTTTTATTCGGATTATAGGTAGGTTTTTATTAAATGAGTAATTTATAAGTTTATGAACAGATTCAAATATTACGCTTTCAAGCTATCAGGAATTTGCGTAATTGTGTTTTTGCTTCAGCTTTTAATTCCGGGTTTCACAGAGCTTTTTTTACTAAATGCTGATTCATGGTATCAGCCATGGAGATTTTTGACTGCGATGTTTTTGCATGGTGATATTGCACATCTTTTATACAATATTTTTGCTTTGACTTTGTTTGGAAGTGTTTTGGAAAGATTAGTTAGGACCAGGAAATTTCTTTTTATATTCTTTGTTTCAGGAATATTAGCAAATCTCATAGCGGTTAATTTTTATTTTTCATCTTTGGGAGCTTCAGGAGCAATATTCGGAATTATTGGAGCTTTGATAATTGTCAGACCGATGCTGACTGCCTGGGCCTTCGGAATACCAATGCCTATTTTTATAGCTGGAATTTTATGGGGTGCCGGAGATGCTTTAGGCGCTGTTGCTTTCCTCACAGGAAATCCTATAAGCAACACAGGGAATTTTGCTCATCTTTCGGGAATGATTGTTGGATTAATATTTGGATTATTTTTCAGGGATTGGAGACATCAAGGCATCAAGAGAGAAAGATTTTATGTTGATGAAAGTTCTGTCAGAAGATGGGAAGATAATTGGATGCGATGAAATCAGCTTTTTATTTATAAACCGATAAAATACTTAAAGCTCTGAAGTTTCTTTTTATAATGGATAAGAAAAAACCCGAGAGAGTTGCTGTCTTTATAGATGGCAGTAACTTTTACCATAGTTCGAAAAAATTGAAAATTAGCGATAAAGTTAATTTTCAAAAGTTGATTAATGAACTAATTGGAAACAGAGAGTTTGTTAAAGCTTTTTATTACAACTCTCCTTTGGACATTAGTGTTAATCAAGCAATTTATTGGAAACAGCAAAAGTTCTTTAATATTTTAAGAAATATTCCTAAATTTGAAGTAATTTTATGTAAACAAAGAAAGGTTACTAGGAATGGTAAGATTGAGTATGAAGTGAAAGGCGATGATACGCATTTAGTAAGTGATCTTGTAGGCGAAGCGTATGAAAATCTTTACGACACTGCGATTATTGTGAGCGGCGATGAAGACTTTGTCTCTCCTATTAATAGAGTCAAAAAACTGGGAAAGAAAATTGAGAACGCATGGTTTAGTTCAGGTTCATCTTTTAATCTAAGAAACGCTTGCAAATCGTTCAATCCATCTTAATAAGTTATTGCCTAAAATTGTTAATTGAGAATATAGTGGCTCTGTATTGCCCGAAGACCATACAGAGCATATATCATTGGTATATGGCTTGATGAACTTTATAAAACTTTCTTTTGGTTTTTTTAAAGATAGAAAAATGCCCGAACCGGGATTCGAACCCGGGTTTGCGCCGCGAAAGGGCGCTGTCCTTGGCCTCTAGACTATTCGGGCTTAATAATGTGACTAAAAAAAATTTACTTTTAAACCTTCCTATTTTAGTTACTATTGACTTGGGATGAATGAGAAATAGCAAGACATAAAAATGATTGTATGTTAAGAATTTTGTGAAAATTGACAACTCAATCTTCAGAGAATTAGTTAAGAGAGGATATTCTCTTGCCAATGAGAATAAGGTATGGGATATGTCAGAGTCTAAGGTTTGGTACATCACGCCTGAATTGTCTGAAGGTTTTCTCAATTTGGAGAATTATTTTCCTTATAGGATGAAGGTCATAGATACGGAATTTGACCTTATTAATCAAAATGCGAAAACGATAGCTAAAAATGTTGGCAGTGAGCCCTTTAATTTAATTGACTTGGGATGCGGAAATGGAAAGAAGGCAGCAGCTTTCATAAAAACTATTCCTGAAAATGTGAAGATAAGATACTGTCCTGTCGATGTCAGTAAATTTTTTCTTAGGAAGGCAGAAGGCGAGGTTAGGAAGCTTGGCAGGACGAGAAAAATAGAAGTAAAGCCGATTCTTTCTGATTTTAAGGATTTTGAAAATATAATCGGAATGGTTAGAAGCCCGCACTATCAGAGAAATGTAATTTTGTTCCTTGGAGAGACTATTTCTCACTATGAAGTCAGCGAATTGCTCTATAATTTATCTGACCCTATGTGGAAGTCCGATATGATTATTATTGGAAATGGCTACAGAGTAGGGGAAAGGTTTGTAGAGCTTGATAAGTATAAACACAAGCTGTTTAATGATTGGTTTATTCATGTAATGAGAGGCCTCGGATTCAAAGAATCAGAAGTTGGATATGCCCCAAGGTTCAGGAATGGCAGGCTTGAATTCGGATTTATTCTAAAAAAGAATAAGAAAGTAAATCATAAGCGCTATGAAATTAATTTTAAGAAAGGAGACCAGGTTATTGTTGGCTGCCAATATAAATATTTTGAGAATGAATGGAAGGAATTTTTTGATTTATATTTCTCTGACATAGAACAATTAAAGGATTTAGGAAAAGAATATGCTCTTTATATCTGCAGGAAATGATTTATCTATAATTATATAAATACGCTATTCTGTATTTCAAGGTTGCAATGATTCATAATGGGCAAAATGGGCAGGAGCCCGCACATAACAGAAGCAAAGCTCCGGATCTTTTTGAAGTGGTGCATAAAGAAAGAAGAAGCCATAACATGTTTAGTGATTCTGAAAGAAGCTTGATGGCCTTATTATAAGATTTTAATCCTGCATCTATTGTGTATCATCCTGCTTTATTTGATCCAGTAGCAATTGGACACTTAGTTCAATTAGAATTAGTTGAGTTGGAAGACCTGCGCTTAAGATTCACTCCCCTCGGGGCGAGACTTTATGAGAAAGAGATTGTTGGGAAGTGCATAGCTAATAATAAAAATTATGTATAATGAGCCCGCGTTACACGGAGAATTTGCTTTACAAATAATTATTAAACTAAATCTTCAAGGATTATTGTTCCTCTGATGAGTGTTCTTCCCAGGTTTTGCATTGATTCTATTGCCCTGTTTGTTCCGGTTATGCTTTTTTCCACTAAAATGCCTGCTGCTTCTCCTGAAATATCCAACACGGCTTTCACGCCTAATCTGGAATAAGCTGCAAATGCTGCGGCTGTTGTAGTTAATATATTTGCAAATTGATTTTCTAAAGGGTTATGTGAATAAATCGTGCTTACTATATAAATAAGCCCAACTAACCTTGCGATGTTTGTTGCTTTTTGCGGTATATCAAAATATGTTAATCTATTATCAAGTGCTATTTGATTCATTTTCAAATCCTAATGATTACATGAGCCCACCAGGATTTGAACCTGGGACCCCTGCCTTTCCTAGTTAAGGAACCTAGGTTCCTTGAACATCAACCTCCTAAGAGGCCGAATGATACGTCTCTGGCGAGACGCACTCTTATAAGAGCAGTGCTCTAACCGGGCTGAGCTATGGGCTCGTTATAAAATCAAAGGGAGAGCATATATAAAGTTTAAGTTTTTTCCAGTTAAATGATAATCGGAGTTACTGGACCGATGTGCTCTGGCACGACGTCTTTCATGAATTTTCTTCAGGAAAAAGGGTTTGAGCATTTTTCTTATTCTGATATTTTGAGAGAAGAGCTTTTGAACAAACTTGCTTAAAATACCAAATAAAAAATTATTAATAGATAAGTTATCCCTATAAAATAGAAGGTTCACAAATATGCAGGTATAACTTCAGAAGTAAAAAATTCGATAACTTCTTTCAAATCAGTGGATATAATCATTAATAAATCGTTTGTCGCTTACCTGATAAATTTATATATCAAGATTCATATTTTTAATAATGAAAACTGATATGAAATTATTGAGCGATTATTTAACAATAGCTTATTCTGAAAATCAGAATTTGATAAGGCTTGCTGATACTAAGGCAAATATTGTTCTTGTTTTAATTGGAGTAATTTTATCCTTGTTTTTTAATTTCTTCAGGTCTTTTGCGACTTTTTCAATGCCCCTTATTATTATAGTAATTGTTCCTTTTCTTGTTTCAGGTTATTTTGCATTCCTGACTTTGTATCCTAGAGCTATGAGGGCCAGCGGAAGAAACTCTTTGTTGTATTTCAAAGACACTTTATCTATAGATGCAAATAAACTATTAACTAAAATGAAGCGTTGGAATAATGACGACGTCATATCAGATTACCTTAATAATACAAAATCTTTGGCAGTCATAATAGAGCAGAAATTCAAATACCTGCGATATTCTTACACTTTCCTTGCGATTGCAGTTCTTGTTAAGCTTGTTATTGAAGGATATGCCTGGTTCTTTTGAACCGATTTAAAAACCCTTAAATTTAAAACCTCTTTATTTCTTTCTCAAGCATGTTAGTCGGCATCTTAGGCAAGCCAAACGCAGGAAAATCAACGTTTTTTAAAGCGGCAACGCTCATGGACGTGTTAATTGCGAATTATCCATTCGCAACAATAAAGCCAAATCATGCGATTGCTTATGTGAAAATAAAGGATTTAGCTGTTGAATTCGGGAAGCATAGCAATCCTCGTGAGGGTTATGTAAAGAAAGATTGGAGGTTTGTGCCATTTGAGTTGATGGATGTTGCTGGCTTAGTTGAAGGGGCTTCTGAAGGAAAAGGATTAGGGAATGAATTTCTTAATGATTTGGCTTCTGCGGATGCATTTATTCATGTTGTTGATATGTCCGGAGAACTTGATAGTGAAGGGAAGCCGACAGAAAATTATTATCCCGGGAAAGATTTAAGAGTAGTAGAAAAGGAATTGGATTTGTGGTATCTTGGTATTTTAAAAAAAACATGGGAGAAGTTTGCAAGAAGTGTTGAAATGCAGAAATCAAAATTCGCAGAGGCAGTTGCAAAGCAATTTTCAGGATTAAAGGTAACAGAAGATGATGTTAAGTCTGTTTTGCTTAGAACTGGTTTAAATGCTGAAAAGCCAAGCTTATGGAGTTCTGATAATTTGATTAAATTTGCCAAGGAATTAAGGAAAACAACAAAGCCCATGATAATTGCGGCAAATAAAATTGACAGGTCTGACGGAAAGAATAATTATGAGAGAGTTAAAAAGGAATTTGATTATCCTATTATTCCCTGCTTTGCAGAGGGCGAATTAGCTTTGAGAGAGGCAGATAAGGCAGGGCTTATAGAATATATTCCAGGAGATAATAAATTTGAAGTTGTTAAGAAGCTAAACGATGGACAGAAGAATGCGCTTGACAATATTCAGAAAATAATTAAGGAATTTGGCTCAACAGGAGTGCAAGACGTGTTGAACAAAACTATTTTTGAGCTTTTGAAATATGTCGCAATTTATCCTGCGGGTGCTAAATTGTCTGATAGCAAGGGAAATATATTGCCTGATTGCTTTTTAATGCCTCCAAATTCAACTGCTTTGGATTTTGCTTATAGACTGCATACTGATATCGGAAATAACTTTGTAAAAGCAATTGATGTCAAGACAAAGAAGGCTGTCGGGAAAGATTATAAGCTGAAGAATGGCGACGGGCTGGAGATAATGACGCGGTAGCTAAATCTTTAAATACTTTAAGCTGGTTTTTTTAATATGCGGGATTACAGGGATTCAATACGTAGAGAGATTGATAGAAAGACTAAACTTTTAAAAAAGATATTTAAACCATTAAGAAAACTGGTTGCCTATCATGAATTTGTTGTTAAGGGTGTTGTTGGAAGCAATAGCTATGAAGCAGGGATGACAGGGCAATTGGAACTGTAGGTTGAGCCAGTTGATTCTGATTTACCTATTAGACAGCTGACTTTTGAAGGGACTTCTCCGGTAAGAGCAGGAGAAAAAATCAGGGCATTAATTCCTTTATTTAGAGTAGAAGAACCTTTTACAGGCTATCTGGTAAATCGTTATGATGCTTGTATAAGGGAGTTTTATTTTCCTCGTAAACCGAGAAAGAGTGAAAAAGCAGTTGAGATAGCTATTAAAAGAAGCAAGGCCGAATTTGATAGAATTGATAGGGCGGAGGATTATAGTAAATTTTGTCCTGATAAATCTCCCCGTGTAAAGTAAACCTTCTAACTTAACATAGTTTACATTATATAATCTTAGGGCAGTAGCATCAATCATTCGCAATAATAAACTAGAAATTAATTAAAAAGAACCGTTACCATTAATAATTATTATACAAAATGTTAACTTATGGACTAGACTTAATACCCCGCTAAGCTTTAAATATTCTTAATTATTGTTATGTGCATGAAAAAGAGGCAGATAATTAATGCTTTTCTTCTTTTGTTTATTGTACTCTATGTAATAGGAAGTGTTCCTTATACTATCGCTGATGAAGGTTCTGGCAGAAGAAATGGAAATAGCGGTAGCGGCTCTGGAAATGGGGGCGATGACGGAGACGATGATAGTGATTCTGGAGAAGATGATGACTCTGATGATAGCAGCGGAAGCGGCAGAGATGTTTTCAGGATAAGAGAAAGAATAAGAGTTGTTGGTGAGGATGGAATTGAAAGAGAAATAAGATTTGAGTATAGGGAAAGAGAGGATGGAAGAATTGAGCAGATAATAAAGATTAAAGTAAGAGATGAAGAAGTTGAGGTTGAATTGGAAGATGAGATAGAAGTTGAAGACGAGGTTGGGGATGATAGTTCTAACAGGAACCGAACAAGATTAAGGGTAAAGCTGAGGGATGGCACGAATGCCAGTATCAAAATTATGCCCGATGTTGCGGCTGCCCGCGCTCTTGAAGCATTAAGATTGCATGCTTGTTCTCCTGAAAATAACTGCACAATTGTGCTAAAAGATGTTGGAAGAGACAGAGATGATGACGATGCTAATGATGAAGCAGAGGATGATTCTGCAGATGAAGTTGAGGATGATGAAATTGATGACAGCGGCAGATTGAGATATGAAATTAGGGCTGAAAAGAGATTCAGAGTATTTGGATTGTTTGAGAAGAGAGCTGAAGTGAGAGCAGAGATTGATGCTGATGACGGAGTTATTGATATTGATAAGCCGTGGTGGAGTGCTTTTTCTTCTGAAGTTGAAGAAGTTCCAGCAGTAAGCGCGGATGCTGCTGTGCAATAATTTTATATAAAGTGTTTTCTTTTATTTTTAGATGAATAAAAAGAGGAATGAAAAGATCCTTGTGCATAAAAGAGGGCTTTCAGAAGTAATTACTATTGTGTTGATTATGTTAATTGTGCTTATCCTTATAGGAATCCTCTGGGTTTTTATCCAGCCGTCAATAACAAAAACCTTCGGCGATAAGGACGAAGGCGGAGAGGTTAGAAATTTTATAGGGTGCGTTGACCTGAAGCTGAAAAGCTCTGATTGCAATGCTCTTGATAATGGAATGTATGAGATATTAGTTGAAAGAGGGGCTGGAGAAACTGAATTTAAGGAAATCGTTTTTAAGTTCAAGACGGCGAACGATGAATTTATTTTATCTAATAACACTGATTTTCCGAGAGAGTTTGGCTCTGTCAGATATAAATTTGATTTGTCTGGCATTACTGATGATGAGATAAAGAGCATTGATGTCGCCAGCATAATCGGAGATGGAGTTGTATGTGGATTTAGCGGGCTTGCTTCTGCGTGCTCTGCCGGAGGCGATGGGGGAGGCGGAGGCGGTGGAGGAACGCAGGGATTAAGCTACTGCGCTCCTGATGAGCTGCTTCCTGGAAATAACAGAAGTATTTTAGGTGCTTATTCCAGATTGAATTCCCTTTATCCTGTCGGAAATAATCTTGGAGTGAGGAGTGTTCCGCAGATTAGCGATTTAAATATCAATGGAGTTAATGTTAAAGTTATTACTTTTAGATTCAGGCCGTTTGAGCCGTCTTATAATAATGCACCATTTACTTCTAATTGGGAAGCAGAGGCTGTTTTACTTGTTCCTGACCCTTCAATCAGGCAGATTAATAAAAACACACTGGCATTAAGCATGCAGCCAGGCACTTCGGGAGGCAGTCCTCTGGGAACAGACCCAGTGAGAAACGCGAATGAAATTCCTTCTTGGTATGCCGGAACAGATACACAAGGCAATTTCCAGAAATCATTTGGCTCCGTTGTAGCAGAATTTAATGTCCCAATGGTATTTTATGGTGTTGTTCCTGCAGGAAGCGGAAGATGGATTCAGTTCACCCCCGCAATTCAGAGCAAACTAAATGCACTTGCACAGGAGAGGTCGCCGACTTTTTTATGCGACGATAATGAATGTTCAGGCCAGTTAACTAGTGAACCAATTGTTCATGGGTGTTTGAACACGCTATCTTTTGTGGATTATAATGATGGTTGGCCTTATATTGACCAGCATCCTACTTTGTTTTATTCTGTTGCTGCAAGCAGATTGATTGATGTTTCTCAAGCTGTGCTTAATCAGACAGCTATCCAAGGGAATTGGAGAGACAGCCAAGACAACATTTATTCTTTCAATTTCAATAATGTGATTGCAATGGGTGGCTCAAAGAGAGGCAGTGCAATGGAGGAATTTATTGTTGCAGAGCCGAGAGTTAAGGCAGGACTGATAGGGCATGCAAATGCAGGGAATTATTTGGATTTACTAGCACAAAGAATTTCTTTGTTTGGAAATACTTATCCTTCTGATGTTTATAAACGTGAACGGGATGAGTTAGTTTTTTCCCAGGGGAAAGAAAAATGGCTTGATTATTACGACCCTGTAAAATGGGACATTAATCTTTGGAACGGAAAGATTGTTGCAAGAAGTTTTGGAAGCATAGATACTTTTTATGCAGAAGGAGCTGAATCTTTATTTATAAACAGCATGCCTTCTAATCTAAGACTGCTTGCTGTTCCTAATTACGGGCACGGATTCGGAACTGTTGACCATGCTATCCTATTCAGGACACTTGTTAATAAGACATTGGCAGGAAATTCTGATTATTTAAAAGTTGATGCTAAATATTATCTTGAAAATGAGATTGTAAACGCAACAATTACAGGAACTAATGATTTCAGTGACGTAAGAGTTGAGCTATGGTGTACACAGGGAGACTTAGATGATTATCCTCCTTTCAATAATAATAGAAACGCATGGCCTCCAACTTTAAGAAATAGGAATATCCCTCCTACCTGCCCAAGCCTGAATAACGAAGATACTGATTTCAATCCTGTGGCTCCTGATTTAAGATATTCTTACATGGAAAACATAACTATGGATGATTTAGGAAATGGCAGGTATAGCGCGAATGTTAATTCTATCAGTGATGTTGGCTGGCCCGAAGGGGCTAATAATTATATAGGGTGCTATGTTAGAGCTGTTAAAGGCGGGCAATATAAGGATGCGAGTGTTGCCACTTCTACCTTCTTGATTAATGAGCCTTTGTGCGAAGCATCTTTATTGGAAATTAAGCCGGATAATTAGTTTTATAAAACCAATTTGTTTCTGCGGGATATGAAAACACGCAGCGATGCTTTGCAACTATTGAAAGAATGGGTTTCTTCTGAAAGTTTGAGAAGACATTGCCTTGCTGTTGCTTCTGCAATGGAAGCTTATGCTATTAAAAATAATTTAAGCGAAAATGAAATAGAAAAATGGTTTATTGCAGGATTATTGCACGATTTTGACTGGGAGAAATATCCTATAATGGACAGGCATCCTTTCCCGGGATGTGAAGAATTAGAAAAGCAGGGATATGATGCTGAAATAATTGAGGCAATTAAAGGGCACAATTATTATAATCCACATCATTTGCCTAGAAATAGCTTGATGGCAAAAACTCTTTTTGCTGTTGATGAATTATGCGGATTAATAGTCGCTTTAGCTAAAGTAAAGCCCGATAATTTTGCCAGTATTACTGGCGAAAGCGTTGAAAAAGCGATGAAGAAAAAGGATTTTGCCAAGGCGATTAGCCGGGAAGATATTGAACTTGGGATTAAGGAGTTGGGAGTTAATAGGAAAGGGCATTTTGAGATTGTTATTAGTGCTTTGAATGGTATAAAAAAGGAATTGGGGTTTTAGTCATCCAGTATCTTCAAATCTTTTATTCTTTCAAAATGCTTTTTGTTATTTGTCTTTAATGAATAATTATTATGTGATGCTGTTACTGCAATTAATATATCCCTAAATTCCAGCATATTACCCTGCTTTTCAAGCTGGGCGGCAACTTCCCCTGCTTTTTTTACTATTTCATTATTTAAATTCAGAATATAAAAACTATTCAGGAAATCTTCCAGTTTTTCTAAATTTTTTCTTGATTCTAATTTATATTCTCCATAATACAATTCAAACACGTTAATTATAGTTGTTGCTAAGCTTGCTTCTGAATTATTCTTTATCCATTCTACTTTTTCTTTTTTATTTCTTAAAAAGTCAATTAAGAAATCTGTGTCTAAGCAGGCTTTGTTTTCCATTTAACCCATCCTGCTCTGACTTTGCTTTTTAATTTGTCAGCTTCCTTGTCGCTTATTTTCCACATTCCTGCAAAGGACAATATGTTTTTTTTATCTGATTTTTTCATTTTTATCTCCGTAAGAGCTTCGTCTAATGATATCGGACGCTGCTTCTGCTTTTGCAATTCAGCAGCCAGAGTTGCGAGCCAGCGGTAATTCTCATCGCTTATTTTTACGCCCTTTGATTCCATACTGGTTACTAAGTAACTAAGTATATAAAGTTTTCCATTTTAACTTTTGCAGGGAATTTATTAAGAAACCTTATCTTTAGGTTGTTTGCAGTTTATTATAACTTTACATAACTGGTTTTAGAGAAACTTATATAGAAAACATAGATATTATTAATCATAACCTTCCCCGCCTTCAGCCAGCAAGATTGAATCGCGGGATTAATATCCAGGATTAATTATTTTTATCCTTAATTTTTTCAGCAAGGATTATAATCTTTATTGTTCTTTTAACTTTATGATAATAAAAGTCAAAGTAAAGCCAGGCGCGAAAGAGGAGAAAATTGAGAAAATTGGAGATAATGAATACCATGTTTCTGTCAAAGAGCCTGCTGAAGACGGGAAAGCAAATAGGAGATTAATTAATCTGCTTTCCAAAGAGCTTGGAGTTGGCTGGAAAAGTATAAAGATTAAAAATCCTGCCAGCAGGAATAAGATAATTGAGATAAAAGAGAAATAAAAAAGAGAAATAAAGGATAAGTAAAAAGTATCAGGCAATTAGAAAATCTTAATCCTGCCCTGTGCATTTAATTTTTGATTTACAAAGAGCAAATAAATTATTCGAGCAATATCCCCTCATCTTTAAATCAAGGTATTTCTAAATAGTGGTAACATAATAGAAAGATTTAAATAGTCCTATTTTTTAGGAAAGACATGGCAGAAATAGGAATTAAATACGTCCCCCCATATATAACTACTTGGAGAAATGAAGGCAGACTTGTAGTTCCAGGAGTTTTTCATAGGGATGCCATAAAGACTTATTCTCTTTTTGATAATATGACTCCTGCGATGAATCAAGAACAGCTTAACGAGTTTCATGAGAGAGAAAGACAGGCAGGAAATCCTTACCCTGCAAATGCCCAAGAAGTATGGGCTATTGCTCAAAGAGGTTATGAACTTCGTTCAACTGAAGCAGGCGAGAGACTTAGAGATGTTCTTAGGGCCGCCTTTAGGAATTGGGTAAATACTTCAACAGGAATAGATTACTCTCCGGAAGGAGACTCTGTTTTGCATAATGTTGGGGTTTCAGACCAATATGCTTTAAAAGGAAATATTGTTGGCCCAGTTGACTGGATTGCTCAAATTCCAGATAAGCAAGTCTTGAAAAGAATTATTGGAACACAAGATATTCAGCAGATTAATAGAGTTTCTAACTGGATTAATGGGACAGATTTTTATCTTTGGAGAGAAAGTTTAAGACCAGTGCAACTTGAAAAAAGGGCTGTCAGGTTCGACGCCGGCGACTACGGGCTTGGCCTCTGCTGCGACGGGGGTCCTCTTGACGGGGCTCCTGCTTTTCGGGTATCGGCAGATTAAGTAAATCTGTTTTGCTCGCTTTTGTTTGATTTTTTTCTTGTGATGATGTGCGCACTGCGCGCCGCAAAAAATTTAAAGCAAGCTTTCTTCTGTTTTTCGCCCAGAAAGTTTTCTTTCTCTGGATTTCAGCATGAGCAACTGAAGACAAGAAGAAAACCGGATGGACTACACGCCAGTTAATCAGGGCATTGTTGAAATTTATTTTAAGCCATAAAATTCAGGAGCGACTTGCGAGAAGTTCCAGTGAGCAATTAATTTGCTTTGTGCGGGCGAGATTCCCGACGTGAAGAAGTTCACGCGATTAATTGGCTACATTGAGCTGTCAGGTTCGACGCCGACGACAACAGGCTTAACCTCTACTGCGACAGGGATCCTCTTGACGAGGCTCCTGCTTTTCAAATAGTCTATCTCTGGGCATTTTTCCCTTAATTGGTAAATACTTATAATAAAAGAGGAGATTAAAAGAAAATTGTTAATGTTCTTTTACTGAGAAATTAGCTTGCACAGGAAAAATTATAAAGCAGAGGATAAAATAACTTGGATGAAATATGAACATGCGCCTGATTTGCAGGCAAGAATGAATGAGATTGTTGCTGTTCTGGAAATGGCTCACATAGATGTTAGCAGAGTCAAATGCTTTAGAGGTTTTGGCTCTTCAACAAGAAGGACTTTAGCCCGCTGTCACACAATAGGAAAGCTTATGCAGAAAGCGATGAATACAAAAGCCCATTATGCGATAGAGTTCTTGGAAAAATTTGATAAATTAGGCAGAGAAGAACAGGATAAAGTAATTATTCATGAGCTGATGCACATACCAAAAAGCTTTGGCGGCGGCTTCAGGCAGCATGATTTTGTCTGCGACAGAAATGTTGAAATCTTGCATGATAGATTTATGAGTTTTAAAAAGGGAAAAATTTTTGATTAAGTTTTTATGCTATTCCTTTACTTTTCTTTGTATAAACAATTTCCTTTGCCTGATGAATAAGTTCTTTGCATTATTCAATTAAGAAGCATTAAAGAAAAAGAAAAAATCTTAAATTTTTTTTAAGGACTTTTTAAACAGCGACTACTTATTAAACAAAGCCAACAAAGAGGAAAGTTTTATATAACATTTTTCCCTGAATATTGAATGGAAAAAAGCCAGCAAAAAACCATAATTATTATCATTGCTGCTCTTATAATAGTCGTGCTTTTACTTGCTGTGCTGGCTCCGCGGCTTGGTATTTTTAAGAAAGGGGGAAAAGGAGGCGGAGGAGGCTCCGGGGGAGGAGAAGAAGAGGAGGAAGAAATCCCGAACTTCCCTATCTTCACAGACAGAAGCGAATGGGAAACAATAATAGTTGACGGCGCAAAATGCGGCAATGGAGAGCCATATCAAATCTTATTCTCGCAAGGACCTTCTTTAAATAATAAGCCAAACAATCGTCTGGTAATCTGGTTTCCTGGCGGGGGCTCAACTTCTAAAAATATAGACGGAACTCTGAATACAGCCATAGGGAGTCTGAAAGAAATGCGGGCATTAACATCTCCAAAAAGAGGCGGGCCATTAGAAATTGAGCAATTTATTTTTATTGACCATCCAGACAATGAATTATTCGTCAAAGATGCCAACTGGGTTACTATACCTTATTGCACGCAGGATTTCCATTCAGGGAGAGAAACATCAGCCAAGAGATATGATTTTTCAGAAGTTACGAAAATAGTGCAGGAGATTGAGACGTTGCTCAACAATAGGGGGAATACAATACAGGAAATACAATCGCAAATAAAAGGATTAGAAATTCAAGGCACTAACATTAATGGCAGGTTTGAAGTTGAGAAAGTCTATTTTAATATATTGCATGACGGAGCAAAAAATGTTGAATTAGGATTAGATAAAGTCTTTGAAAGATTACAGCCAACGGGCTTTAACTTAAATAATGCAGAGATACTAATGACAGGCAGTTCAGCAGGAGGATTCGGAGTATGGTATAATGCGTGGAGAATAGGAGATTTAATTTATAATAAGCCAAATGCAAAATTCACTATAATTCCTCAGGCTGGTTCTCCAACAGCGAGAGTATGGGACGGGAATGATATAGTAACAAATGCTCAAAAAAAGGCAGATTTGCAGAATCGACTTGATAATTATAATGTCTTACAGCCCTGCGAACAGAACGGAGCTACTTATTCCGGAGGAGATGAATGCCTTGATGTTTTAGATTTAACAGAACACTATCATTCAAGATTCGGAAACCTGGATTTAAGAATCCTGCCAGTAATTAATAAGGAAGATTTAATTGCTGTTTCGGGTTTAGGAGACCAGAATGCCCCTGAATTTCCAGCTAAATTACTTGCTCTCTGCCAGACAATACACAGATATGCCCAATATGGGAACAAAGAGCAGGATACTTTTGTTTGGACAGATTGGCTTTTTATCAAAAAAGGAACAGGAGATTTAAAGAGAGTTCATGGATTTAAAGGTCCGGCAGAAACTACGGAGATGATTAGCCCGAACAACGGACAGAGCTCTTATACATTAATCGGTTTTATAAACGATGTTGCCGCAAGGAAGATAGAATGGGGGCAGACTTCTGTTCATATAGAGAATACTGCAAAAGTTATAACACAGCCGAATAACTTAAATTCTCCGGTTTCTGCACAGTCGGATTATAATCAGGAATGCAATGTTCCTAATCCGGCGAGGAACAGACCGCAGTAAGTTTGTTAAGAACGTGTTTTGATTTTTGCTTCATCACGAACTAAAGTTGGGAGTTTACGCAAAAAATAAATCCTGACATATTAAAGCACATATTTATATCTTAAGCAGTTCATTAAAATCCACTTAATTTTTTCAGTATCAAAATAATAACCTTCTTTGATTAATTTTAAATAAGCGCCTGTTTAATATTAGGCATGCGAAAAAGAGGAATTAGTAGCATTGTTACAACTGTTCTTGTGATATTGATTGCACTTGTTGCTATTGCAATTGTTTGGATTTTTGTTCAGCCTCCGGTAACTAAGATTTTAGGAACAGGAGAAGGAGGAAGCGGAGAGCAGGGCAGACTGCTAAGCTGTTTTGATTTGGATTTGAAAGCTGAGAATTGTGACTTGATTATTGATGGAAACAGAATTGAAGTCGGTGTTCGCAGAGGAGCAGGTCAGGGGCAGCTAAGAGAAATTAAATTTTTATTTAAGACTTCTAACGGAAACATAATCCTGTCAGAAACAAATAATTTTCCCGGCGAGTTTGGCTTTGAAGTTTATGATTTTAATTTGGATTTAGATTTAGGGGGTGCTTCAGTTGAGTCAGTTGATGTTGCAGGAGTTTTATCTTCGGGATTGTGTGATTTTTCAGGGCTTGAAGCAATTTGCACGCAACAGGCTTCCAGCGGCAATATCCCTCCGGTTGGAGCATGCGGCAGCTATAAAATCATTAATCTATCTGACTTTGATTTAGATACATGCACGAGAATAAGAAATGGCTTGCTAAATCCAAGCATAACTCCGCTGCCCGTATTGGGACTTCATTCGGTAGGCTCATCTTCAGCTACGTTAAGCCAGACAAACCAAACAGGAGTGCAATATCATCGCTCTATATTAGACTGGTATAATGTTCAAAATGGCACAGCATTAACCTACAATTTCACCGGATTAGATGCGGCAGCCAATAACTTTAAGAATGCAAATATGAAATTTCTTCTCACGGTAAGGTCAAATCATCCTGACCTTTCAACAGTCTCATTTACTTTGGGAGGGATAGGGCTTCAGGAGCCGGACTCTTATCCGAAAAGCGAGCAGCAATGGACAGATTATATAAAAAACATAACGGACAGGTATTACAACAATCCGGTATACAGAGATTATTTTGTTGGGGTGCAAATAGGCAATGAGTGGGGCCATCAATTTGAAGTTAATGCCAGCTACGATTATGGCCCGCTTGGAACAGATAAAGAGGTACAGATATTAAGTTTGATGAATATTTCTTATCTTGCTGTAAAAGAAGTTGCTCCATCGCTTCCTGTTTTAACTTTCGGAGTAACAGGTGTTGATAATGCCGCGCTTTATGCGGGATTTAATGAGGACAGTTATATTATTGATGGATTTTATTATAGGTCAAGCGATGGCCGCCCCGGAATCAAGATTGTAACTCTAGGAGACCGGGAAGGAAGAGTAACTTACGAATTTCTAAAAGCTGTTGCTGTTAATGGCTCGGCATATTATGATTACCTTGATATTCACACGTATCATGGATTTCCGCAGCAGGGAAAATATATAGCAAATCTTGTAAGGGCAATATGGAGAGATAATGGAATAACAGGAAAAGGATTAAGCTCAACAGAATATTCGCCTGCATTTTATAATTTCAGCCAGGATTATTATGGATATTCAATAAAATCAGGGATTGCAATTGCACAGCATGCGGGATTTGATTCAATCACATTAAGCCACTGGTTTCCTCCCCTAAGTTTGCAGCCAAATTTCAGACAAGTCGGGCTTATAGGGCGGGGCGGGAGGCTTTTACAGATTCCAATAGGGAATTTTACAGAAATTAATTTTATATCTAAAAACTTCAGCACAGTTAGAAAAGAAGATAATATTTTTTATTTCAAATCACTCGGGAATAATAAATATATTGATATAACCCAACATATTCCCACTCCCAGCTTGTTTCAATGCAGGGATGGGTTGGATAATGATTATGATGGGTTTACAGATGATTCAGACCCAGACTGCTTTTCCTCCTTGTCTTATTTTGGAGCGTGCAATGCAACGACAATCCATAATGAAAGCGCAGGAATAATAGACCCCTGCGGATTCAGTGAAGACGCAAATTGGATATTTCAAGTTGGATTATAATGTAAGAGAACTTATATTTATTTTTAGGAAAAATAAAGAAATACTTATAAATACCAGTATTTTAGTATATTTGAACTGCTGAAAGCAGTTCTCTTACAAAAGAGGGATAGTGGTACATAAAAAATATACTTATAAAAATGGGAAGAGATTTGGCCCATATCTTTATGAAACAGAAAGAGTTGATGGAAAGATAATTACAAGATACTTAGGGCATGCAAAATCCAGAAATAATTTAAAGAAATATCTTTTTCCTGCAGCTTTCTTTTTTGTTTTAGGAGTTCTCTTACTTTTCTTTTTCATCTCAGCGAATTTAACAGGGAATGCAACGCTTGATATTAAGACACGATATGTTCTTGGAGAGCAGATAGAAGGCAATTTGATTTTAAATTTGAAAGCGGGGGAACTTATTCCTGTTGATTCTGTTGTACTTATTGGTCTTAATAGTATTGAAAGAGAAATTGCTTTGAAAGATTTAATCACAGAACAGGCTGTTAATGGAGATTTTTATGCGGAAGGTTTGGATTTATCAGGAAGCGGCGAAGGGTATGGTATAAGTGGCATAAGAGAAATTTATCCTTCTGTGAGTTTTGAATTGGAGATAGTAAAAGAATTTGGTTCTGGCTCTTCAGGAAGCGGCTCTTCTAAAATTGATGAGCCCCAGATGCAGGATGATTTGAATGCTGATAAGAAAGAAACCCCTGCAGAATCTAAAGAAAATTCAGAAGAAAATAAGCAGGAAACTTCTGATAGTAATTCTGAAAGTTCAGGAGGAGGAAGTGAATCTGGTGGTGGAAGCCCTGCTCCGGGAATTACAGGAGCAGCGATATCTGAATTTTCATCTGGAATTACAGGAACTGCGGTTAATGGGCAAGATTTTGTGCATGAGCTAAGTGAAGGACAGAGTGCAAGATTAATTTCAGGAAGCGTAACTGCGAATGGAGAGGCAATTGGAGATGAAAATGTCAAAGTTGATATAAATAGAAATGAAGTCATTGTTTCAACTGATTATTATTTAGAGGAAAAAGGATTCGGCAAAGAATATTTAGGAAATAATAAGCTTACTTTAATTATTGATTTGGAAGATTTTAATTTTAGGGCTGATGAAGGCGTTTTATCTGCTAAGCTTTCTTATGAAGGACAAACAATTGTTGAAGTATTTCAAGGCATATCAGTTTCAGGAAATCTGAATAAATCTGATGAAAAAAATGAGGAAATTGTTCCTGAAATTGGCATTAATAAAACTTCTAATGAAAGCATAATTTCTCCTAATAAAACAATTGAGCCTAATTTATCCATAAATGTTGAGCTTGTTCATGATGAAATAAAGCTTAACGAGCCTGTTAAATGGGTTAAGAAAGTTGATAATGTTGATGGACCTGCCAGTTTCAGCATTTTTATCCCTGAAATCGCTGAAAATATTTCTATTGACAAGATAGAGAAGGAATTTGATAATGAAGGAACAGATGAAGTTGCCGATGTTGAAGAGAATGTTGAGGTGTCAGAGCCCGCTAATAATGAGCCAGAATCCATTAATGCTGATATTACAGGAAGCATAATCACTGGAGCGGTTACAGCAGACCTTAGTTTGAACAGGGAAAACAGAATTTTAAAATGGTTTAGAAATATTTTAAGATTGACCGGATTTGCAGTTTCTGAAGAAGCAGAAGCAAAAGAAGGAAAAGAAATATTAATTGAGCTAAGCGAGTTTGAGAAAGGAGCCAAAGTGAGTTATTATACTCCTGCTCCTTATGCGATAGAGGAAAATTTAACTGATGGACGAATAGGCAAGAAAGTTTTGATTATAGGGCCTGATGAAATTCATTATGAGAATGTTTTGTCCTTCACGAATTTAGATGAATCATATAATCTTATTGATAAAGATGATTTAAAAATATACTGGGAAGAAAAACAAGCGTATGTTGTTCCTGTAAATGTTTCTGATTTAGATGAAGATGGAATATATGATTACGCTGAATGGATTATTCCGGAGTTGAGCAATCAGACGTTTGATTTAATTATAGAAATTGTTTCTGCAGAGCATCTTGATTCAAACAGGACATTTATCTCTGACATTTATCCTGAAGTTTCTAAACTGGACGGAAATTGGAGTGAAACTATTCCTGCAGAGCATTATGTGAGAGTTAAATTTGAGAGGAATTTGACAAGCGACAGGGACATAAGCATTTATCCAAGAGCTGTGAACGGAAGTCCGAGGATTGAAGTCTATGAAATAAATGAAAATAAGACTATTGCAGAATTTGAAAGCATTAATGATAATGAATATAATAAAGTATTTCTTACAGGATTGGAAGGAGAGCAGGATAGTTTTGACTTAAGGATTTTAGGAGGCAGTGTGGAGTTTGACCATATTATTGACCCTTCAACTAACTATCTGATTAATGCGGACGCATCAACAACAGCAACAGGAACTACTACTGGCGGATTTAATGCAGGAAAAAACATAGTCAGGTTAAATTCCGATTTACTTATTGCATTGTGGCAGGATGCAAGCAGTGATGCCTCCTGTTCAGATTCTTCAGATGAAGGTGTTAATTGGAATACTTATGATTCTTTAACTGGAACTCATAGCGATATGGCTATTGCCACTAATGGCTCTGCTATTATCTATATGTTTACTGATGATACGGGAGGTCAGAATGATATAAGTTATATTTACAATGTGACTGCTGACTGCAATGTTGCTAATTCAGGAGCTATCATTGATGTTTCCGGAGGAACTAACGACAATTATCGCCCGGATGTTGCTTTTGACGGCACTACAACAAGCGGCAGGTTTCTTGCCTGCAGCATGGATAATGATGATTTTGACATGGATTTTTCGTTTACTAATCTTGGTGCTACTCTGGCATGGACTACACGAGCATCGGCAGGCGGACCTGGAATTGCTGAAAGCTGTTCTTTAGATATGAGCAGCAATGGAAATGTTTATATTGCCTTAGATGATGCTGCCACAAGTAGCTTGCTTGTAATTAATTCTTCTGGTTCGTTTACAGCAAATCAGACCACAATAGCTTATGGATTAGCTGTTTCAAATATGCATTTAAGCATAAGAGGAACAACAATTTTGATTACAGCGATAGATGCGGCAAGCGAGGATTTAGTTGTGATTAACAGCAGTGATGGAATAGTTTATTCCAATGCGACGTATGCAGGAACTTTCAATGATAGCGAGGGATGCCTTGATGCGAACAACAACGCTCATATTGTCTTTGAAAATAATACAGCTATTGATTACATAAAATATACCTCAACAGGGTTTTTCACTGCTCAAGAGCAGATCTCTGATAATACAGGAGCATTAAGATTCCCTTCTGTCAGATGTTCCAATTATCCGTCTAACAATCAACTTGGAAGCAGTGAATTGGAGCTTGTTTATACTGACCAGGCAACAGATGTTTATTTCGCAAATATAACAATTGATACTTCTGCAGCAGATAAGACTTCTCCTCAAGTAATGCTAATAAATCCGAGCAATAATACTATAACAACAACAGGCATTGCTGCATTCGGAGCTTTATTTACCGATGATGTTAATGTAAGCAATGCAACATTATTTGTTTACAATTCAACTAATGACTTAGTAGCACAGAACTTTACAGGATTAGGCAACAGCAGCATAGTAGGAAACATTACGCATAATATCGGGCTTAATGGCAGTGGAGCATATTATTGGAATTTTCTTGCTATGGATAATGCAATTCCTCATAATCAGGCATTCAATACTTCAAACTTCACTCTTACTTACAGCCCGGCGGATGCAGCTCCCCCCAATATTACAGTATACTTCCCTAAGGGTGCGAACTATACCTTCAGCGATTTGCCTTTCACTTTCAATGTCAGCTTGGATGAAAACGGAAGCGTTTCATACTCTATGAACAACGGAGTAGATAATATTTCAATGAATGGCAATGAAGGAAAGTTTGGAACTGCTTTTACGCATTCAAATAATTCTCTTTTAACAGGAACTTATGTATTCAGAGTTTATGCCAATGACACTTTGGGCAATAATAATTTTACTGTTAATGTTACTTTCGGTCTTAATGTGTCTCTTGTTTCTGCCTGTACAACTTTGCATGAAACAGGAAAGACCTATTTCCTTAACAATACATTATCTACAACAGCAAGCTGCCTGGTTGTAAATGCCTCAAATATTGCATTAGAAGGAGAGGGATTTACTATTGAGCATACAGGGCCCGTAATAGGAACTGTTCATGGGATTGAATTGCGGGACCCTGCTGAAAATCTCACAGTAAAAAATACATTTATTCCTGACTTTACCAATTCAATAGGTGTTACATATACAGGCAATAATGGAAACGGAGGCAAAAATATTACAATAAGAGATTCAGAAGTAGAGGGGCTTTTGAATAACGGAGAGATATGCGATGCGACATGCATTGCTTCAGCAGGATCAGGAGGGCCAGGAGGAGCTTTTTATCTTTATAATACAAATGTAACTAAGCAAATATCTGCTGCGATGGGTGCAGGGGATGGTTCTGCAACGAGCGAGGGAGGTTTAGCATATATAGAAGATACAAGATTAATTAATCTTACTAATATTGCTGTTAATCTTAGCGCTTTTCCTACTTTTAAACACGGAAGATTAATAATAAATTATTCAGGTCAGTTTGCCGACTTGAATTCAAGCTATGGGAATAATATCACTATTACTTTAATAAATGGAACAACTTCCGGAGGAGAAATAAAATTCATTTCAGGAACTTCTGCCCTTAATTTGACAAACCTAAGCCTAAATACAGAATTACGGAATAATTTTGTTTTTGCAAATTCTACAATATTCAGTCATTTGAACAAAACTGCAAATATCACTTTCTATAATATGCCGGGCAATTTCAGGTATCCTAAAGTGTATCGGGACAATGCTATCTGCAATGATTGCTATAATTTCACATCATTAAATGCAGGAACAGTTATATTCAATATAAGCGGCTTTAGCAATTATAGCATCCAGGATTCTAATA
This sequence comes from Candidatus Woesearchaeota archaeon, assembly GCA_964437555.1. Lineage (GTDB taxonomy): Archaea > Nanobdellota > Nanobdellia > Pacearchaeales > GW2011-AR1 > UBA92. Next base: position 61,879 of record CAYTHI010000001.1, on the reverse strand, counting down.
ATGCCCCAGCAGCCCCCACTCCGGAGATAAATTCAACTCTTGGAACAAACAGGACAAATGAGAATCTGAATTGCTTTGACACTTTAATTGATCCTGAAGGAGACAGGATTAATGTAACTGTCATGTGGATTAATAATTCTTTGTCACATCTTGTTGTTGACTTTAATAATAGCTATGCTAATAATTCTTTTTTCAATGCCACTCTTCTTTCAGGCAATACTACTAAAAATCATAATTGGACTTGCTCAATGAGATTATATGATGGCCTGGAGTATAGCAACTGGGTAAATTCATCAAATCTTACTATAATTAATACACCTCCAGGAACTCCGACATTGTCAAGCCCGGCAGACGGAAGCTCAACAACCGACAGGACGCCGACCTTTGTATGGACTGCCGGCAGCGATGATGACGGAGATTCATTATTTTATGAATTGAATTTAACATGCAGAAACATTTTAGGCGGGGGATGCAGCGGATATGGAGAGGATAATAGGCACATATCTTTTCCATTGGGCTTGACAAGCCATAAACTATCAGGAGACTTATTGTATTTGTATGATAATAATTACCAATATAACTGGTCTATAAGAGCTTATGACGAGCAGGATTATTCTGCATGGACAGATTTCTTCAGAGTTAATATTTCTTCATTGATTCAGATGAGCCTGCCTAATTCCAGCATTAATTTTGGGCAGATATCGCAGTTTGGAACCAATGATACTTCTGACAATTCCCCTCTTCCTTTCTTAATCCAGAATGACGGGAATTCTTTTGTGAATGTTACAATAGGAGCAACTGATTTGTGGAGAAGCCAGGCAAATCCGAGCACTAACTATCAATTCAAGATTGATAATTACACTTTGGAGAATGGCTCTTTTAACTGGGTATTGTCAAAGTTTACTTATACAAATATTACTCTTACTGCTTCCCCTATTCTGGCAATTGCCCGGCTTAATTATACAAATGCAACAGATACTGCTGAAATTGACATTAATGTAACTGTTCCTTTACAGGAGGCTGCCGGAGCAAGAAACTCCACTGTAACGTTTACAGGGAGTCTGGGAGAATAAAATGAAATTTGAGAAGAAATACATCTTGGCAATTGACTTTCTTTTGATAGTCGGAACATTAATCTGGATTGTTTTTGTGTTTGGATATGCAAGCCCATTAGTTATCTCTCCTCTTGATGACTATGCAACTTCAAACAATTCGGTTCTATTTAGTTTTGAAAAGGCGAATGAAATACTGATAGATGATAATCTTGAGTTTAGTTCTCCGCAGGAGATTTTTGTTGAAGATAATTTGATAGTGAATCTGAAGCCAGGCACTTATTACTGGAAGGTTCAGGGAGCTTTGCCAAGCAGTGTGAGAAAGCTTACTATCATTTCAGAGGTTGCATTGAAGCTGAAGAAAAGTGAAGGCAGCAGGTATGACCTTGTTAATGCAGGAAACACCTTGCTTAATGTTGATATTTATCAGAATGAAAATCTTACAGGAAGCATTGTTCTTGATGTTGATGAAAGCAAGGAAGTTGCAGGAACTAAATTTATAGGGGGAGAAAATGGATAAATTATTGGCTATACTTTTGCTTCTGGTTTTATTGTCTTCTGGCGCTTTAGCATTGGGAATTACTCCCGGCAGGACGGTTCTGGATTACAAACCCGGACAAAAGACAGAAGTTGAGTTTACAGTGGTTAATTCAGAAAATCAGGATATGGATATTGTTGTTTTTGTTCAGGGAGAATTAAACAGAAGCATTTCTCTTTCAGAAGTTTCTTTTTCGATGAAAGCCGCAGACAAAGAAAAGAAATTAAGGTATATTGTTGATATTCCTAATGGATTGTCTCCCGGATTGCATACTTCGGAAGTTGTTGTATTACAACTGCCTAAGAAGGCAGAAACAAGCCAGGCCTTTATAGGGGCTGCTTTAGGAGTTGCAACTCAAATACATTTATTCGTTCCTTATCCGGGAAAATATGCCGAGGCTTCTCTTAATGTAATCGGGCCTGACGATGACGGAAGTGTTACTTTTGTTATTCCTGTGATAAGCAGAGGCGAGCTTGATTTAGTAAGAGTTGGGGCTGTAATTGACATATACAGTTCTCTGAATGAAAAGATTGAAACAATTAATACGAATGAAGTTGAGATTCCAAGCGGCCAAAGAAGAGATGTTGTTGCTGTTTGGAAATCAGATGCGCCGCCAGGACCTTACAGGGCTGTCGCGACTTTGATTTATGATGAATCTACTGCTACTCTTGAAACGCAGTTTAATTTGGGCAATCAGGTACTTGATGTTGTCGGGGTAGAGGTAAATGATTTCTCTTTGGGAGATATAGCCAAATTTGAAATTTTAGTTGAGAATAAGTGGAGCCAACAGATTTCCGGAGCTTATGCGCAGATGCAGGTGTTCAATACTGAAGGAGCCGTGATGGCTGATTTTAAGTCAGCCACTTATGATATTCCGTCTCTTAGTAAAATACTGATGATTGCGTTTTGGGATACTGAAGGCGTTAGGGAAGGCACTTACAAGTCTTCATTATTCCTGAAATATGGAGCAAATTCCGAGCAAAGAGAATTAGAGCTTGAAGTTTCGGATAATGATATAAATGTTGTTGGTGTCGGCTATGTAATTTCATCTGGAGGAAGCAGAAGTTCAGGCAGGTTCTCACAGCCATTGATTATTGTTCTTGTAGCTGTAATTGTACTGCTTATAATGGTTAACTTATTATGGTTTATTTATCTAAGGAAGAAGGTTAAGGGGAAATAGCCGGCAATAAAATCAGGGTTTTATTCTATCAGTAATAATTAAACTGGTGATTAGTCAGTTAATGCACCAACTTTTTAATGTTTCTTGACATAAATAAGGTAGAAAATCTGTCTTGCAATAGAAAATACGAACTTTAAATACTTCTCAAGTTAATTAGTGGATAATATTAATTTCTATCGGAGATAAAAGATAACTTTCTGATTAATTTGTTTGCTTACAATTTCAATTTAATCCTTTTTAGTGCTAAAATTGGCTAATCACCATTAAACTATTTTTATCAAACAATATGTTTTATTGAAGAAAGGTTTAAATATTCGGCTCTTTTTATTCATGGACAAGGAGCGAATGGATAAAACACAAAAAATTGTTTTGGCTTTACTTATTCTTGCTATTCTGTTCTCTGCAATTTCAGCATTTGTAAGCTTTCAGGTTTTGAATCTGAATGTTCCTTATGGCAAGACTTCAGGGAATGTTGTCGGGGCAGGCAGTGGAACTATTGATTTTGTTGTTGAGACAAGCGAAGCAGAAGAGGGTTCAAATGGCGGATAAATCAAGCAGCTTTGATTCTGTTATAATAGTTTTCGCATTGATTGCAGTAGTTGTTTCTTTGATTGCTGCAGGAGTTACTTATTATTCTGTTGCTAATCTTGTCAGTAGAGTTACGACTTTTGCCACTTCAACAGGAGAGGCAAATCTTACTGTTGAAACGCTTGCAAATGTTAATTTTACAACAAGAGCAATAAGCTGGGGCTCGGGAAGAGTTAATCCTGCTTCAAGCGCTGCTGCCCTGACTACATTTGCGACAGACAATGTTACAGGCGGAAACTGGACATTAACAACTGCAGGAGGATTGAGATTGGAGAATATAGGAAATGTTAATGTTAGCCTGAATTTATCTGTTGGGAAGAATGCGTCTGAATTTATAGGCGGAAGCAATCCGGTTTATGAGTGGAATTTAACAGCTGTTGAAGCTAATTCTTGCTTAAACAATAGCGGAGTGGCAGGAGGAACTGAAGGCTTGAGGCTTAATCGCTTCTTTCAGGCCAATACAACAGCCTACCAGCAGAATGGAGGCTTAGGATGCTCTGTGTTCAGATTTGAGTCAGGAAATGATTTATTAAGATTAGATTTTAATCTTACTATTCCTGAAAACTCCCAGACAGGAGCGTTAGGCGATGTCGTTACTGCTACGGTGACAGCTCTTTAGCTTTACTTTCTATGTTACTTTAGAATTCTTTATGCATGTTCTTAACATATTAATTTATGCTTGCTGCACTTGTTTTTATCATATTTATATAATCTGCTATACAGTTTATTAGTCAATTTATTGCTGCAGCCATATTAAGGATGCTTTTTGAAAAGATATAAAAACTTGTTTCTTTAATTTGTTATATGAAAAAAGCAGTGGTTTTATTTTTTCTTTTGGTTTTATTTATTAAAATTTCAGCTGCATCCTTAGGAATTAGCCCTGCTAAATTTGAAGTTAATTTTGAACCGAATCATCAGTATACTTTTAAATTTGAGGCAATTGTCGATGAGCCAGATAGCGAATTAGAAGCTTATGTTGAAGGCGACCTTTCGCAATACGCCACTCTTAATAAGAGAGAACTTCGGGGAGGAGGCTCTTTCGAAGTAACTCTTAACCTGCCGGCAGAAGTAGAGAAAGCAGGAAAAAATACATTAATTGTCGGGGTTAGAGAAATTCCGGGAGAGAACGAGTTTATCGCGACATCTGTCAATATTCGGGCGATAGTAAATGTTTATGTTCCTTATCCGGGAAAATATGTTGATGTGCAGTTAAATGTCGGCGACGGCAACATTAATGAAGTTATACCTGTTGAGCTTCATGTTATCAACAGAGGAAAAGAGTCAATAGAAGTTAGCCCGATAATACTTTTTTTTGATAGTGGAATGAATGAAGTTGAAAGAATGAATTTTCAATCTGCTTTTCTTAATACGTCTGAAGAAAGGTATTTCAGGAAATATCTTAATACTACCGGATTTAAGCCGGATAATTATCTTGCAAGTTCAGTGGTAAATTATGGCGGAGAGATTTTTTATCTCAATCAAAGCTTTAGAATCGGCTCTTTATTTGTTAACATAACTGATTTTACGAAAGAATTGAAGAAGAAAGGCATTCAGAAATATCTAATAGATATTGAAAGCGGGTGGAACAGCCAAGTTTCAGAAGTTTTTGCAGATGTTAATCTTACAAATGGCGTTCAAAACATTACTTTCAGAACGCCCTCTGCTATACTGAATCCTTGGGAAAAAAAGACGATTGAAGGATTTTTAGATACAGATGAGCTTGAAGGCAGATATAATGCGAGCATTATTTTATCTTATGAACGGCAAAAATCTTTTGCTTACGGTACTCTTGCCATTCTTGAGTCTAATATGCTGTTATTAATAATTATCGGAAGCATTGCAGCAATATTAATAGTGACTGCTACAATAATCTTTATAATAAGAAAAAAGATAAAGAATATTAAAAAATGAAAAAAGCAGCTTATTTTCTTTTTGGGTTTTCTTTAATCCTCTTTATTATCTCACTTTCTCTTTTTATTTCTTATCGCCCCGTTGAGGTTAAGAAAGTTTTTGCCAGTGTTGAGGTCACTGAAAATACAGGCGGATTTGATTTGAATTCAACTGCCTTAACTTTTGGGAAAATAGCAATAGGGGGAAGCGCAACAAGAAACCTGCTTTTTGCAAACGGATATTCTGTTCCAGTCATTATTTATCTTGAAGCAAATGGCAATATAGCAGATTTATTAGTCTTTCAGAAAAGCTACTCTGTTGCGGTAGGAGAGTCTATTTCTATTCCTTTTAGCGTTATTACTCATGAAAATACAAGTTTAGGATTTTATTCAGGAATTGTTGATGTCGGAGTTTATCTCGAGAAGTAGGAAAATATTTAATAGAGGTTTTATTCCAATAGAGATGAAAAAGAGGCATGTTTTATTATTCTTGCTCTTATTTTTGAATTTCATTCTTGTTATTTATTCTATCGGATTATATGCGGTAGTTTATGGAGGATTTTCTTTTTTTCCGAAGTCATATGCGAGCAACCAGGCAGAGCTTTCTCTGTCCGTAGAAGGGGCCGATAGTGAATCTCCTGCTGTTTCCATAGCATATCCTGACGCAACTACTTATACTTCTCATGTAACCGCGCTTAATTATACAGCAAGCGATAATCAGGCAATAGGCAGCTGCTGGTATAGCTTAAACAGCGGAGTGACTAATACTTCTGTAACCTGCGGCGATAATGTTACAAGCATAACGAGTTCTGAAGGAAGCAATACATGGAGAGTATATGCCAATGATACGTCAGGCAATGAGGGCTCTGACAGCGTGGCTTTTACTGTTACTATCTCTTCCGGCGGAGGGCAAACAGGAGGAGCAACAGGCGGAGGAGGCGGGCGCGGAGGATATAATCCTCCTTTAAGACCTGCAAGGGCCTTTTTGGTTTCTGAGAGTGAAATTAATGTTATTCTTGCTTTAGGAGAGATTGTTACGAGAGAAGTTACGCTTGAGAATACAGGAACTTCAAAGCTTGACATAAATGTCTCATTATCTGGCTTTAATGATTTGGTAAGTGCTGATACAAATCATTTAACAATATCTCCAGGGGAAAGAAAATCAGTCTTATTAATAATGAAATCAGATTCTTATGGAGTCTATGCGGGCAGATTGTTATTTGATGCAGGAGGCATAAGTAAAGAAGTATTTATTATTCTGAATGTTCAGAGCAGTTCTTCTCTTTTTGATGTTTCATTGAATCTTCCTCAGATATACAGAACTATTCATCCTGGCCAGACAATAAAGGCATTTATCTCTCTTGTTCAGGTTGGCGATAATGCTGAAGTTGATGCCACTGCTAATTATTATGTAAAGGACTTTGATGGCAACACTCTTTTGAGTGAAAGCGAGACTTTCTTTGTTGACAGAAGCAAGAGCTTTACAAGAGAATTTGACACTTCTGCTCTTCCCATCGGAGAATATCTGCTATCTCTGGAGTTTTCATATCCAGGAGGTTTTGCGACTTCCAGCGCAAGATTTGAAGTGTCTGATAAGTTTGAAATTAGCCCTCTCTATATTCTTATAGGAGTTTCTGTTGCTGCAATAATAGTTGCAATTATTTCAATATTAAGATATAAAAGGCTTGGAAAATATACTAAATATAAGAGAGGAAGATAAATTGTCATTAAAAAGTTTTTTATTTGTCATGCTGGTATTTATGCTTTCATCTTTTGTGGGAGCAAGCGAGTTTGAGCTTAGCAGTCTCAGCATAAAGAGCTCAATCCATTCAGGAGAATCTGTAACTTTTCCGGTAACTTTATTAAATACAGGAGGAGATGATATTTTTTTTATAACCTATTATTCGGAAGGCAATTTTATTGATGAAGGAATTAGGGATATCTTTTTAGAAGGCGGAGAGGAAAAGACTTTTGATGTTGTTCTAAGCAGCCAGAACTTGACAGAGGGAGTTTATACGGGCGAAATCAATGTATCTTCTTCTGATAAATCTTATATCCTTCCTGTAATCTTTGAAGTTGAAAGCCAGAGTGTTTATTTTGATGCAATAACAGAGATTGCCCCAAGGTTTGCAAGAGTGCCGTCAGGAGACGAGTTTGAGGTGAAAATTAAAATATTAAATTTAAACCTTAGAGAAGGTGATGTTCATTTGCTTTTTGAAGTCAAGGATTTTGAAGGCAAAATTTTGTTCAGTGAAGAGCAGGACTTGTTTGTCAAAACGCAGGCAGAAGTAAAGAAAAGCTTTGTTATTCCGAACAATGCTGGTAAGGGAGAGTATATTGCTTATGCTCTTGTCAGCGATAAAGCTACAGGATTCATAGGAACAAGCTCTTCTGAATTTCTTATAACTGATAAAGCATTTTACGAGTTATATGGCAGTTCTATAACGCTTTTTGCAATTATTATCTTATTTGTTTTAATGGTTTCTTTTGTTATAGTAAATTATTACTGGAAAAGGAGGCTTATTATCAGCTCTAAAAACTGGCGTAAGAAAATCGGCAATATAAAGGATGTTGATTATCAGGGAATAAATAAGAGAATTAATAAGCTTGAATACCAAAAATCCCTGCTAAAGGAAGCTTTTGACAAAGGATATATTAAGAGCCAGACTTATCGCAGTGACCTTAAGGATATAAATGCCCTTATAAAAAAGTTAAAGAAACGTTTATAAATAATAATGATTTAGAGGGTTAATGAAAAAGAGGCGCGGTGCCAAAAAAAGTTCTTCCATGAGACCTGCTAAGTCTCCCTTGTCGGGAGCTATGAGGGATTTGGAGCTTGAGATTGGAAAGCTTTCCAGGGAAAAGTCTGAATTGAAGTCGCAGATACAAAGCACAGGCTCTGCAATAGATGTTGACAGGGAAAAGGAAAAAGAACTTCAGAATAAGATTGCAGCCCTGATTGAGAAAGAAGCTCAGCTGAATCAGAGAAAGAAGAATTTGCAGACAAAGATTGACAGGGTTGCTGACAAGATGAATAAAGTCTCAAAGATAAAATCTGAAATGGCTGACATTTAATTTTTGTCTTATTTTCAAAAGATTATGAAATTTCCTATAAATTATCGCGGAAAGAAGATTAGAATTGACGCTAAAAAAGTTTCTTTTATATCAAGGATTTTTGGGCTCATGTTTAAATCCAGGAAGACGGAGAATTTAATTTTTGAATTTAGTAAGGATGTGAATATAAAAATAACTTCTTTGTTTGTCTTTTTTGATTTTTTAATCGTGTGGCTTGATGAAAAAAACAAAGTATTGGATTATAAAATTGTGAGGCCATTTACTTTTTCTGTTAATCACGGGAAAAAATACCGAAAGTTTTTGGAAGTTCCCATTAATGACAAAAATGTCAGAATTATTGAGTTTTTCGTCGGGAAACATGGAAAAGTTTAAATACGTCGATGAATTTTACTAATTAACAGGAAAAAGGAGGTAAAAAATGGGAAGAGTAATTGCAAAGAATATTGTGCAGAGGAAGTCTGGATATCTTTACTACGTTGACTCGCAAGGCAATGTTTGTGAAGCAGTAATGGCCAGAGGCGGCAGGAAGAAGAAGGCATCCAAGCATCATCGTCGCAAGAGAAGATAATTAAAGGAATATTATTATTTTTTTATTTTTAATTGGGTTTTATTTGACTATTATTGATAAGTGGAAAAGGATAGGTATTGCTCTGCTTGTCATAATTTTATGATACTTATAGAGAATTCTGATAATTATGATACTTTTTGTCCAGAATTCTCTAATGTATAATTCTGAAAATTTATGCTCTAATCAACAGAATTATCCATAATTGTAAAATCTAAGTTTATTAGATTTTTAAGCAAAAAGAAATAATCAATATTAATAGTTTGATTAGTTTTTTATACCCAAATTGTCTTTTTATTTAATGATACTCGGCATAGAATGCACTGCTCACACATTCGGAGTTGGAATTGTGAATAAGGGAAAGATTCTTGCAAATGTAAGGGATATGTATAAACCTTTGAAGGGAGGAATTATCCCAATGGATTCTGCTAAGCATCATCGCGATGTCGCAGAAATTATCTATGAAGAAGCATTAGAAAAGGCAGAAGTTAGCGAGAAAGATATTGATGCAATTGCAATTTCAAATGCGCCCGGATTAGCTCCATGTTTATTGGAAGGATTAAGATTTGCGAAGAAGAAAGCAGAAGAATTAAAGATTCCGCTAATACCTGTTAATCACTGCATTGCGCATTTAGAAATCGGACAACACGAGGGCGCCAAAGATCCTGTTTTGCTTTATGCTTCCGGCGCAAACACGCAGATAATTGCTTTTGCCGCAGGCAAATACCGGGTTTTCGGAGAAACCTTGGATTTAGGAATAGGAAATTTTATTGATACTTTTGCAAGGCATTGCGGAATTCCTTTTCCAGGCGGGCTTGTTATTGAACAGAAAGCAAAGCAATCTAATCGTTATATTGAACTGCCGTATTCAATAAAAGGCATGGACGTAAGTTTTTCAGGCATGCTTACAAAGACAAAGCAATTGTATGATAAAGGCAAAAGGATTGAGGATTTGTCTTTTTCAATTCAGGAAACAGCTTTTGCAATGCTTGTTGAAGCTGCTGAACGGGCATTGGCGCACACAGGAAAGTGCGAATTGGTTTTAGGCGGAGGGGTTGCTTGCAACGCAAGATTGCAGGAAATGTGCAGGATAATGTGCGAGGAAAGAGGAGCAAAGTGCTTTTGTCCTGCTAAAGAATTCCTTTTGGATAATGCAGCAATGATTGCATTTACTGGCGAGATAATGTATAATGCGGGGATTAAGATGAAGGCATATAAAGTGGATATTAAGCCGAGAGAGAGGACGGATGACGTTCTTGTGACTTGGAGATGAGATTTAATGTCCTTAATCCTCTTAGGGCGAAAGATTTATAAGTTACCCAACTTATAGATATATATAACTTTGGTAGATTATTGAAAATGGTTAATATCCCTCTAAGTTTAAAATTGAAAAAGAAATCAGAGAGAGAAATAGCTTATGCCCAGGATATAATTGTCGGAGAACTCTATAAGTTCTTTCCTAATGCTATAATTCACGGCGGAACCGGCATATGGAGGTGCTATAATGGAAACAGGTTTTCAGAAGATGTTGACGTTTATATAAACAGAGATTTGAATAAAATTGAAGAATTTTTTAAGTCACTGGAAGCAAAAGGATTTAAAATAATAAAAAAAAGAATAAAGGAAAATTCAATTTATTCTGAATTAGACTTTAACAATATTGCAACAAAATTTGAGGCAACTTTTCAAAGCAAAAAACCTTTCTCAAAAAAATATGAAACTTCTGAAAGCTTTTTTATTAACGTGTATACTTTAAGCCCAGAAGACTTGGTATTAGAAAAAGTTGAAACATATCTTAAAAGGAAAAAGATAAGAGATTTATATGATATTTATTTTTTGCTTAACTATGTGGAAAACAGAAAATTAGTTGAAGCTTCTTTAAATAAATTAATCAGAAATTATGAAAAGCCAAAAGACGAAGCAAATTTATCAAGCATAATTATTATTGGAGCTGTTCCTAACTCAAATGAGCTTTTAATGGGGATAAAAAGATGGGTAAAATAAAGTATATTAATGATATCAGGAGATTTTTTAAAAAAAGCCCTGTTGTTGATATTCAATCGTTAAAGAAATTTATTAAAAAAAAGAATAAAGATTACATTTACTTGCTTATTAATAATTTACTGAAGAAAGGCGAAATTAGAAAAATAACTAAGGGTTTTTATAGCATTTATGACGATCCTTCTTTGATTGTTTTTTGTTTTAAGCCTTCTTATCTGGGTTTGCAAAATGCAATGAGCTTTCATAATTTATGGGAGCAGGAAACAAACCCTATTGTTGTTACAACGAGAAATCTGAGAAAAGGAATAAGGAAGATTTTTGATAGGAACGTGTTTATTAGGAGAATAGACAAAAAATATATTTTTGGTTTTGAATACTACAAAGACGGGGACTTCTATTTTCCTTATTCTGATGTTGAAAAAACATTTATTGACATGATTTATTTCAGGCAGCCTTTGGACAGGGAAGTTATTGATACTTTCAGGGAAAAAATTGATAAAAAGAAGCTTAAAGAATATTTGAAAAGATACCCGGAGAAATTTAAGAAGAAAGTAAATAATGCTTTGAAATAGGTATAATTCTTAGGGAAAAAACGGATGACGTTGATGCGGGATGGAGATAAAACTTTTTATATTACCTGATTATATTATTTTATGGAAAAAGGGTACAAAATAATTAACGGTGTCATTATTATTGAAAGAGACCTAAACGAGCTCGATTTATTTGCGAAGGATTTTCTTGAAGTTTTAAAGAAGCACAGCGACTATCTTGTTGTAAGCGGATACGTCAGCATATCAACAGGGAGAACAAGAGCAACTGAAGATGTGGATATCTTATTTCCTTCAATACAGAAAGAAAAATTTGGAGATTTATTCGGCGATTTGCAGAAGGCAGGATTTTGGTGTTATCAGGGAGAAGATTTTAATGACGCCTATTCTTATTTAGAGCAGATGACCAGCTTAAGATTTGCCAGAAATAAGGAGCTTTTTCCTAATATAGAACTTGTGCCATTTAATGAAAGCAAGAGAGCCAAGAAGTATGAATTTGAGCATTTTCAGAAAATCAGAGTGGGCGATTTTGAATTTAAGATACCTATGCTGGAATTTGAGATTTTATATAAAGAAATTGTTCTCGCGGGCAGAAAAGATATGGAGGATGCGAGGCATTTAAGGAATTTCTTTTCAGCTATTTTGAGCGAGGAAAGATTTAAACAATCCGGCGAGGTTATATTTAGTGAGGTAAAAAATGAAAAAAAGCATAAAAAAACCGATTAATGACAGCGACTATGTTGAATTTTATGCTAATTCTCTTAAAGAAAATAATAAATTTTTCAGGCAGCATAAGATGCTGATTGACAGCCAGATTATTGCGAGCAGGCAGATTTTCAGAAAGAAGTTCGGAGACGGCGGGGATTTTAATGAGAAAGCGCGGGATTATTTAAGGAAGCTTGGTCTTTTGAAAGCAAATAAGAGAAAGTTTTAAATAGCTTCGTATATACGGTATATACATGACAGAACTTACGACAAAGATAAGGAAATGGGGAAATTCTTACGGAATAATTATTCCCCATGAAGTTTTGAGAGATAAGGGAATGAAAGAAGGCGAAGAGATAGATGCAATTCTTGTTAAGAAAGGAAATGTGCTCCGCGAGACTTTTGGCTCCCACAAATTCTCTAAATCTGCAAAAAAACTAATGAAAGAATCTGACAAGGAACTTTATGACCTCTAAATATCTTTTTGATACTTATGCGATAATTGAGATTATCGGAGGCAATAAAGAGTATGAGAAATATCTGGATTCAGAGATAATAATCAATAATTTTATTTTTGCTGAATTATGCTATTGTCTCTATAGGGATAAGGATAAATCGGCTAAGGAAAATTTAAGGAAATATTCTAATTATATTAATTCTGTCAAGCCGGAATGGATAGAAGAAGCGATGCTTTTCAGATTAAAATGGAAGAACAGAGGAGTTTCAATTACAGATTGCATTGGGTATATAATGTCAAAGAAGCTTGGGATAAAGTTTTTGACGGGAGACAAGGAATTTTCAGATACTGAAGGTGTTGAATTTGTCAAATAATTTTTTTGGGTCTTATTTAAATAGCCCAAGAAATTTGTTGCGGGTTTTTATTTGTGAGGCGCGAAGCGCCGAACGCGCGCGAGGGCACCAAGGTTCCCTACGCTTTACCCTCCTTTTCGATGTGAAAAGGGCGGTTAAGAAGTATTAAATGAACTTGCAATTTGCCTCTTATTTTTATTTCTAAATTAGAGGTTTATCTTCGATAAATTTGAAAATACGCCTTTTCGCTACGCTTAAACGGACGGATAAATAGCCCTGTTGATTGGGTTTAATGATGTTTAAACGTAATTGACGGGATGGATTGGGAGGGCTTGGTTTTTCTGAAGAAAAACAAATTGTCTTGCTTCGCAAGGAATTAATATAGAATTAATAAATATTTATTGAGAAGTACTTGGAGGTTCATCGAGTAAACTTTCTAATATTGCTCGTCTTTCTGGACTTTGTAATTTTCTTATTGCTTTAGCCTCTACTTGTCTAATTCTTTCTCTAGTTATGTTGAAAGTCTTTCCTACTTCTCCTAAAGTGTATGCATATCCATCACCTAAACCATAACGCAATTTAAGAACTTCTCTTTCTCTATACGTCAAGGTACTCAAAACTTTCCCTATTTTTCTTCTCGCTTTTTCTAATTGTTCTGGAGTATAAGGGATTCTTTCTTTAGAAGGCTTCATTTCTGGAAACATACTATAAAGTAATCTTTCCTCTGCACTTCTGTCTGAGTTTCTATCGTTTGTCATATTTTCTACAAACATAAGGGTTATTCAAATCTTTCTATTGTCACCTTTATCAAGTAAGAACATAAAACGAGTCCTCCCAAATACAAAGATAGTCCGTCAATCACGCTCAAAGGCGATTTTCAAACAAATTGCAAGACACGAGGGCTTTTCGTCAGCCAGCTCGTGCTAAAGTCACTTAATATCCAATAAAAGGCAAATATCTCAATTTTCCAAATAGCTTTTTTCGTAAAAGACGATATTTGGCCTAACTTTCAAGTTATTATTTAGAAATACTTATTTCTAATGGAATAGACATCCCGAGCCGTTCCAGAACTCTCTTCAAAATTGCTTCTTTAGCTCTTTTTTTGAAACTAATTATTCCTATGCTTTTAACCTCATTTGTTTTTCTATCTTTAGTTACAAAAATGCCTTCTTCCAAGTCTTCTGTGTATTCGGTTTCAGGAGGAAGGCCGAAGGATATCTCTAAGAAATCTCCTAATTCATCATAATATAAATCAAATGTTACTTGATTTTTCATTGTATTGCTCTCACAAAATGTGATGATATTATAAATCCATCGCCGTTTAAGTATTTTGCTATTACCCTCACAAATATCCATGGAGAAGGCAGATTTTTGTAGTATTTGTAATAATACTTAGTTTCTTCGTCATCTGGAGAATATGTAATTTTATCTGGTTTTTCGAGAGTTTCTATTATCTTTTCTTTTTGAGAAGCTATCTCGGGATGTCTTCTGACAATATGTTGCCAGTTGTAATCGGTCATTCGTAGATTTCGGCCTGTTTTGTCTACGACCTCAAATAGTATGTTCATGCCAAAAATAAGTATTTCAATGTTATAAATATTCTTTTGTTAAAATTGTCGCTGAAACTCCGCTTAGCCTGAATAATTAAACGCAATTAGAATTTAATATTTTTGTCAGAGCAAGATTTATGTCAAGAAGTCTCCTCAACTTCTTGGACATCCAAAAACTAACAACTTAAAGTTTTTTTGATACTTAGAAAATTTTTATTTTCTGGCATAAACTTTGCAAAATCTCAAGGCAAAGTTTATAAAGCATAGTTTTCATCAAAGCTTAACCAATGACGCTTTAGTGTCGGCGGAGGTTAATATGGATGTTTATGGTATTATTGAAAAAGCTCGCAAAACTGGGAAGATAGACAAAGGTTCTAACGAGGTTACCAAAGCGATAGAGAGGGGTGTTGCAAAGTTTGTTGCTTATGCTTCTGATGTTTCTCCAAAAGAGATTGTTGCGCACATACCAGTCATATGCAAGGAAAAAGGAATCCCTTGTCAGGAAGTTGATTCTAAACAAAAATTAGGTATTGCAGTGGGCATTCCAGTTCCTACATCCGCAGTTGCTGTGATTGAGGCAGGCGATGCTGAGAAAGACATTGCATACCTTAAGAAGTAATTTAACATGGGCGGCGGAAAAAAACCAAGAGTTAAGGAAAGCCAGTCTGGCGAGCAGACAACCACATTAAAGAATACTTTGGCTGTTGGAGAGCCTGTTTTGGCATTAGTTGAGGAGATTTATGCAAGGACAGGGGCAAGAGGAGAAGTAACTCAAGTAAAAGTAAAAGTTCTGGAAGGAAGGAATGAAGGAAAGACAATGAGAAGAAATGTTAAAGGGCCTGTCAGAGTCGGAGATTATCTTAAATTGAGAGAAACTGAAATTGAAGCCAGAAGAGTCAGAGGAAAAATAACAAAAGGGGTGCAGGTTTAAAATGACAAATAATCCGGTAGGCTGTTCTTCACTTGATGCGGCTATTGATTTTATAAAAGATAAAGGAGAAGACCTAGAAGATTTTCATGTAGGTAAACTAAATGGGGCAGTAGTTTTTTTTAGAGAGGTTTTAGGAACTGTTGAAGGCTATGCCTTTGGATATGCTAGCAGTATTAAAAATATGATTGATTCTTTAAAGAGGAAAGGAGTTTATGTAGAGAGAATGGATTTGCCTCATAAATTAAACGGCAGGGCACTTTATTTCAGAGCTGATGCAAGGAAAGATTTTGTTATAAGAGGGGCAGCATAAAATGGCAAAGTGTATCTTTTGCGGAAAGGAACAAGCAGATTATAAGGGAGTTTTTCTTATTAAGAATGACGGGATTGTTGTTTATTACTGCTCAAGCAAGTGCAGAAAAAACCATTTGAAGCTGGGAAGAGACAGAAGAAAGCTGAAATGGACAGAAGCTTTCCATTTGGCAAGAGCGAGAGGCATTGTGAAAGCTGATTTGGCGAGAGAAAAAGCAAGCCAGGCGGAAAAATCTGATGTGGAAAAGCCGAAAGCTGTGAAAAAAGCGGCAAAAATTCAAAAGTAATCTTGTTATAGCAGATTTTCATTTTATCGTCGATAAAACTCATTTTATGCATATAAAGGTTTATAAAGGAAGTTTCATTTTTCTATAAGAATTAATTCATTTTAATTAAGATGACAGATCAAAAAAACTATTCAGCAGAAAATATCAAGGTTTTGGAAGGCCTTGAAGCAGTCCGGAAGAGACCGGCTATGTATATAGGCAGCACGAGCAAGCAGGGGCTCCATCATTTGGTATGGGAAGTTGTTGATAACTCTGTTGACGAAGCATTGGCAGGGCAGTGCGACACAATAAAAGTCGCTCTAAATAAGGATGGGAGTGTGACTGTTGAAGATAACGGGAGAGGAATCCCTGTTGACGTGCATCCTGTGTATAAAAAGCCGGCTTTGGAGATTGTTGTTACTAAATTGCACGCTGGAGGCAAGTTTGACAAGGGAAGCTATGCTGTTTCAGGCGGATTGCATGGTGTAGGAATAAGTGTTGTTGCTGCTTTGTCCAAACATATGAAAGTTGTTGTAAAAAGAGACGGAAAAATCTACCAGCAGGAATACAAGATAGGAAAGCCCTTATACGATGTAAAGGTTATAGGAGAGTGCGACAAAAAAGAAACAGGAACAATTGTAACTTTCACGCCTGATGATGAGATATTCTCAACAACAAAATTTGATTATTCTGTTTTGGAAACTCGTTTTAGAGAAATAGCCTTTCTTAACAAAGGATTGAAAATAATTGTTAATGATGAAATTTCTGGAAAGAAGGAAACTTTCCATTATGAAGGCGGACTGATAGAATTTGTTAAATGGGTTAATGAATCCAAAGATGCTATTCATGCAAAGCCGGTTTATTATTACAAAGTTGACAGCGGAGTGACTGTTGAGTGCGCTGTCCAGTATAATTCAGGTTATCAGGAAAATGTTTTGAGTTTTGTAAACACAATAAATACTGTTGAAGGCGGAACTCATGTTGTCGGCTTTAAGGCAGCATTAACAAGGGCGATAAATGACTATGCAAGAAAGAATAAGATGCTTAAGTCAGAGAAGGATGGCAGTTTGACAGGAGATGATGTTCGAGAAGGCCTTACAGCTATTATTTCAGTTAAAGTTCCTGAGCCGCAGTTTGAAGGGCAGACAAAAACAAAATTAGGAAATTCAGAAATAAAAGGAATTGTTGAAAGCACTTCTATGTCTTCTATGTCTGAATTTTTTGAAGAAAATCCTAATGTTGCGAAAAGAATTGTTGCAAAAGCGTTGGAAGCGCAGCAGGCAAGAAATGCTGCTAAGAAAGCAAAAGAATTGGTAAGAAGAAAAAACGCATTTTCTGTCGGGGGGTTGCCTGGAAAGCTTGCTGACTGCTCAAGCAATAAGACCGAGGAAACAGAAGTATATCTTGTTGAAGGCGATTCAGCCGGAGGATGTTTTTCAGGCGATACTAAAGTCGCTCTTGCAGACGGAAGAAATCTTAGTTTTGAGGAATTAATAGAAGAAGGTAAACAGGGCAAGCAGAACTTTTGTTACACTATCAAAGAAGATGGAAGCATAGGCATAGAAAGAATAGAAAATCCGAGGATTACCAAGAAAAGTGCGGAAGTAATTAAGATAATTTTGGATAATGGCGAAGAAATTGTTTGCACCCCTGACCACAATTTCATGTTAAGGGGTGGAAGTTATAAAGAAGCTAAATACTTGACTAATGAGGATTCTTTAATGCCCCTCTATGAAAAAACAATTGCAATTGTTCCTATGAGAAATCATAAAATTATAAGTAAAACCAATCTCAATAAAAAGATAGCTGTTTATGACATAGAAGTTCCCAATACTCATAATTTTGCTTTGGCATCTGGGGTATTTGTTCATAATAGCGCAAAACAAGCGCGTAACAAGGATTATCAGGCAATTCTTCCATTAAAAGGAAAAATATTGAATGTTGAAAAAGCAAATTTGACAAAAGTATTTTCAAGCGAAGAAATTGCAAATCTTATAACAGCCATAGGAACAGGAGTAGGGGAGCAATTTGATATTGATAAGATAAGATACAGCAAGGTTATTATTATGACCGATGCTGATGTTGACGGAGCGCATATCAGAACCTTATTGCTGACATTTTTCTTCAGATTTATGAGGCCTTTGATTGAAAATGGCAATATTTACATTGCTGTTCCTCCATTGTATAAAGTAAGAAAGAAAAAAGACCATTATGTTTATTCTGATGACGAATTGAAAACGCTTCTTCATAAGCTGGGCGGAAGCCTTAATGTCCAGAGATTTAAGGGACTTGGAGAAATGAATGCTGAACAATTGTGGGAAACAACAATGAATCCTAAAAATCGCCTGTTAAACAAAGTTCTTATTGAAGATGCTGTAAAAGCAGATTCTGTATTTTCAAGATTAATGGGTGATGATGTTGAGCCCCGCAGGCAGTTCATTGCGGAAAGAGCCCATGAGGCAGAGGTTGATTTGTAAGATGGCATATTTGATAGTTTCCACAACAGTTGCAAGCAAAAAGGATGCAGAAGAGTTAGCTAAAAAAATAGTTAATGCAAGATTAGGAGCATGTGTGCAGATTAGTAGTATTAAAGGATTTTATAATTGGAAGGGAAAATTGGAAGCAAGTAATGAGTTTAGATTAGATATTAAAACTTCATCTAATAATTATAAAAAACTTGGGAGATTTATTCTTGATAATCATAAATATGAACTGCCAGAAGTTATTGCAATTAGATTTACAGGATATCATAAATATTTAGGCTGGATTAATGGAGTTTTAAAATGATAACAAAGAAATTTTGCCCGAATTGCGGGAGCAATGACGTTGAACTAGTTGCTGGCGGAATAACAGGAAGCTGGATGTGCAGGAATTGCGGGTATTTAGGAAGTATTTTTCCTGAAAAGCCGATTCTCGGCAGGGAAGGACAGAGTAAAGAGCAAAGTAAAGGCAGAAATAGTAGCAAATTAGGAAGGAAAAAATGACGCCAAGAACACAGGACGAAGACAAGATAGAAGAAGAAATTGAAAGCCAGGAAAAGGAAAGAAGGACAAAGAATCAGATAGGAAACGAGCTGGGCGTTAGCGGAAAAGAAATTGTTGAAGAGATGGAGAAATCTTACATTGATTATGCCATGTCTGTTATTGTCCAGAGAGCATTGCCTGCTGCTGAAGACGGATTAAAGCCTGTTCATAGAAGAATTTTGTATGCGATGCATAATATAGGTCTTGATAGCAGCAAGCCGACGAGAAAATCAGCAACAGTTGTCGGAGAAGTTTTAGGAAAATATCATCCTCATGGGGATGTTGCTGTTTATGATTCTCTTGTTCGTATGGCTCAGGAATTTTCTTTGAGGTATCCATTGATTCACGGACAGGGAAATTTTGGTTCAATTGATGCGGATAGTGCTGCGGCAATGAGGTATACAGAAGTAAAGCTGGCCAAGATTGCCGGCGAGTTATTGGCAGATATTGAAAAAGAAACAGTAAAGATGAGGCCTAACTTTGATAATTCAACTGAAGAGCCAGAGACACTGCCTGCTAAACTTCCTAATCTATTATTGAACGGAGCAACAGGAATTGCAGTTGGAATGGCAACAAATATTCCTCCTCATAATTTAACAGAAATAGCAGAAGCAATTATTTCTTACATTAACAAGCCGGAAACCACAATTGAGCAGCTTATGGAAATTGTTACTGGCCCTGATTTCCCGACAGGCGGATTTGCAAGCGGCAGCGGCATACAGGACATGTACAGAACAGGAAAGGGAAAAATAATAATGAGGGCAAGGACAAAGATAGAAGAGCATAAAGGCAGGCCTTACATTATAATTACAGAAGTTCCTTATATGGTTAATAAGGCAGAACTTGTTAAAGACATAGCCAGATTAGCAACAGAGAAAAAACTGCCTGATGTTTCTGATTTAAGAGACGAGTCTGCCAAGGGGCAGGTAAGAGTTGTTATTGAGCTTAAGAAAGAAGTTGACCCCAAATTTACTTTAAATAAATTGTATCAGTTAACTAATGTTCAGACTTCTTTTGATGCTAATATTCTTGCGCTTGTCAAGGGAAAGCCGAAAGTTTTGAATTTGAAAGAGTATGTTTCAGAATATGTCAGTTATAGAGCAGGGGTTGTAAGAAAAAGAAGCCAGTTTGAGCTTAAGAAAGCTGAAGAAAGATTAGAAATTGTTCTCGGATTATTAATCGCATTAAAAGATATAGATAATGTTGTTGCTATAATAAGGAAGTCTGCCAGTCCCAGTGAAGCTTCTGAATCTTTAGTTAAAAAGTTTAATTTTACGGCAAGGCAAGTGAAAGCAATATTGGAGATGAGATTATCACAGCTTACAAGATTGGAAGGCGATAAGCTAAAAGATGAAGAAAAAGAGCTTAAAGATACAATTCTCGAATTGAAAAAAATATTATCAAGCGAGCAGGAAATACTTTCTGTAATAAAGAAAGAAGTGCAGGAGATTAAGAGGCAGTATGGGGATGAAAGAAGAACAACTGTTTTGAAGAGAGTTGCAGAGATTTCTGAAAAAGATTTGATTGAGAAGAAAGATGTTGTCGTGTTGTTAACAGAAACAGGATACATAAAGAGAATGGATGTTTCTGCTTACAAAGAGCAAAGAAGAGGGGGCTCTGGAGTTACAGGAGCTGACTTGAAAGAAGAAGACTTTGTAAAGAAAATTCTCACGTGCTCAACCCATGATTATTTATTGTTTTTCACAACACGAGGGAGATTGTACTGGCTTAAGGCAAATGATGTTCCTAGTTCAGAAAGGCAGAGCAAAGGAAAAGCACTTGTTAATCTTCTTAGCTTAAGAGATGAGAACATAGCAAATGTAATGGCTCTGCGAGATTTCAATGAAGGATATTTGATGTTCGCGACTAAACTTGGAGTTGTAAAAAAACTGCCTTTGAAAGATGTTTCAAATCCAAGAAATACAGGAGTGAGAATAATTAATCTTCCTGTTGATGGGAGCGATATTGTAATTGATGTCAGAAGAGTTGAAGATGCACAGGAAATAATGTTATGCACTGCTAAAGGACAGGCAATACGATTTAATACAGATGAAGTAAGGTCTATGGGACGAGCAAGCTACGGAGTTAAAGGAGCTGAATTAGGAAAGAATGACGAAGTTGTTTCAATGGAAAGCATGCCAAAGGACGGAAAAACAACAATATTAACAATTACTGAAAAAGGATTTGGTAAGCGCTCATCATTGGAAGAATACAGGAAGACAGCCCGTGGAGCTAAGGGCGTTATTAATTTGAGTGTTTCTGACAAGACAGGAAAAGTTGTTGCCTCTCTTTCAGTTAATGACAAAGATTCTGTTATTGTGACAACAACAAAAGGAATGGTTTTGCGTGTTAATATGAAAGATTTGCGTGTAATGGGACGAGCCACGCAGGGCGTGCACGTCGTGCGTTTGAAAGAAGGAGATAGAGTTGCCGCTTCTGTGAAAGTGCCGGTGCCTGAAGGCGTTAGCGGTGAGGCGAAAATCGCGCTATAAAATTTCTGTTAATTTTGCGTCTTCAAAATGAGACTCATTTAATTTTACCCATCTTGAAGCAACTTTCAAGAGATGATTAGATGTTGAAAATTGAGAGTGCCTTTTTCTATCAAAATAAGTATAAATGATAATCTCAAAACCTTTTTCTTTCATTCTTTCAATAACAGGCACAAAATCAGAATCAGAGGCAATTAATATTATCTTCTTTATGTTTGGATAATTTTCCCTAATGTCATACATATCCAAGATAATTAATGCATCAATTCCTTTCTGAGAAAACTTTTCTTTTCCCTGCTTATCAACTATCTTTTGGCATCTTCCCTCTCTTAAAGTAATCCATTTTTTCTTTCTTAGCATTTTTGTCATGCTTTGATATCTACTCATTAAAAAACCTTCTTTCTCCGTAGGTTTTGGGCTTTGATAAGGAGGGGCAGTATAAATAAAAAGATGTTTCATATTAAGATTCTCCTTTTCACAAATATTTCTGAAAGTTTGCAGATATTTTTTTGGCTTGCCGTCTTTTTTCTGAAAACTTTTTTTAACCAAGCCAAAGAAACCGTCATCAACAAAAATTAAGGTATCTTCTGTCATGAGAAATCTCCAATATTATCAAAAAGTTAAATCATCCGGCAACCTTGCGATCACCGGGGATCATACTCACAGTAGTAAAACTGCTATTTTAATTAGCTGCCCTTTTCTTATAAATCTTTCTATGCCTCTTTTCTCGGGATTGCGGGGCGAGGGGAAGAGGAAGGGGACGCTTTGATTGAAACTTTCATATTCAGAACAAAGGGATTAAGGAATGCAACTTTATGCGGCCCTCACTTTTTCATCCAGTAATTCTCTAAGTGCCCGCTCATTCCTATGAACTGGTTCTAGTACTTCTAAATTTAAATACCCTATAACCCAACTTCTTTTTTCTTTTGGTGTTGGAAATTCTTCTTCAAAACTCATATCTGTTCTCCGACGAGTAAGCTTATCGGCTTGGGCAATTGCGGCATCATCCTGAAAATAGAAAAACTTCAAGCCATGATTGCTATCGTAGACAATGCGTATGCCTCCCGAGGAATCTTCACGCATAAAAACTCTTGCGAATGAATTCAAATCGGGCAGCATAATACCCTTAGCAACACGATTAATTCTTTCTTTTGGCATTACGTGGTTAAGATCATGCGCTGGGCGATATCCTCGTTCTTGACAAAGTTGAGCGACATAAGACATGGTATAGAATAGCCAATTGAGTTAATAAATTTTTAGTCTGTTTACTATAAAAAGTTATATAGGTTGCACTTTATATTTTCCAAACAAATTCATTGCAAAAATCGCAATTTTTTTCAGGGGAACAGGGCTTAAATCCCTGCTTGTAAGCTTGCAGGATTGCCTTTCCTGTTTCAATAAGTTCTGATCTGACATCATAAATATTAAATCCGTCTATCCTGTCAGAGCTTTTGCATATCGCATTTCCCTGCTCATCAATATCAAATTCAATCGGCTTGTCCTGCTTTAGCATGTCTAGGACAACACACTTAACAGAATTGTATTTTTCTTTTGCAGCAAGCGCATAAAAGCCGAGCTGCCAGTTCCTGTCTTTTACAGCAATAGTGCTTTTGCCTGTTTTGTAATCAATTATTGATGCACTTCCGCCTTCATCAAAGTCAATTCTGTCTGCGAAGCCTATGAAATTCATTCCTGATAAATTTAGATTAAGATATTGTTCTGTCTCACTCTCCTCATTGTATTTTCCTTTATTTCTTTCAAAAAAAACTCGCAGGAGGGTTTCAGCTTCATTTAGATTAATGCTTTCCCAGTCTTCATCCATTGACATTTCTTTTGCAAGAGCAAGGAAGTCATCTATTTTCTTGAATGCCTGTTTAACTCCTTGCTCAAGAACGATATGAACAAAACTCCCTAATCTCATTGCTTCCCATGAAACAGCTTTTCTTTCAGGCATGTTAAACACATATTTGTATTCAAACTGCTTCTGGCATTCATCAAATAGCAATAAAGCGGAAGGGGAGAATCTTTTGTGCTCTTCTTTTTCTTTATTTAACTCATTAGGCTGATTTAATTCGATTGTTTCAAGAGTTTTTGCATCTAAAAACTGATGCAAGCCGTATGCCGGCTTTATTTCAGCTTTGGGCTCTGAATATTTTGTTTCTAAATCTATAATGAAGGCAATGTCAGGATTATTTTTGTAAGATATTTCATTGAGAAATTGGGAAGGCAGTAGTTTTTTCCCTGCATATTCTCGGGCATATGTCAAAAAAAGATTTTCTTTTGCCCTCGTGAAAGAAACATAGGCAAGACGCCTTTCTTCTAAAAGCTGATTGTATTTTTCATAATAAAGAATAAAATTGTCTTTTTGCTCATCGTCTAATCCCGCGATTTCATTTTTTACTTCAGGCAATAATTCTGTTGGTATTAAATTAGTGCTAGCATATTTTTCAATAGGAAATCTTCCATGTGCCAGATTAGTTATTATAACTTTATTGTATTCAAGGCCTTTTGTGGCGTGAGAAGTCATTAGTCTTACGCCTGGCTCCTCAATTCTTGACGCTTCTATCTCTATCTCTAAAGTTTCTAACGTTTCTAAATAATAAAGGAAATTGGATAAGTCGGAATCATAGAAATCCTCATGCATCTTAGCTATCTCATAAAATTTGTTTAAATTGAGCATTATTTCTTTTTCTTCTTTTGTTCTCTGCTCGTTTATGAAGCCGGATATTCTGCATGCTTCTTTAACAAGCTCTGATATTCCTTTTTGCGAGAATTCCATCATTTTTTTTATTTTCTCAATTATTATTTTTACTCCGAGATTTCCCTCTCCTGAAAGCTGGAGTTTTTCAAGACTTTCTAAAAGATATGTTGAAAGGTAAGGCATTGGATGATTAGGATAGCTAGAGCTATTGTCTGAATTTGATTTGCTTTGGTTTTCTTTGTTCTGACTTCCTATACTTTCTCTTTCATTACCATTGTGTCTTTTTGAGAAATTCTTTATTTCTTTTCCGATTTTTATCAAATCATCTTTTGAGAAATTGCTGTTGTAAATAAGACCCCACCAAGAATCCTCGCCGCCTTTTTCTTTATTTTTTAGCTTGTTTATTATACTTAGATAAGAATGAATTGTTTTGACTGACTTTTGCTTTAGTAATGAGGACTTTGAGACAGCGTAATAGGGTATTTTTTCCTGCTCCAGAAATCTTTTTATTATTCTTCCCTGCTGATGGGTTCTGAACATGACGCATATTTCTTCTATCGGGCAGCCATTTTTTGTTTCTTCCCGGATAATTTCTATGACTTTTCTTGCTTCTTCCCTTGCATTGCTTAATTCGTAGACTTCAACTTTATTGCCTTCTCTATTGTAAATGTTGTCAACAAAAAAACATTCAGCAGGATTTTGATAGTTGTTTAGTATTAATTTATGGGCTGTTTTTAATACCTTATTTGGCGAGCGATGGGACTTTGATAAGTTAAAGATGTCGCCTTGTTTTACATCAAAAGCTTGTTTGAAAAGATTGAGATTTTCCTTGTACGCTCCTCTAAATCTGTAAATACTCTGATTCATGTCTCCCACAACTGTTATATTATTATGAGATGCCAGCTTTATCAGGAAGTCTAGCTGAAGCTTATTTGTATCTTGAAACTCGTCTACAATTACATAATCAAAATCATTCGATATTTCTGGGTTTTTTTCCAGCAAACAGAGAGCATTTTTGTTTAAGTCTGAATAGTCCTGGTAATTTCCTTTGCTTTTCAGCTTTTCATAAGCTCTCCATGCATTTACGAATTTTCTTAGCTCAATTATTCTTCTTAGCTTTTTTATTTCATTGACGAGAATTTTTTTGTCTGTTTTGTTTTTGCTTAAATGCAATGTTTGCAATTCAAAATTCATATTTTCCAGTTTCTTTTCCATGTCCATGTTTTCATATGTTAATAGTTTTGCATTTAGGAATTGCTCAAATTCCTCCAGTTTTATTCCTAAATCTTTTGCAGTTCCTATTGTGCTTATGTATTTATGGCAATTAACAGGATTTATTTTTAGATTTCTGTGAAGGATAACTTTTGCCTGGTCTGTATCAAGAATCTTGAATTCTTTGCTTATTCCTATTTTATCTCCGTATATTCTTAAAAGGTCTGCTGAAAAGCCATGAAATGTCCTTATTATCGGCTTATTTTTTTCTTCATTCTCCAAGGTTTTATCTGTTCTTAATATAAGGTTATTAGCTGCTTCGTTTGAGAAAGTTATGCAGACAATCCTTTCTGGCTTGTAAGTTTTGTTTTCAATGAAATATTTTATTTTCTCTACAATTGTGTATGTTTTGCCTGTTCCTGCGCCTGCGAGGATTACGCATGGGCCAGTTATTTTTTGGATTGGATTATCAATCATTTATTTTTCTAGGATGTGATGATTAAAAGGCTTTTGATTATGCGGCAATCTTCTTTTTGGCTCCAATATCATTGGCGTAAGCAGCACCTGCCCTGATATAATCCCAATATTCATCCATTCTCGTGTAAGGAATTTCGGCTTTTCTGCAAAAATCTGTGCTATGCCCAATTGCCATTTTGAACTCCCTGCTTTGCATTCTTCTTAATAATGAATTATCTCCATGCACCTCTATTGCTTTTTCCCAGACTTCTATTTTTTGTTCAGAAGTATAAGATTTTACTGCTCTAACTCCAGCGGCGATTCTATTAATTTCCTGTTGAGTTAGGTACATTTTAGATGATTTCACCGTATCCAATAAGTCTCCAGTGATTGTTTATGTTTCTTGCAATACCGACATTTTCTTTTTTAAATGGAACTATTGGTATTCTTAAGTTTAATTCAATTTCATCCTTGCTTATTCTTTTTACTGCGCCTACTGTTGTTGCTGTGTTTACAGATAACATCAAAGTTTCAGAAGGCTTGATTTGCTGAATAATAGTTGCCTGTGAAACGCCCGGAAGCTCTTTGAATAATTGGAATTTAACTTTTATGTTTGTTGTAATTTCCTCTAAACTGCCTGCGATTGATACAACACATCCTGAAAGCATGTCTTTTTTACCAAGAGCCATGTCTAATTCCGTTTCTATTGACAAGCTTCCTCCGGGCGTTATTTCCTGTATTTCGTAGGAGCCCCTGTATAATTTTTTTATTTTTGTCTTTAAAGTTTTATATTTTAATTGATTTGCTTCTTTTACAGCCTGCCCTGGTTTTATCTCTATTTCATCTCCGATTTTTAGCTTTCCTGATTTTAAAGCGCCCCCAAGAACAGCTCCATGCAAGTCTGAAGGTCTTGTTCCAGGCCTGTTTATGTCAAAGCTTCTTGCAATGACAAATAATGGCTTTCCGGAACTGTCTCTTTTCGGTGTGCTTATGCTCATTATTGCTTCATATATTTTATCAAGGTTTATGTTTTGCTGCGCTGAAACAGGAATTATAGGAGAGTTTTCAGCAACAGTTCCTTTAACGAAGCTTTTTACTTCATTATAACTTTTTAGTGCCTGCTCTCTTGATACCAAGTCTATTTTATTTTGAACGAGTATTATATTCTTTACTCCTTTCGCCTGCAATGCAATCAAGTGCTCTCTTGTTTGCGGCTTTATGCCTTCGTTTGCAGCAACAACGAGAATTGCCGCATCAACAATAGCTGCTCCCGATAGCATAGTTGCCATCAGCATTTCATGGCCCGGAGAATCTATGAATGAAACATACCTAACAGGCTGGCCTTTTCCTTCTCGGTTATATGTGCCTTTGTCTTTATGCAGGATAATGTCAGCATATCCGAGCTTTATTGTGATTCCTCTCTTCAATTCTTCTGAATGAGTGTCTGTCCATTTTCCTGATAATTTTTGCAAGAGAGTTGTTTTTCCGTGGTCAATGTGTCCTGACATGATTACATTTATTGTGTCAAGTTTTGATATGTTTATTGTTTCTTGCTTCTGCATGAGAATTATTTAGAATTAAGGGGTTTTAAAGATTTGCGAAGCAAATCTTTGCCCTTAAACTTTTAGTTTTTGAAAAAGTTAGAGGTTTTAAAGGATTTGTTTTTGTTTATTGTGCAGTCGGCGCAGTAGCCTCATCTTTCTTTTTTTCCTTTGGCTTGTTCTGTTCTGGGAATATTTCTGCAAGATGCTTGTGGCCGTGCTTTAAAGCTGTTAGGTTTATCTGAACTGTTTTTTCTGATAAAACATTTCCTCTCACGCTTTTCTTCAGTCTTAATCCATAAGGTGTATAAACCTTTTTCTTACCGCCTCTTCTTGGTCTTTTATGCATTCCCCATCCTTTGGATAACAGAACTTTTCTTAATTGAGGACCTTCAGCATCTTTTTTATGCGGAAAGCCAGAGATATCAGAAGCCCCCCTTATTTCAAATTCATAGCCGTCTAACTTTTCTGAGATTTCTTTTCCCTTTATACTTTCTCCCATTTTCTTGCCTATAAATAGCTCTGACTCTAATTCTAATTTCCATGTTTTCCCCTTATCTGCTATGTTTATTTTTAATGGCATGTTAGTATTTGAGAAGAGGGGTTTTTAAAAGTTGCTATAAACTAACGGTATTTTTAGCTATTTCCTGTATGGAATAAAGAACTTCATCAGAATTGCTTTTAATCAGGTTTAATATTTCATTCTTGCTGTACCATCTGACCTCTGCCACCTCTTCATTCGGCCTGAAATAAGAAAGTGGCTTGTCCAATGTTAAGGTAAACCATTGTGTAAAGTGCTGGTATTTTTCCCCAAGAGTGTGATTTTTTATCCATGTTTTTGGCTTGATATTTTTTAAACCTAATTCTTCATCTGCTTCTTTTATTATATTTGACTTGTAGCTTTCCCCTTCTTCTACAGTTCCTGCAACAGAAGGCCCCCATCTTCCGGGATTCTGTTTTTTAGTATACGCTCTTTTTGCCAATAGAATCTGACCTTTAGAATTTTTTATAAGAAGTGCTGATACCCTGCAAATATCTTTTTTATTATCTAGTATTTCTCTCTCCTTTGAGCAAATTATTTCATCGTCTTTGTTTACAATTATTATCTTCATTTATTCTCCCCAGCCCTCATTCTTCTTCCTTTTTATCTCGGCAATTTCCGACAGGGCTTTGATTTCGCTTTGTGATAAAAGGTCCTTGTTCTTCCTGAAATTCCTGAAATGAGTTTCTGAAATCTGGCTGTATAAGTATTTTACTCTCTTATTTGTGATTTGCCTTTCAAAATTAACTCCGGGAAGCGAGATTGCTATTTCCTGCCCTTCTTCAGCTTGTTCGACAGAATGTTTTTCTGACTGAATTGCCTTTATGCTTCCTATTTTTTCGTCATTTTCATCTATTAATGGTATATGGGTTTTTATTTTTCCTGCTACAATCCTGACTCCGAAAATTGCAGGATTGCTATTGCGGAAAACGTAATTTTCAAGCACTTGAAGCTTAGATATTGTTGCTAATCCAAGTAATTTTTCTCTTTCAATTTCTGCCTGCTTTTCTTTTTTCCATAACTCTAAGTTTTCTATTAATTTGTATACTACTTCATCTGTCAGAACTTTTATGCCTTCAAATTCCAAATCTTCTTCTAGTTTTACGTTAAAACCGATTATTGCCGCATCGAGAGGATTTATTTTTAAGTTTGCTTTTGCAGAGATTATGTCTGATTTGCCTATTGGGCCTATTCCTGCTTTAACGAAAGAAATATTTGCCTGTTTTAGTAGCATGATTAATGCTTCCAAACTTCCCAAAGAGTCAGCTTTAATTACAATTCCATGCTTGTCTGGTTTTATTTCCCGAGAAACTTCTTTCTTGAGGTCTTGTTTTATCTCATTTAAATTGTTATTTAGTTTTTGGAAAGGCATTCCTGAAACAAGTCCTTCTTTATTAGTTAATTGTAATCTTAATCCTGTAGCTGCTGTTGCTGATTTTACTGATTTGAATTTGGATGATAAAGGCTGGATTTCTTCAATTGCGCGGATTTTTGTTACTAATGGCTCTCCGAAAAGAGTTGCAGCAGCTATTTCATCTCCTTCTTTTAATATTCCATCGTATAATATTGCTTCTGCCCATTCAATAGTTCTGTCTTTTTTTACTTCAAGTATTACTCCTTTTCCATCTTCAGATAATTCAAGCTGTTTTGCAAGGAATTTTTCAGATAAGCCACAGAGAACAAAGAGCAGTTCTTCTATTCCCTGCTTTGTCCTTGCTGAGCATGGAACTATTGCTATTTTTTTTGTGAAGTCAGAAATCTCATAATATAACTCTGCATTTAATCCATGATCTTGCAGAGAGCCTTGGAATGTCAGCAGGCAGGTATCAAATTCTTCTTTTACATGGCTTGCCTGCGATTCTATTGATTCTTTCATACTGCTATGTTTCTGCCAGCCGGAGATTGTATCTATTTTATTTAAGGCAATAACAAAAGGAGTTTTATTTGATTTTAATAATGATATTACTTCTGCTGTCTGCGGCTTTATTCCTTCTTGTATATCTACAACTAAGATTGCCAGGTCAGCTAAAGCTCCTCCTCTTTTTCTTAAGTTTGTGAATGCTGCATGCCCTGGCGTGTCTATAAATAGGAATCCGGGAATTGACAGCTCAATTCCTGATTTTTTTAGTAAAGGGCAGGACTTTTTTATCTGTTCAGCAGGATATCTTGTAAAGGAAATTTTCTGCGTAATTCCCCCGGCTTCCTGCTCCTGAACAGAGGTGCCTCTAAAGCAATCAAGGATTGATGTTTTTCCATGGTCTACATGACCTACTACTGTTATTATTGGCTGGCGAATCTTTGATTGTGTCATGTTTTAATTAGAGGAAATTCATTTAAAAAGGTGATGCTTAATTAAAGATGTAGTAATTGATTAGTTACTAATTAGAAAGGTTTTTTAAGAGATTTTTCCCCGAATTTACATGAATGATGCATATGAAATTGAAGGAGTTCCTCCACAAGAAAGAGTTTTAGGAGAACAAAGAGAAGAGTATGTTGAGGGAAAAGATTTAGGCACAAGAACTTTTAAAGGAGAGTTATATCATCTTGTTCGCATTACAGGAGCTTCTTCTCCGGTTTTAAGAATGCATCAGACAGGGAAAAGAAAGGGCGAGCCTAGATTGTTAGTTCTTTCTGAAAATGAATTCGGCGACCTTTTTTCTTCACATTCCCCAAATGGAATGGTTCGCTCTTTATATTTTGAACTTCTTGGCTATATAAGAGCAAAAAATTCAAGAATGGCTGATTTAGTGGAGAGAACAAGAGGAGCTTATCAAACTAATGCCGAAAATGATGAAGAAGATGAAGACCTTGATAAATTTGCTCAAGAAGAGGAAAAAGAGGAGAAGCATCGCAAAAACAAACCACAAAATGAAAAATAAATATATTGTTATTTCTTTAATCCTTTTATTTATCGCTCTTTCTTTTTTTTATCAGCATAAAAATGAAAAAAATTTTTCCTTTGATTATCAGCACACTAAAGCTATATGCTCTGGGAATTCATGCAGGGATTATTTGATTACGTGCAATGATAATGAAATTGTTGAAATGCAGGCATTAACAGGATTAATTGTATTTGATGAAAATTGGGAAGACCCGAGAAAGGTTGAGGATAAGGAGTTATGTCGAAGAAATGACATCTGAACACGTTATACGATTTTTGGAAGAAGTAATCGGGTATAATGCATTATATGCTATTGTTCAGAGAGGAAAGTCTTTGCCCAATATAGAAGCTTATTGTTTGGCATGGCAAATTAAGGGCAAGCTATTATTAAATAAGGGCAGAGCTAACCTTCCGTTTAATATTAATTCTAAACAAGGGAGAGTTACGCATCCAATGATTATTCACCCTCTTTCAATTAGAGGCAGATCGGTTAGTTTTCCTGACGGAGAAAGAAATCTGGAGCTTGGCAGAGGCGGATTCAAGACTGTTGACGGAGGGAGCTACGGAATTTATAGCACAATCTTTTTTAATAAGTGGAATAAGAATAGCATATGGGCTTATATGGAGTATGCGAAGGCTAATTATATCGGAGGAAGTTTAGTTAATTGTGCTTCTGATGCAAAGCATTTTGATTTTGCTCTAAGCAGAGAGGATATTTACTTTAGCGTATCGGGGCAGTTGTCTTCCGGATGCGCAAGGCAGACTTTAGTTTTGTTTAATGCTGAAAGAAGCCTTGTAGAAAAATTAAATAATTCAGTCAGAAGGCTTGCCGGACAATCAGCAGTAAGGCTGCCCGAGGAATCCCTGTGAACAGCAATATGAAGGCATTACAGGAGCAACGCAGTCTGATATTCCGGAGCCGTAAGATTGCCAGCGATTTAACTGATTAGGGTAAGAATTACATGTCCAGTTCTTCCATTTTTGTATGTCTGCAGGAGCCCTGCTTCTCAATGAATTGTCAAGAACTGGCTGAAATCCTTTTTTTATGAATTCAAAAATTTCTGAGTCTGTTAGTGGTTGGCCTATTTTTCCTTCGTAGTATGTTGCATTAGGAACAAGCCAAAATATTAAATTTGAGTTGTTTTGTGTTCCCGTTGGTATTATTGCAAGCTGTGGCCATAGGAGGGAATCAACATCTCTTGCTCCCTCTCTTATGAAGAGTATTTTTTCATATTCGCTTTGAAGTTGCTGAAGTATTTCTTTTGTTGCTTGCCTTTCTCCTGCGCAAGCCGTATGGTCTGCATAAATTGCTTTTACGCCTTTGCTGACAAAAAATTCCATTCTATTCAGAAGAATATCTTTGTCTGCCTGCGTTCTTAAATCAAGTGGCTCTTTGAACTCTCCTGTCTGAAAAGAGTAATTTCCATTTTGGTCAAAGATTATATCTGCGCCTTCAATATCTGCGCATGGCCTTGTATACCATATGACTTCTGTTCCGTTTGCTTTGAAACTATTTACAAGTTCATTGATTTTTGAATTATTGTTTCCTATATCTATGTTAGGGTCAATCAAGTCAACTCTTGGGCCGTATTCATTTGCCTGGCCATCATTTGTCAAATAGCTTGAATAAAGAGAAGTTGCCCAAATGCCGTACATCTTAAGCTCTAACTCTCTCACATTTAGGAAAACAGGATTATTATACACCTGCCTTATTGAAGTGTTAGGATACCATCTTTCAGCAGGGAAGCTTGAATTGTAAAGCGGGTTTCCTGGGCCGGGATTGTAAACTCTGGATGTTCTTCCCATATTTCTGGCATTTCCGAATGCCCATGGGCCCGTTGGGCAATATTGAGGATTGTTGCCATAGATATTATTAAACCATGATTTGTATGGGCTTAATGCAGTTTGCCAATCTCCTCCGTTTGATAATGTGAACGAGATTGTCAGAGTTTTGGTCTCCCAAGGTGCTAATTCTATTTTAATTAAATTTGATATTAACGGGCTGTTTCTTGCTGCCGGCTTTTGAATGAATTCTATATCTGTGGGAATTTCTAATGAAGACAAGTATTGCTGGCCTATTGTCATGGAAGAACCCCATAATACACTTATTGGAGAATAACTTTGAATATCTGAAGGATATTTATAATGATTTCCTTCGGATGCAAATGATTCAATGATTCCTCCGTATATTGGCTTAATCCTGTATTTATTTCCTGTTAATTGCAGAGCGCCGAGATTTAGGGGGATGGTTGCTTTTATTTTTTCATTTAAATTATTTTTTATTGTTGTTTGAATTAGTATTGAATCTTCGCTAAATAGAATGCTGTCTTCTATCTCCATGCCTCTGCTTTGGCCTTCAACTTTAATTCTTGCACTTCTAGTGCCTTCGTATTCTTTTGTGTAAGTTAGAAGAGAATGGTTTTCCTGCACTATTGTCCCGTCTTCTTTTTCATAAAGCCAGCCTTCTTCTTTATTGTCATTTGTTGTCCTGCTGTGCAAATAATATTGGTGCCATACTCCTCCGATAAGCCTGCCTTTTTCATCCCATGAAACTCTCTTCCAATTTATTCCATCACTCCAATTAAGCTCTTGTAAAAAGCCATCACTTGCAAATAAGAATTGGAAATTATGCGCTTCTGATTCTCCGCTTTCGCTGTTGTCTTCTTCTCCATCACAGCCGGGATCATTTGGATAGTCAATGAAAGAATCTAAGTCGTTATCAAGGCTGTCAGAGCATTCATAACTATTGTTTCTCTGGCCTGCATCTCCAAGAGTGCAATCAGCTACTTGTGAAATATCACATAAAAGCCCGTCTTTCAGTTTTGCTGCAATATGAACATTTGATATAATTGTATTTTCGTCAAAGGCAAAATTAAATATTGCTGAGCCGAATTCTTCAAGTGAGCTTTGATTCTCTTCTTCTTTTGCTCCTTGATTTGATTCAAAGAAAAATCTTATTGAGTTTACTTTTTCTTCGCCCGGGCCCCTTCCTATACTTACTTGATAATTTCCAGGGCTTATTTGCGCACATCTTTCTATATTGATGTTTAGATTCAGGCAAATAAGGCTGCTCTCTAAATTTCCTTCAGTGTTTTCTGTTCCAATTATTTTCTCAATGCTTGGCTTTGCAAAACTCCAGACTATTGCAAGTGATATAATAGTTATAAGAATGATAAGTACAAGCATTATTACTTCGGACACACCCATTTTATTCATTCATTTTTTAGGAAAATTGTTTTTATAATACTATTGAATATTACTGATTGTATTATAATATGGCTTTATTTTAACAAAATATCTTTAATGTTTAAAACCAGTTATTAATTATTATATAAACACTATTGTAATCTATCTTTTGTTGAATACTTTTATTACAGAGTTAAATTTCCATTTCCTCAGGAGCGTTTTTGAGCTTTGCCTGCTTCTTAGACTCTTTTTTTGGCTGTTCTTTTATTTGGTCTTGCTTACTTTGCTCTGAATCATGGTCTTCAGAATCTACTGCCTTCAAATCTTCTTCTTTGATTGAATTTATGGCTGCCTTGAAATTTTTGAATTGGTCTGCCGGTATTCTTGTCCCTGCCTTTGTAAAACCTGTGTATCTTTCTGATTTTACAAACTCCCTGATTGTTAATCCAACGCGCCCGCCAAAATCATCAATTCTTATGACTATGTCTGTTTCAGCATTTTTCGGTATTTTGTCTATGTCTTTTTCCATGATTTTTTAGATGACTTATAGTTTTTAATTGTTTGGGTTATGATGCTAAATTTAGGCTTTTTTCAAGCCCGACTGGGCAAGGTGTAACAAAACCCATTCTGGGCCAAAAGTAATTTCCTTGTCCAGAAGGAGATGTTTGCATTCTTATGCATCCTAAATCCTTGCATATTGCTTCAATGATAAGGTATAATCTAGTTCCGTATCCTTGTTTCCTTTTGTCTTGCTCTATACCTATCCACAAAACATCTCCAACATTATCTTTTATCTCTAAATCAAATGTAGTTTTGCTAGTGCTCCGACTCCTATATTTAGTAGGTCCATATCCGATAGTTATATGGCGAGTTCCTTCTGTATCAGTTGCGAGTACCTCATGGCTTTCATGGTAAGGAGGAAATTTTACTAAATGAGCTCTTACTATTTACTCAATTTCTCCATTCTTTCTTTGGGTTACTCTTTCTGGTTCCATGAAAAATCGTGCATAAGTTTATTTAAAAATCTATTTATCCTAAGAATATTATGAAAAGCCTTTCAATAGGAAATATCAAACTGAAAAATCCCCTTTTTCTTTCGCCAATGGTAGAAGTGACTGACTTGGCTTACAGGATGCTATGCAGGAAATGGGTTGGAATGGCATATACAGAGATGCTTTACCTTAATGCCCTCATGCATGAAAATCCAAGAACTAGAAAATTGATGAGCACGAATAAAGCGGATAAGCCTGTTGGATTACAGATTACTGGAAATAGTATTGAAGAATTTAAGAAATTTGCAAAATTGAAAGAATTGCATAATTATGATTTAATTGATATTAATTGCGGATGCCCAAGCATAAGAATTACAGGCAATGAGGCAGGAAGTTATTTGCTTAAGAATCCTGATAAGATTGCTGGCATGATAAAAGTGCTGAAAGATTCAGGATTAGTCGTAACAGCTAAGATAAGATTAGGATATAAAGAGAATAATGTTTTGAAAGTTGCTAAAGAAATTGAGAAGGCAGGGGCTGATGCATTAACAATACATGCACGATTGGCTCATGAAGGCGGAAGCATTCCTGCTGACTGGGCTTGGATTAAAAAAGTAAAAAAGGAAGTTGGAATTTCTGTTATTGGAAATGGGGATGTTGATTCTGGTAGGAAGGCAGGAGAGATGTTGGATATTTGTGATGGAGTTATGATTGCCCGAGCAGCCATTGGCAATCCATTTATTTTTAGGGAGATTTTAAGGTATTTTAGAACAGGCAAGGAAAAAGAAGTAACAAAGAATGAAAGGATAATCGCATTTTCCGATTATTTGAGATTGGCTGAAAAGCATAAGATAGTTGATATCGGAAGGATGAAATACTTAGGAAGCAATTTTCTCAAGGGCTTTGATGGAGCTGCAAAGGCAAGAGAGGGGATAATGAAGCTGAAGAGTTTTGAGGAAATTGCTAATTTTATAGAAACCCTTAAAATATAGACTTTCTTGTTTATCAGATGGTTAAGATTAGCTTGCACAACACTTTATCAAGGAAGAAAGAGGATTTTAAGCCCATAAAAAATAAGGAGGTGAAAATGTATTCATGCGGGCCGACTGTTTATTCTTATCCTACTATTGGAAATCTAAGGGCTTATGTTTTTGTAGATTTATTGAAAAGAGTTTTGCACTATAATAATTACAAGGTTAAACATATAATGAATGTGACTGATGTCGGGCATTTAACTTCGGATGCTGATGAAGGAGAAGACAAGATAGAGGAAGCTGCTGAAAAAGAGGGCAAGAAGGCAGAGGAAATTGCCAAGTTTTATTTTAATTCTTTTGAAAAGGATTTGGGAAGGCTAAATATTCTTGCGCCTTCTAAATGGGCTTGGGCAACCAAGCACATCAAGGAACAAATTGAATTGATTAAGAAATTGGAGAAAAAAGGATTCACTTATAAGACAAGAGATGGAATTTATTTTGATTCTTCTAAATTCAAGAGCTACGGAAAACTAGCTAATTTGAATATTGAGAAATTGGAAGCCGGAAGGAGAATTGAAATTGGAGAGAAGAAAAATAAGACTGATTTCGCATTATGGAAGTTTTCTTCTCCTTCTGAAAAAAGGCAGCAGGAATGGAAATCTTCTTGGGGAGTTGGATTTCCGGGATGGCATTTAGAATGCTCTGCCATGTCCATGAAATATTTAGGAGAGCATTTTGACATTCATACCGGCGGAGAGGATCATATTCCTGTTCATCACACAAATGAAATTGCACAGTCAGAAGCAGCTACAGGAAAGAAATTTGTAAACTATTGGGTTCATAATGCTTTTTTAGTTGATGAAGAAGGCAGGAAGGTTAGTAAGAGTGAAGGCGGATTGTATACACTTTCAGAGTTGCATGACATGGGTTATAAATCTGAGCATTTTAGGTATCTTTGCCTTCAGACTCATTATAAAAAACCATTGACATTTACTTTTGAAAATTTAGATTCTGCCAGAAACGC
Organism: Candidatus Woesearchaeota archaeon; assembly: GCA_964437555.1. Lineage (GTDB taxonomy): Archaea > Nanobdellota > Nanobdellia > Pacearchaeales > GW2011-AR1 > UBA92. The sequence continues at coordinate 24,852 of CAYTHI010000001.1, read as the reverse complement.
ATTTGAAAGAATAAAAAGAAAAGTAATTGAATTGAGAAATGAAAGTCATAAAGGAAATGATTTCACAAGAAAGTATGAAGAAGAGTTTCTTAATGCTGTTAATGATGATTTAAACATTCCAAGAGCTGTCCAGGTTTTTATTCAAACTTTAGATGACTTTGATTTTGAGCCGAGAAAGAAGTTAAAGCTGTTAGAAAAGTTTGACAGAGTTTTAGGATTGGATTTGAAGGAGATTAAAGACAAAAAAGTAAGTGTTCCTGGCAACATAAGAAGATTAATCAAGGCAAGAGAAGTTGCGAGAGCCAAAAAAGACTGGAAGAGAGCGGATTTATTAAGGGAAAAGATATTGAGAGAAGGCTATTCTATTGAAGATTTTCCTAACGACATGAAGATAAATCATATTTAATTTGTAAGCATGGGTTTTATCAAAAGGCAATCCAAATTATATCATTTTAAATTATCAACAAGTAAACATGTCAAGAACATACTAAAGTGTATGGCGTGCCTGGTTCTTGAGCATGCTCAAGATTTGCTTTTACTTTCTCACGAACTAAAGCATGGAGTTTACGCAAAAAATAAATCCTGACATATTAATTTTATCTACAAAAGTATAAGTTCTGGCTATCTAATTTTATCCGCATAAGATTTATGAAAAATGAAAAGTATTTAAATGCAGTTTTCCTTCATATAAAATCAAAAAGGAGGTGAAATGATGGCTAAAAGAAGCAGTGGGAACATGATTGGGAGCTGGGCGTTTTTAATTGGCGCGTTCCTTGCAATCTTCTTAGGACTATTCGGCACTATGAGCCCGACTTGGCTTTGGGTTTTGGTAGTTCTTGGAATAGTAGTAGGATTGCTAAACATCGCTGGAGCTGAATCAAGACCTTTCTTATGGTCTGGGTTGGCTTTGATAATCGCAAGCTATTTCGGCCAGAGCGTATTATCTGAGATAACTTTGCTTAATGATGTTACACAATCTTTGCTTGCTCTGTTTGTTCCTGCAACAATAGTTGTTGCATTGAAAAATGCATTCAGCTTGGCAAGAAACTAAACTAACATTTTATTTTTTTATTTTTATTTTTTAATATCTTCTTTTTTTGAAAGAACTATTTCTGAATCTGCTTTGAGGCCTAAAGCTTTCTCTTGAATTATTTCTTCTGCTATCCCTGTCTCTGAATCTTCCTCTGCTGTCGTGGCTTCTTGAACCTTCTCTTCTTTCCCGATTACCAAATCTTCCTCTTGAATCTGTTCTGCCTGCCCTGTTTCTGCGTCCGCCTCCGCCAAATCTTCCTCTGGAGCTTCCTTGCCTGCTATCTCCAAATCTCCCCGGCCTTCTGAATCCTCTGTCATTACCATAGCTTTGTGTTTTGAAGCTAACATCAAGAGGCGCCAATTCAGGAAGTTTTTCATGTTCTATAGTTATAGAGCTGTCTTCAGATATATGCCTGAATTCGTGATAATCTCTTTCTGAAACCAGGCTTATTGCTCTTCCTTCTTTTCCTGCTCTGGCTGTTCTGCCTATCCTATGAATGTATTCTGTTTCTGTTTTAGGAATATCATAATTATAGATATGCGAAACATTTTTTATGTCTAATCCCCGGGCTGCAACATCTGTGCATATCAGGATTGTTGCGGTGTTTGAATGAAAAGCACTCATGATTGAGCTTCTTTTATTTTGTGTCAATCCGCCATGAATTCCAAGGGCATCTATTTCATATCTCTTAAGATTTCTTGTAAGCAAATCTACATTTCTTCTTGTATTGCAAAATACCATTACTAGACCAGGTCTTTCCTGTTTTAGCAAATAAACAAGCAAAGAGAATTTTAGGTTTGAAGGAACATCAAAGAACGATTGAGCAAGTTTTTTTGGGTCAACAAATGGCTCAACTGCGATATAAACAGGGCTTTTCATATAATTTTTTGCTATTCTTTCAATATCTTTTGAAATTGTTGCTGAAAATAATAGGGTTTGCCTTTCTTTTGGGCATGTATTAATTATTGAGGTTACATCTTCTATAAATCCCATCTCAAGCATTCTGTCTGCTTCATCTAAAACTAAAATCTTAACATTGGAAAAGTTAATAGTCCTTCTGTTTATATGGTCAAGAATTCTTCCTGGCGTTCCAACAACGACATCGGCTCTTCTAAGATTTCTTATCTGCGGTTCTATTGAAACTCCTCCAAAAATCTCTGTTACTTGCAGTCCTGTGTGCCTTGAAAAAGCCCTTAAGGATTTTGCAACCTGTTCTGCCAGCTCTCTTGTTGGCGTAAGAATGAGAGCTTGTATTCCGTTGCCCCTGCTTATTTTTTCTATGATTCCTGACCCAAAAGCCAGAGTCTTGCCTGAACCAGTAGCAGAGCTGCCTAAGACGTCTTTCCCCTCTAAAATAAGAGGGATTGTTTTCTCCTGAATGTCGCTTGGCTCCTTAAAATTAAATCCTTCAAGGGATTTAAGAAAGTCCTCGCTTAACTTGAGTTTTCTAAATTTCTCCATATTCTCTAACTGAATCGGTTAATCTGACAAGAAATAGATTACATCTATTTCGTACACGTTAACATTTTCATGCTATAAGAATAGGGCATTTATTGCGTATTTAAACCTATCTGATTTGTTAAGTAAACTTTCAAACTTAACATAGTTTACATTATAGTATTCATGTCTTTCACTATGCATAATATTAGAGCAGCAACATTATCATTCGCAATGATAAACTAAAAATTAATTAAAAATAACTTTTACAATTAATAATCATTATACAAAATGTTAACTTATGGACCGGACTTAACACTATTTTAAATCCTGCTGTCCTGAACAAACTTTTTCATTGCCTGCTCAAGAATTACCTGCGGCGCGAATACTTTTCTGCTGCAGGCTTTCATGAATTCATCAAATACAGACTGGTCTATCATATATTCCATCTTTCTTTTTCTTGCGCCCGGTGGTGTTGCTGCCATTATTCATAAAGATGAGTTGGGTTTATAAATATAATCTTGTAAAATATGATAGAACTTTGCTCATTTTTATTTTTAAAAGTCAAATGTTATTTAACTATTTTTCACTGACTAATTATGGTTTAATAATTCAAATAGTTGTCATAAGAATCTTTTGGGAAGAGCAATAATTGCGATTGTTCTGCTTTTTCTATTGCGTCAATGCGCATCTCTAAAGTTTCACCGGGACTTAATGGACGATGACGGGTAACAAATTCTAAGACCTCCTGTCGCATCTCTTCATCCCAATATGGTTGAGTATCCCATGCCATATCATCAATAACTTTCTCGTAAAGATCGGCAGCTTCGGCATGTACATCGTGAAATAGGCTGCGCAGAGAGGCTATATTGGTCTCATTAGATGGCTGGCAAAATTTAAGGGATCTAAGTGCAGAAGCCAAAGCTTGCAAGGAATCCTGCTGTCCATACCAAAATATTTTGGAGAATGCTTGCTTAAAAGGCAGATAACGACCTGGTTGAAGAATAAGTCATCTCTCATTTCAGGCGGCTTTCCCCCTTGAAGAACTGTTTCTAATCCTTTGCCAAGCTCATCCAGTCTTTCCCACGATTTTGTATTAACTGCTTTGATTATAGGATTTTCATCAAATAAAATCTGAAAGTCACATAATGAGGCGCCATATAAGATTTTGTCATCTTCTTCTGTTAACATAATTGAGGCTACTGAAAGAAGACGCCCGGACCCGGAATCGAACCGGGAGATCCCGAAGGAAATCGCATCTCGAGTGCGACGGAGTACCATTGTCCCATCCGGGCTTGGAAGCCGAGGAAGATTTTTCTTTTAAATCTTGTGGGTATCAGAATATTATAGTGTAAAGTATCCAGACTGAAAGAGCGAGCCAGATTATTATTTCAAGCCATAACGTCCAGGGCAAGTTCTTTTTATAGATTGCCTTTTCAGCAGCTTTTAGAAAGTCTGTTCCGTAAGCTATTAATGCAGATTTCATTAAAAGACCTGCAAAAAAAGCAGCTGCGAAAATCTCTATTATTGTCAGCTTTTGCAATAGGAAGAATAACACTATGCCTGCAAGAATAAGATAGAACAGAGAGAAGGCATTGGAATTTTTATAGAATGGCCTACCAAGGCTAACAAGAAACTTTTTGTTTGTTACAACAAAGATGAACTTTATGATTACTAAAATAGCAAAAATCAGTGCAATGAATTCAAGAGATTCATACATCAACTAATGTATATATTTTAATATATAAATCTTATTGGTGCTCTTCAATAAGTTTCTTTATTTCTGTTTCCATCTGCTGGGTTCTTTTCCAGATAACATTTAATGATTGCTGCAACGGAATTAAGGCAGTAGATATATCCTGCAATTGGCCCAGTGTGTTAACAAGCCTGTCTCTTTTATCTTTTGATTCAATTCTTCTTATTTTTCCCTCTATAAAATCTCTTTGCTCCTCTAAGTCTTCCTTTAGAGCACCTAAATCCTCTTTTTCCGACATGATTTTGTATTCCATTTTCATTTTGCAGCGGGTTTTATAGATTATTTTGTTTTTAAATCTTACTAATGAATAATTTTATATACTTAATTCACATTTATTATTCAAGAGGTGAGCGAAATGCCAGCAAAAAAAAGAAGGAAAAGCTCTTCCAGAAAGACGGGCAGACATAAGAAGTCCAGCAGGTCTAAGAAAAGGAGATATTCCAAAAAAAGCAGAAGGGGATAATTAACCTCTTAGAAATCTTGGTATATTCTTGATTTTATTAAAGTTGTTTATTGGCATTGTTATTCTTGAGACTAATGCATTAAGGGAGAAAGGCATGCGAATCAGCCTTATTTTTCCCTCTGAAATCCATGGGTCTATGGGATATTTTGAATATCTTTTTCCAAGTGCTTTCCTTTCTTCATCAGACATAAGAAATGCTTTTTTATCTAATACATGGAGATGGAATCCCCTGTCTGAATAAATAATTTTTACTTTTCTAAAAGTCTTTTCTAAATCTTTCTTCATTGCTATTGTGTATTTGTATGCCTTTGAGAGGCAGAGTGCGCACACTCCTTTAGGATGCTTATTTTTGCATTTTATGTTATCTGCATCTATGTCAAAAACTAATTCTTGAGAAATTTTATCTTTGAAATTTAAAGTTCTTAATGTTTGTTTCCAGTTTTTGTATTTATTCCTGTCGTAATATACATCTTCCGGAATGTATTTCTTTATCTTTTTTTGCAGGTCTTTTAATGGGAAATAGAGCATGATTCCCTTAAGCTTTTTGTTTATTATTATGCCTGTTTCTGTGCCTGCGTCAATCGCGCATAACTGAGGATATTCCAAATTGTTTTTTCTAAACCACGATTTTACTTTCTTTATTGAAAACTCTTTTTCGTAGAACTCTTTTCTTTCTTCCAATGTTGAAGGCTTGAATTCTCTTTTTTCCATGCAGAGTATAATTATTTGGAATATAAAAAATGAACGCTTGGCAGGCTAACTTTTTGATAAGCAATCCATTGCTGAGTCAATGAGTTTTTTTTGAGCTTTCTTAACATCAAACCTATGAAATTTTGGAGACCACTTTTTACCCAATAGGTCTGAGACAACAAAAGCTGAAGCCACCCTGACTTTTCTATATTTGGCTAATGTGAAAAGAGCAGAAGTTTCCATTTCTACTGTTGCTATTCCCATCTTAGCATATTTTTCTATTTCTGCTTTGGTCTCTCTGTAAGGAGCATCTATTGTCCATGTTGTTCCTTTAAAATATTTCAATTCTTTTGATTCAATAGATTTTCTTAATTTTTCAGTTAAAATCTTATCTGGATAAGCAAATTTTCCAGTTTTAAAATAATGATGGCTGGTTCCTTCATCTCTAAGAGCTTTTTCACATAAGAATATTCCTTCATGATGCAATCCTCCGGCAGTTCCTATATTCAAGAAAGTTTTGCCTCCCAATGCAATTAATTCTTCCATAACTATAACTGCATTTGGGGCGCCTATGCCAGTCATTCTTACAAAACCAATGTCTTTGTAAACCAAAATATTTAGTAAAGAATATAATTTATGTTTCTTTGGTTTGTATTTCCTAATAAAATAGTCTTCAACTCTTTTTTGATAGGTTAGAATGTATTTTTTAGGAAAATTTCTTTTCCATTTTTTATATTTAACAAAATCAGCAGGATGAATTAGAGCTTCCTGCAAATGTTTGTCCTTAAAGTTTGGGTAGGTCATAAGCTAATTTAGTAGAGTATCTTAATAAAGATAACTTATCCTTCCAATGCTTCTGTGCATAATTGAAATTCTAACTCCTTGTTTTTTGATGGGAGACCTTTCGTTCCCATCCATCCTCTTATCCAATATTTCATACTGGCAAGTTTTCTTACTTTCTCAAATAGAATTCCCCTATTTTCTAACTCTTTCTTAACGTATCCTAATGCACTATCAATTGAATCTCTTGCTTCAGGATATCGTGGATTTTCTCGATGTTTTGAATCAATAACAACGCTTTGATATAATATATCTCCTGCTTCAAGTATTAGTTCTACTAAGGCGTCTCTTGTTTTTGATCTATCAAAGTCAGCTAACGCCTGCATAAATTCTGCAAATTCAGTCATTGCTTCTCCATCTCTAAAAGAATCATAATATGTATGCTGATATCTACTAAATGAGAAATTATTGCCTAATGTTCTTAACATTACACTATTCTCTCCATATAATGGTCTTAGAGTTCCGTTTAAATAAATTAATTCTACTGCTTTTTCCAGAGTGGATAATCTTAAAGAATCTCTCAAGTCTGTTAATTGTTCGTTTGTTAATTGAGAAGTATGCTCAAGTGCTGCCTGCTTCATATCAGGAGCAGCATATATTCCTCTTTATAATCTGACATGAAAAACCCAGCAGAGATAACTATAAAAATATATTTGACAATTAGTTGTTTATTTTGAGTAATGATTTTTCCTATGTCAAGATTTATTTTTTGCGCAAACTCCATGCTTTAGTTCGTGATGAAGCAAAAATCAAAACACGCCATACACTTTAGTATGTTCTTGCCATGTTATTTTCTGCAAAAGAAACGCCGCTGGCAGGAATCGAACCTGCATAACCTTGCGGAAACTTGCTCTCCAAGCAAGCGGGCTACCACTGCCCAACAGCGGCTTAATTTTAATTAGAAGCAAGGGGTTTTAAAGATTGCCTTGCGCTCTTCGTCTTAGGAATTCATCTAATTCTTTTCGTGTGGCTTCAAAGACTTCATCTTGATTTGGCTCTGCTGAAATAATTCTCACTCTTTCTCCTTCCGCTTCTGCTTTTTTTGCATAATCTAAGTAAGCCGCCATAACTTTCTCATGATATTCCCTTCCTTTTTGCTCCATTCTATCTAAAAGAAGATTTAGTCTTGTAGCGGCAGTAGCTGCTGACACTTCGTATATTAATGTCATGTCTGGCCTTATTCCCTCCATAGCGATGTTTTGCATTGTTCTGAATAATTCCCATGAAACTACTTTGTTTAATCCACCAGCACACATTTGATATGCATATGTTGATACATCTGCTCGGTCAGATAGGATAATGTTTCCTTTTGCTAGTGCAGGTTTAATTTTTTGATTCATTAGCTGTGCTCGCGCTGCTGTGTAAAGGAAGTATTCTGCTGGAAGGCTCATCTCTGTATTTGCGGGATCTAAAAGCGTTAATCTTATTTGCTCTCCGATATGTGTTCCTCCTGGCTCTCTAGTGGCAGTTACTGAATACTTTTTCTCTCCTAAATATTGAATTGCGCGCTCAAATTGAGTTGACTTTCCTGCTCCGTCTCCTCCTTCAAATACAATATATGCACCTGGATGATGATGGCTTCTTTTCATTCCATCTTGGATTTGTCTTTTTGTTATAAACTATTATTTATTTAAATGTAGATTTTCAAAGATATATTTTCCAAAAGGGTATTTTTTATATATGAACGAAATGTGGGGTTTGCATGACAAGTCAAGAGTTTGATTTGGTGCCTTTTGGAACCACACAGACTAAAAGGAATACAACTCAAGCTGCAGAAGATATATTGTATGTTCCGACTCCTTGTTTAGATAAGGGGTTTGTAAGGCTTGTTGATTATATGGGAGGTGATTCTGATATTGTTCAGGCAGCGCGAGTTAGCTATGGAAGAGGGACTAAGAGCGTAAGTGAAGATGAAGGACTTATAAGATATTTGATGAGGCATCGGCATACAACTCCTTTTGAGATGGTTGAGCTGAAGTTTCATGCCAAAATGCCTATTTTTGTTGCAAGGCAATGGATAAGGCACAGAACTGCAAGTGTAAATGAGTATTCTGGGCGTTATTCAATTTTAGAAGATGATTTTTATATTCCAGCTCCTGAAGATTTGGGAATTCAGTCAAAGGGCAACAGACAGGGAAGAGAGGAAGTAATTTCTCCTGAACATGCTGGTCTTATCAGAAGATTATTAGAGGAAGATGCAGTGAATGCTTATGAACGTTATCAATGGTTGCTTAATGAGGATTCTGAAAATCCCGGTAAACCAAAAGATGAAGGAAAACCGATGATTGCGAGAGAGCTTGCCCGAATTGGATTGTCCCTTAATTTCTATACTGAATGGTATTGGAAGATTGATTTGCATAATTTATTTCATTTTCTTGGATTAAGAATGGATCCTCACGCGCAAAAAGAGATAAGAGTTTATGCTAACGCCATGGCTGATATGACTCGGGCTGTTGCTCCAATTGCTTATAGGGCATTTGAAGATTATAGATTAAATTCAGTTAGTTTATCTGGATTGGATAGAATTGCTTTAAGTAGGGTTATTAGGGGAGAGGATAGAGAAAAAGTTGCCGGAGAGATATTTGCTAACAAAAGAGAAAGAGCAGAATTTCTAGTTAAATTAGAAGAGCTTCTAAGATAGTTTATTTCTTTCCTGTTGACTCAAAGCCTTTATCGCCTCTTTTAGTTTCCGAGAGTTCTTGAGATTCTATAAAATCCGCCTGATGAGCAGGGGTTATAACGCCTTGTGCAATCCTGTCGTGCTTTTCTACATGATATGTTTTTGAAGTTGAATTATGCAAAACTATGAAAACTTCTCCTCTGTAATCTGAATCAATTATTCCTCCTACTTTATGTATTCCTTTGGCTGCCATGCCGCTTCTGTCTTCTATTCTCAAAAAGAATCCCATCGGAATTTCAAAAGCTATTCCTGTCGGAACTTTTGTTGTTTCTCCCGGGATTAAAATTACGTTTTCTGATGAATAAATATCAAATCCTGCTGCTTGTTCTGTTGCATGAATAGGAATTTTTGCTTCGGAAGTAAGCTTTTTTATTTTTATTGGTATTTTTTGCATGATTATGGATTGCGCTAATATTATATAAAAAGATATTGGTAACGCAAGCTCACCTTACTCTAATATAAAGATAGCTTAGTATTCTTCCTTCTGTATCTAAAGACAGAACGCCTCCTAGATATTCATGATGCATAACATTAACATCTCTGTCATTAACAGGAATTCCTCTGTTTGTTATCTCCCATTCTCCAAAATTTTCTGTCTTTATCCTGCCCTCTCCTTCTGCAAATGCTCTTCTCTCGGAATCAGAAATGTTCATATCAGGAATCAAGCGGACTTTATTTGGGAACTTAGAATGGGGGTTTTTTGATTCTGCAACATCAACCCATAGAAATTTGAGTTCCATCATTCTTTCATCTCAATCTTAATCTGAACTGACCTTGGAATTTGAAGCCTCATTATGGGATGCAAAACTCTGTCTTCAGCAGGCAAATCAATTATTCTTTTATGAACGCGCATCTCAAACCTGTCAAATGTTGCTGTTCCGTTGCCGCACGGAGACTTTCTTGTTGTTACTTTCATTATTTTTGTCGGTAAAGGTATGGGGCCGCGCATGATTACACCTGATTTATCTGCAATTTCTTTTATCATTGCGACTATCTCATTTAATGCCTTTATATCCACACTGTTCAATTTAATCCTGACACGCGCCATGAAGGTTTGAGAGAAATGTGCTTTTTAAAGATTTCCTCTGCAAATCTTTGCTCGTTTAAAGTTTTCCGGGTGATTTTAAATATCTTGATAATCTATAAGCTCTTATTATCTGTAAGATGCTCAGCTGTATAATTGGTTAATAGATTTACCGGCTTGGTTAGAAGCTCGCATAGCAACATATAAAAATTGGATTTCCGAATTATAGTTGAGGTGAAAGATGGCTGTAAACTTGTTTGTTGAGCTTAGCTTAGTTGTTGTAATCGCTGTGATTGTTTCAGGGGCAATGAGGCTTCTTAAGCAGCCATTGATTATTGGATATATTTTAACAGGAATAATTGCAGGTCCTTTTTTTCTTGATTTATTGAGGTCTTCAGATACAATCTCCTTTTTTTCCCAGATAGGAATAACTTTTCTGCTTTTCCTTGTAGGATTGAATTTGAATCCCAAAGTGATAAAAGATGTGGGCCTTGTTTCTGTAATAACCGGGGTTGGGCAGGTTATTTTCACTTCTGTCATCGGTTTTTTAATCTCCATTGCCCTCGGATTTGATACGATTTCTTCATTGTATATTGCAGTTGCACTAACTTTCAGCAGCACGATTATTATTACCAAATTGCTTTCTGACAAGAATGACATAGATACTCTATACGGGAAGATTTCAATAGGATTTCTTATTGTTCAGGACCTGATTGCCGTTCTTGTTCTTATGTTTGTCTCTTCATTTTCAGACGGCCATTCTTTCTTTGACGTTGTTTCAGTAACGCTATTGAATGGCGCTGTTATCCTTGCAGGGTTGGCTTTAATCAGCATTTTTGTTTTGCCTTTATTCACGCGATTTGTTGCTAAATCGCAGGAATTCCTGCTTTTATTTGCGGTTGGATGGTGCTTTGCAATCGCTGCCCTGTTTTATAATTTTAATTTCTCTATGGAGATGGGTGCTTTGCTTGCGGGGATAGCATTGTCAATGTCTCCTTACAGGTATGAAATAAGCTCCAAAATGACTCCTTTAAGAGATTTCTTTTTAGTGTTATTCTTCGTATGGCTGGGTTCGCAGATGGTTTTCTCAGACATAAGCCAGTATTTGCTCCCAACAATTATTCTTTCTCTTGTTATTCTTATAGGAAATCCGTTCATTGTCATGGCTATAATGGGATTCATGAGGTATACTAAGAGAACAGGCTTTTTTGCCGGATTAACTGTAGCTCAAATAGGAGAGTTCTCTCTGATATTGATTGCTTTGGGAGTCGGTCTGGGGCATGTTTCATCTGAAATCCTGTCTTTCATGACGATTATAGCCTTAGTTACATTGGCTGGCTCAACTTATTTTGTTAACTATAATGAGAGATTATACCATTTGTTTTCAATACCCTTAAGTGTATTTGAAAGAAAAAACGGAAGAAAAATAGACGAATCCAGAGCCAGCGGGAAGGATTATGAATTTATCCTGTTTGGATATAACAGAATCGGCTTTAGCCTTGTCAAAGCATTTAAGAAAGCTAAGAAAAAGTTTTTGATTGTTGATTATAATCCTTCAACGATTGCGGAATTATCCGCCAGAGGAATTGATTGCCTGTATGGAGATGCGCACGATGGCGATTTAATTGACAGTCTGAATTTATCTAACGTAAAACTAATTTTTTCAACAATTCCTGACAAGCACATAAACCTGTTCATTTTGGATAAAATCAGGAAGAGAGGCAAAGCTGCTTTTATAGCAACTTCACACGGCGCAGAAGATAGTTTTGAGCTTTATAGAGCAGGAGCGGCTTATGTTATAATGCCCCACTTTTTAGGAGGAGACTTTATGGAGAGCCTTCTTTTATTCAGCGAATTTGATTCTAAAAAGATAATTGCCGAAGGCAAAGAGCAAATCAAGAGGCTGAATGAAAGAGTAATTGAGGAGCATACGCATCCTAAAAAAGATAACTACGGAAGATAATTCTTATGCTTTTGGAACAGATATTCCTCTTACTTTTAGCCTTTCGTCTACTTTTTCTCTGAATACGTCTGCTATTAAATCTATCATCCTAAGTATTAATTCAACTGCTATTATGAAAAGGAAGAAATAGATTATATTGCTTATGAATCTTGGGATTTCTGTTATAAAAGAGAATATTCTGTCTAAGGAGAAGAAATTAGGAGTTACCAGGAATATTACCAGCATTGTAAGCGGGAAGAGTTTTGCAAGATCCCGGGACATTTCTTCGTGATAATAAGAAATTATTCTGATTGCCGCAACAATCGCTGCGGTTATTGTCATAATGTGCTGTGTTTCCAGGCCTTCTGATATTGCTATTATTATTAGGGTCATAAATGCAAACCAGAAGAATATAAGAACAGGGAGGATTACTATGTATTCCAGGATATAAAGAATTATTGCGTAAAATTTATTTAATCCCGGATGCTCTGTCTTGTTATACTGCGCTAAATCAAGCCTGATTAAATCTTTTTTTGACAGGTTTTTATAGAAGAACCAGGTGAATATTCCATAAACTGAAATCAAAATTGAAAAAATAAGCAGGTTGAATAGGGGGGAGTATCTTTCAGGAATTATGCTCAGGAGCTGATTATATCCCTGAACAAACCCCTGCTTTATTTCTTCTAAACTCATCTTAAAATTAAAGTCAGCCATATTAAATCAAAAATTAAAATTATCTAACTTCCACATCTGTGGAAGATTATCTTCTCTTTTTTCTTTTTGTTGATCTCCTTTTTCTAGCTGGCATTGCAAATACCTCCTTTTTTTACTCTAACTAGTGTACATTTAAGTTTATTAACTTTTCTAACTCATCAAGTTTAAATAATAGAATTATTTTAGATAAATATGATTGATATAAGATTGGTTAGAGAACATTCAGAACTTGTCAGAGATAATATAAAAAGAAAATTTAAGGAAGAAAAACTTCCATTAGTTGATAAGATTTTAAAGAAAGATAAGGAATGGAGAAAGCTTAAGACAGAAATTGATTCTTTAAGGTCAGAGAGAAATAATATTTCTAAGGAAATCAGCGAGGCGAAAAGGAAAGGCAAGGATGACAAGAGCTTGCTTAAGAAAGCAAAGCAGATTCCTGAAAAAATAGCTGATATTGAGCTGAAGGCAGAGGTATTGAGACAGGAAATTGATGAAATGCTGATGTTTATTCCAAATATAATTCATAAAGATGTTCCCATAGGCAGAAGCGATAAGGATAATGTTGTCAGGGAAGTTATAGGGAAACCGAAAGAGTTTGATTTTCCAGTAAAGAACCATGCTGAATTGGGAGAAGAGCTTGGAGTTCTTGATTTTGACAATTCCGCGAAGATTTCCGGAACAGGATTTTATTTCATGAAAGGAGACTTAGCGCTATTAAATCAGGCTTTGATAAGCTATGCCAGAGATTTTATGATTTCCAAAGGCTATCTTTATATTGAGCCTCCTTTGATGATTCACGAAAATGTTTTGAAAGGAGTTTATTCTAAGGCAGAGATAGATGCGATGTCTTATAAAATTGAAGGCGAGGATTCTTATTTGATTGCAACGTCAGAGCATCCTTTGATTGGGATGTATATTAGAAAGATGCTTAATCATACGAATTTGCCAATAAAGCTTACTGCTTATTCAATGTGTTTCAGAAGGGAGATAGGAAGCCATGGAATTGATGAGAAAGGACTTTACAGGACTCATCAGTTTAACAAGCAGGAAATGATTGTAATCTGCCATCCTGATGATTCATGGAAATTTTACAAGGAATTATTAGACTTATCAAAAGAATTGTTCAAGTCTCTTAAAATACCTATAAGGGTTTTGGAATCATGTTCAGGAGAGTTATCTGATTTGAAGGCAAGAGGGGCTGATGTTGAAGTGTGGAGCCCGAGGCAGAAGAAATATTTTGAAGTAACTTCTTTGACTAATATGACTGATGCACAGGCGAGGAGATTAGGAATTAAATTTGTTGATAAAGATAATGAAAAAAAATTTGTCCATACTTTGAATAATACTGCAATTGCAACTTCAAGGGCATTAGTTGCGATAATGGAAAATTACCAGCAAAAAGACGGCACAATCAAGATACCTAATGTCTTACAGCCTTATATGAACGGGAAGAAGGCTATCGGGAAAAAATAGGAAGTTATATAATTATTTTTTGCGGGAATTATTGATGTCATCCAATGAATTTGGCGATATGAAAAGTTACGATTTAGAGAAGGGAATTGTAAGGATATTAAAGAAAGCCCGACATCTAAAAGTGCCTTAATCTATCAAGATTAACTTTGTATTCTTCGCCATTTCTTATTAATCTTGCCTGATGATGTCCGCCAGGTGTTCCGTCAAGCAACATTACTGCATAGCCTTCCTGTCCGACAGGACCTCCTATGTCATCAGCTCCTTGAACAGGTTTTGAGCGGCTTGAGTTTACAATGGATGTTATCAATGCTTCTGCTACTCCGCCATGAGTTGAAAGCACTCCTAATCTTTTTTCTCCTCTTACTAATCTTGCAATTGTATTAGCTAAGTATATTTTTCTTGAACTTGCAAATTGATTAAATGGAGTTACAGCCATTCCGTCATAAACGTCAGAATCGGGCTGTGCCATCCAACGAGTCATATACATTTCATCGCCTTGAGCTTTCAAAGCTGATTCATTTAATACAAGGTCTGCAAAATCAAGTTTGCCTCTTGCTTGCGTTTCTATTCCGTCAAAAGGAAGAGCCTCAAGAGCTTCTTGCGAATCAGGAACAGGCTGCATTTGATAAGCACCGGCAACACGAGCCAAGCCTGTTAATTTAGTACGTATTTTTGGTGAGTGGTCAATAAAAATATCTGCAGGCTGAATTCTCTCTGCTACTATAAGCGGACTTAGAGCTTTTCCCTGATGATACAGCCTTATTATGCTTTCCTCTTCAAGTGAAGCATCATCCGGATTCTCATGCGGAAGCTGTTTCTTCTTTCTACCATGTCTTGTTATTACAAGAACATTTCTTTGTGTATTCATAAAAACCCTTAATATTCCTGATATTTAAATCTTTCTATTTGTGGTATCTATGTAGTAGTTACAATAATTAATAGAAAAATTTATAAATAAATAAGGCAAAATAAGTTTAACTTAGTAAAATGGTAAAAGCATTATTGGAGATAGATGAAGAGACCACAAAGTCCTTAATTTAATTAAAGTGAAGTATGGCTTAAATGATAAAAGCCAAGCTTTAAGTTTTATTGTGAAGAAGTTTAAAGATGGCGGAGAAGAACAGCCGACTCCTTTGTATTTGAATGATGGAGATGAATGGATGCTGGCTGAAGACATTCCGGATATAGGATTTTACTTTTCGCAAATATGGCTTTCATGCTTTGTCAATGAAGCAAAGAGCCAATAGGCAGAGCTTATAAAAAAATATTAGGAATTTATAATAAGAATCATCTTAACTTTTACTATGGAAAAGAAGATTCATATGGAGTTGCAGAGACAATTGTAAGAAAATTTCTTGATGAGCCGGAGTTTGCCAATGAAATTAACAGGCAGATTATAATATGGTCCGATAAGCTAAAGAAAGATGCCGAAGATATTCCCAGGCAGGAATTGGACAGAATGTCAAATAAGGATTTGTGGGAGATTTATGATAGACAGGATAAGATACATACAGAATATTATCAATGGTGATGGACTCCGGTGTCTGCAGACATGTTCCATAATAATTTAACAGAGTCTTTGAAAAGTCATTTAAGAGAAAAAGGCCTGCCGGAAGATAAAGTCAATGAATACTTTATAATTCTTACACAGCCGACGAAGAAATCTTTAATACAAGTAGAGCAGGAAGAATTCTTAAACCTGGCATTAAAAATCAAAAGCAAAGTAAAAGAGAGAGAATTATTTGAAGAGCTTTATAGGAATTTCAGGGATAAAGATGTTGCCCAGTTTGGATATAAGACACACGCAAAAGAATATGAGGAAATGCTTGAGCAAAAAGCAGCAAGTATTCTTAAGCAAATAAGCAGGGAATTGCTAACTGAAATTAATCATCATTATGAAAAATATTTCTATGTAAATCATATGTGGATTGGCAAGGCGCACACATTAGAGCATTATGTTAAAGAAATTGTAAAGTTAATTGGAACCCATGCTGAAATTGAGAGAATGCTCATGGATTTAAAGGAAGAGATAAATAAAGGTCTTAGCAAAAGAGAAGAATTACTCAAGAAACTTAAGCTTGAGAAGAAGTGGGAGATTTTATTTAATGCTTTTGGGGATTTTATGGTTACTAAAATATACAGAAGATTTGCACAGATATATGCTATCTATAAAATGGAATTTGTTCAGATAGAAATTGGAAAGCGCCTTGGGTTGGAATTGAATGAAGTAAGATTTATGCTTCCGCAGGAAATTAAGAGAGCATTGATTGATGGAATTTTTGAGAAAGAAGAGATAAAAGAAAGAGTTGAATTTTGTGTTTATTATGCTGAAAAAGAAAAGGATATTATTTATACAGGAATCAAAGCTAAAGAATTAGCTAAATTGCCTGAAAAGGTAAAGCATGAAGAAATAACTGAATTGAAAGGGCAGGTTGTATGTATGGGAAAGGCAAAAGGTAGGGTTAAGATTGTGATAAGACCTAGAGATATGGCAAAAATGCATCATGGTGATATTTTAGTTTCAATAGCTACTGACCCTGATATTGTTTCAGCTATGAAGAAAGCAGCAGCAATTGTCACAGAGCAGGGAGGCGTAACAAGCCACGCTGCTATTGTCTCACGGGAATTAAATATTCCTTGTATTATCGGCACAAAGATAGCCACTAAAGTTTTGCACGATGGAGATTTAGTTGAGGTTAATGCGAATCATGGGATTGTGAGGGTACTGGAGAGGGCAAAATAGCTATATCTGATTAATTTGACTATCATCTCCGATTATCAATTTTTTCTAATTCCTGCTTAGAAATTGAATAAATAATATTATTTTGCCAATTTCTTTCTTTACATAAATCCTCAAGCATGTTTAAGGCGTTTTCTTTAGTTAATCTTTCGCAAGATACAAGGGCAGAAAGAAAAAATGTGCTAAAATAAATATTAATTTTTCCCTCTAAATGTCTTGACAATTTTATATCATCTGTAATGAGGGGAAGATTTTTTTCCTTCGCAAGATTATAAACTTCATTATCTGTTCCTTCTATAAACTCAATCTCTTCCTTGATAATTGGGATTAATACAACAAACTTATTTTTATATTTCAGGCATTCCTTTCCAGCTTTTCCATAGTTATCATCAAATCTGGCAAAATCATTTAATTCTCTGATTACAGATTGACAGATGAATATATTAGAGATTTTCAGAACATCTTCAATCAATTTTATGGAACCAAGGCTGATTAATGCAGAAGTATCAAAGATAAAACTATCTTTTGAATTTCCTTCCATATTCAGCCCCTTTTTTTATGGATAATTGGGCTTTTCTTTTGATTTGCTCCATTTCTTCGGCTATTTCTTTTCCAACTTTTTCTTCGGCTTCTTTTTTTCCAATTAATCCTTTAGCGTATAATGTGCTTACTTCCATCAGAAGCTTATTTTTCTCTTCGTTTACTTCTTCAGCAAGCCTGGCTTTTATCCATTCCGATTTGCTGACCTTCAATATCCGCGAGATTACCTCTAAGTCTTTTATCAGTTCTTTGGATATTCTTATATTAAACTGCTCTGTATCCATGATAGTATCTAATAGTATTTGCTATATAAATGTTCGCATATTTTTATTCTTTCATAAGGTATAAAAATCGGTTTAAACTTAAAATAAGATGCAATATGAAAAAGGAAGCAAAGTAAGAAAGGCGGAATATCCTATTGACAAAATGTTCTTGGATAGATGGAGTCCTCGAGCGATGTCTGCCGAGGAGATAGATGATGAGGAATTAATGGCATTATTTGAAGCTGCAAAATGGGCGCCGTCAAATAATAATGAGCAGCCGTGGAGATTTGTTTATGCAAAAAGAGATACAAAATATTGGGATAAATTTTTCGGATTTTTAATTGACTTTAATAAAATGTGGTGTAAGAATGCATCTGCGCTTGTAGTTTTATTGGCTAAAAAGAATTTTTCGGATGGGAAGCCAAACAGAAATGCTATGTCTGATTCAGGAGCAGCATGGGAGAATCTTGCCTTGCAAGGCTTATTGATGGGATTAGTAGTTCATGGTATGGCTGGATATGACTTGGAAAAAGCAAGAAAGGAATTGGATTTAAGCGATGAGTATGAAATAGTGCATATGATTGCTATTGGAAAACCGGCTGATAAAAGCGTATTGCATGAAAGGATGCAGAAATCAGAGATGCCGAATTCAAGAAAGCCATTGAAAGATATTGTCTTTGAGGGAAAGCTTGGAGATTAGTTTTATAAATTAAGATATTCTTTATCATTCATGCAAAAGAGAGGGGATAGAAGCAGAAGAATAATTATTTTTCTTGCATGCGTAATTGCTGTTTTTCTTATTGCAGTAATTGGCGGGTCTTTTGTTTTTTCTAACATAGGCAATGGCTGGTATGATTCTGTTAGGCCTGATATTTCTCCGCCTAATTGGGTTTTCGGGGTAGTTTGGAATATTTTATTTTTACTTATTGCATTCTCTCTATATTTTGCATTGATTGATTCAAAGAATGCTGTTCAAAAATATCAGATTGTTATTGCATTTTCTGTCAATCTTATTCTGAATGCTTTATGGACTTATGTTTTCTTTGCCTCAAAGCAGGTTTTATGGGCGCTTTATGAGGCTGTTTTGATATGGCTTAGCATCATTATTGTAATGGCTGTTGTATGGAATATCAGCAGGAGGTCTTTCTGGCTTTTAATTCCTTATTTATTGTGGATTAGTTTTGCTATTGTATTGAATTATCTTGCTTATCTTAGATATTTATTATCATAGCTTATAGAATTGTGTTCTAAAATTATAGTATAAATTATTAGTATAGTTACTATTAACTTTTATATGCACTAAGCTGAAGAGATAGCTAAGCCAGATTATACCTAATAATTATTCATTTAATTTTTGGTTTAATATGCCAGGATTCATTTTTTGCGTAAACTCCCTGCTTTAGTTCGTGATGAAGCAAAAATCAAAACACGCCATACACTTTAGTATGTTCTTGACATGTTATTTTCTGGCAAGAGTTTCTATTATTGCAAGTATAGCACTTAGTATAGTTAGAACTATCACAACCCATCCTGCCACTGCTGTTAATTGAGCCGGGACATATGGAACAGAGCTGTAAAGCGCTCCTCCGTGAGTCATGCTGAATCCTACGGTTAAAGAAACTATAATTGCAGTAAGCCATAGAATAAAGGAGAGGATTGCATGCATGGCATAAATGCTGTCTTCTTTTCTCTCTGATCTGCTTTGTCTTTTTGCCATTTTAATTTTTACTCGTCTTGTTGTAAATCATCACAAATATCCAGCCAGCTATATAGCTTAATACGTAAGCTTCTATCAATGTGATAATCATCAGGAAGCTTGTTGAATTTATGCCTAAAGAACCTGAAAGCGGATATTGGTCTACAATTATCTGCCCATTATAGGAAGTTGTTAAAGACATGATGTAAACCAGAACTATTGCTATCGCGCTTACAATTCCCAAAGCATTAGAAAAAGCATAGGGCTTTAACTTTCCTGAATTCCCTGAACTTCTTGTTGAAAATCTTCTTGCCATTTTAACTCTTTTTAACAGATACATCAGCAGGTTTTTGTATTTAAAGGTTTTCTTTTTCTATCCTGAATTACTAAGAGAAGAGTTATCCATAATAATATATTGAATAGCCTTTTTTATCTAATATTTACTATAAAAAGATTATTAATGACATCCCTATACTAACAATTATTCCTGCAAATATTGCTCTGTGAAAGATATTTTTTTCTTACGAAGAAGAAAGCTTTCTTTGAATAATTTTTACATTTTCTATCACTCTTGAATCAGGGGATAAAATGTAAACGTGATCTTCCTTGAACCTCAGTGCCCTGTAAATCTTTTGTATAAACTCTCTCTGTGCTTTATCCCTGTAAATTTCCCAGAAATACTTGGAATGCGTTTTCTCAAGTATTTTCCAGAAGGTATCGTTTACATTCGGATTAGGATATTTAGTGAATATTATTGAATTGCACATTTCTCCTGGAAAATCAGCTCCCCTTGAGCATTTTGTTGTAAAGAGCGTTTTTATTATTCCGGACTTAAAATTATTCACTGACCGGTTTTCTGTATCTTTCTCCTGAGTTTCTATAAGCTGTCTTTTTGCCATTAGATTACCAAGGTCTAGTTCTTCTTTTTCTTTGTCATTTGGAAGGTCGTCAAATGAATTAATATGTATCAAGGCAGGAAGCTTGGCTTTTTTAATGCATTCTGATAATGAGAGCAGGTAATCTTTTCTTGTATATTTTTTTGTATAAAAATTTGAATATTTGCAGTCAAATTCTTTTCCTGTCATAAGTATCTCAATTGTTCCTGGCATTTTTGTTTCTGCTTCTATTATTCTGTATTCCTTTATTCCGAAGACATCTTTCAGTATTCTTTCAGAATGGAAAGTGCCTGACATCAGTATTATTATTTTGTTTTTATCTACGATTTCTTTGAATCTCTTTGATACATTTGTTGTTACCAGGCTTGCATAGAGCTCTTTATCATCTTTCCTGTATGTGAGGTAAGTTTCTGATAAGAAATCTTTGAAAGTTTCCGCGGCTTCTATGGCTTTTAGCGTGTAATTAGACTCATCAGAGATTATTTCATCTTCTATTTCAGGATTTTCAAGAAATAATCTTATTATATCATAAATCTTTGTTTTTTTAAGTTCATAAATCTCATTTTCATCTATTCCCAAAGCTCTTTTGTTTGTTTCTTCCAGACCAATAAATCTTATCATTTCATCTATTGCCTCTTTAGTTTCAGAATTTTCTGGCAATATAGTGCTTAGCGATGAAGACAAGCGTGTAAGATTAATAGAGGTTTTATTTGACAGGCTGTCTAAGAATTCATCTGCCTCATCAATTATCTCTATGTCTGTTTCCGGTTTTCTGTCCAAAGCTGTTTCTATTTTGTATTTTGCTGCATTAAATACAATTACATCAGAATCTATATAAGATTGGTATTGGTCATAATACGAGCATCCTTTTTTTCTATGGTAAAAAATAAATTCCTTTCCGTTCAATCCTTTGTATGTTTTCTTTTTTGCGTCCGGAAGATAAACTTCTATTTTTGCAGGCAGTATCGGGCTCCAATAAGGATTTGCCGGAGCAATTGAAATTCTTTTTAAATCTTTTAAATCAGGCCTTGCATCAGGAGTGAATGGGTTTTTCTTATAATATTCTAAGATTTTTGGATAATTCTTTTCATTTATTTTTATTATGTCAGGAAGCATTATATCTGCGCAATTCGAGTCAGGAATTATCAATGATTCATGATTTTCCCTTCCTGTTATTACTGTAATCCTTAGTTTTTCTCCGTTTGGTTTTGTAAGGTATTTTTGATATGTATAATCTTTTTCGTATTGCTTTTGCAGGGATTTTATTGGCACAACTATAGAAGTCCTCCCGAATTTTCTCGCTATATTAAGCGCTATTGCTGATTTTCCTGTGCCGCAGCCCCCTTTAATTATTATCATCCTGCTTCCTTTTTCTATTGCATCAAGGGTTTCTTTTACTATATCTTCCTGAGTCTTATCATTTGAGAATTTCAATGGAGGTAATAAATTTCCATTTTCGTATAAATTCCAGAATGAATTATCAAAAATTGTTTCCAGCTTTAGACCGCTTTTATGTCTCGGAGCCAATATTCTCCCTTTAGAATCAAATTCTAATTCAGACATTTTTCACCTCACCACTTACTTTCAGATTAGGTTATTAAGTTTTTTGGTTTTATAAATTACCAGTATCCGTAATTGCCAGCGTAAGAATACACGTAAGAATTACGGTTATAATCGTATCTTGGCTTGTAGTAGTAATCATAGTATCCTGTATTGTAAGTTTTTCTTACATAAGTGTCTGAATAAGCAGGATATTGATAGTAGTTCCAGTTTGGATAAGGCCCTGAATTCCAGTATCCTGATAAGCTATTTGGATATGCAGAATAGCCATAGTTTTTTGTTGAACGATATTCATAAGAATATCCCGGGGATTGCCTTACGATATTTGTTGTAGAGCCATAAGGGGAAGAACTTACGCTTTTTGTGTAAGTGTAACTATTGCCATAGCCATAATTATTGCCATAGTAATAAGCGGTAGAGAAAGATGCGGCTAAAACTATTGCTAAAAACAGCGCTGAAAAGATAAAATATAGCCTTTTACTCATGAAAAATCATATTTCCGTTACTATTTAAAAGTTTCTATATTTATGTATAAGATGTATTTCTCTGTGAACAAATGCTTAAATATTGATTTTTTCATTTGTCTTAATGACTCAAGTGGTTTTGGAGCCAAAGGTAGAAGACAGGTCGTCTGATTATTCGTTTGGGCGGGCGATGGAAGCATTTAAAGAAGCAGGATATGAAGGAGGTGTTATTTCTGGGGGGGGAGTTTGCCCTTTTCAAAAAATTGTTTCTGTTGATGGTAATCCCATTGAAATGGGAGGAGAAATGAGAGCATCTTCTGGCAGGCAGAATAGTCACGCAATGTTATTAGCTACTTTAGATTATTCTCCTAAAAGAGACAGGCGTTTTAGAGAGGCCTCCCATGCTATGATGAATTTATATGAATCTCTTAGAGATTCTCTTTCTCATAATCTGGGGGATGGAATTGTTTTATTGGATCAATTAACAAGTGCGTTATTAACTGGATTCAGATATCATGTACTTTTTCCCTTGGGTAATCCGCTTAATATACCTCGCGATGAAAAGGTCTTTATCAATGGAGTTAAGTCTGCCGGACATTGTTTTGCAATCAGCTCTTCTCCTGAAAGAGACGAAGAGATATTAAGCAAACTTAAATCAGGTGAATTAAGAATAAAAGATAAGTTTTAAAAAGAGAATTTTTCTATCTGATTCGTGCTCGCTTAGTATAGTGGTTAGTACACTGCCCTGTCGCGGCGGAGACGCGGGTCCGATTCCCGCAGCGGGCGTTTTTCCAGAGTTCAATGAATATCTGCAAATTAAAGGAGAAAAATAAATGTATAAAGATGAATTTGACTACTATATCTTCATGGATTATTCTGAAAATTTAATCGGATATATCATAATAGACAAAGAAAAAATAAAAGATTTGTTATCTAAGATTACTAAACTGGCTCATTACAAGGGTTTAAGGCATAAAACCGAATACTTGAACTCTATTAAGAAAATATTTGAGAAAAATAGAATACTTGAGTTTCTTTATAAACATAGAATAACCGAATTGAGACACAATATAGAAATTTGTTCTGAGATATTTGACTTTTGTATAAAGAATTCCAATTCAACAAAAATTTTTATTTCTGTAGATGATAGGCAATATAATGGTTTTATGAAACTTGCTTCTATAATTGATGGAAAAAGGTTTAAAATTGTTAAGGAAGGCCAATTAAAGAAAAATTCTGTAGAATATTACAATGAGTTTAATAATAGATACATTACTAAACCTAAAAAGGACGAGGCAAAATGAATAGAGTAAGTAGGTCCGTCAATCCTACTAACCGCATCATCCTCTCGGAGCACGGGATTCGTCAGGACCTGTTCCTCTATGTATTGTATACAATGTACTATAATTTAAATCTTTCGGTATGGGAGAAGAGATGAAAAATTATATAAACTTTGATGTGCTGGTTTTTGCGGAGCAAAAACTGCTAAGCGAGTTTAATTCTTTAGAAGATTTTAATATAATATAGATTCAGCAATTACCAGGCAAAACTTTCATCTCAAGAAAAACATCTTCTATTAATCCTCCAGAATTCGTTGGGAAATTATCTAATCTTATATGATTTTGCTTATAAATACTTTGTGCTTTTTTGTGTTGACGCTACTAAGTCGTTTCTATTCTTTAACAGCTTCTATGGCTATGAAAGGAGGATTTGGATTAAAGAAAGGAGCCCAATCAGGAATTTCTTTTGATGGGGAGAGTTGGACTTGTACCCACCTGAACTTTTTGAATCCTGCTCTTGCAAATGCCCTCTGATAAGTTTCTGGTTTTAGTAAAATGTTAACTATTGGGTCTGTCATTCCGGGAAGGAAGTAAAGGACTCTGCTTCCTTCGGCATCGCCTTGTGTTTCTTTTTTTAGGCCATACAAAGATAAATCTCTCATTCCCGGAACATTATCAAATGGATTGTTGCCGAATCCTACAAATCTTCCGCCTTCTTTTAGGTGAGAGCTCATTGCTTCGCAATAGCTGACTGCTTCATCAAATGTTCGAGGATAACTCATAATGTATGAACCAACTACTAAATCTCTGTCTCCAGTTCCCGGAAAGTTCTGGATTAATGCATAATTATAATCTATCCTTCCTTCAAATTCTGAACTTTTAGTTCGTGCAAGCTGAATGAAGTTTTCATCACCATCAACTCATATAACATGCTTTGCTCCTAAATCAATTAATCTTCTTGCATAAATGCCTTCACCGCATCCTGCATCCAATATTCTCGTTTCTATCGGATTACCTATAAGAGTGAAGAGAGTATGCTGCTCAACGTGCTTTCTAAAAGGAAGATTCTTGCTTTTAGCATATTCATCTGGATCATATCCTATATTACCTTCACGCATATTTCCTCAAATTTACTTTGCTTTATAAGAATTTGTTGTTTCAAACAGAATGATTAAGAATAAAACGGATACTGGTCTTGAATCCTTCCGAAATATTCTTTGGGAAAGTCACCGATATATGCTAATAATTCAGAATCATCATTGCGGCGCAATACTGCGAATATCTGATTGTCTCCGACAAAAGCTCTTTTAATAGATGAGACATTATTTTTTAATCCTTCCGCAAGAAATCCTTGGCTTTCA